>NZ_CP077369.1:2400000-3000000 GCF_019048525.1 Acinetobacter lwoffii | reverse complement strand
TTTAGTGATGAAGTTTGAGAAAGAGTTTGATCAAAGCACAGTCAAAGCTAAATGATGAACGTCTTGCCAAACGGATCGGCTATCAGTTTAAACAGGCTGATTTGCTGAAACTGGCATTGACTCATCGTTCAGTCAGTCATAAACACAACTACGAGCGCCTGGAATTTCTGGGCGATTCTCTTTTAGGGATGATCATTGCGAATTATCTTTTTAATGCCTATCCAAGCGAAAATGAAGGCCGGTTAACGCGTATGCGTGCGACCCTGGTTCGTCAGGAAGCATTAGGAAAAATCGCCAATGATTTAAAACTGAGTCAGAATTTAATTCTCAGTACCGGTGAATTGAAATCTGGCGGTCATCATCGTGAGTCTATACTGGCAGATACGGTAGAAGCGATTATTGGCGCAATCTATGTCGACTGCGGTGATCTCACCGTGCTAGAACCGATTGTGTTAAAATGGTACGAGCCATATTTAGATCATATTGAGCCGACAGATCAGCTTAAAGATCCTAAATCTCGCTTACAAGAGTATTTACAAGCACGTAAGAAACCTCTCCCAGTTTACGAGGTTGTAGATATTCAAGGTGATGCACCCAATCAGCATTTTAAAGTGGAATGCCAGATTGCGGGATTGCCGACCATGCAAGGCGAAGGCGTGAGCCGGCGTTTTGCTGAACAAGCCGTTGCGGCGGATATTTTGAAACTTTTGGAGCATAAGTCTTAATGACTACTCATTCCGATCACATTGATGCTGATCACGAGTCGCAAAGCGACAGTCACGACCTTATTAGTCAATTTTTTAGTGCACAAGGCACCGAAATCCCATCGGATTATCGCAGTGGTTTTGTTGCCATTGTAGGTCGCCCGAATGTGGGTAAATCTACCTTAATGAACCATATTCTGGGTCAGAAGCTTTCAATTACCTCACGTAAACCGCAAACCACACGTCATAAAATCGTGGGGATTGATTCACGTGAAAAATCTCAGGCGGTATTTGTTGATACACCGGGGATGCATAAAAAAGAAGTCCGTGCCATCAATAAAATGATGAACCGTGCGGCACATTCGGCTTTGCGTGATGTAAACCTGGTTTTATTCGTAGTGGATGCACAAAAGTGGACGCCAAACGATGACCTGGTTCTGGAAAAGCTGAAAAATGCTGAAATGCCAGTGATTCTGGTGATCAACAAGCTCGATACTTTTGAAAACAAGAACGAAGCTTTGCCGCTGATTCGTGAACGCGAAAAGCTGATGAACTTTGCGGAAATCGTACCGGTATCTGCGCTTCGTGGTGCCAATCTTGAACATTTACGTGACACGATTGCCAAGTATCTTCCGTTCCAGCCACCACTATACTCACTGGATCAACTGACCGATCGTTCAGAGCGTTTCCTGGCGTCTGAAATTATCCGTGAAAAGATCATGCGTCAGCTGGGTGAAGAGCTTCCATACGATTTGACCGTTCAGATCGAATCATTCAAAACTGAAGAGCCGGTCTTGAATGAAAAAACGGGTCGTATGAAAGCTGCCTGTACCTATATTGATGCCACGATTTTTGTCGATCGTCCGAGCCAAAAAGCCATTGTGATTGGCGAGAAAGGTGTCAAACTGAAGAAAATCGGTATGGATGCGCGTCTCGACATGGAAAAAATGTTCGAACAGAAAATCATGTTAACCCTTTGGGTGAAAGTCAAAGGTGGCTGGTCTGATGATGAACGTGCATTAAAAAGCTTAGGTTATAGTGATATCTAAGCGATAAGCTTGATAAGACCCTTCGAGGAATCTGTGATGATGAAAGTGTTGGCAGTGGTTGCATGTGTTTTATTTCTGCAAGGCTGTATTCATAAAGTGGTCACGGTTCCTGTTAAAGTGGCTTATAAAACCACAAAAGTCGCAGTCAAAGGCACTGCGGCTGTTGTGGGTGCAGTGATCCCGGATGGGGATGACGAAGAAGATGATAAAAAATCAAAAAAAGATAAGGATTAAAGTGCCCGCTTATGCGTAACGAAGTACTGCATGGTTATCTGATTCATCATCGTAAGTACCGTGAACGCAGTCATATTGTGCATTTATTTACCCAAGAATATGGCAGGGTAGATGGTATTCTCAGGCAAATGCCACCACCGCAATACCAGCCCATTCGCTTGCAAGCTTCAGGTAAATCCGAACTCAAAAATTTTACTAAACTGGAAATTGTTAATCAGCCGATTTTCTTTTTTGGCGATGCCTTTTTTTCAGGTTTTTATCTGAATGAAATTTTGCTGCGCTTATGCCCACTTGAAGTGGAAATGCCGCAAACCTTTGCTAAATATGCAGAGACCTTAACCGCATTGCAGCAATTATCCGCACAATCCAACCCGAATTTATATTTAAAACAGATCTTGCGCCAGTTTGAGCATGTTTTGCTGGAAGAGCTCGGTTATGGTCTGGATTTTTCGGTAGATGCCAATCAGGCGCAGATTGATCCACTACAGCACTATTATTTTCAGCTCAATGCCGGCTTTATGCCATCGGCTAAGGCCTTGCGCTCCACTATCTCCGGTCAACAGATTTTAAGCATGTTGATGTATGAAAATGGTGGGGATTTTAATCCGGAACAGTTACAATTACTGACGAAACTGTATCGACAGGTGATCACGGCTTTGCTCGGTGATCGACCATTAAAGAGTCGACAACTCTGGATTCAAAACTCTCAATCTCAATCGTAGTTAGGAAAAGATTATGGCTGCATTACTTGGTGTCAATATTGACCATGTCGCAACTTTAAGACAAGCACGTGGTACGACGTACCCAGACCCAGTCAATGCTGCATTGATCTGCGAACAGGCAGGGGCAGAAGGCATTACCTTGCACTTGCGTGAAGACCGTCGTCACATTCAGGATGACGATGTGCGTCGTATGCGTCCTGCGTTAAAAACCCGTATGAACCTTGAGTTGGCGGTAACAGATGAAATGATCGCCTTTGCCAAGGAAATCAAGCCACAGCATGTTTGTTTTGTTCCTGAAAAACGTCAGGAAGTGACCACTGAAGGTGGTCTGGATGTCGTGGGTAATTTTGATGCTGTAAAAGCCGCGACTCAAGAGCTGGAAGCCATTGGTTGTGATGTATCTTTATTTATTGATGCCGATTTTGCACAAATTGATGCAGCAGTTGCTTGTGGTGCACCGACGATTGAGATTCACACAGGCGCCTATGCCGATGCAGAAACTCCAGAAGCGCAACAAGCGGAACTGGAACGCATTGTGAAAGGTGCTGAATATGCTGCATCTAAAGGTTTGGTAGTGAATGCAGGTCATGGTTTAAATCTGGATAACGTGACGCCGATTGCTGCGATTCCACAGATTCATGAGCTCAATATCGGTCATTCTTTAATTGCGGATGCGGTATTTGTTGGTCTGGCACAAGCGGTTCAGCAAATGAAAGCCGTGATTAAGTCAGCGCGTTAAGATTAGAGTGGTTATGTCGAATATTAATTATGATGAACTGATGCAGCCGGTGATTGCTTTCCTCGGTTGTGAAACACCGCAAGCATGGCTGGATATGGCGGTCGAAAATCTTGAAATCTTGATGCAAGATCATGCCAACTGTGAAAAAAAAGCAGCCAGCACGGCCATGAACCTTATGTTTCGCTATAGCTATTTTGTTGATCTACAGGTGAAGCTTGCACAGCTGGTGCGTGAAGAAATGCTGCATTATGAGCAAGTGCTTGAATTGATGAACAAGCGCGGTCAGGCTTGGCAAAACTTGAGTGCAGGGCGTTATGCCGGTGGTTTGCGTAAGGAAATCCGGACTTTTGAACCTGAAGCCTTGATTGATGTCTTGGTGATTGGTGCCTTTGTGGAAGCGCGTTCCTGTGAGCGTTTTTACGCGCTTGCTTCGCGTGTTGATGATGAATTGGCACGTTACTACCGCTACCTGCTCAAGTCCGAATCTCGCCATTTTGAAGACTATTTGGCTTTGGCGATGGATGTTGCTACCACAGCGAAACTGAAAAATCCGAAAGAGGATATTCAGGAGCGAATCCAGCATATTCGTGAAGTTGAAAAACAGCTGATTCTCGCGCCTGATGAAACTTTCCGTTTTCATAGCGGTGTTCCGGCTCAAGCGGCTTAATCTCGGTGACAGTTTAAAAATCCTCCATGCATGGGGGATTTTTTATATCTCAAAATTTTGAAAAGAGGGGTATTTATATATCGAATTTTATGAGGGATTGAAAATAATTATTCATTTTAAATAGTTGAAAATAACAAGCCGTCAAATTTTAAGATAATAAAAAAGCCCACTTCATGATGAGTGGGCTTTCTTGAATTTGGCTCTCCAACCTGGGCTCGAACCAGGGACCTGCGGATTAACAGTCCGTCGCTCTACCGACTGAGCTATTGGAGAATCTGAAAGCGATTATAGAGAGATTTTGACGGGGGTCAAGCAAAAATTATCATATTTATTATAAATACAGCCTGTCTGTTTTTAATTTGGGCAATTGCATAAATTTTACGAAAAATACTTGTCAGAATAAATTTCACTTGCTAGATTAAAACCATAAAGTCGTTTGACCAAATGGTCAAACAGTGTGGATTTAAACCTACTTGCCAGCACAAAAATGGCTAAATCGGAGACAGCGAATGAATACGCTCAGCATCCCTCAAATTTTCTCTCAACTGGCTTATTATCAAGAAAACTATCTTCAGATTATTGCCGATCCTGCACAGTATTATATCCCGGTTAAAGACGCTCATATCACGCTATGGCCTTTGGCGCAAAAATCACTTTATTTAGGTGATTTGCTGCAATTATGGTTTGCAGAAAAATGGTTGGTAGAAACTGAAAGTCAATTTAACTTTGAAGTTTTCCTGAATGCAGACTATCTGAAAGAGCAAGGCAAAGACCTTTATATCTATGCCATTTCTGGCAATCTTTTGACAGGTACTAATCAGTCTAAAGCGTGGCAAGCCTCAACAACACAAACACAAGATGTGGAATTAGCCAATGTTTCCAAGCATTATTTTGAGTTTCAAGGCTTAACTCGACCACGCTTGTCATTTGTTAAAGCAGGGCAGGCGAAAAGTAATATTATTTAAATGAAGTGTCTGATGAATTGTACAGGCTACCAATATTCATTCAGTCCGAATAATCATACAGGTCGCAGTGGCATGAGCATACAGGCGACCTTCTTCATCCAGAATCTGACCTTCAGAAATACCTAAATTTCTACTGAGATTAATTGATTTTCCTACGGCTTTCAGTGGCTGATTCTGAGGTATGGGGCGGCACATCTTTACATTCAGATCAATGGTGCCATAACCGACACCTGCTTCAAGTAAAGTATGAATCGCGCAGCCTGTCACGGTATCCAAAACGGTTGCAGCAAAACCACCATGGACGCCGCCAAGCGGATTTAAATGTCGATGATCAGCTTTTACCTTAAATTCTACATGTCCGCTTTTAATCACTGCTGGTTGCATCGACATGGTTTCGCTAATACTTGGGGCCGGGATTTTTTCATCACGCATCGCTTCCAGTAATGCTAAACCGCTCATTTCTTTTGGGTTCATTGTAATTCTCCTGTCATTATTCTTGAGTTGTTGAGATTTAATTCAAAATTGTGACATCGATAATAGCAATCTGGTATAGAAATGGCGGATTATTTTGTAAGAAGTACAGTGCTTGCACCTGAGTGAAGTCATCTTTATAAAAAATAAGAAATAGAATGATTTATGGCACGATACTGGTATACATTTTTAATGAAATATCTCAGATTTAAATAATCTGTCAAAAAACGAGTCTTATAAAAGAATTAAAAAATCGAGTGATAGGGTAATGAAACAGTTTCTGCATCTTTGGGTGCCTATTTTTCTCAGTAATGCCATTATTATGCTCAGTAGTTTGTTCGACGTGATTTTTCTATCACATTTTTCACCTCAGCATGTGGCTGCATTGGCAGTCTGTTTGTCTGTTTATTCTTTGTGCTTTGTAACGGGTATTGGGGTGTTACAGGGCATGATGCAAGAGCTGGCAGAAGCCAATGGACGTCAGGATTATGCGGACATCCAACGTATCGTGAAGCAAAGTATTTTGATTGTACTGGTGATTTCTGCTGTTGCGATGTACTTGTTTAATTATGCGACTCCTGTACTTCATTTTTTAAAGGCAGATGCGGCATTACAGGCATTGATTGTGTCATGTCTGTGGCTGTTAGCTTGGACGATTCCAGCGCATTTATTGTTGCGCATTTTATATATTTTAACCCAAGCCTGTGGGCAGGCTAAGCGCGTGTTCTACGCCAATATGATCTATTTACTGCTCAAAGTGGCTTTGGCTTTGGCTTATGTCTTGATTTATGGCATTGAAGGTTATGTTACAAGCTATGGGGTTGAAGGTGCATTCATGGCACATTTGATTGTGCAGTGGGTACTGTTGTTTGTTTACTATTTTTTCTTCCTTGAGCGGAAGTTAAAGATCCAGTGGTCTGGTGTTTTCTTTCACTGGCAGACTTTGTTGAAAATTTTAAAAATTGGATTGCCCAATGCGGTGGTGACTTTTGTGGATGTATTTGCCATCAGCGCGATTGCTTTGCTGATCTTGCCTTTGGGTGACATTGTAGTGAATGCATATCAGGTGATGCTTGGTTTATTGGGCTTGATGTTTATGTTGCCGATGTCGATGGCATCCGCCTTCGGTATTTTGGTGTCGACTAAAATCGGTGCGGAGCAGATTGATGCTGCATGGCAACTCAGTAAGCGGGCATTGATGGCTGTGATGCTAATAGCTATCGTTGTCGTGTTGACTATTTGGGGCTTAGATAGTTGGATTGTAGGGTTATTTAGCAATGATGCGCAGGTGATTGCATTAGCCTTGGCATTGATCCTGTTAATGTGTTGGATGCATATCTTTGATGCGCTACTGGTGATTAGTTTGGCAATGCTACGTTGCTGGCGAGAATTGTCAGACCGATGTTTATTTTTATCAGTACGGTGCTGGTCGTGGGCTTAGGTGGTGGTTGGTATGTGGGGTATCATCCAATGACACTGTTTAATTGGCAAAGCAATGCATTGGGGATTCATGGGTTTTGGTGGATGTTGAGTATTGCGTACACGATTGCAGCAAGTCTATGTTTTGTTTGTTTACTCATGAAATACTTGAGCTATAAGCGAATACGACTCACTGTTTAATACATGTTGAAGAACATAAAAAAACCCGCGAAACTCGCGGGTTTTTTATCTAGCAAGCTAGATTATTTTGCAGCTTTTTCAGCTTCGATTGAAGCAATCGCAGCGTCAACGCCTTCGATTGAATCAGCCGCTTTCTTGATGCGTGCAAGTGCATCCACCAGTACTTCGTCAGCAGTAGCGTAAGAGATGCGCATGAAACCGCCAAGACCGAATGCATCACCAGGAACCACTGCAACACCAGTTTCTTCCAGTAACCATGCAGAGAATTCTGTGCAAGACTTAAGACCTTTGGCACGAATCAACGGTTTGATGTTGGCATATGCATAGAATGCACCATCAGCAGGCAGGCAAGAAATACCGTGAATATCATTCAAGCCTTTCACAACCAAGTCATGGCGACGTTTGAATGCTTCAATCATTGGCTCAAGAACGTCTTGAGGACCATTCAATGCAGCTTCAGCAGCAACTTGCGAAATAGAAGTTGGGTTTGAAGTCGATTGAGACTGGATCTTCTTCATTGCACCAATCAGTTTAGCAGGGCCCGCTGCGTAGCCGATACGCCAGCCAGTCATTGCATAAGCTTTAGACACACCGTTTAACACAATCGTACGGTCATAAAGGTCTGGTGCAACTGTTGCGATGTTGTAGAACTCGTCATCCCAACGGATTGGTTCGTACATGTCATCAGATGCGATAAATACTTCTGGGTATTTACGCAGTACGTCAGCCAGCGCTTCAAGCTCAGCTTTAGTGTAGATCATACCTGTAGGGTTAGACGGGCTGTTCAATACTACTAGACGTGTTTTGTCAGTGATTGCAGCTTCTAATTGTTCAGGGGTGATTTTGAAACGTTGTTCTTCACCACATTTCACAATAACAGGAACACCTTCAGCGATGATCACCATATCCGGGTAGCTTACCCAGAATGGTGCAGGGATGATGACTTCATCACCTTTGTTTAACAAAGCAAGGGCCAAGTTAAAGAATGATTGCTTACCACCACAAGAAACCAGAATCTGGTTTGCTGCATAGTCTAGGTTATTGTCGCGTTTGAATTTAGCAATAATGGCTTTTTTAAGACCTGGCGTACCGTCAACAGCGGTGTATTTGGTGAAACCGTTGTTAATCGCTGCAATTGCTGCATCTTTGATGTGTTGAGGGGTATCAAAATCTGGTTCACCTGCGCCCAAACCAATCACGTTGTGACCTGCAGCTTTTAATTCAGCAGCTTTGTTGGTCACAGCAAGCGTAGGGGACGGTTTGATGGCATTCACACGATCAGAGAGACGTACGTCCACGGCAGTATTCCTTCTTATAGGGATTAAAAAATAAAAAGCACATTATCTTAGCCTAAAATGGTGCAGATAGGGCAAAAGAATTTGGAAAACTTTAAGGAAAAATGGTGTATTGGCCGAACTTTATCTTGAATTTCGATGCGCTGGAAGCAGGCAAGGGGAGACTTTTTACATCTCGGTCATGCATACGAATGCATGAAATATAAAATAAAAATGGCCACTTTAAAGTGACCATTTTGTGTTGTTGATGTTGTGGTTACACACTAAAGCGTGACAAATCTTCGTCCGGGCGTGCGGTTAAAATTTCCGCGCCGGTTTTGGTCACCAGAATCGTATGTTCATATTGTGCTGACAATGAATGGTCTTTGGTGACCACTGTCCATTTATCACCGAGTAATTTGGTTTTCCAGTCACCACCATTGACCATTGGCTCAATGGTAAAGGTCATGCCTTCTTCAAGTACCATGCCGGTATCTGGCTGACCATAATGCAGTACTTGCGGTTCGTCATGGAAAGTTGTACCAATACCGTGACCACAATATTCACGTACCACGCCAAAACGCTCGGATTCAACATACTGCTGAATGGCATGACCAATATCGCCAATGGTTGAACCCGGTTTTACAGTTTCAATACCCCGGTACATGGCTTCTTGCGCTACCTTACATAGACGGTTGGCAAGAATAGTGGTTTCACCACCCACGATGTACATCATGTTGGTGTCACCATGATAGCCATCTTTAATCACGGTCACATCAATGTTCAGGATGTCGCCTTTTTTCAATTTTTTACTGTCTGATGGAATGCCGTGACACACCACATGGTTCACAGAAGTACAAATAGTATGTTGGAAGGCAGGTCGACCCGGTGCAGCGCCATAGCCTAAGCATGCTGGAATCGCCTGTTGTTGATTGACAATATAGTCATGACAAATCGTATCAAGTTCCAGAGTGGTGACACCCGGAACAATATGCGGTTTGATCATATCCAAAACTTCTGCCGCCAGTCGCCCTGCCACACGCATTTTTTCAATTTCGTCAGGGGTTTTGATGAGTCGACGTGGAGCTTGGTAAGTGTTGTTCATGATCTCTAAAAACTTTTGGAAATTTGTGTGTGACTATGGTATAAATAGCCGCCCATTTTATCAAATGCTTTTTCGTGAATAAATTTCACGGGCTTTGTGCGATGAGGCAAAAAAATCCGCACATATATCGACACATTACTCTGGGTGCCCTTTAGGGTGGAGAATGCGGGTATATGGAGGCCTAACCCAAACTTTAAGGTAAAGAAAATGGCAGATTACAACGTAAGCATGCGCGACCTTCTTCAAGCTGGCGCGCACTTTGGTCACCAAACTCGTTTCTGGAATCCAAAGATGCGTGATTACATCTTTGGTGCGCGTAACAAAATTCACATCATCAACCTTGAGCACACTGTTCCTGCGTTAAATGATGCTTTGAACTTTGCTAACAACTTGGCTAGCAAAAAGAACAAAGTTTTGTTCGTTGGTACTAAACGTGCAGCTTCTGCGATCATCCGTGAACAAGCTCAACGCGCTGGTCAACCATATGTAGATCACCGCTGGTTAGGTGGTATGTTGACGAACTGGAAAACACTTCGCCAATCTATCAACCGTTTAAAAGACCTTCAAACTCAATCTCAAGACGGTACTTTCGCTAAGCTGACTAAACGTGAAGCTCTAGAGCGTACTCGTGAGATGGAAAAACTTGAGCGTGGCTTAGGCGGCGTTAAAAACATGGGTGGTTTACCTGACGCATTATTCGTAATCGATGTTGATCACGAAGCGATTGCAATCAAAGAAGCTAAGAACCTTGGTATTCCTGTAATCGGTATCGTTGATACAAACTCTAACCCAGACAACGTAGACTACGTTATCCCGGGTAACGATGATGCGATCCGTGCAGTAACACTTTATGCTTCTGCTATGGCTGATGCGATTCTTGCTGGTAAAGAATATGCTCAATCACAAGCAAATGCACAAGCTAAAGCAGAAGAAGCTCCAGCTTCTGAGGCTTAATGCGTTTGACGCTAGCTTGTCATTTTTGCGACATGTGATGGTGGCAAAGTAAGCGTTATGTATGCAGGCGGCCCATGAGAACTCCTCTGGGCCGTTTCTGTTCTAAAAAGAATTCATTTTCTACCGAATTTAGGAGATAAACATGACTGCAGTTACAGCAAGCATGGTTAAAGAATTGCGCGATCGTACTGGTCTTGCAATGATGGAATGTAAAAAAGCTTTGACAGAAGCGGGCGGCGACGTTGAACTGGCGATCGACAACCTACGTAAATCTGGTCAAGCTAAAGCTGCTAAAAAAGCAGGTAACATTGCTGCTGACGGCGCAATCACGATTGCTCAAGACGGCAACAAAGCACTTCTTTTAGAAGTTAACTGTCAAACTGACTTCGTTGCAAAAGACGAAAACTTTGCTGGTTTCTCTGCGAAAGTTGCTGCTGCTGCACTTGCTGCAAACGTAACTGATCCTGCTCAAATCGCTGAATTGAAACTAGAAGATGGTACGACTGTTGAAGAAGCGCGTATCGCTCTTGTTCAAAAAATCGGTGAAAACATCCAAGTACGTCGTGCGAAAATTGTTGAAGGCGAAAACCTTGCAGTTTACAAACACGGTCTTAAAATCGGTGTTGTTGTTTCTTACACTGGTGATGAAGCTACAGGTAAAGGCTTGGCAATGCACGTTGCTGCGTTCAATCCAGTTGCTGTAAATGCTGAAGGCGTTTCTGCTGAGCTTATCGCGAAAGAGAAAGAAATTGCTGAAGCGAAAGCACTTGAATCAGGCAAGCCAGCAAACATCGTTGAGAAGATGGTTGTAGGTTCTGTTGAGAAATACTTGAATGAAGTTGTACTTGAGCGTCAAATGTACGTAATCGACAACGACAAGAAAGTTGCAGACGTTCTTAAAGCAACTGGTACTACAGTTGCAAACTTCGTTCGTTTCGAAGTTGGTGAAGGCATTGAGAAAAAAGCAGAAATGAGCTTCGCTGAAGAAGTTGCTGCTGCTCAAGCTGCTGCAAAATAATTCCTTAGGAATTAGAAAAAGCCCTATCTGATTGATGGGGCTTTTTTATGCTGGTCTATTCTTCATCAGCAATTCAAGAGCAGGATTTGGGTCTAGTGATAGAGCTTAGATCATGTATTCATCATTTAATAAAAAAGTTATAAAAAATGCCAAATAAAACCAATCTGGGCATCGGTGCAGTCATTGCATTGTTGATTGCTGCTTATCTGGGCCTGGATCAACAGCAATCCCAACCACTTATTCCATCCGCATCTGATACTACAACTGAAACGCTTCATTCAGAGCCTAACTTAGAACCTTCTCAAGCCACTGATGATCTGGACCGAATTGCACGGGCGTTTCAACAGCGCCAGAGTGATCTACAAGTGCGTTCAAGCGGGCGGGTGATTGCCGTTTTGCCAGATGATCATGAAGGATCGCGCCATCAAAAGTTTATCCTCGAATTACCAAATGGCCAAACTGTACTGGTTGCACATAATATCGATCTGGCATCGCGTATTCAGAGTATTCAAAAACAGGATCAGGTCGAGTTTTATGGAGAATATGAATACAGTGACAAGGGCGGGGTGATTCACTGGACGCATCATGACCCTGCGCGAAAACATGTCGATGGCTGGTTAAAACATCAAGGAAGAACCTATCAATAAAGTTCTTCCAATTCGATAAATCGAATATAGCGTTTAAACGCTCATAATTGCGCTGCTATGGCGTGATTTCCAGTTCGGTAGGATTTTACCTAAATATGCATCCATGCACCAAATTGGGCCAATGAGGAGGAATTGGAGGTCTTTGAAGAATGAAGGCTTTTTACCTTCCACTTTGTGCCCATAAAATTGGCCAATCCAGGCCAAGACAAACAGGGCAATAAAGAAACCGGTACCGACTGGCAGAATCCAGATGAGCCAGGCCATGACCAAAGTCAACGTAGCCATCGCTACTGCCAAAACAAGATCTAGGCGTGCATAGAAGATAAAAGCCAAAACCAGTAGCAGGGTCGTCAGCAAAGCGCTGAAATGCGCCAGAATGCCAATAATCGAAAAATAGATGGTCGGTACGCAGACCCAGTGAATCAGCTTGTTGGTTTTATTTTGATGGCTGTCACTATATTCATCAAACCATTCAGATATTGTTTTCATTCTTCGCTCCATTCCATGAACATGTTTTGCTTATCTGGAAATATAAAGCAGAATCCGGATATGGTCAAAAGTTAATCATGCAGGCGAAGGGATTTTATTAGGCAGGATGAGCATGCCAAAATTTTCTTGAAAGAACTTTGAGATAGGGCTGAGCAGGGACGTTTATATTCTTCTAGAAAATGAGCACAATAAAAAAGCCACATTACTGTGGCCTTTGTTAAATGCGTTGCAGGTCAAATCTTAAGAATTTGGACCAGCGACACGTTCAATACTGACTTTTGCAGTACCGGCACTGGTAATACCTAACTGTTTCGCAGCACCGTAAGATAAATCAACAACACGGTTACCATGGAAAGGACCGCGGTCATTTACTTTAACCACGACGCTCTTGCCATTATTGCGGTTAGTTACGCGAATATAGCAGTTCAATGGCAGGCTACGATGAGCAGCTGTCATTGCGTTCATGTCAAAGGTCTCACCGCTTGCAGTTTTACGGCCGTGGAATTGACGACCATACCAAGACGCTGTACCTGTCTGACTGAATTTACGTACAGTATTAGAAGCCACTGTATTCAGTTTTTCAATCACTGAAGGCTCTTCTGCAGGAAGTTCAATTTTCGCTGCAATGGTTTCACGGCGAACTTTATCGCCAGAACGCTCAGTGATTGAAAGGCTGTTCAAATTTGTGAAATTTGAATTGAAGCTTTGAGCTTCTTTATTGAGTACTCGCGTTGCAAGACGCGAATTATCATTTTCATTGGTGAATGAAGATGACGGAACCATATCTGCCTGCGATTGCGTCAGCGTGACGATCGTGGCAATGGCCATAAAAGACTTCAAAATTGAAGAATGCATCGAATCAACTCCTAACAGCATATCTATTGGTTATTCATAAATGGCTGAAAAACCATGTAAACATGCCTGATATTTAACTTATGCAACTACATTTAACGAAATGGATAATATTCATGCCGGCAATACCCTGTCTAGTGTTTAATTAAAATAGTTAAAAAAAGAACGCAAAATAAACAATGATTGATCAAAAAATAATCAATATTGTAACATAATATTAAAAATGCTTAAAATACGCACAAATTAACCCATAAAAATGTTGACTTTCATAATTTGTATTAATTTTTAGTGTTAACGGCTGGTAATTTCGGTACCTAATAACCACAAAGCAGTGGCATACATACGGCTGCGATTATAGGTGGTAATCACTTGAAAATTTGGATAAGTGATGTAGTAAATCGAGCCATAATTTTCTTGTAATTGAATTACATTGACCAGATCCAGATCGTCAATTTTTACGATTGGATTCATTGGGCTAATGCCTTGCGTTTTTAACACACCATAAGGCATAGGTTGAGTCAGATCCTTGGCAATCACAGCATCGGGATTTGAACCGGTATAACGTGCCGGAAAGGCAATCGGCTGATTACGCTGCCAGCCATGCTGTGCCAGATAGTTGGCAATCGAGCCAATCGCATCTACCGCTGAGTTACGCAGGTCAATATGACCATTGCCATCGTAGTCCACGCCGAATTTGGGAATGTTGCTCGGCATAAACTGCGGATAGCCAACAGCGCCAGCATAAGAACCCACCACAGAAGAGGTGGCAACACCATCTCTATATGACCAGGCAATTAAAGCAGCCAGTTCATCCTGAAAATACTGGGCACGACGTTCATAGCCAAACCCTAAGGTTGCTAGGGCATCACGAGTGACAAAAGAACCCTTGTTGCTGCCAAAACCGGTTTCTACACCTAAAATGCCCAGAATGATCGATTGCGGCACACCAAACTGCTGTTCAGCACGGTTAAGCGTTTCTGCATATTGCTGTTTAAAGCGTACGCCGCGCTGAATGGTAGATTCAGCCAGGAAGTTAGTCTTATACGAATACCAAGGCTTACTTTCACCTGGGCGATTCATGATATTGATGATATTAGGCAAATTACGCGTACCGTTCATGGCGGAATCTACTTGTTGGGCGCTCAGCCCATAGCGCTGCATGGCGTTTTGCTTAAAAGCGGCATAAGAGGGGTGATATTGGAAATCGTTGGCCAGACTCAAACTGCTGAGACCGAATGCGGTAAGTGCGATTGAAAGCTGCTTAAACTTTTTATAAAAATCCGATTTCAACATCTTGCTACGATTTCCAGTTTTTTTGATGAGTTGCTGGCGATGTCATTTGAATCATGCCATGAAAAAGATTGATAAAATTTTTTCAATCGTGAGACTTAAAGTGCCAGATTAAAGATAACATTCGGATGAATAAGAGACCTAGCCGCTTATACAAAAATAGCGATGGATTGGCTATTTTTACGGCAGTCTGTCTTATAGAGCCGCTTATCTGTAACAAGCTATTTCACTGATCATAAAAAAGCCTGACTGAAGTCAGGCTAATTCCTCAAGATTTACAGAGAATCTTGAAATCATGCTATCTAAAACTATTCTGTATAGAACAAAGTGTCGTGATATTCGGCCATGGCGCGCAGCTCATCTTTATTCAAATTCAGAATAATTTTATCTGCTGCCATATTGATAGCCTTGATCACTGCAGATGCGCCAATATCTGCTGCCTTACGTTTGATCATGCCAAGATCCAGGGTTTTATTAAAGTCGACCATAAAATGTCGTACTGTCGCTTCACCAAATTGCTTGTACAAGTTACTGAACGCTTGTTTATCGATACTCTGACCGGCTTTAAGTTCTGCGTAATGATGTTTTAAATTCGTCACCAGACTGGCATCCAGTGATTCACCAATGCGGAAATGTCCTTCAGGATCTTTAAACAGACTGCGCTCAGAGAATGCAATCGACTCTCTGACTACGTCATTTGGTGCTTTACTCAATAACTGTTTCAGCAAAACTGCAACAGTCGACTTGATATAGCCAGCCAGTTTTTCCGCAGTATCACGTTTATCGCTGGCAGGAAAGCGACGCACCAGCTCGGTAAGAATCGCATCAATAATTTCATCATTAATCATTAATGCGGTTTTATCACGCAATGGGTAAAGCGGCTCACTTGAATTTTTGTTTTTTTGTGCAGTCTGAATTGTATTTAAAAGCTCTGCAGAAGGAATAAACCCAAAAAATGGCATTGTTCAACCTCAATGTTTTTTATTGTCGCGCTAAACGAATAGGGCGAGGCATCCATGTTAAATCCGATACACGGCAAGGGTTGATATCCAATCCACCACGGCGTGTATAGGTTGCGTAGACCATCAGCTTTTCCGGTTTCAGTTGCTGCCAGATATCGGCAAACATCTGCTCCACACATTGTTCGTGGAACCCATTATGCTGACGGTAGGAAACAATATAAGCTAAAATACTCTTATAACAAGGTTTTTTACCTTGATAACGTATAAAAACTGTTCCCCAGTCCGGCTGGCCAGTGACTGGGCAGTTACTTCTGAGTAAATGTGAATACAGCTGGATTTCACCTTCTGCTGCATCATCCGAATCCAAAGCCAATAAACTGGCATCTGGATGATTTTCTAGGCGCTCAGGTGTCAGCTCGTCAATGCAGATGCCTTCCGGCTTGCTGATCTCTAATTCATCGACCTGAAACAATTGCAGTTTAACTTCAGCTTCAGCCGCAGCAGATAAATCTTTTTCGACCGTCGTGATAAAGGCATCTTGAGATTCAAACTTGGCAAAATTCAGGCTATTGAAATACAGTTTTAAGGATTTGGATTCAATCAGATTCGGCGAAGACGCTGGCAAGCTAATGCGGCCAATAGCCACTTGCGGCACACCGGTTGAATTTAACCAGGAAATTTCAAATACATGCCACCAGTCTGCACCTTGCTGAATCGCTTCGACATGTGCGTATTGTTCACGGGCAGGCGCGCGCGAAATCGGAAACAGAACATCAGGCTGATAATCTGTCGGGTAATTGGTGTCTTTACCAAGGAGAGATTGTTCTACACTCATTATTCACGCATTCCTGAACCACGGGAGAGTAAATGATAGGCCACTGCATACAGCACGGCGCAACATAAGGTAATCACTGTCAGTGAAATGGCAACATTGACATCGCTATGTCCTAAAATGCCATAGCGGAACGCATTGACCATATACACGACAGGATTAATTAAAGATAAATTTTGCCAGAATGGGCTTAAGCTCGAAATAGCATAAAACACACCACCTAAATAGGTCAGTGGTGTTAAAACAAAAGTCGGGATGATCGAGATATCATCGAAAGATTTGGCATAGACGGCATTGATAAAACCACCCAAGGAAAACAGCAGGGAAGTAATCAAGACTGTATATATAGTCACAAACCAGTTAGTGATGTATAAATCGGCAAAAAATAAGCTCACGGCACTGACAATGATCGCAACTAATATGCCACGAATCACACCGCCCAATACATGACCCCATAAAATGGCATGCATCGGTACCGGACTCATGATCAGTTCTTCAATGCTTTTCTGGAATTTTGAGCTGAAGAAACTAGATGAGACGTTGGCATAGCTGTTGGTGATCACGGCCATCATAATCAGACCGGGCACAATGAACTCCATATAACTATAGCCGCCCATTTCTCCAATGCGTGAGCCGACCAGATTACCAAAGATCACGAAGTACAGGCTCATGGTGATTGCAGGTGGCAACAGGGTCTGTGGCCAGATGCGCATAAAGCGACGCACTTCTTTATAGATAATGGTATATAAAGCTACGCTGAGTTGATTAATGTTCATTGCGCAGCTCCATCCAGATTTTTCTCGACCATTTTCACAAAAAGTTCTTCCAGACGGTTGGATTTATTGCGCATACTGCGTACCTGAATATTTTGTGATTCCAGCAATTGGAACAGATCATTCATGGTATGTGCCTTGTCCATGGTGATTTCTAAAGTCATCGGATCGATCAGGTTAAAACGCACGCCGATGATATCCAGATGCAAAGGTTCAATCGGTTCGGCCAGATCAAAAATAAACGATTCTTCATTGAGCTGACTCAGGAAGCTTTTCATGGTGGTGTCTTCTTTAATCACACCGCGATCAATAATCGCAATACGGCGACACAGCATTTCTGCTTCTTCTAGATAATGTGTGGTCAGAATGATGGAAGTGCCTTTTTCATTCATCTCGTTCAAAAATTCCCACATCGAACGACGCAACTCGATATCAACACCAGCCGTCGGTTCATCCAGAATCAGCAGTTTCGGTTCGTGCATCATGGCACGCGCGATCATCAGGCGACGTTTCATCCCGCCCGATAACATGCGGGCCTGAGTGGCACGCTTTTCCCATAAACCCAGTTTGGTCAGATAAAGCTCCGCCCGTTCCTGTGCAATTTTTTTAGGAATGCCGTAATAGCCTGCCTGAGTCACCAAAATATCAAAGGTTTTTTCAAACTGGGCAAAGTTGAATTCCTGAGGTACTACACCTAGGCACTGTTTGGCCTGAGAAGGGTGGGTATCCAGATTATGACCAAAAATTTCGACTGTACCGGAGGTTTTTTTTGTTAATGAACTGATAATACCGATGGTGGTAGATTTTCCTGCGCCATTAGGACCTAGTAGCGCATAGAACTCACCTTCTGGTACATTTAAGTTAATTCCTTTCAATGCCTGAAAGCCATTGCGATAGGTCTTCGACACATCCCTTAAGATCAGTGCATCAGTCATGAATATCTCAAATGGTGAAAAGTTGAGATATTGTGAGTGATCTCGCAAAATAAGCCAAGTGATTCACATGCAATTCTGTGTTGCTGTTTTGGAACATTGTATAAAGCTTAAGCATAAAAATGATGAAGTTAGAGATAGTTGCTTTACCTTATGCTTTTTTTTGTTATGATGTGCGCGATCCAAAAAAGATGCGCTCATAGCTCAACTGGATAGAGTACAGGTCTCCGAAGCCTGTGGCGTGGGTTCGAGTCCCGCTGAGCGCACCACTACTGATTATAAAATCAATAATTTATAATGCCTTTGGCGTAATTTATATTTTTTAGGGGTATTTGTGGGACTGCGTAGCTTGTTAAAATATCCCTATCTAAAATTCCAATCATTTAATAAAAGATATAAGGCGGTTAAAAATTACAGCTCTTCAGATCCAATTGATCAGAAAGATGGTAGTGAAGAAATTAAGAGGCCTAGAAACCCTCTAAAAAATTATTTTGATGATAAAAAATTAAAAAATGAAATTGATGAGCTAAAGTCAGTTTATAAGTTAAGCATAGAAACAAGAAATTTCGAAATCTCAAATTTAATTCACCGCAATAACTTCTTTATGTTATTTCAGGGTGTCCTACTGGCAGCTGTTTTTAGCAATCAAGCAAGTAAGCCATTTGTAGAATCAACCATTTGTTTTATGGGGATCTTTATTTCATGGCATCAAATAAAAGTTGCAGCCGGCGCAAAATATTGGCAAGAATGGTGGGAAGTAAGAACGAGTGACATTGAACTTACTTTAAAAAGAAAAATGGAAAAACTCACAGGATCTAATGAATCTTTTATTAGCTTATTTGATTTCAGTGAAACAAAATCAAAGTCTGACACCGAAAAAAAAGTGATTACTAAAACTTATAAAAAGCCTCTTTATACTAGTAAAGCCCCTGAGTTATTTGAAAGCATTTCTAAAACTCTTATTAGTGGGAGGTATTCTGTTAGTCGTGTGCCAATATCTTCAGGAATAATTCTACTAATTACATGGTTAGTCTTATTCCTTGGAACGCTGGGGCTTGCAAAGTCTGTAATAAATACTAGTTCAAAATATGAGTTATGCATTCGTGAATGTGATGGTAAGAGCGATATACCTGCAATGCTTAAAGATGGTTGGAATGACTTAAAGTTAATAAATGGTCACTTCTTTGCAGACAATGAAGATCCACCAACTCAACTAATATTTAATCAATATAATCAAGAAAAACCCCGCTAAATTTTACGGGGTCTACCTACTGCTTTTTTTAAATCTTCCGGCCTACCTTCTAGCCAGTTAGATAGTTTTATCAAGTTCCATCTTCGACCTTTTGCAGTCTCGGTAATGTACTTTGGTTTTGGGAATCCATTTAAGCAAATGATAGACGCTTTGAAGTATTCTTTTTCATAACTTAAAAATTCTGCCGCCTGATCATATGTCGACTAAATGTCTGAAGGTGGCAGGGCAACAATAAAGTTACCAATATTCACCATTGCCGTCATGAATTCACCTCCAATCTTTTACCTGTAATAAAGAGAAAATTAGATAAAATGAAAAAAGACGAGAAAACCCAAAATTAACGAAAGTGCCTGCTGAGCGCACCATTTATTTAAGCTATAAAACTGAAAAATAAATCAAATTAGTAACGCACACAGTTGCGGCCATCATCTTTCGCCCGATAAAGATTGTTATCGGCAATTTTCAAAACGTCTAGAATATTTTTAGAACTGTCTGGCCAAGAAGCAATCCCAATCGAAATGCTAATGTGACCTATATTCTGAATCTCTTTACCTGCAATCTCTTTTCTGAACCTTTCCGCACTTTCATACACTTCAGTGAGATTGCTGTTCGGTATAATAATGATAAATTCTTCACCACCGTAGCGGCAGCAAATATCATCTTTACGAAATTTTTGCTGCATCGTCTTGGCAATATGCTTTAAGACAACATCACCTTGATCATGACCATAATTGTCATTAATGTTTTTAAAATGATCCACATCCATCAGAAGCACTGAAAAAGGGATGTTCATTTTCATGTTATGAGTCATGACATAATTCAACCCACGACGATTCATCAAGCCGGTTAAAGGATCTGTATTAATATGATGATCCATTTTGCTCATTTGTTGTGAAAACTTTCGAACACTGAGCAGTAGAGCTAACTTGAATTTTGTGACCTCATAGTACCAGGGCTGGATATCCTTAATTTTTGAACCGATTTCTGCCTGATTTAGCAAACTCGCCATATCTGCCAGTTGATTCAACGGGGCCGAGATAGAATCAGACAGCCGCCATACAATATAAAAAACAAGCAGATAAAATAAAAAGAATCCTGCGGCTAATTTATAAAGGATAGAATTTGCCTGTTTAAGTAAGTCATGGGTGGGTTGTTGGGAAACCACGATCCAGTTTGAAGTCGGAATATGAGAAAAACCCGCCAGATTATCAGTGCCCTGGCTATTGATTAAACGAATTTGACCATTTTTATGCGCATGCATATATTCCAGACCAGTATTATTGCTGGCCCATTGACCAATTCGTTCACGATCCGGATGGAAAATAATTTTATTTTCATTGTTAATCACATACATATAACTATTCTTATAATTTTTATAAGTGGTTAGAAGCTGATTAATTACATTTTTTTCTTTTAAATAAATCGCTGAACCGATGAAGCCCTGATAGTGATTTGACTTGTCAAAAATAGGTTGAGATATAAACACGATCATGTTTTTTTGCACAGAAAAATAGGGTGAAGATATATAAGTCGATTTTTTATGGAGAGAGTCAATAATCCCTTGAGTATGTTGTATTTTACTTCTATCAATATTCAGAATATTCGGTGAAAAATTGATTAGTCTGCCTTGAGTATCACTGATCACGACACTGTTATAGTGTTCAGACTGATATTTTAATTTATTGACCTCGGCTTCTCTCAGCTCATTGTTATTAAAGTCTTGACCTAATATCTTGGCGCTATAGTCCAGTTCAAGAAGCATATTTCTAAAATGGTTGTCTGTGCTTAATGCAATTTTATGGGCATGGTCAGCGTTTAAGGCAAGGGAATTGTCGATTAACTGATTTTTTACGATCTGATAGCTAATAATGAGAGAAATAATAAAAAGGCTAGACACACTAAAAATAGCCAATAAAAGTATTAACTGCCTTAAATTGAGATCAAGGTGTTTCCTAAAATTATTAGCTGACATAAAAAATTAGATATATCTCGATGTATTTATGAGCATTGTATTGCATTTATATTCAATGTTTAAGGTTGATATAAAATTAAATTTCCATTAAATGGGAGTTTTTATTTCGATCAAATTTAGAATTTATAGATTGCTTGGCTGTAAATAGGGTGGATTTGAAAAGCTGAGTAAGGTTCTGAATATTTAACTATGCTGCAAATAAAAATAGGGTATTTAACGTCCAGAAAATCAAATGAATAATTTTGATTTTCCCATGTAAATGATGAAGTACTCAGACAAAAATACGGTTAATTGACCTTAATGGGGAGATTGAATTTTCGCCATTTTTTGAAAAATAATCATTTTAAAATTAGTCATATAGATTCTATGACAGCAGTTTCTTTGAATATTGCGTCCTTTTCCGGAAGTATTTTTTCATAAAAAATCATATTCGAGTTTAAATTTTGAAGCGCTTATTAGAGGTTAGGAAAGAAAGTATTGAGCGGGCTATTCAATCGGAAATCGTAAGTTTAATAAGATATTTTTCTAGAAATCAATGAATTAAATAAAGATGATATGAATGTAGAATTCTTCGTAATACAAGCCAGAAATATTTTAATCTGCTTTAAAAAAATGACAATTGAAATCTTGTATAAGTCTTCTTTTAGAAGTGTAAAAGAGTATTGTCGGTTAAAAAAATACTGCTATATTGAACTCATGGTAGGTCGTAAAACCAATAAGACGCTACCGATAAGTTGGACGGATCAATGACAGTTAGTTGAGTTTGATGTTTATCACCAGACAATAAATCTAGCACTAGCCATCCAACACAGAGCTCGCAGAAATGCGAGCTTTTTTAATGTCTGCGCAATTCATTCAGTTTAATATTCTTTTTCTTATAATCCATCCAGATAAAAAAGTTTACATTGCCAAATTCGCTAACATCTTGAAGATTAATCGCTTGGCTAATTATGGTATAAAAAACTGCAAATTGGATGATGAGAGAGGAAGGAAAAATGTCAAAGATGATTGATATCAAGGTGAAAGATCAATTTAGCCAAGTGACTGAAGCGAAAGCGATGCTGCGTTCCTTTGCAGAGCACAGCACTCATCATGCAGCTGAGTTGGTCAAAAAAATTGAACATATTGTGGTGGATGGTGAAACGATTCTGCCGAGTATTGAGCTATTATTTGAAAGCCAAAAATCTTCAAATATTTATCGCGTTGTCGAATAATTTAATCAGTGAACTTCAGATAGGTAGAAAAAAATTGAACTTATTTATCCGAAATCACCGATTCAGCAGTTAAAAAACTCACCATTTAGGTGAGTTTTTTATACTCTGGTATTTGCCAGCTTGGATACTAATGTATGCAGCTATAATCAGAAGCTGATTCAATCTCTAAGAGAAGACAACGTGATAATGGGCTTTAATTGGCCGAAGAAATATCCCATAACAATAAAAAAGCTCGCTGGAGTGAGCAAATATTTAAATCTGTTTAAGCTGCACATTCACATCATATTTTTCAAAATCTTTTAGAATCTGCGCTAAAGTTTGCTGTGCGGTTGTATGCTCAGGGCTTAAAGAAATTTCCTGACGAGTCGTGCTATCAAAACATTCAATGGCCTGAATCAGCCAATGATGCTCAATGGGACTTTTTTGAATCAATATACGGCGCGGTTGCAAGCTGTCACTGATCTGGCGGGGAAGCACATAGGTAATCGCCAGTTGTACAAATTGCAGTTCTTCAACCGGACTTAAAAAGGTGATCACCCAGTTGCCAACTTTACTCAGTTGCATGGGATTATCGAACGCATCGAATTCTAAATAATGTGACATATACATGATCCTACCGGATGTCTATGCTCACTATATGGCGGGATTGTAATTATTTTTTCTATCACGCTTAAGTCGGATATTCCGAGCTTTAAATTTCGCTTGAATATAAATATTTCAAATAATCAATCGGTTATCTTAAACAATCAAAGCTAGCTTATTGTTAAACTTGCTCATTTAAGAGTTTTAAAGACTAAGATCTTATTAGTCTTCAGCTTTATTTTGCTGTAATTGATCTAAAGCAAAATTGATCTGCTTCAGAATGTGATTCAATTCTTGGGGAGCAATACGGCTTTCCTGAAGGGACGTAATCCATTGCATTTGGCACAGTTTTAAACTGCGCGTATCCGGCGCCTGTAAAATCTGATGAATTTGCTGCTTGGCCATCAAGCCACAATATTTTTGTAAGCTTTCCATCATCATATATTTAAGGTCTTCAAAAGACATAGGTTGCAGTTCAGGCAGCTTTTTTGCATGGCTTGAATCCGTTTCAGCAGATGGAATGTCCTGCGCTACTTTAATGGATTCCATCTCAGGATGGAGTTCTTTTGTCGCAGAAGCTGCTGCTATCGATGAGTCCAACGATCGGTGAATCTCGGAGTGTGCCAGGTCAACTTTTGTATCTGTTCTTGCATCAGCCTGCTTTTGACTGATGGCTACCTCGCCCGTTTCAGCTGGAATAATTAAATCCATGGCATAAAGCTGATCTAAGAGTTCGGCAGGAGCAAGCTGTTGTTTTAAGCCATCATTTAATAAGTTGAAATCCTGGCTGCCGATCAGAACCAATAAGCGGCGTTGGCGTGCGGTCAGTGGGATGGAGCGATCCTGTAGCACCTCGATCCCACGTTGAGTTTTATAAAAATGCATCATAGCTGAATAGATGGTTGCTTAAATTCAGCTAGAGCATAATCTGTGAAAATTACATTAATATGAAGTATTTATTAAAATACAGAGGTTTATTTTAATAAAACCTATAATGTCGTGATCGCCGTATTTTCAAGTGCCTTGCGTAAATAAGGATCGAGTTCATCCTGACGCAGTAACCATTGCACATAGTCAGCAGGTAGTTCTGCAATAGCGGTGCCGCGATGTTTACCAAAATTAATCGTACGTGGAATTCGCGCATCTTCAGAAGCATCGAATAATTCCTGCATACTGTTGATTTTTAAATGATGCACAATATGCATCAAAATATTGGCAGTTAAAATAATATCCATATCGGCACGATGCGCTTTACGAATCATTTCACGCGCTCTTTCGCTGCCTTTGGTGATCATATAAATCAGTGCAGAAATATTGTGTGCTTCTGCATCTGGCCAGACCCGACGTGCTAAAGCCAGTGTACAAATCGCCTTGATTTTTGAAGTATCTACACCACATTTTTCGATGGCACGGACGTCATAATCAATATTATGGCCGATCATGTAGACGGTTTCATCAGGCAGGCGAAAGGTACTGTAATGCGGCTGACCTTCCAGATCCGATTCCAGAATATGATGCACGGCCATGGCAGCAAAAGAAATGGCTTCGTCACATGAATAAAGCTGATCAAACAGGCGGCTTTTATCCAGACTGATTTTATGCTCTACAATTTCTACAGGCGCATAAGCAATTTCGATGGGTTGACCATTTAAAGTATGCGTTTCGGTATCAAGAATAATGGCCTGCATGTCGGAAATGTGCCTGAAAAGAGAGGAGAGTAAAATCTAACATTATTATTTTGCAACTGACAATTGAATTGCTTTATTTCTGTATTAATTGCAGGCTTTTTAACGTATGACGACTATTTGTATAGTTCTGAAAAGGGGAAATTTTCTAGTTTTAAGTTTGATGATTTCATAATAAATATAAACTGACGCGAATTTAATAGAAAAAATAACGCATTCTTTTCTTGATATTGTTTAGATAAATTGGGAAATTACATGTGGTTTTATCGTTTGTTAAAGATAAAACCAGAAAAACTCATTAGAGATGATAATAAATAAGATAAGGATAAGATCGATGAAACGTCAAGTATTGACTGGTACGCTGCTCGCTTTAAGCGTGGCTTTAACTGCTTGTAATGATAGCGATAATGATCGTTTTTATGAGTCCAAACCCGCTCTTCCTGTAAATGATATAGACAATCCGGTGGTGGCAACCCCGATGGCCTATACTGAAACGGATTTCGCCGGGATCGCTGACGAAAGTGTGATCATGACTTATAAGATGTTAGGGATTAATGGTAAAGAAACACAAGCGACTGCATTGGTGTTCACCCCTGAGGGAACACCACCAGCAAAGGGATGGCCGATCGTCGCATGGGCTCATGGCACGACTGGCGTTGCTGACCAATGTGCACCAAGTCGAAATGCACTGAATCCTTTTATCAGGAATATGATTGCTGGATTTCTTCAAGCGGGATATGTGGTCGTTGCACCCGATTATGAAGGTTTAGGTGAGCCTGGTGGAAAAGAGCTCCATCCTTTCCTGAATCTCAAGAGTGAAGCCTATTCGATTACCGATGCCGTTGTCGCTGCAAAAGATTATTTAGGGACAGATGCATCTAGTCAATGGATGGCTGTTGGGCATTCTCAAGGGGGACAGGCAGCTTTAGGTGCTGCACAATATGCAGCACGAGCTGCTCAAATGACTTATAAGGGGACAGTGGCTCTAGCACCTGCTTCTAATTTTAGCCTGATTTTGTCAGGTGGTGAGGCGCAAGCTGGACAAGAAACCGATCTGGGTAAAAAGATTGAAACTTTGGCGTCTTTAGATACGTTCACGGCATTGATTACTGCCGGTTTACGTAATCCAAACCCAAATCTGCAATATAGCCAGATTTTTAAAACACCGACTGACCAGATCGCCAAGAATGCGGAAACTGATTGCTATGATGTACTGGGTAATAAATTTGGTGCTGCAATGGGACAGTATGCTCAAAATAAAGGAACTTTAGAAGGATATCCGCGTACTCAAACTAACTTTATGAATATTCCAGTCGTAAAGAGCTTCTTGGAAAAAGATTCTCAGCCTTTACTTGTTAAAGTTTCTACGCCAGTGATTATTTATCAGGGTTCAGCAGATAGTACCGTTCCCAAAGCAGCAACAGATGTTTTAGTTGCACTCGCCAATCAGAAACAAACTTCAGTACATTATATTACGGATGAGTCAAATGCGACTAAATGGGATCATGGTAGCGTCTATGCACTGAATATTCCTAATATTATTTCAGATGTAAAATCTCTAATGCCAATTCAATAACTTATTTTTATCTGAATGGCTCATGTTTTTTTAGACATGAGCCATTTTTATTGCAAACTGAATAAAGTTCATGATCGAAAATTTAAAACTTCATGCTACAATACGCGCCAATCTTAGCACGGCTTAAAAGCCCTAAATCAATAGGACCTCGCTAATGTTTGCCAATATCTCTATCGCTGAATTTGATCCAGAATTAGCTCAAGCAATCTCGAATGAAGATGCTCGCCAAGAAGCTCATATTGAGCTAATCGCTTCTGAAAACTACTGCTCACCAGCAGTTATGGAAGCTCAAGGTTCAAAACTTACTAACAAATATGCGGAAGGCTACCCAGGTAAACGCTACTATGGCGGTTGCGAGTATGTAGACGTTATCGAACAATTGGCGATTGACCGTGCTAAAGAACTCTTTGGTGCTGATTATGCTAACGTTCAGCCACATGCTGGTTCACAAGCAAACTCAGCAGTTTACTTAGCGCTTCTTAACCCGGGCGATACAGTTCTGGGTATGAGCCTTGCTCACGGTGGTCACTTGACTCACGGTGCAAAAGTAAGCTTCTCTGGTAAAACATATAACGCGATTCAGTACGGTTTAAACCCTGAAACTGGCGAGATCGATTACGAAGAAGTTGAGCGTTTGGCGCTTGAGCACAAGCCACGCATGATCGTTGCTGGTTTCTCTGCATACAGCCAAATCGTTGACTGGCAGCGTTTCCGTGACATCGCGGACAAAGTTGGCGCTTACCTATTTGTTGATATGGCTCACGTTGCAGGTCTGGTTGCCGCTGGCGTTTACCCAAGCCCGGTGCAAATCGCTGACGTTACTACGACTACGACTCACAAAACACTTCGTGGTCCACGTTCAGGTCTGATCCTTGCGAAAGCAAACGAAGAAATCGAGAAGAAACTTCAATCGGCTGTATTCCCAGGCAACCAGGGTGGTCCTTTGGTTCACGCGATTGCTGCGAAAGCAATCTGCTTCAAAGAAGCAATGGCACCTGAATACAAAGCTTATCAGCAACAAGTAGTTGTGAATGCGAAAGCAATGGCTGAAGTATTAATCGCTCGTGGTTATGACGTAGTTTCTGGTGGTACTGAAAACCACTTGTTCTTGTTGTCTTTAATCAAACAAGACATCACAGGTAAAGAAGCTGACGCTTGGTTAGGTGCTGCTCACATTACTGTGAACAAAAACTCTGTACCAAACGATCCACGCTCTCCGTTCGTCACTTCAGGTATCCGTATCGGTACACCTGCAGTAACAACTCGCGGTTTTGGCGAAGCTGAAGTGCGTGAACTTGCAGGCTGGATCGCTGACATCCTAGATGCTAAAGGCGATGAAGCTGTTATCAACGCGGTGAAAGAGAAAGTTGCAGCGGTATGTGCTAAATTCCCAGTTTATGCATAATCGCTTATAAACGGAAAGGAGCTCCCAACCGGGAGCTTTTTTTATAGCTGTAAAAATAACGATGTAAAAGATGTTTAGACTTGATCGGGCTTATATAGATCAATTTCCATGCCGTAAGAGATTGAGTCATCAATAAAATCATATTGAGTTTTTCTCAATCTGGCTTAAAGTCTTTTATCAACTATTTGTATTTTTAAATGCTTTAAAAGAATGAATGCATTCGTTGCATGCTTTGCTTGAAATTATTTACAGGAATTATTTTCAGAACCTGACACTTTAAAAATAATAGGTTATTGAGCTGAAGATCATGGTAGATGAAGCGCTTGAGTGAATCCCATGTTACTGTAAGGTGGTGCTGATATAAGCGCTGTGAATGACATCATTCTTTTTATTTAGACGTTATATGGATCGGTATCATTTGAAGATGGGTAAATCCTGTATTTAAAAATGCTGCTGGCGGTTGATTGATTAATTTTTCATTTATGCATTAAACAAGGTAATAAGGATGACTAAACCCAACATTATTTTATCTGAGCAGGATTTACAGCGTCTGGAAACGATGCTGGAGAACCAGAGCAAGCTGAGTGAAACCATGATTCGCTTAGAGGATGAACTGGCACGTGCCGAAGTAGTTGAGCCAAAAGAAATCGCAAGCAATATCGTGACCATGCATTCCCGTGTACTGTTGACGATTGCACCTTCACCAGAGCCGGTTGAGGTGACACTGGTTTACCCGCATGAGTTTAAGGGTGAAAAGGGGCAGGTCAATGTGATCGCACCGATAGGCGCCGCCATTTTGGGCTTAGCGGAAGGTCAAACCATTGAATGGCCACAACCAGATGGTAATACCATGAAAGTGACCATCGAAAAAGTGCTGTTTCAGCCGGAGAGCGAAGGGGATTATCTCTAAGCCAGCGTTGGATCATCCTTGAAAGCCATAGCAATATGGCTTTTTTTGTATATGGATTTTAAGTAAAACCTGATGTTGTAAGCGTTTAGATCAGATTAAATAAATTTTAAAGTTCTAAATGCTTAAAGTTAAATAATTCTCAAAATGCTACGTAGTCATTTATCTCTGCAATTGAATCGTATTGCCAAAATCATAATTAAAATAAAGTTAAAACATGGATTTAGTTAAAGTGATGTAACGAATTTCTGGATAAATATACACAACGCGGTCTGTTTTTTTGCTACATTCGAAGATGTTCAAAATTTCTTTGTTTCACTTTTTTAAAGGATATCGCCTCAACCATGTCGCGCTTTGAAGCTCTACCTGCCTTGACTGACATGATGCTTGATCGTGAGGAAATTCTGGCGATTAAGCGTAATGAGCTTGTGCCTGTACTGGATAATCAATATGGGCTGAATCATTATGCAGATGCTCTGATTCAGGCACAGTCCGTTCTACTGAATGGTGTAGATCCGCACTTGACCCAACAGTTAAGCCAGACCATTGAGCAATTGATTCATGCCTTGGCAGAATCTAAAAAATATCTGAAAAAACGTAAATTTAATGCTCTACAGAAATGGCTGGGCATCGATCTGGATTATGGCTCAAGTCAGGTGGAATATTATCAACGACTGGACCGTTTGCTGGATCAGGCCGACCACCTAAGCCGTAAATTACAGATTGAAATTCAGAAATCGCAGTCGCGTTTTCAGCAGCTTTTGGGTTTGCGCGAACAGATGGCTAAGCACATTGTCGCAGCAGATGAGTTTCTGTCGGAATATCCGCTATTCGTCAAAAACCAGCATCCACTGGATAATTTTTCAGAACGCCTCTCTAAAAAAATCAATACCCTACGTACTTTGCAAAGCAGTAATGACATTGCCATTACCCAGATGCAGCTTTCGCAGCAGCTTTCCTTTAGTTTGCTGGATCGCTTTAAGGAAGCACAGCAGGTCTTGATTCCGGCTTGGCAATATCATGTCAAACAAAGCCAGACGAAACACTCGACAAGTGATCTGGAAAAACTTGATAATAGCCGTGAGAGTCTGATTAAAACGTTAAAAAAATCCCTCGAGAAACCCTCGAAAACATAACAATATAAGGTGAACTATGACCAAGTCTGATTTAGTAAATTTACCTGTTGAAAGCTCGAATGAACTGGTCGAACAAAAATTCCAGCAAATGGACCTGAAAGAACTGGGCTTGCAGCCTGCTGACTTTCAGGAGGTGCTGGCTGCACGTAAAGAGTTGCAGAACATGAGTCATAACAGCGTGGCTGAATATGGTAAAAATATTGCGACCAAAACTTCGACCTATACCGATGAATTACTGAATCTGGTGCAAAATAGAGATCTGGATGCGACAGGACAAAAGCTGAATCAGGTGGTACAGGTGGCTCAGCAGCTGAATACCAGCAGTATTCTCAATAAAAAGAAAAGCTCGGGTTTTTTTGGCAATATCATCAGCAAATTCAAAGGTGCGAAAGATAACTTTGATGCACATTTCAATACCACTAAAGAGCAGCTAGATGTGCTGGTGAAAGAGATTGAAACCTCGCAATCCGGTTTGAAAGCACGTGTTGATACCCTGGATAAAATGTTTGACGGGGTACAGGATGAATATAAACAGCTCGGGGTGCATATCGCTGCAGGCCGTTTACGCGAACAGGAGCTGCAGCAGGAAATTTCCGCTTTAACTGCCTTGCCGCAAGATCAGAGCACCACCCAGAAAATTTATGACCTGAACCATCTGGCCAATAATCTGGAAAAACGGGTCAGTGATTTACAGGTCCTGCAGCAATCTGCGATGCAGACCTTGCCAATGATCCGGATTATCCAATCGAATAACCTGATGCTAGTCGACAAGTTCTATGCGATCAAAAACATTACTTTACCGGCGTGGAAAAACCAGATCAGTCTGGCGATTTCGTTAAGCGAACAGAAGAACAGTGTACAGCTGGCCAATACCATTGATGATGCCACTAATGAGCTGCTGCGCCGTAATGCAGACCTGTTACATCAGAACTCGGTCGATACGGCTAAAGCCAACCAGCGCTCGGTGATTGACATCGAAACGCTTGAACATGTGCAAAATACCCTCATTAAAACTGTAAATGATGTGATTCAGATCCAGAAAGAAGGTGTACAAAAACGTACAGAAGCGACCGTGCGTTTAAAAGCTTTACAGGATAATCTGAATCATTTGGTAATTGAATCAAGTACCAGTGGATCCAAGCCCAACTAAATCAGGTAGGGCTAAAATCTATAAGAAGGAGTAGAGATTGCCGCCCTTAGATGAATACGCCGTTAAGCCTCAGGACATCAAGCAGGGGGTAGTTGCACTCAAGAAACGTCAACGCAATTTGATGCTATTGGGTTTGACCACCTCCACCGTATTTATAGCCTCAATGATGAGCCTGTTTTTCCAGCAGGAACTGGTCTATGGTTTTTTTGGCCTGAGTACTCAAGTACAGCAGTTGCATTTACCGGTCAGTGTAGATGCCACACTGGCCAGCATTGGTGATAGTCCAGATTATTTTTTTAGTTTGCTGAGCTGGTTTGGCTGGCTGATTATTAAAATTTTCGCCTCTTTTATCGGCGCATTTTTTGTGATTGGCTTACTGAAAAAGTTGCGTTTCTTTTATGTGCGCTTTCAGTCTTTTGTGCTGAAATTTGTTGGCTGGCTGATTGCTTTTATCGTGATCTGGTCAGGATTGACTTACTGGCAGCATGATCTACGTAATGATCGTGATGATGCTTATCAGCAAGTGGTGTATTACGACAGCAATATCAATGACAGTGAAATTGCCCGTTATCTGGCCGATTCAGAGATTGCAGCACCGGTGAAATCTTATTTATTGGCGCAAACGGCATTGCTGCATAAGCCGCAGGATTTATCTGCCGCAAAACCTTATGTTTTAAACTTGGTTGAAGCAGAAAAACAGGATCCTAAATTTGAACAATATGGTTTCAAGCCTGAACAAATCTGGACCATGCAGCAACAGGTCTATGGTCAAGCCATGACACCAGTCGCCAAGAGTGTAAATACACAGGTGCAACAGGCGGATCAGTTAAGTCAGATCACGAATCTGGTCATTATTGGTGTTGCTATTTTATCGGCACTATTTAGCCTAATCTTATTTTTCTTGGCCAACTCAATCAAGGGTCGTTCCCTGCGTATTGAACAGCGGATTCATTAATTTCCCAAAATGCTCCTGAATAGGGAGCATTTTTTTTAATGGAATTTCAGTGCTATTTTTAAGTCAAACTATTCAACTTGCTCAACACAGCCCAAAAATAAAAACAAGGCAGCATAAAATCTATGATTCGATTTATAATCTAAAATATCGATCAATAGAATAAAAACAAACTGTTTTACCTATTTATTCAATTCATTTAATATCCTGTTATCAAATAAACATTTACTCCTTTGGAGACGTTAGCAATGTTAGACCAAAATACTTCAGCTCAACTTAAAACCCTATTAGAACGTTTGGAAGGCCCGATTGAACTGGTCGCGACTTTAGATGATTCTGATAAATCAGCCAAAATTCAGGAACTGGTTTCCGAAGTGGCTGCACTGTCTGACCTGGTCACTGCCCGTTTTGATGGCACTAATGCACGTGCGCCAAGTTTTGGTATTGCCAAGGCCGGTGAACAGCCACGCGTGTTCTTTGCAGGCTTGCCAATGGGCCATGAGTTCACTTCGCTGATCCTGGCATTGCTGCAAACTTCCGGTTATGCACCGAAAGTTTCAGATGAAGTACTGGCGAATATCAAGAGTCTGGGGGTTCAATCTAACTTTGACGTGTTCGTATCGTTAAGCTGCCATAACTGTCCGGATGTGGTTCAGGCACTGAACCTGATTGCGATCTACAATCCGGGTACTACAGCCACCATGATTGATGGTGCCTTCTTCCAGGATGAAGTCGAAGAACGCAAGATCATGGCGGTTCCGATGGTATTCCAGGACAACCAGCACATCGGTCAGGGTCGTATGACGCTGGAAGAAATCATTGCCAAGCTGGATAGCAATGCCGCTGCCAAAGATGCTGAAAAGCTGAATGCCAAAGACGCCTTTGATGTCCTGGTGATTGGTGGTGGACCTGCAGGCAATACTTCAGCCATCTATGCGGCACGTAAAGGCATCAAAACCGGGATCGTGGCTGAACGTATGGGTGGTCAGGTCATGGACACCATGGATATTGAAAACTACACCTCTATCCAGAAGACCCAAGGTCCGAAGTTTGCAGCCGAGATGGAAGCCCATGTGCGTGAATATGGTGTCGACATCATGAACCTGCAACGTGTATCTGACATCAAAGGTGCTGATGAAACGGCCAATGGTCTGGTAGAAGTGACTTTAGAGAATGGTGCCAAACTGGAATCTAAAACTGTGATCCTATCTACAGGTGCACGCTGGAGAGAGATGAACGTTCCAGGTGAGCAGGAATACAAAACCCGTGGGGTAGCCTACTGCCCGCACTGTGATGGTCCACTATTCAAAGGCAAGCGTGTAGCCGTGATTGGTGGTGGTAACTCGGGTGTAGAAGCAGCGATTGACCTTGCAGGGATTGTTGAGCATGTCACGCTGGTCGAATTTGATACCAAATTGCGTGCGGATCAGGTGTTGCAAGACAAACTCAACAGCTTGCCAAACACTACCGTGATCAAGAATGCCTTGTCGACTGAAGTGCTGGGTGACGGTGCACAGGTGACTGGTCTGAAGTATAAAGACCGTGCTACGGATGAAGAGCATGTGGTTGAGCTGGCGGGGATCTTCGTGCAAATCGGTTTGTTGCCAAATACGGACTTCCTGAAAGAAACCCAAGTTGAGCTGACCAACCGTGGCGAGATTGTGATTAACGACCGCAACGAAACCAATGTGAAAGGTGTATTTGCAGCAGGTGACTGTACCACAGTGCCTTACAAGCAGATCATCATTGCGACCGGTGAAGGTGCCAAGGCGTCACTGTCTGCTTTTGATTACATCATCCGTTCAGGACAATAAAAAAATAGCACCTGGGTTCCCCAAAACCGAGGTGCTATATCTTATAAATACATTATTATCGCTTTATAGGAACTCAGGACGCTAACACCCGAGTTCCTTTTTTTATATTTATTATTGGAACAGCCAAAAGTGTCCCCACGCACTTTCAGCTGTTCCTTTCCTCTGCACAGTTTTTGTTTTCAACCCTTATTTTTATACTTTCCCCAAGGTTGTTTTTATATAAAGCAATGTTTATTCCATCGCTTCATTTTTAAGATTTAAATAAGTTCAAACCCTTAAATTTTTCCAGTAATTGTTCTTGTGTTTCCCGATACTCCGGATGTGGAACAATGCATTCAATCGGACAGACATCTACACAGGTCTGATGCTCATAAAAACCGACGCATTCTGTACAACGGTTCACATCAATTTCATAAACTTTCGCACCCTCATAAATCGCGTCATTTGGGCATTCCGGTAAACACATATCGCAATTGATGCATTTGTCGGTAATTAGTAGTGCCATATTTAACTCGCTTGATAAGCCAGTGAAGATGCCGAAATATCCATAGTCGAGCTTGGCAGATTACGAATCAGCAGGGCATATTGCATATCAACATCTGCCGGAACTGGAATCTCAACGATATGACCTGAACCTTTGGCGTCTTCGATCAGATTACCTTTTTTGTCTTTCATTTCGGTTAAATTGAAAGTGATATTGCCTTTAGTCGTCATCAGTTCGAGTGAGTCACCGACGATAAAACGGTTTTTCACATCGATCTTGATGTAATCTCCATTGCGCTCCAGTACTTCACCGCAGAAAATTTGATGATCAAAACTGGAAGAACCATGTTCATAATTCTGATATTCACTATGCACATGGCGGCGTAGAAAACCTTCGGTATAACCACGATTCGCTAAGCCTTCCAATTGTGTCATCAGTGACGGATCAAAAGGTTTACCCGCAAGCGCATCATCAATCGCTTTACGGTAAATTTGAGCAGTACGGGCGCAATAGAAATAAGACTTGGTACGGCCTTCGATTTTCAGTGAATGCACACCCACTTTAGTTAAGCGCTCTATATGCTGGACTGCACGTAGATCTTTAGAATTCATGAAATAAGTGCCGTGTTCATCTTCTTCTGCGGCAAACATATCTTCATCATTCCGCTGCAATAGCACAGGCTCATCAAACTGATGTTGTTCTTGCATGTGCTGTTCATCAGCATCTTTAGAGCAGCAGCCTGAATCCAGATTTTTTACTGGAATGACATCACCGGTTTCATCTTCCTTGGCATCCAGAACTTTATATTCCCAGCGGCAGGCATTGGTGCAGGCACCCTGATTGGCATCACGTTTATTCATATAACCGGACAACATGCAGCGGCCAGAGTAGGCCATACATAATGCGCCATGAACAAAGACCTCAATCTCCATATCGGGCACTTGCTGTTTGATTTCTGCAATTTCTTCAATCGACAGTTCACGTGACAGAATGACACGGGTCAGCCCCATGTTTTTCCAGAATTTCACGGTTGCCCAGTTCACGGCATTGGCCTGAACCGACAGGTGAATATCCATCTTTGGAAAATGTTCACGCACCAGCATGATCAGACCTGGATCGGACATGATCAGCGCATCCGGCTGCATCGCCACTACAGGCGCTAAATCACGAATAAAATTTTTCAGCTTGGAGTTATGCGGCTGGATATTGACCACCACATAGAACTTTTTGCCGAGTTCATGTGCTTCTTTAATGCCAATGGCGAGATTGTCATGGTCAAATTCATTATTCCGAACCCGCAAGCTATAACGCGGCTGACCGGCATAGACTGCATCTGCACCATAAGCAAAGGCATAGCGCATATTTTTCAGTGAGCCAGCAGGTGAGAGAAGTTCGGTAACAGTGGTAATGCTCATGATCAAATCGAAAGACATATAAAAAGTACGGTTTTATTCTAATCATCTGGAATTTGGATTCAACCTAGTAAATCACTCGGAAATACGCCATTTTGAGGTAAAACAAAGTTTTATTTTAAGTAGGAAGCGTCCATAAAATTTCTTCAATATTCAGTCATTTTCAGGGTTTTCAAGCGTTTTTAAAATCTGGCAATGATCAATCGTGGTCGGGGTATTGCAACTTTCTCTCAGTGTAATCAGTTGCTGTTCAAATATTTGTAATTCTTTAATTTTATTTGAAATATCCGAAAGATGCTGATCAATCAATTGGTTGACGGCACAGCAGTCTTGCTCCGGATTTTGTTCAAGTTGAATCAGGGTTTCAATCTCTTTTAACGACATGTCCAAGGCACGACAACGCTTAATAAAAAGCAGTCTTTTTAATGCGTCTTCACCATAATAACGATACTGATTACTTGCTCGAAAATTCGGCTGAATAAAGCCTTTTTTCTCATAAAAACGTAGGGTATCAGTGCTTAGACCAGTTTTTTTAGCCATTTCTGAAATCAAATAAACTGACATATCGCCCTCCTGCTTGACCTTGGAGTTAGTCCATAGTTTCTAATCAATTTATCGTATTTTAGATAAAAAATCATCGGGGGAATGATATGGCCTGTAGTTGTAGTCCTGAACCGGCACCCATCAAGCCCAACAGCAAATTTAGAACAGCGCTATGGATTGCCTTGCTGGTGAACTTCACTTTATTTGTAGTGGAGCTGATCGGTGGTGCATATGCACATTCATCGGCCTTGTGGGCAGACGCGCTAGATTTCTTTGGAGATGCAGTAAATTATGGGATTTCACTGGCTGTATTAGGGGCAAGCCTGTATTGGCGCGCAACAGTTGCCCTGATTAAAGGCTTGACCATGGCTGTATTTGGCTTGGTGGTGATTGGAAAAGTCATCTACGCTTTTATACAAGGTATACCGCCTGAAGCGCTAACTATGGGTCTGATTGGTGTTCTGGCCTTAGTCGCGAATGTATTTACAGCCGCCATTCTTTATGCTTTTCGTGAGGGTGACTCCAATATGCGGTCGGTCTGGCTCTGTAGTCGCAATGATGCAATTGGCAACTTTGCGGTCATTTTGGCAGCCGTAGGCGTATTTGGTACAGGCAGTCTTTGGCCGGATATTATTGTGGCTGTAATTATCGCTACACTCGGCATCACATCAGGTTATCAAGTGATTAAGCAGTCTCTGGAAGAAAGATCACTTAAACATAAATCCAGCTAATTTTTATATTTAAAGCTGTCCTGCAGGGCAGCTTTTTATTTATTTCCATTTTTATAATATTTGAAAAATAAAGCTTTACAAATAAACAAATTAAATTAGAATCTCTGGCGAAATTCAGAAAATATACATAAATTTTAATAATTTAGTTTTTTGCATCGTGCGAGGGTTAATGTGAATTTAATTAAAATTTTTTCAATATTGGCAATATCTGGTTTAGCCGCTTGTAGTTCCAAAGTCGTGACTTATGATGCAACAGGAAAAATCATCGGTTCATGTATGGCGACGCGTGGCCTACTTTCAATCGCGAGCGCACATTGTAGTGGTTCAGGCGATGCCTTGGGTGTGAATTACAATACGCCAAATGCTGCTACAGGCCTATTACCAACGCCACCAAGCCAAAATCAGATTAATTTAAAACCGTAAATAATAAAGGGGAATATCATGAAATTATCAGCACTTATTGCACTCGTAGCGACTATTATATTGACGGGCTGCGCATCGTCCGTGACTACATTTGACTCTCATGGCCGTATGATTGGTTCATGTAAAGCGCAAACGGGTTTCATCATTGCAGGTGGCGCAGGCTGTTCAGGCTCTGCAAACCAAGAAGGTCGCGATCGTTAATTTTTTAGTGATTGTTCCAATAAAAAACCGGACTTTTAAGTCCGGTTTTTTATTTTAGAAAATCTTATTTTTCTACGAATGCACGTTCAATCACGTAGTCACCCAGAACGCCCATTTTTGGAGATTCTTTCAGACCGTGTTGGTCAAGAAGCGCAGCAACATCATCTAGGAATGCAGGGCTACCACATAGCATGGCACGGTCAGTTTCCGGGTTGAAACGTGGCAGACCGATTTTTTCGAACAGTTCACCAGTTTCAATGGCGGTGGTTACACGACCTTGATTTGGATATTCTTCACGGGTTACGGTTGGGTAATATACCAATTTTTCTTTCGCGCCGAGTTCAGAGAAGAATTCATGATTTGGCACTTCATTCAGGATCAAATCTTGATAAGCCAGTTCTGAAATGAAACGGGTACCGTGAACTACGATAATCTTTTCAAAACGCTCGTAAGTTTCAGGATCGCGAATAGTCGACAGGAACGGTGCAAGACCAGTACCAGAAGAAAGAAGGTACAAATTCTTACCTGGGTTCAAGTCATCCAGTACCAATGTACCTGTTGGCTTTTTAGAAACCAAAATGTCATCGCCGACTTTTACTTTCTGTAAAATCGAAGTCAGTGGACCATCAGGCACTTTAATTGAGAAAAATTCTAACTCTTCTTCGTAGTTGGCGCTTGCAATTGAATATGCGCGCATTAACGGCTTGCCATTGACTTCAAGGCCGATCATTACAAACTGACCGTTTTTAAAACGCAAAGCAGTGTCACGAGTCGTTTTAAAAGAGAATAAAGTATCATTCCAGTGGTGGACGTGAGTAATCTTTTCGACGTTAAAAGCAGCCATTAAAGGTCTCAATAAATTATCAAATTAGAACAGCTTGCTATTCTAATCTAAATTCATTCTCGATAAACTGAATATATTTAATTGAGCTTATCAAAAAAAGTGATGATGACTGAACTGACGCTGCCGATTATTGGTTATATGCGTTCTCCCTATAAAGAAAAATTTGGTATTCCTCGTCAGCCGAATCTGGTTCAGGTCGAAAGCTATATTGAAATGGTCGGGCCCTATAATGACCTGCTCGCCTTTGAGGGAATTGAAGAATTCAGTCATTTGTGGCTGGTCTGGCAATTTCATGACAATAAAAACCAGCACAACAGCCAGTTTCGTCCACAAGTGCGTCCGCCGCGTTTGGGTGGTAACAAGAAAATAGGCGTGTTTGCTACGCGCAGCATGTATCGTCCATCACCGATTGGTTTATCTGTGGTCAAACTCAAAGAAGTGAGAAAAGTGGGCAAACATGTTCGAGTGTATGTGACAGGGAGTGACTTGCTCGATGGCACGCCAATTATGGATATCAAACCTTATATTCAATATTCGGATGCCATCATTGAAGCACAAAGCGGTTATGCACAGGATGAACCACCACGTAAAACCGTCATCTGGAGCGATGAAGCGGAGCAGCAAAAGCAACAATTACTAGGAAATGGAAAAATTTCTGTGCAGACTATTCAGGAACTGGAAGCTGTCTTATCTCTAGATCCAAGGCCAGCGTATCAGGAAGATGAAGAACGGGTATATGGGATGAAGTTTGCGGGCATGGAGGTGAGGTTTTTGGTAAGAGAGTTATCTGTTTATATATTAGAAATAGAATATATTGAATTGTGATTGAAAAAACCAAGATAAGATAAGCGTATCTTTTATACGCTTATCTCTAGCCATACATTTACTTAAATTTACGATATTTATCAATTTCTTGACTAGCAGTAGAGTTAAAAACAGTACATTCTTTTTGTAAAGATTGAATATATAACTCTTGTTCTAAAATTTCCTCTGCATCTGTGAATTTATCAGACTTAAGTTCTTTTAAAATTTGTGTTTCAATTTCAATTTCTTTGCTTAAAGAATAATAGGTACCTGATTTATTATACTCGCCATAGCGATATTTATTATCGACTTGCACAAGGGCACTGATATATTCATTTGGATAAATTGAATTTGAAATGAAAGTGTTATATCCACCTAAGTTTATAGTTTTATAACCCTCAGAGAATATGTCCTGGAAACTATCATAAGTATCGTATGGATTTTGATACATAATAATGAAGTCTTTGCTCGAAGATAAACTTAATCCTCTTAAGCATTTTGAGCCATTTGGAAATGTTTTGCCTTTAAGTTTTGAAAGATAGAGTGGTCCGAAATCACCATAATTATTCAGCTTAGGTTCAGACGAGACTAGATACAGATGAGTATCTATGTATTCAGCCAATGGTTTTCCAGATAGGTCGACTAACTCATATTTTTCAGTTAATTGAAGGCCTGTATGTCCAATTTTAGAGGATGGAATATAAGTTTTCTCACTCACCGAATTTTTTAGAAGTGATCCAATTTTATAGCCTAATTTAGGATCTTTATTTAACTCTAATTCGTAGAGACCTTCATTAGTTAAGTAATCGCCAAAAATATACAGTTCATTTATATCAAGATTTTCCATATCTTTTAGGCTGCTTAAATAGTCTACACGGACATATTGTGTATCCCCTTTGCTCGTAAATGTGAGTTTGTCGAATAAATAATCAGAGTCAACAAAATATGAGGGAGAATAGGCAGACCATTCAGAATCATTTGTTGTCGTATTTCCTGTTCCTGTTCCTGTTCCTGTTCCTGTTCCAGAGTTATTGCTATTTGAATCAGAAGATGAACTCCCACCACACGCACTTAACATGAATGCACTAAAAATTGCGAGTGATAAATTCTTAAGTTTCATAAAAACCCCTATAAAAAATTATATTAATGAAAGTATTTCTTAAAATTAAAGCCGGTAAATTATAGCGAATAAATGTCAAAATTAAATTGCAAAATATATAAAAATTAAATATTTAAATATACTTAATAATCAAAAAATCATCCACCACAACAGCCCGATCAAAACAGCCATATGCAAAATCTGTACAGGCGCAAAATAAAGGACAAACTTCCAGCCACCGGTCAAAGCGGCATTGGCTGACTTGGCCAGGGCATGAGCACCTAGACCTAAAAGCAGGGCGTAAATCAAACGGAGATTGGAGGGATCGCCTTGAACGACGACACTGGCCATCGCGGCATGAATTTCGAACAGAGAGGCAAGCAAGGTCCCGGCCAGTAAGCCGGCATCCCCGAGCCAGACCTCCAGTCCGTAAACTCCAGCCTGAATGAGTGTTAAAGTCACTGCAATAATCACGGCTTCTTTTAAGCTGAACATCTGGCTGTCTGATGATTCCATGCTCGGAGCAGGTTTTGCCTTGCGCAATAATAAAAACGCACATGCTGCCAGAAGGATTACGGCAACTAAAGATGGCAAGAGCAGGAGTTTCAACCAGCTCCACGATACACCTCCAACCACTATCAATAATAAAACAATGGTCGAGATACAGGACATCAGTGCAGCGCCGGCATTCGATCGTGCATCCATTTCACCTTTACGGACCTGTAAACCTAACTGAGCGATGGTGGCTGTACTGGAAACAAAACCGGAAGCGATGGAGGACAGCATCAGGGCATTTTTAGTCGAAAAAAAGCGTTTTGCAATATGCGCCAGAGCTTGTACCACTAAAATTAAGGTCAGTAATTTTAAAATAAGATAAGGGTTAAGCACTTCGCCCCAAAAAGGCCGGTCAGGGGTCAGCGGTAAACCAATCAAAATCAAGGCCAGTAATAACAGTCCATCCCTGAACTCGGCTTCTTTGATCCATTTTCCGGCAATATTGTGCATGGTATGTTTGGCCATCAAAATACCGGTTAAGAGCACAGAAAGACCGGCTGCCAGTGGAATATTCCATAAACACATGGCGCCAATAAAATAGGTCATCACAAATGCAAGCTCTGTGGTAATGCCTGGGTCATCAGGCTGATTTTTTATGGATAAAATGACCATGCCACCCACGATCAAAGCACCTATTACAGCAATCACGATTCCAAACAGGAAACACAGTGCGCCCAATAAAGCACAGATCGCAAAGGAACGTAAGCCGGCAAAACTCGGTTGCTGCTCACGTTGCTTATGCCGTTCCCGCTCCAGCCCAATCAATAGGCCGCAGCCCAATGCCGAGGTGAGTATCGTGAGCAGTTCATGAAAAGAATGCGCATGCAGGGGAACCGCAGTCAAATCCATCTGTGACCTCAGCAAGCTAAGAGTTGATTATTTAAAAATATATGCGACGAGATAGAGTTTGCATAGATTAAAAATGTTGCAGTAACGATCAAATCCATTATTTACTTTCTTTTTGAGATTGAAATAGAAACGTACATTCAACAGGTGGGGAGCATGCGAAAAACTGTAAAAACTTGTTATAGTGGAGGCAAGTTTGGGGACTGATAATAATGAAATTTGACTTTGAAATTGATACGGCATGGTGTCTAGACCAACTCTTTAAAGACGGTAAAATCAGTGAACGCGACCGGATGCTGGTACAAACCACTCATCGGCAACGTGAACACCTAAAATGGCACCCTTTACAGTGGATTGCTAATTTTAATCTGGTCGATCAGTCCCATCCTCAAACAACACTGACTCTGAACCGTTTATGTCAGTGGCTGGCAGAAAAAACCGGATTGATGTTCTATATCATTGATCCGCTCAAAGCTGATGTACAGGCATTGACCCATGTCATGTCGCAGGAATATGCACTGCGCAACCATATTTTGGCAGTAGAAATTCAGGCAGACAAAGTTCTGATCGCCACGGATCAGCCTTATAAAACCGAATGGGTGTCGAATCTCGAGCAAAATATTTCCCCGAAAAAAATACAACGGGTATTACTGAATCCAGAACAATTACAACGTTATATTACTGAATATTATCAGGTCAGTCGTGCAGTCAGTGGTTCACAAAAATCCTCTGCCTATGACCGGGAAAATAAGGGCGTCGAAGCCTTGCTGCAATTGGGTGATTCACAGAATCCGGATGCCAATGATCAGCATATTGTCAAACTGGTGGACTGGGTGCTGCAATTTGCCTTTGAACAAGGTGCCAGTGATATTCACATGGAACCACGTAAAGACACCGGCAAGATCCGTTTCCGGATTGATGGGGTGCTGCATACGATTTACAATATGCCGGCCAATACATTGACCGCCGTCATTTCCCGAATCAAGATTCTGGGCCGAATGAACGTGGCGGAAAAACGTAAGCCACAGGATGGCCGCCTGAAAACCCGGACGCCGAAAGGACAGGAAACTGAACTCCGTTTATCGACCTTGCCGACGGCATTTGGTGAAAAACTGGTAATGCGTATTTTCGATCCGGAAGTGCTGGTGAGAAGTTTTCAGCAACTCGGGTTTGAAGGTCATTTACTCAATGACTGGAACAATCTGACCAGTCATAGTCATGGCATTATTCTAGTCACAGGGCCAACTGGTTCCGGTAAAACTACTACGCTTTATTCAACCTTGAAACAGCTGGCGACTGAACAGGTCAACGTCTGTACCATTGAAGACCCGATCGAGATGCTGGAACCCAGCTTTAACCAGATGCAGGTCAATAATGGTATCGATCTTGGTTTTGCTGACGGCGTGCGTGCATTGATGCGTCAGGACCCGGACATTATCATGGTCGGGGAAATTCGTGATCAGGATACTGCCAATATGGCGATTCAGGCCGCATTGACTGGTCATCTGGTTCTCTCAACTTTACATACCAATGATGCGCCGTCGAGTCTGACCCGTCTGCATGATCTGGGCGTACAGCCATTTTTGACAGCAGCAACCATCTTGGGTGTTCTGGCTCAACGTCTGGTGCGTAAACTCTGCCCGCATTGCAAGCAGGAAAGCTTCCTGAATGAACAGGAATGGCAGCATCTGGCAGCCGATTATCCTTTGCCGCGACCGGAATTTGTCTTTAAGGCGGTGGGCTGCGAAGAATGCCGGCATACCGGCTATAAAGGCCGTATCGGGATTTATGAGTTTATGCCATTGAGTCTGACCACCAAACAGCTGATTGGTGCCGATGCCAACCTGAACCAGCTGCGTCAGCAGGCTAAAAAAGAAGGCGTAGAGCCGCTCAGAATTTCCGGGGCACGCAAGATTCTGGAAGGTGTGACCACGCTTGAAGAAGTCCTGAGAGTTGTGCCCTTAAATTAATTTTGAAAATGAAGCAATCTTAAGATTCAATTCATCTTCGGCTGTTTTAATAGCATCATCGAAACAAGGCAAGACTTTAAAGAGGTAACTGCGATGAAAATGATGATAAATACGGTTTTGGCAGCTGCATTGATGGGTTCTATCGCGACAGCTACGATAGCAAGTAGTGACACGGCTGTGAATCAGGCCGCTTTTGCTAAATCGACTACAGTCAAACAGGCACTGGCCATGAAAGATGACAGCAAAGTTCAGCTCAAAGGTTATGTCGTGAAAGCAGTCGGTGATGAAAAATACCAGTTCCGCGACAGTACAGGCACCATTACGGTTGAGATTGATGACGAACTTTGGCAAGGCAAACCGATTTCAGCCAAAACACCGGTAATCATCACAGGTGAAATCGACATTGATTATAAACCGGCAAAACGTGTTGAAATTGAGGTTGATCAGGTTCGTTTCTAATATCGCCTGATTTGCTGAAATCAATTTGAACACAGCGACAAAAAACCACATGCAAGTTACCAAAAAGCATGTGGTTTTTTTGAGTCTGGAACTTTTTCAAGGCAAGATAGAACAAGGAAGCAAACGGAGCAGAATATGCGTATTCTTTTGGCGGAAGATGATCAGTCTCAGGCAGACAGTATCCAGACTTGGCTGGAAATGGACGGTTATGTGATTGATCGGGTAGAGCGTGGTGATCATGCGATCCTAGCGATTGAGCAGCATAAATATGACTGTATTCTGCTGGATCGTGGCCTGCCGAATGCCACTGGAGATGACATTCTGAAAATTTTGCGCAGCCAACATCAAGATACGCCGGTGATTTTTATTACGGCCAAAGACAGTATTGATGACCGGGTTGAAGGTCTGGATTTAGGCGCGAATGATTATCTGGTCAAACCTTTTAGTCTGGAAGAACTTTCGGCCCGAGTTCGTGCCCAACTCAGACAGAAACAGCAAACACCGAATCATATCCTGCAATGGCAGGATCTCAGTCTGGACACTCAAGCCAAGACCCTAACTAAAGAAGGTCAAGCTGTGAATCTGACTGCGAAGGAATTTCAAATTCTATACAAGCTGATGCAGCAGCCTGAACATATTGTCACCCGTGAACAGCTGGAAGAATCGCTGTACGCTTGGGGTGATGAAATTGAAAGTAATGCCATTGAAGTATTTATCTATCAGCTGCGTAAAAAAATCGGCAGCCAGATGATCAAGACTATTCGCGGTCTGGGCTATCGCATGCATAAGGCTGAGGTATAAACCTATGTCAGCTGCTATTTCCTTGCAAACTAAACTGATCAAACATGCGCTGTTCAGTTCGATATTGGCTGGAGTATTGGCCTGGCTGCTGTTATTGGGAATTTCCAGTTATCAGGCCATTCAGTTGCATGATGAATTAATGGAGCAAATTTCTGAGTTACTGCTTGGCGATGTCACCCAAGCCAAAGACGCCCAGGTGGATGAACTCAGTGAACAGTTTGATATCCAGTATGCCTTGTTGCTGGGTCAGCAGGTACTGACTACTTCGATTGATGATGAATTAATTAATACCATTCCAAAAGCACAGAACAACGGCTTTCAGTTTGCTTATGAAAATGGTCATTTTATCCGCATCCTGACTGCGGAAGATGACGACCTTCTGGTCAAAATCGTACAGCCACTTTCAGTACGTTTCGATGAACTCTGGCAAACCACCTTGGGCTTTGCCGGTATCTTATTCATTTTATGGCTAGTGCAATGGCTGATTTTGCGTGTTGCGATCAGACGCCAGTTACGGCCATTAAACAAGATTTCCCGGGCGATTGGTTCCAAAACTGCTCAGGATCTAAGCCCGATCAAAACGCCTGATCCTGAAATCACTGAACTGCAACCGATTATTCGTCAGCTGAATGCCATGCTCGGCCGGCTGGAGAAATCACTGGCTGCTGAACAGCGTTTTACTGCAGATGCCTCGCATGAGCTGCGTTCGCCATTGTCTGCGATTCAAATGCGTCTACAGGTTTTAAAACGCAAATATCAAGATGATGCACAACTCCCTCAAGCATTGCAGCTGATTCAAAATGATGTCAACCGCGGTACGCAGGTACTGGAAAATTTACTTTTACTGGCACGACTCGATCCGGAACGGACAGAGCAATTACCAGCGCAAACGGTTAATCTCAAAAATCTGGTTCAGGAGGCTTTGCAGGCATTGCAGCCTTTTGCACAGGAAAAAGATATTCACTGGAATCTAAACCTTGAAGATGCTGTGATTGAAGCGAATCCAGAGCTGATTTTTAGCTGTATCCGCAATCTGGTCGACAATGCCATCCGTTATACGCCGCCGCAGGGACAGGTCGAGATCCGAACGGTTATTGAGCCGCATCAGATACAGCTGTTGATTGAAAACTCAGGAGAGGGGATTGCTAATGATGTACTGGAACGTTTAGGTGAACGTTTTTATCGGGCTTTGGGTACGCGAACCCAAGGTTCAGGTTTAGGCTTGTCCATTTGCCAGAAAATTATGGCATTGCATGCGGCTAAAATTGACTATGCGCCGTCGGATCTGGGCGGACTTAAAGTGTTATTGAGTTTTAAGCTTGAATAGCAAATCTCATGATCAGAAGATTAAAAAGCAGTATGCGCTGATTCATACTGCTGCTTCCCACGTTTGTTATTATTAGAACTGATTTAATTATTTGGTCAGAATAAGACGGTTATTGCGGGTCAGGCGCAAGCGGTATTCTTCGCCGGCATGCATGATCCGGATTTCACGACCCAGTGCAAACAGATTGTTGGAGTGCAGCATTGGCAAGGCATGGTGAGTATCATTGTTACGGGTGAATAGGCTAAATGGGGCGTTCATTCCGTCGACTCCGTGGTGTGTTTTGGATTGATTTAAATGATAATCATTATCGAATAGATCTGTCAACGAAATATTGAGCAATTTATAAAAAACTCTAATTTGCTTACAATCTGTAAAACTTTACCGGTTCTGTACATCATGACTAAAGCTACAATTCATGTCGCAATTGCGCTTTTATTTTATCAAAATCAGGTTCTAGTCGGCTGGCGTGAGGCCAAGCAGCATCAGGGCAATAAATATGAATTTCCAGGCGGAAAAGTTGAACAGGGCGAATTACCAGTCGAAGCCTGCCGCCGCGAAGTGATTGAAGAGGTCGGGGTTGATATCGAACGCTGGCATGCTTCTGATTTTATTTCTCATGAATATGAAGATCTCATCGTCAATTTGCATATTTTTCATGCTTCAGTACAGCCTACTCAACTGGCTGAAATCAAACAGCCTTGGCGTTGGTATAGCCGGGAAGAACTTGGTCAGCTGAATTTCCCGAAAGCCAATCAGTCCATGATTCAAAAGCTGCAATGGCCGCAGCGCATCAAGATTGCTGAAGATCTGGATATCTTATCAAGTCTAGATACAGATCAAATGTTGTATTGGCGCGTGGAAGCAACGCCTGAACGGATCATGCAATTACACCAATATCCGGTAGATCAACTCTCCAAGTTAATCATTAATCAGCAGCTTTGGTCACAACTGAATGAATTGCAGCAGCAGACGATTCGTACGATTCATCTAAAACAGATTCAATTGATGGACTTGAAACAAGGTGAATTGAAATCTGGTTATCGTTATCTGGCAGCCTGTCATGACCTGAGTGCTTTAATGCATGCAGAACAGATCGGTTGTGAAGCAGCCTTGCTGAGTCCGGTACTGGCGACCGCAACGCATCCGGACACGCCTGCGCTAGGCTGGGAGCAATTCAAGCAAATGGCAGAGCAGGTACAGATTCCGGTTTTTGCTTTGGGTGGAATGAAGGCTGATGAGCTTGAGTATGCAAAAAGCCAGCACGCTTATGGCATTGCCGGCATTCGCTATATTTAAACACTTTATTTATAAAATAAACTTTCTATTAGTAAGTCAGTTTCTATGGAAAATTATCTTAAAGCTTTTTGAGTGCCTGTTGGGCTTGCTGAATCGCTTTGGCATTTTTCCGCAACTGAGCAGATTTAAGGCGCACTTGCCAAAGCTGCTTTTTCATGGCACTAGATTGTGCATAACTCAGGCCACGTAAGGCAAAAGCATCGGCGCTTGCTGGCTGATTTTTACGGTTAGCAATCATACCCAAGTATAAATAGGTTTCCGGTGCCTGAGGGGCCAGTCGCTGTGCCTGAGTTGCAGACGCTTCAGCTTGAGCGAACTGCTGCTTGGTATAGGCCTGCTGGGTTTGCTGCATCAGACTCTTGAAAGCCGGCAGATTACGGCCATCATCAAACTTTTGGCTTTTCGGCTTCTGTTCAGGAATGACAATTTTCTGACGTTTGATGTCAGGACGGTCATAAGGCGTAATCACTACGCTGTCTGGCGTTTTTGCCTTAGGTTTTTCCGTCGCAGGCTTGACTGGGGTAACTGGCTTTTCTGGCTCAGAGATACTTTGGCAGCCCACCAGACTGAGGATGAGCAAACCAGGGAGGATTTTTCTTAACATAAACATAGACTCAATTAATGGCTATAACTTCCACTGGCGATAATACGGGTTTCGCTCTCAAGATCGCGTTCTATTTCTGTTTCACTTTCTTGTATGTAGCGACTCATATCATCCTGTTCAGCATCAGATGGCGCAGGTTCTGAATCAATATCATAAGGTTCCGTCGCATAATGCGAGATGCCGCAGGCAGTCGCCTGATTTGGCAGGGCATGACGCGAAATCGGGATATACATGGCGCCTTCACAGCCTTGTGCAGACAATAAACCAGTATAACGATCCAGCCAATGCCATTCGATTTCATTCGGCTGTGGCAGATTCACCGGTTTCTGGCGCAACTGTTTCATGACATTGGTCCAAACGGGCAGGGCACCTGAAGAACCGGTTAAGCCAGTGACTTTGTTGTCATCCAGACCGAGCCAAACCACGGTCATATAATTACCTGAGTATCCGGCAAACCATGAGTCACGGCTGTCATTCGTAGTACCGGACTTACCAGCAAGATTCAGACTGCGTGGTAAGCTGTTATAGGCTGCACGACCTGTACCATTCGACATGACCTGTTGTAAGCCATAATTCAGGGCATAAGCAGAAGCTGGATCAATGGTCGGTTGTACACTCAGGCTATAACGATCCAGAGAGCGGCCGTTGGCATCCACCACAGAGCGGATGGCTTTGGTTGGGTATTTAAAGCCGCCTGTAGCAAAGTTGCCGTAAATATTCATCACTTCCATCGGGGACATATCTACCGCACCCAAGTAAATCGATGGATAAGATGGAATATCTGAGGTCACACCAAATTTTTTCAGATGATTAATAAAGGTGGACAGACCAAATTCTTGTGCTAAACGCACAGTGGACAGGTTATAAGATTGCGATAAGGCTTGTGACATTGGAATGACACCATGTCCGCGACCACTATAGTTTTTCGGTGTCCAGGTTTTGCCGTCACTCTTGATGCTGATTTCACTGTCTTCAATTGGGCTCGCCCAGTGATAACGGTTCGATTCCAGTGCACTCAGGTAGATCACAGGCTTTAACAGGGAACCGACTTGCCGCTTAGCATCGACTGCGCGGTTAAAGCCGGTAAAATCTTGAGTCGAACCCACCGCGGCCACCAGCTCACCATTTTCCGGATGCGATACCAATACCGCACCCTGTAAATCTTTCAGGCGACCCGGATTGGATTTGCTTAAACGCGCCACCGTCTCTTTAAAGCTGTCCTGAATTCTGGTTTGGGCTAAAGGATCTAAAGTGGTGAAAATTCGCAGACCCTGATTGGTCAGATCGGTTTCCTGATAATCTGTACGCAATTGACGACGTACGATATCCAGAAAATCCGGGAAGCGGGCAGGGCCTAAAGTCGGTTTTGAAATGACATTTAACGGACGTGCGGTTTCTTTTTCATATTGTTCCTGAGTCAGATAGCCCATCACCAGCATATTATTCAGGACGATATCACGACGTTTTTTCGCACTTTCAGGATTGCGCCATGGATTATATAGGCTTGGACCTTGGACTAAACCCACCAGAAATGCTTGCTGTGAAATATTCAGTTCACGCAGTGGCAGGCCAAAATAAAACTGCGATGCCAGACCATAACCATTAATGGAGTAGTTACCATTCTGACCCAGATTTACCTCATTCAGATAAGCTTCCAGAATTTCATTCTTGTCATAATGCAATTCAATCAGCATCGCCATAAAGGCTTCATTCACTTTACGTTTTAAGGTACGCTCAGGAGTCAAATAGAAATTTTTAACCAATTGCTGGGTCAAGGTTGAGCCGCCCTGACGTTTACCACCGGTAATATTACTGACCACGGCACGTGCAATACCACGCGGTGAAACCCCATGATGCTCATAGAACTTACGGTCTTCAGTCGCGATCAGCGCTTCGATCAAGGGCTTAGGCACTTTATTTAGCTTGATCAGCACACGGTCTTCGTTATGCTGCGGATAAATCCCGCCTATTAATAAAGGTTCTAGACGTGCAATCCCGCTTGAAGATGGTTTGGTCGCGCTGACTTCTGCAATCTGTTCACCGCTGAAACTGACTTTTAATATTTGCTCCGGTTCAACCCGGTCACCAAAATCAAAGCCGCGTGTATGCACATATAGGGTATTACCCGTGGTGACAAAGCTGCCTGATTTGGTATAACTATCCGAATTTTTATAACCGAGTAATTTTAATTCTTGTTGGAAATCCTGCAGACTGACTGGGGCATTCACGTACACTTCCATCGGACGTGCGAAGACCTTGGCCGGAATATCCCAGCGCTGACCTTCAAACTTGTCGCGTACAATATTGTCTAATCTAATCAAATAGATACTAAATGCTACAAAGATAGAAATGACAATAATAGAAAAAATTAAGGCAAGAAACCCCATGCCACGTTCAGATTTCATAAATACTTATAAGATCCTGTGAAATTGTGCTAATCATGCGAAGCTTTTCATTATTTTGCAATATTTAATCAAGAAATGCGCTTAAAATTAAAATGAAACCCCACAATTTCTCCTTAATTCGAATATATTTCAAATAATTTCCTACCTATGAAGCACTGTTATAAATTGTCATCCAGGTATAGCTTAATGTTATGATAAGCAGGATTCGTAGCGGAGCGACGACACTGGTGCAAATTTCCCATAAGACCTTTCGAAATATCGGGTTAATAGGACGTCCTGATAAATCGTCGGTGGTTGAAACCTTATGCCTTATTCACGATCATCTTCTCAATCTAGGCCTACATCCAGTTTTTGATGCAGCGACAGCTGAACTTGTTCCCTATCAAAATACCCAAACCGTCAGTCGTGCCTTATTGGGTGAGGTGGTGGATCTGGTGATTGTCGTGGGCGGTGACGGCTCGCTATTACATGCAGCACGCGCCTTGGTCAAGTACAATACCCCGGTAATCGGGGTTAACCGTGGTCGTCTGGGGTTTTTAACGGATATCAAGCCGACCGAAGTGATCTTCAAGCTGGATCAGGTATTAAAAGGTGACTTTCAGACTGAGCGACGTTTTTTACTCGAAGTTGAAATTCGCTCCAAAGGTGAAGTGATTTACGATGCCATTGCCCTAAATGATGTGGTGCTACATTCAGGGAAATCGGTGCATATGATCGATTTTGAGCTGAATATTGATGGGCAATATGTCTATCGTCAGCACAGTGATGGCCTGATTGTCTCTACGCCGACTGGTTCTACAGCTTATGCGCTTTCTGGTGGTGGCCCGATCGTACATCCAAGTATGGATGCGATTGCCTTGGTACCGATGCATCCGCATACCTTGTCTTCACGCCCGATTGTGGTCGGTGGACATAGTGAAATTAAATTATTGATTCGTGAAAATCGCGTACTGCCGATGGTTAGTGCGGATGGACAACACAGTGTGTCTTTGAATGTGGGCGATAGCGTCCATATTCGCAAGCATCCCTTTAAACTGAATCTTCTGCATCCACCCGGCTATGACTTTTATAATGCCTGTCGAACCAAACTGGGGTGGAATCAGGACTTTGATTATTTTAAGCAGGATTAAATCATGAATATTGAACAAATGCTTGCCGTACTCAATCCTGAGATTGTTGAACGCCTAAGAACAGCAGTCGAAATTGGAAAGTGGCCAAACGGTGTAGCCTTGACACCGGAACAGCGTCAGACCTGTATGCAGGCAGTGTATGCCTGGGAAATGAAAAACCTGCCTGAAAATGAGCGCAGCGGTTATATCGACCGTGGTACTAAAGAAGAGGGTGAGGAGTGTGATGATGATCATCACAAGAATGAACCAGAATTCAAGCCGATTCGTTTTGTTTAAGGCTTAATTCCCAGCCAATAGCAATAATACAATTAAAAAAAAGCATTGTTCATTCACTGAACAATGCTTTTTTCTTTTGCACAAGATTAAACCGTGTGGCGATTCGCCCATAAGGTTTTGGCTTTTTGCATCGCAGCTTCAAAGCTGTCACACACGCCCATGGTATATAGCGCAATGCCCATGGTTTCTATCACTGCAATCTCGCCATAATCATGGCTTTGCTGACCATCCCAGACAGCCTTAAATAGCGCCAGATCCAGTTCTTCTTCAATCGGACTGCGGTTGTCAGTCAGTTTCGGCAGTTCATGCTCATACAGCTCGCCATCTTTAATCCCACAAATGAGCGTTTTGGCATCCGGATTACGCTCGAATTCGCCGCCTTCACCTTTAATCACCGCACTATTTTTATAGCCTAAGCGGAAAGCCGCTTGCTGGTGCGAACCACGATAAGCCGGATGAAAAATCGCTTGCAGGGTCGCTTTGGCATTAAAGGGATTGATCAGACGCGCCAGGGTATGAATTGGGGAGCGTAAGCCCATGACATTACGCAGCGCAATCAAGTCTGCAAGAATCGGAGAAATTACTTCTAACGGTATGTAAGCAAAATGCTGTTGTAGAAGTTGCTGTTCAACCTCGGCATCATTTTGACAGATTGGATAGCCTAAGTAAGTCAGCACCTGTTCGGTGTAAACGCGGTTCATGGTATGGCCCGAGGCACCATGCATCACAATATTATAACCATGCTTGGCCAGTGTCAGGGCTGCCAGAATAAACCATGGATAATGCTTGCGCTTGCCCGCATATGAAGACCAGTCCAGATCGACATCCAGTTTTTTGAAACTCAGCTGGTCACGTGTCGCCTGTACAAAACCGGCCAACTCATCTACAGATTCTTCCTTGACCCGCAATAACATCAAGAATGCACCTAACTGCACATCCAGCACTTCATTTTTCAAAATCATACTGAAGGCTTGATAGGCTTCATCATAGCTGAGGGAGCGGGCGCCATTTTTCCCTTTACCCACAATGCGTACATATTGGGCAAAGGGATGTTCGAAATCTTTATAAATATTTCTTTTGGTATTCATAACTTTTTACAGCTTGCAGAAAATATTAATGTCAAGGGAGATGATGGAAATCCATAAACCTTTCAGTATACGTAAAACAATCAGTTAAATCTGATTATCGACTAATGTCTAATCTATTCTGATTAAAACATAAGCAACCGCCTAATAAGTTATGCGCATTTAGTCTGAATATTCGGTAAAATTTAGGCAATTTTTAGAGTCTGTTTAATTTTTCTTAATCTCTTTCTCCCATTTAATACTTTGGTCTGATACTTGAGTGTCAGATTCAATGCATGGCTGATTATCATTTTGAACATTCTCTTGAGCCTATTGAGACTTGATCAAGTTCATTCGAGAAGGGATGAATAGGTCAGTGTATTCCTCAAAATGGTCTTTCTTATTTTTGATATCGTTCAAGTAGATTTATTATGGCGAAACAACCAATCTATAAGTCACTGTATTTTCAAGTGATTGTGGCCATTATTGCAGGTATTCTGGTCGGGCATTTTTCGCCTAGTGGTACGCAAATTATCAATGGCGTAGAACAACATGTCCCTGGCTTGGGCGAACAGCTCAAACCGCTTGGTGATGCATTTATCCGTCTGATTAAAATGATCATCGCGCCTGTGATTTTCTGTACCGTGGTGAGCGGTATTGCGGGTATGGAAAGCATGAAATCAGTCGGTAAGACTGGTGGTGTGGCTTTACTTTACTTCGAGATCGTATCTACGATTGCTTTGGTCATCGGGCTGGTCGTGATTAACATCGTCAAGCCTGGTGTGGGCATGAACGTTGATCCTGCTTCACTGGATACCACTGGCATCAGTAAATATGTCGCTTCAGGTGAGTCACAATCGACTATCGACTTCCTGATGAACATCATTCCAAATACGGTTGTGGGCGCATTTGCAGAAGGCGAAATCCTGCAAGTTCTATTGTTCGCGATCATCTTTGGTTTTGCACTGCATAAGCTAGGTGATCAAGGCAAGCCAGTCCTGAAACTCATCGACCAGATTTCACATGTGTTTTTCAACATCGTGAACATGGTGATGAAACTTGCTCCAATTGGTGCATTTGGTGCAATGGCGTTTACAATTGGTAAATATGGTATTGGTTCTCTTGCTCAGCTGGCACAGTTGATCATTTGTTTCTATGTTACCTGCGTACTGTTTATTTTCATCGTATTGGGCTCAATTGCGCGTTTCGCAGGGTTCAGCATCATGAAGATGATCCGCCTGATTCGCGAAGAACTTCTGATTGTACTGGGGACGTCATCTTCAGAATCAGTACTACCACGTATGTTGAAGAAACTGGAACTTGCCGGTGCAGAGAAGTCGGTGGTAGTTCTGGTGATTCCAACTGGTTATTCATTTAACCTGGATGGTACGTCGATTTACTTGACGATGGCTGCAATCTTTATTGCGCAAGCAACCAATACGCAACTTGACTTGTCTCATCAAATTACCCTGCTTCTGGTACTTCTGATTTCATCTAAGGGTGCGGCAGGCGTGACTGGTTCAGGCTTTATTGTGATGGCGGCAACTTTGGCTGCTGTAGGGAATATTCCTGTTGCAGGTCTGGCATTGATTCTCGGTATCGATCGTTTCATGTCTGAAGCTCGTGCCTTGACCAATCTGGTCGGTAACTCTTTGGCGACTTTAGTGGTTGCGAAATGGGTGGGCCAGTTAGATATGGACAAGCTGAACTATGCTTTAGCAAATCCTGCAGAAATTGACGAAAAAATGGCACAAGAAGGCAATAACGCTCACTAATTTTGAGTCTGTCTTTCATGTCTAAAAGGGAAGCTTCGGCTTCCCTTTTTTATTGACTGTGAAGTTAGTAAAAAGATGAATGCCGGCACATGACAGGGAGCAGGAAAGTCGATAGTCTGTGAAAAGGAAACTAAAATGATAAACAACAAGGACAATAGAATGCTTGCCTACGATGCCGATCTAGAATTATTCCGCGATAATTTTAAACGCTTTATGAACGAACATGTCGCACCGTACTACGACCAGTGGGAACGTGAAGGTCTGATGCCGCGTTCAGTCTGGAATGCACTCGGTGAAAATGGCTTCTTGTGTGTCGATGTTCCAGAAGAATATGGTGGCTATGGGGTGCCGACCGATTATTCCTTGATGCTGATCGAAGAATCTGCACGTGCCGGATACAGTGCCATTGCCACAGGTCTGTCTTGTCATTCCGATATTGCAGCACCGTATATCCTGCATATTGGTACTGAAGAACAGAAAAAATACTGGTTACCAAAAATGGTCACCGGTGAAGTGGTCGGTGCGATTGGCATGACCGAGCCAGGTGCAGGTTCAGATTTGCAAGCCATGCGTACTAGTGCCATCTTGCAGGATGAATATTATCTGTTAAATGGCTCAAAAACCTTCATTTCCAATGGTCAGCATGCTGACTTGGTAGTGCTTGCGGTCAAAACCGATCCTCAAGCCCGAGCTAAAGGCGTTTCATTGCTGCTGGTCGATACCCATCTGGAAGGCTTTAAAAAAGGCACTAATCTGGACAAGATTGGTCTGCATGCTCAGGATACGTCTGAACTGTTCTTCGACAATGTTAAAGTGCCAAAGGACCAATTACTGGGTCAGCCGGGACAGGGATTTGCTTACCTGATGCAGGAATTGCCACGTGAGCGTACCGCCATCGCTGCCACCGCTCTAGGCGCCATTCGTGGCTCGATCGATGTGACCACACAATATGTGAAAGAGCGTCAGGCTTTTGGTCAGGCGATCGGTCAATTCCAGAATACTCGTTTTGTGTTGGCGCAAGCGAAAATTGATGAATTGGCAACTGCAGCATTTTATAACCAGAATCTTGAGCTTTATATGCAAGGGAAGCTGGATGTAGAAACTGCAGCGGCATTGAAAAGTTTTTCTACCGATATGCAGATGAAAATCGCGGACAATCTCCTGCAATTATTTGGGGGTTATGGCTATATGACTGAATATCCAATTTCACGTTTCTTCGTTGATGCGCGGATCCAGCGGATTTATGGGGGTACCAATGAAATCATGAAGGAGATTGTGGCCCGCGGTCTGTTAGGGCGTTAATAGCTCAACTATAAAAAAGAGTCCCGAAGGACTCTTTTTTATAGGGGAGAACATGGCCAAGATGGGAAATATTTTTTAAGACTTTATGATTTTAAAACATCCAAACATTCATGAATAAAAATGGGTAAATCATTGGGTAGGCGCGATGAAATCAACTGATTATTGTCATTCACCAGTTCCGCATCATAATACGTTCCACCGGCACGTTGTACGCGACTGGCATGCGCGCGAATACTGGTAATAATTCGATTTTTTAGTACATCTGCTTCGCACAGTAATAATGATGCATCACATAAACTAAAGATGGTTTTCTTGGCCTGGTTAAAAGCTTGGATAAATTGAAGCACCCGGAGATCGGTAGATAAAGAAACTGCAGATTCACCGCCAGGGATCAGCAAGGCATCAAAATCATCAATACTGATTTGTTCGATGCCCCGGTCAATCGTCACTGCAGAACAGCCATGCAGACCATAGACCACTTTTCCTACATTAAACTCAATATTACAGATGCTATGCTTTGCTTCCAGCAAGGCCGCAACGGGTTCAAGATATTCCTGATCTTCAAAATTATTCGTCAAAAGTACAGCTATTCTTTTTGGCATGACTGACACCCAAACGCTTGTTTTAAGTTAGACTATCTATGATTGGTTAAAAAATCGTCTCTGCTTTGTAATTGAGTAGTGATTTAATGTAAAAAAATAAGTGAAATCAAAGAGAAGTCGATAAAAATGGGGTTGCAGAGTGTGCATTTTATTGTGAAATCTATCTTAGATATGAATGGTTCAAAAATGACGTGTGAAAAGCAATTATTTTAATTTTCTTATGTTTAAAACCGCTATATAGATTAAGAAATAGTGATATTTCATCTTCCTTAAAATCAGTTAATATGGACAGGCAAAGTTTACAATTTAATAATGTAAATCAAGCAGAAAAGCTGAAGTAAATGTTACCAGATATGACTAAAAGCGATAAACGGTTAAAATCAACTGTATGTTTTTAAGACTTAATCTACCAATGTCATATTGCGTAACCTTTGAAAGCTCACTATTGTTATACTGAACAGATAAGGTTTATGAAGGGCGACAGAACAATGATCAACGACGATCAAAACACCACGACTTCTCTTGATTTGGTAAAAATTCGTGAAGATATCGATTCTGTTGATCAGCAAATTCAGCAATTGATTAACCGTCGGGCACGTTTGGCTGAAGCTGTGGCAAAAGCAAAGTTTGCCTCAGAAGAGAATCCGCTGTTTTACCGTCCAGAACGTGAAGCTCAGGTTTTGCGTAATGTCATGGAACGTAATGAAGGGCCATTGTCTGATACCACCATGGCACGTCTGTTCCGTGAAATCATGTCGGCCTGTCTGGCACTCGAAGCTCCGCAAAGCATTGCTTTCCTTGGACCAGTCGGGACTTATACCCATTCTGCGGTACTCAAGCACTTTGGTCATGATGCTGTGGTTCGTCCTTTACCGACCATTGATGAAGTTTTCCGTGACGTGGAAGCAGGCAGTGCCCATTATGGTCTGGTGCCGGTAGAAAATTCCTCTGAAGGCGTGGTCAACCATACTTTGGACTGTTTTAAAACATCGAACCTGAATGTGATTGGCGAAGTTGAATTACCGATTCACCATCAGTTCCTGATTTCTGAAAATACCCGTAAAGACAGCATCAAACAGATTTATGCGCATCAGCAGACTTTGGCACAGTGCCGTAAGTGGCTGGATGCGCATTATCCAGGCGTGGAACGTGTCGCTTTAAGCTCCAACGCAGAAGCAGCGCGCCGTATTCGTAATGAATGGCATTCTGCCGCGATTGCCTCTGAAATTGCTGCGAGCATTTATGATCTCGAAATCATGCATAGCAATATCGAGGATAATCCGGAAAATACCACACGCTTCCTGGTGATTGGCCGTGAAAAAGTGCCACAAAGCGGTAATGACAAGACTTCATTACTGATTTCAGCACATGATCGTGCCGGGGCTTTGCTGGAAATTCTGGCGCCATTTGCCAAGCATAATATCAGTCTGACCAGCATTGAAACCCGTCCTGCACTTCCTGAAAAATGGGCTTATGTGTTCTTCATTGATCTTGAAGGCCATATTGAGCAGGAACACGTGAAAGCAGCCATTGAAGAAATTCGTCCTTTGGTTAAAGAAGTTCGCGTGCTCGGTTCATATCCTGCAGCTGTACTTTAAGTCAGCTATACGTGGTCAGGGCGAGGGTGCTGACCACTGTTTTATACCTAAAATTGGAAGTCTAAAATGTCGTTTGTTCCAGCCAATTCAGGCATCTCAAAATTAAAGCCATATCAACCGGGTAAACCGATCAGTGAACTTGAGCGCGAGTTGGGTCTTACCGATATCGTCAAACTGGCTTCAAATGAAAATCCGCTGGGTTGTTCAGATAAAGTCAAAGAAGCGGTCGCTGCGGAAATTGCTGAAATTGGCCGTTATCCAGATGGTGGTGGTTTTATCCTGAAAGATCAGATCAAAACCCAGTTTGGTTTTAATCATGATCAGATTACCTTGGGGAATGGTTCAAACGACTTACTGGAAATGTTTGCCCGTGCATTCGTTTCAGAAAATGATTCGGTGGTGTATAGCCAGCATGCTTTTGCGGTTTATGCATTGGTAACTCAAGCCATTAATGCGCAAGCGATTGAAGTACCAGCTAAAGGCTTTTCGCATGACTTGGAAGCAATGGCGGCTGCCATTCAGGACAATACCAAACTCGTCTTCATTGCAAACCCGAACAATCCAACTGGAACTTGGTTCGAAGAAGCTGAATTTGAAGCTTTCATGCAAAAAGTTCCTGCTAATGTCATCGTGGTTCTGGATGAAGCCTATGTGGAATATTTCCCGGAAAACTTCAACAGCTTGAAATTCCTCGCGCAATATCCAAACCTGATCGTTAGCCGTACTTTGTCGAAGTGCTATGGTTTGGCTGCACTACGTGTTGGTTTTGCTCTGGCTTCAGTAGAAGTGACGGATTATCTCAATCGTATTCGTCAGCCATTTAATGTCAACCATCTTGCGATGGTGGCTGCGGTGGCTGCACTGAAAGATGAAGATTTTATCGCGCGTTCTCGTGAAGTGAATAAAGCCGGTATGGCGCAACTTGAAGCTGGTTTTAAGGCTTTGGGTCTTAACTATGTGCCTTCACGTGCCAACTTTATCTTGGTAGATGTACAGGCAGACCCATCAGCAACCTTCAATGGTCTGCTCAAGCAAGGGGTGATTGTGCGTCCGGTCGGTATTTCTAATCACATTCGGGTATCGATTGGTACTGAAGCAGAAAATGCGAAATTCTTGAGCGCATTGGCTAAAGTACTCGGTTTAGAGGCAAAAGCTTAAACCATGTCGCAGCCACTGTTTGAAAAAGTTGCATTTATCGGGCTTGGACTGATTGGTTCAAGTCTGGCGCGTGTCATTCGAGCCGAGCATTTGGCCAATGACATTGTTGCATCGACACGTTCACAAAAGACTTTGGAAGATGCTAAATCTCTTGGCCTGATTTCCGAAGGCTATGCCGATCCTGTAGAGGCGGTCAAAGGCGCTGATCTGGTGGTACTGGCATTGCCGGTACGTGCCACGCAAAAGGTGCTGGAAGCTATCAAGCCTTATTTATCTGCCAATACCATTATTACTGATGTGGGTAGTACCAAAGGTAATGTGGTCGATGCAGCGAAAGCGGTTTTTGGCGATGAACTGCCTGAAGGTTTTGTACCGGGCCATCCGATTGCAGGTGCCGAGCATACTGGGGTACATGCAGGTAAAGTTGATTTATTTGCCAATCACAAAGTGATTTTGACGCCACTGCCAAGCAGTGCAAACTGGGCCGTCGATAAACTGATTCAGCTGTGGCAAGCGGCGAAAGCCGAAGTGATTTGCATGAATGTCGACAAGCACGATGAAGTGCTGGCGCATACCAGTCATCTTCCGCATCTTATGGCATTCAACTTGGTTGAACAATTGGCCAAGCGTGAAGACAATTTAGATATATTTCGTTATGCTGCGGGTGGTTTTCGGGATTTCTCGCGAATTGCCGCCAGCGATCCACAAATGTGGCATGACATCTTTTTTGCTAATAAAAAAGCAGTTCTGAATGCTGTTGATGGCTTTGAACAGCAGCTCGCGATTATCCGCAAATTGATTGAAGATGAAGATTCCCACGCATTGATGGGCTTATTGGGTCATGCGCAGGCAGCTCGCCAGCATTTCAACCATATGCTCGCCAAGAAACCTTTCATGGAGAAAAATAAAGTGACACAACAATTTACCATTCAGCCGGGTGCCAAGAAATTTCAGGGTAAATTTACCGTGCCAGGTGACAAATCTGTGTCACATCGCTCGATCATGTTTGGTGCGATTGCAGAAGGTACCACACATGTGACCGGCTTTTTGGAAGGTGAGGATGCTCTAGCGACACTGCAAGCTTTCCGTGATATGGGTGTGAGCATTGAAGGCCCTAAAAATGGTGAAGTGACCATTCATGGTGTTGGCATGCATGGCCTTAAAGCGCCACAGTCTGCCATTTATATGGGCAACTCGGGCACTTCAATGCGTTTACTGTCCGGTATGCTAGCAGCGCAGAAATTTGATTCTGTGATGACGGGGGATGCTTCACTGTCTAAACGTCCAATGGAACGTATTGCCAAGCCTTTACGTGAAATGGGCGCGCAGATCCAGACTACGGGTGAGCGCGGCACGCCACCTGTATCCATAACTGGCAATCAAAACCTGAAAGGGATTCAGTACGATTTGCCAATGGCCTCTGCTCAGGTGAAATCGGGAATTTTACTTGCAGGCCTGTGGGCGGAAGGTGAAACTTCGGTAACTGAGCCTGAACCAACTCGTGACCATACTGAGCGTATGCTGCGTGCATTTGGTTATGAAGTGAAAACCGAAGGCAACCGAATTTCACTGCAAGGTGGTGGTAAGCTGGTTGGAACCAATATTCAGGTGCCTTCTGATATTTCTTCAGCAGCCTTCTTTATGGTGGGTGCAGCCATTACTGAAAATTCGGACGTCACCCTTGAAGCAGTCGGTATTAACCCGACCCGTACTGGTGTGATTGAAATCCTCAAGCAAATGGGTGCTGACATTACGGTTGAAAACGAGCGTATTGCGGGCGGTGAACCGATTGCCGATATTCGTATTCGTGGTACACGTACATTAAAAGGCATTCATATGCCGGAAGATCAGGTGCCATTGGCCATTGATGAATTCCCTGCATTATTCATTGCAGCGGCATGTGCGGAAGGTCAAACGATCCTGACGGGTGCGGCTGAACTGCGTGTCAAAGAATCGGACCGTATTCAGGTCATGGTGGATGGTCTTCAAACCATGGGTATTGACTGTACCCCAACTGAAGATGGCATTATTATTGAAGGTAAAGGCAAGTCTGGTGACTGGTCGCCAATCTTTAGCGGTGGTGAAATTGAATCACATCATGATCACCGTATCGCGATGAGTTTTTCGATTGCCGGTTTGCGTAATTCTGAGCAGATCAAGATTGTCGGAACCGAAACGGTCGCAACCAGTTTCCCGACGTTTACAGAATTGACCTCAATTGCAGGACTGCCAATTCAAGTGTCAGAATAATTTTTAAAATTATGTGAAACAGCCAAGCTTTTGCTTGGCTGTTTTGTTTATATTGCTTATGCTAAACCCATATAAGAAAAAAGCCATTTGGAAGTAGCGATGCGAAAATTAAAATTCATGGCCAATACCCAGAACCAAACACCACGGGATAGTCAGGAAACCCAGGAATATGTAGCACACTTGCTTGCCGAAAAATTAGGCAAATATGGTTTTCAGACTTTAAGCCAAAGTGGAGCTCAGGTTGCTGTTAGTGTGGAAGAACATGCGCTGCCTTTATCGGTAAGTTGCGAAACCAGAGATGAACAAGGGCATCTGATCTGTGAAATTGCCTCATATCCTGAAGAAGAACAGGACTGGCTGGATCGTATCACCGAAAGAAGTTTGCTTAATCAGCTTGCACAGGCAGTGGAAACCTCTCTAAAAGAGCAGGAAAGCTTTAGCGAGTTTGAATGGAAGAACTAATTCAACAGACTCAATCAGCTTTGCCCACACTGCAAACTAAACGCTTGATCCTGAATTGTTTTAAATCAGCCGATGCCGAAGAAGCTTATGCTTCAATTACGCCGAGTTTGACACGTTTTATGGCGTGGGATGCACCAGAATCTGAACAGGAATTTGCAACAGTCTGGAAAAATTGGCTGGAAAATATGACCGATCATAAAGAATATGTATTTGTGATCCGTCATATTGAAACACAAGAATTTATTGGACTATGTGGTTTGCATCGACTTGATGATGAAATACCTGAAGTCGGTATTTGGATCCGTGAAACTGCGCATGGTCATCATTATGGACATGAAGTAGTGCATTGTGTTGTGGCCTATGCTTTCAATACATTAGGGCTTCAAGTCTTAAGCTATCCGGTAGCAGAAGAGAACTGGGCTAGCCGTAAAATTGCAGACCGCTTGGGCGGAAAAATTATCCGTTACATCGATAAGCCTAAATATCGGGCTGTGATGTATGAAATTTTTGCAGACGGTTTTGTCTTTTAATAAAAAAACCCATCATCTGATGGGTTTTTTTATTTAGCCAAGCGCTAAGTACCGGGTCATTGCGATCCGCAATTGCTTTAAATAGCCGGTAAAGAAATGGTTGGCACCAGGCAATATAGTCACTAAATGGCGTTGTGGCTTTGCCCATTCAATAATATCTGAGAGCAAAGTTACTTCATCGGCTTCGCCATGAATGAACAGAATGTCGCCTTTAATGGCGGGCGTCACATAATGGCGAATACCAGCCACTGTTGCAGTCGGCAGACCACATAAAATGGTTTGCTTTGGTTGCAATTCTACCGGTAAGGCTGCATAACTTTTTGCCATGACATGCGCACCAAAACTAAAACCGCCTGCATAAAAAGGCAGGGCAATATGCTGGTTGCGAGCGAACCGAATGAGTTCTAATACATCATCCGTTTCACCGAAGCCCTCGTCGTGTATACCTTCACTTTGACCAGAACCACGGAAACTTGGACGATACACAATACAGCCACGCTCCAAATACATTTGTGCCAGTAAAACCGGGACCTTATGTTGTGGTGTACCGCCTTGCAATGGATGGGGGTGACAAACTACCGCGAATCCTTTCACTTCACCCTGAGGATAATCCACAAAAACTTCAATCTGACCCGCAGGCCCTTGAAGAAAAATTTGCTCGGGCATATAAAAACCGATGATTAACAGGAGAATCGTGCATTTTAACGATTATGGTGAATAAAAACATGAATTGGAATTAAAATAAGCAGACTGATATAGTTTAATTAATCATTTTTTGACCAGGTTGCCATGCTCGCTTTAATTTCTCCAGCCAAAACTCTCGATTACGATACCCCATTACCGACTGACCAATTTACTCAAGCGAGATTATTAGAACATTCACAGGACTTAATTAAAGTTTGTCGCACACTTTCTGCAACAGAAATTTCCAGATTAATGAGTGTCAGTGAAAAAATTGCCAGTTTAAATACCGCACGTTTTAATGACTGGCAGCCGGATTTTAATTTAGCCAATGCCCGTCAGGCGATTTTTGCATTTAAAGGTGATGTCTATACTGGACTGGATGCCTATACTTTGAAACATGAAGATCTGCACTATGCACAAGACCGTTTACGTATGTTGTCTGGATTATATGGGCTCTTACGACCCTTGGATTTGATGATGCCGTACCGCCTGGAAATGGGAACCAAATTAGCCAATTCCCGCGGGCATAATCTATATGACTTCTGGGCGCATCACATTACTGATCTGATTAATCAGGATTTAGCAGCAGCAAATTCTGAAATTCTGGTGAATATTGCCTCTGATGAATATTATAAATCAGTCCACGAGCGCAAAATTCAGGCGGACATTATCAAGCCGGTATTTCTGGATCAGAAAAATGGCAAATATAAAGTGATTAGTTTCTATGCCAAAAAAGCACGCGGTCTCATAGCGCGTTTTATGATTGAAAATAAAATTGATCGTGTCGAAGAGCTGAAAGCTTTTAATCGCGATGGCTATTATTTCGATGCAGACAGTTCACTCAAGGGAGAACTGGTGTTCAAGCGTGATGAACAACTGAGTGCATAAATGAGATGATTCCCTGTATCCAGCATGAGGATATGTATGCCGGATATTGGGATGTCGTTATTATGGTTAGGTTCTTAACTAGTGTTCAACGATTTGACTCTGTGATAAGTGAAGTGTGGATGAACTGCATAATGAAAACTTCAAAATTTATAATTTTTGAATATCAGGCAGAGCTTCAAGATAATTAAAAATAAAAAATATCGCCAAACACTTTGAAATTCCTCGCAAAATCTCCTTTATTTAGATCATTTTATTCTAAAAATTAAAGTTGAGCATTCTGGGAAAAGGCCAATAAAATAAACCGAAATAAATTCTATTAAATAGGTTAGATTTCATTTATCTACATATTTTAAGTTTGAATAAAATTCTTGTAGATGTTTTAAAAAATATATTAAATTCAATTGTTTACTGTTTATTTAAAAGAATTTTTAAGAGTATCGATTTTTTGAAGAAAGAATTATAAATTAATTAAGTACTAATAAATAAAACGACATAAAAGTAATATGTAGAGGATGAATAAATGCCTTCTATCGGGTTAAATGTAAACTATGTCACAAGTTTGTTAGGTTTTTTGTTAGCATAATTGCATAGTGTTACAAAGTAGCATAATAAAAATGAAAATATATGCTATCCCTGTTTTTGCCTTAATGATCAGTTTATTAGGATTTTGTGTCCATAAATAGTCAGAAATCAGAAAATATGAAAAGATCCGTCATGTTTTGAACGATGGTCGTGATTCAGGCAAATTGCTGGAATCCAATCGGCATCGACATTAAGCAGGCTAGACAATCTTCTTTTGTTGATTAGGCTAAAATGATAAAATTAAATCAATAATAAATATAATAAAAATTTAAAGTATTCATTTAAGATATATTAATTTCTAATAAAGTGTAAAATCAAATAAGCAATAAGAAATCAATGTGTTATAATTTGCAAACGATCAGGATGAAGCAAAATTCATCTTGTTAAGCATTTGATTTAAATCAAGAAAATAAAGCTGCATAAAGGTTATGCAGCTTTTTTGTTTAGATTTTTTTTGGGTTTTTATAGCATAGCCCTGGGGCTGTAAGCTGTTCCAACATTTTAACCCGTCAAATGGCTATGCTGGCATATTCGTTGCTAACACATCCTTAAAATTGATGAATTTTTTTATAAAGTTTCATTTATTTGACGGCTTGCTTAAAGCATTAAGTTTACTCAATAGGGGCTAGGTCATGACGACTCCTAATCCATCTTCAGAAAGTATGCTTGAACGTCTGTTTAAACTGAGTGAAAACAAAACCAGTTTCCGTACAGAAGTTCTTGCCGGTGTAACTACATTCTTAACGATGTGTTACATCATTATTGTCAATCCGATGATTTTGTCCGAAACGGGGATGGATCATGGGGCTGTCTTTGTAGCAACCTGTCTTGCAGCCGCGATTGGCTGTTTAGTCATGGGCTTGATTGCAAATTATCCAATTGCACTTGCACCAGGCATGGGCTTGAATGCCTTCTTTACCTATTCTGTATGTTTGGGAATGGGTGTGCCTTGGCAAACAGCACTCGGGGCTGTGTTTATCTCCGGTCTTGTGTTTATTGCGATCAGCATGTTCAAAATCCGTGAAGCCATTGTCAATGCGATTCCAATGTCGCTGAAACTGGCCATCGGTGGTGGTATTGGCTTATTTCTTGCGCTGATTGCTTTGAAAAATGCCGGCCTGATTGTGGATAATCCCGCTACGTTGGTAGGTTTGGGTGATTTAAAACAACCATCGGTTTTGCTTGCATTATTTGGTTTCCTTCTGGTTGTTGTGATGCATCACTTTAAAGTGCGTGGTGCGATCATCATCAGTATTTTGGTGTTAACCGGTATTTCAGCAGCATTGGGTCTGAGTGAATTTAAAGGTGTGGTGGGCGCAGTACCATCGATTGCACCAACATTTATGCAAATGAGCTTTGAAGGTCTATTCACTGCCAGCTTAATCGGGGTGATTTTTGTCTTCTTCTTGGTCGATTTATTCGATTCAACCGGTACGCTGGTTGGTGTTTCGCACCGTGCAGGCCTGTTGAAAGATGGCAAACTGCCGCGTTTGAAAAAAGCACTTTTTGCGGACTCTTCTGCAATTGTTGCAGGTGCAGCGCTGGGTACATCTTCGACTACGCCATACATTGAATCTTCTGCGGGCGTAGCAGCCGGTGGCCGTACAGGACTAACTGCTGTTGTAGTCGGTATCCTGTTTGTTGCCTGTTTGTTCCTTGCACCATTGGCACAGTCTGTACCAAGCTTTGCAACAGCGCCAGCGCTGTTATTTGTCGGTGTCTTAATGATTCAAGGTATCGTGCATATTGACTGGGAAGATATTACAGAAGCAGTTCCTGCATTTTTAACCATTGTATTTATGCCATTTACCTATTCAATTGCGGATGGTATTGCGATGGGCTTCATCAGCTATGCACTGATCAAATTGTTAACCGGTAAGGCATCAACAGTACCGTATATGGTCTGGATTATTGCAGTACTATGGACGCTTAAATTCGCACTATTTGGCGGCTAATTTTTCTAGATTTGGAAAGGGTGTAAACTCAGTTTGCACCCTTTTTTTATTATTTTAGGTTTCATGAGGAGAAGCGATGAACCGTCTTGAGTTGATTCGAGCTTTACCAAAAGCCGAGCTTCATGTTCATATTGAGGGCACTTTTGAGCCTGAGCTAATGTTTGCGATCGCTCAGCGTAATAAAATTGCCATCCCGTATAAATCTGTTGAAGAAGTTAAACAAGCGTATAACTTTCATAATCTTCAGTCCTTCCTAGATATTTATTATGCCGGCGCTGCTGTATTAATTCATGAACAGGATTTTTATGATCTGGCTTGGGCGTATTTTGAAAAATGTGCTGAAGACCAGGTCGTGCATACTGAAATGTTCTTTGATCCACAAACGCATACAGATCGTGGCGTTGCTTTTGCAACGGTGATTAACGGCTTGCAAAAAGCCTGTGATGATGCCAAAGCTAAACTGGGTATCAGTTCACATCTGATTATGTGTTTCTTGCGTCATTTAAGTGAAGATGCTGCTTTTGCAACACTGGAACAGGCTTTGCCTTATAAAGACCAGATTATTGCGGTCGGTCTGGATTCAAGTGAAGTCGGGCATCCACCTTCAAAGTTTGAACGTATCTTTGCTAAAGCACGTGAAGCAGGTTTCTTGGTTGTAGCACATGCAGGTGAGGAAGGCCCGGCAGCTTATGTCTGGGAAGCTTTAGATTTGCTGAAAGTGAATCGTATCGATCATGGTGTACGCTCTGAAGAAGATCCGGCGTTAATGCAGCGCCTGATTGCAGAGAAGATGCCACTGACGGTTTGTCCATTGTCAAACCTGAAACTCTGCGTCGTGGATGATATGCAGCAGCATAATATCCGTCGCCTCTTGCAACAAGGCGTGCACGTTACAGTCAATTCAGATGATCCATCTTATTTTGGTGGTTATATGAATGACAATTTTATTGCCATTGCTGAAGCACTGGATTTAAGCAATGAGGAACTCAAGCAGTTGGCCATTAACTCATTTGAAGCCTCTTTTATTACCGATACTGAAAAAGAGCAATGGATCAACCAGATCCGTGCCCTGGTTTAAGTTTTTAAATAAAAGGCAGGGTTCGCTCTGCCTTTGTTTTTATAGATGGATATGAAATTGAAAAATATAATTCTGCTCATCAGTAGCGTGTTGATATCTGCTTGCTCAAATGCGGATATGACTTTGACACAGCGTACTTTAAAACCCGTGATTGAATACCAATGTGCAAAAGAATTGAAAGCATCTAAATTCTGGACTGCCTCGACCTATTTTATGCAGGACAAAAATAAAGCTGAACTTGAACAGAATGTCTGTTCATGTGTAGGTGAGCATGCACTCAAGGATATTCCGGCAAGCACTTTACTGAAAGCGACTCTGGATGAAGAAGTAAAGTCAAAACTCACGCAACAGGCTATTGCAAACAGTCTGAAAGGCTGCATGACCGAGTTCTTAAAATAAAATCAGCTTTGCAATGAAAGCTGATTGAGTGTGGTTTTGCAGATTATTTTTTAGAAGATTTGGATTGTCGGGTCATGCTGTTGAGTACATGATCTTTATCGATAAAATGATGTTTCAGTGCTGCGAAAATATGTCCAACTAAAAGTAAGCCAACTGCCCAGGAAAGCCAGATATGCAGGGGTTTTACGATCGCGGTTACAGCCGGATTTTCTGCAATCAGTGCCGGCAGGTTAAATAAATATAGCACTGGTGCTGGATAGCCCAGACTCCAGCTATATAAACAGCCGGTGACAGGTAGAGCAATCAGCATAAAATACAAAGCCAGATGACCTGCATGTGCCAAAGTTTTCATCCGGGGTGACATAGTGTCCGGTAGTTCAGGGGCAGGATGGGTATAACGCCAGAAAATTCGCACAACCAGTAGGAAAATAATGGTGGTGGCGATATTTTTATGCAGGGTGATGACATCGCCTTTAAAGCTGCCATCGACCTCATAACTTAAAAAATTCCCACTATAAAAACCAATCAGCCAGGCCGCAATAAAGATAACTGCCATGATCCAGTGCAACCATTGTGCCGTGCGCGTGTAATATTGTACTTTTTCCATGTGATTTTCGATTGCCCTCAAAGATGGATGCACCTTAGCAAAGGGCGAATCAGCCCAGCAATTCCAAATCTGCAACGCTATGGTGGCTTTCATGCAACATCCATTGAAATGGCTGGGTGCAGATTAAACATTCAGGATGATTTATAGATTTCTTATTCAGGTGAATTTCGGCACAATAGCGTCACGCTTCATATATGAATAAACAAGGAACAGATCTGTGAAAAAATTATTGGCTGCACTTGCTCCGCTTACTTTGGTTTTATCTGCTTGTGCAACAACAGGCAGCCCTGAAACGCAAACCACGACTCAACAGCTGGGTGGGGCTGCGCTTAAAATCGCGATCAATGCAAAATGTACGACTGAGCTGAATAATATTCCAGCATGGCAAACAGCTACACGTCTAATGACTACGACCCAAAAGCAGAATATCCAGACTGAAATTTGTGGCTGTGTCAGCGAAAAAGCACCCCAAAGCGTAACAGCGGTAGATTTGGCGACTGCAGCGATTGACCCGGCAGCACGTGCGACGATTGTCGGCAATGTGGTTGCAAAAACCATTAACGCTTGTGTAGCTGAAGCTGTAAACTAAGCCAAGATTAAATTGAAATAGGCTGACTGGTTCAGCCTATTTTTTATGGAAAAATAGACATGAAGATTGCTGGTGTAGATGAAGCAGGGCGTGGGCCATTAGTCGGTTCAGTCGTCGCTGCGGCAGTTATTTTGGATCCGAACAACCCGATTGAGGGTTTAAATGATTCTAAAAAACTCACTGAAAAGAAGCGTGAAAAACTTTTTATCGAGATTCAGGAAAAAGCGCTGGCATGGGCCATTGCTGAGGCTTCTGCGGCAGAGATTGATGAACATAATATTTTGCAAGCTTCTTTGCTGGCCATGCGCCGTGCTGTAGAAGCTTTGCCAGTTCAGCCTGAGCATGTATTGGTCGATGGCAACAAGATTCCACAGGGCCTTGCTATGAGCTGTGATGCCGTGGTGGGTGGTGATGCACTGCATGCTGAAATTTCAGCAGCCAGTATTCTGGCGAAAGTAACCCGTGATCATCAGATGATCGAGATGGACCAGAAGCATCCGCAATTTGGCTTTGCCAAGCACAAGGGTTATCCGACCAAGGCACATTTTGAAGCGATTGCCTTACATGGCGTGATTGATGAGCATCGTCGCAGTTTTGGGCCGGTAAAAAAGGTGATTGCAGCATTACAGCAGGGTGCAGAACTTTAAGTTTTATTTTAAATTATCTAAGTATTTAATATTTTTGTATAAAATTTAGACAAATTTAAAGCGGCTCAAAAGCCGCTTTATTCTTCGCACAAACATTAACGGTTAAAGTTATTTTGTGTCTGGCTATCGTCTTCATAAGAAGGTTGGTAATCTTGATCGATATGTTGAAGATGTTCATGCATTGCACGTTCATGCTGGATACGCTGGTAAATCTCTTCACGGTGCACAGAGACTTCTTTCGGAGCATTTACCCCGATACGAACCTGGTTACCTTTTACACCAAGCACAGTCACACTGACTTGATCACCAATCATTAAAGTTTCCCCGACGCGTCGAGTCAGAATCAGCATGTTTTTCTCCTTGCAAAATGCAAAACCTGCAATCTATTGAATGTAAAACAAAAAGCACAACCAAAAATTACAAAATAAGATCTGGATAGAAATTCTGTCATCTGGGTGAAAGATTTTAATCTATCTCAGCTGGTTAAAAATCCTCAGGCTTAATATAACAGAGCCACTATAAAAAAAACTATAGTGGCTCTGCATTTTTGTAGACTTTTATAAAATACTGTCAAACAATGACAATATTCTATCTTAACGCTTAAGCACGTGCGCTAGATTCGCCTTGTTCACGGTCTAAACCGAATGCGGTATGCAATGAACGAACCGCGAGTTCAAGATAATTTTCTTCAATGATCACAGAAATCTTGATTTCAGACGTCGAGATCATCAGGATGTTAATACCTTCATCTGCCAATGCTGTAAACATTTTGCTCGCTACACCGGCATGTGAACGCATACCGACACCTACGATCGATACTTTTACGATATCTGAACGGGTCGCAACTTCACGTGCACCAATTTCTTGAGCAGTTGCTTCAAGAATAGCTTTGGCTTTATTTAATTCGCCACGGTTCACAGTAAAAGTGAAATCAGTTGTACCATCTTCTTCAACGTTCTGGATAATCATATCCACTTCAACATTGGCATCACCAATCGGGCACAAAATTTTAGAAGCAATACCCGGTTCGTCAGGCACGCCTAAAATAGTTAATTTTGCTTCGTCACGGTTAAATGCGATACCGGAGATAATTGGCTGTTCCATATTGTCTTCCAATTCAGTCGTAATAAGTGTACCAACGTTTTGCTTAAACTCTTTGTCGAATGCGCCATCGTTGTCATTGTCGAAACTTGATAATACGCGTAAAGGCACCTGGTATTTACCAGCAAATTCAACTGAACGAATTTGCAGGACTTTAGAACCGAGTGACGCCATCTCAAGCATTTCTTCAAATGAAATACGATCAACTTTTTTTGCTTTTGGTGCAACACGTGGATCGGTGGTATATACACCGTCAACGTCGGTATAAATTTGGCATTCATCTGCTTTGAGTGCGGCAGCAATTGCAACACCTGAAGTATCAGAACCGCCACGCCCTAAAGTAGTGGTATTGCCATGTTCATCAAAACCCTGGAAACCGGCAACGACAAGTACGCGGCCTGCATCCAGATTTGAGTTCAGGACTTCAGTATCAATGGATTCGATACGTGCCTTATTGAATGAGCTGTCGGTTTTCATGCCAACCTGGCGACCTGTTAGTGATTTTGCTTCAACTCCAATTGAGTTCAGCGCCATTGCTAACATAGAAATCGTAACCTGTTCACCCGTAGATACCATTTGGTCTAGTTCACGTGGGTCAGGGGTTTCGGTAATGGCCTTCGCTAAAGCAAGTAGACGATTGGTTTCGCCACTCATTGCTGATACCACTACCACTACCTTGTGGCCGTGGTCATGCCAGCGCTTTACACGACGAGCAACATTTAAAATGCGCTCGGGAGTACCCATAGAGGTACCGCCATATTTTTGAACGATTAATGCCATAGTTGTTCCATATAAGCCATGACCCTGATGTACCTATCAGGGTCAGTTACACAAAATTGAAGTTTTATTTTGCTGCAAGCCAGGCAGTTAAATCTGCCATCACTGGAGCAAACTTCTCGTTAAGTGGCGCGCCACCTTGTGCCAAGTCAGGTTTACCACCACCTTTACCACCTAGCTCAGTTGCCAAATGTTTGATGATGTCACCTGCTTTAATAGAAGCAGTAAAGTCTTTTGCTACAGATGCGATCAAGCTCACCTTGTCACCCTCTACACCTGCCAGAACAATCACTGCATTTTTTAATTTTGATTTCACACCGTCGTGCAGGTTGCGTAGTGCTTTTGCATCCATGTTTTCAACAGTTGTAATCAAGGTTGCACGACCTGCAATGCTTTGAACTTGGCTTAGAAGTTCACCAGCTTGCAGGCTAGCAAGTTTTTGATTGAGTTGTTCGATCTGTTTCTGCAAGCTCGATGCAGTATCAACCAGTGCTTCAACTTTTTCTAAAGTCTGGTCTTTTTGTGCTTTGAGCAAACCGTTAATCGTATTGATATCGCGATCGGCTTTTTGCGCAACTTCAACTGCTTTAGTGCCTGTTACTGCTTCAATACGACGTACACCGGCTGCCACACCACCTTCAGAGGTGATTTTGAACAGACCGATATCACCGGTACGTTTTACGTGAATACCACCGCAAAGTTCGATTGAGAAGTTTTTCTCTTCAATCACTGAACCCATAGACAGTACACGTACTTCGTCACCGTATTTCTCGCCAAACAGCATCATCGCGCCTTTAGCTTTCGCAGACTCGATATCCAGAAGTTCAGTAGACACCGCAGTATTGGCAATCACTTCAGCATTGACCAAACGTTCAATTTCTTGCAGCTGTTCAAAGCTTACAGGTTGGTCATTGGCAAAGTCAAAACGTAACACATCAGATGCAACCAATGAACCTTTTTGCTGTACATGTGAACCTAAAATTTGACGTAACGCAGCATGTAGCAGGTGAGTCGCAGAGTGGTTGCGCGCAGTTGCTGCACGAATATCTGCTTTTACTGTTGCTTCTACATTTTGAGTAACTTTCAAGTTACCCATCGTCACGATACCTTGGTGTACAAATGCGCCACCAGATTTTTTGGTATCTTGAACTTCGAAAATACCAGTATCGTTTTTAAAGATACCTGTATCACCGATTTGACCGCCGCTTTCTGCGTAGAAAGGTGTTTGGTTGAGTACGATCAGTGCTTCATCACCTTCAAACACTTCATCAACTTGCTCGCCATCTTTGTAGATTGCGATGATTTGACCTTCACCTGCAGTTGCGTCATAACCATCAAACTGAGTTTCACCTTCGACTTTCACAACAGAATTATAGTCGATCGCGAATTTACCTGCATCACGTGCGCGTTGACGCTGTGCAGCCATTTCAGTTTCGAAACCAGCTTCATCAATGGTTAAGTCACGTTCACGTGCGATGTCAGCAGTCAAGTCAGTCGGGAAACCATAAGTGTCGTAAAGTTTAAATACCACTTCGCCCGGAATCACAGAACCTTTTAACTGTGCCAATTCGCCTTCAAGCAATTTCAAACCTTGCTCAAGTGTTTTGGCAAATTGTTCTTCTTCTTTAAGAAGTTGTGCTTCGATACGTGCTTGTTGAGCAGCAAGTTCAGGGTATGCATCGCCCATCACTTCGATCAGTGGCTTCAACATTTTGTGGAAGAACGAACCTGTTGCGCCTAATTTGTTACCATGACGTACTGCACGACGGATAATACGACGCAGTACATAACCACGACCTTCATTCGATGGGTTTACGCCATCAGCAATCAGGAATGAACATGAACGTGCATGGTCAGCAACGACTTTCAATGAAGCAGGATACTGAACTGGTGTGCCTTTCTCAGCAGCTTCAGCTTCAAGCGCTGTAGTATCCAGACCAATAATTTCAGCAGCAGCTTTTAGCAAGTGCTGGAACAGGTCGATTTCGTAGTTTGAGTTAACGTGCTGAAGAACAGCTGAAATACGCTCCAAGCCCATACCTGTATCCACAGAAGGCGCTGGAAGAGGGTGTAATACGCCATCCGCAGTACGGTTGAACTGCATGAAAACGTTGTTCCAGATTTCAATGAAACGGTCGCCATCTTCTTCAGGAGAACCCGGTAAGCCACCCCAGATATGATCGCCATGGTCAAAGAAGATTTCAGAACATGGACCACAAGGACCGGTGTCACCCATTGCCCAGAAGTTATCTGATGCGTATTGACCGCCTTTGTTGTCACCAATACGAATAATGCGTGAAGCGTCTAGACCGATTTCTTTGTTCCAGATGTCAAAGGCTTCATCATCGGTGTGGTAAACGGTTGCATAGAGTTTATCTTTAGGAAGACCAAGCCATTCTTCGTTAGTCAAAAAGTCCCAGGCAAATTTGATCGCATCACGTTTGAAGTAATCACCAAATGAAAAGTTACCTAACATTTCAAAGAAAGTGTGGTGACGTGCTGTATAACCCACATTGTCCAAGTCGTTGTGCTTACCACCTGCGCGCACGCATTTTTGTGATGACACTGCACGTACATAATCGCGTTTTTCTAGACCTAAGAAGCAATCTTTAAACTGGTTCATACCAGCATTGGTGAACAGCAAAGTTGGGTCATTGGCAGGTACTAGAGAACTCGACGCGACACGTGTATGCCCTTGCGATTCAAAGTAACGCAAAAATGCTTCACGAATTTCAGCTGATGTCATAAAACGAGTACTCACAACCAAGTCACTCCATAATTTCCGATTTGGCTAAAACACCACAGTCTGAAAAGCATACAAGAGCTCTGCTGCAATGCGGGGCTTAAAAATTTAAAACGCCAAATTATAACGGAAAAAGCAGTAGGCACCAATCATTTTAAAACCAATTGCGAAGGATTTATTTACTCAGGTTTTTCGCTGAATAATTAAATTGAATTTTCCCACAGTAGAATTCGTGGATATCCATCACATTAAAAATAACTGGAATTTTAAATGACCCAGATACAGACGGATGGATCAGAAATAAAATAATCGAAAATCAGTATTTTCTCTGAAGTTTTTTAATGTACGGCGCCAGAAATCCTTTAACATAGAAGAGTTTTAAAATAGGCATATAAAAGGTCGAGTCATGCAACGAGTGGCAATCAATGGATTTGGGCGTATTGGACGGAATGTACTGCGCGCATGGTTTGAAAATCCGAAAGATTTTAATTTTGAAATCGTTGCCATTAATGATATTGCCGATGTTGAAACCCTGATCCATCTATTTAAATATGACTCGACCCATGGCCGTTTTCCGGGGCAGGTGGATCTCAGCTATGATGCTGAACATATCTATATGCATATCAGCTATCAAGATACTACATTAAAAGTACAGGTTTTGTGTGAGTCGCATCCGGCTAAGTTGCCTTGGCAAAACCTGGCGGTAGATGTAGTGCTTGAATGTACCGGGCTGTTCCGTTCCCGTGAAGCTGCGACCCAGCATATTGGGGCAGGGGCGAAACGTGTGATTATTGGTGCCGCGCCTTTTGATACGGTTGATGCAGCGATTGTCTATGGTGTCAATCATCATGAAGTTAAAGCATCGGACCAGATCATTTCCAGCGTCTCTTGTACCACTCAGGCTTTGGTGCCACTGGTCAAAATTGTCGATGATGCTTTTGGAATCAGTAGTGCCTTGATGACCGAAATACATGCTGTCACGGCGGATCAGTCGGTACTGGATCATGCGCATCGTGATTTGCGTCGTGCACGTGCTTCAGGCCATAACATCATTCCTACGACTTCGAGCGCACTCGGTGCCTTAAAGCGTGTCATGCCAAAAATGGAAGATCGTATTGATGGTTATTCAATTCGGGTGCCGACCATTAATGTGGCCGCGATTGATTTAACGTTTGTCTCCCAGTCGCCGATTACCGATCACAAGCTGAATGAAGTGCTGATCAAGGCTGCCCAGCAGGATTTTGCGGAAATTATGGCTGTGACAGATGAGCCATTGGTATCGAGTGATTTTAATCATTCCCCATATTCATTGATTGTGGATTTGACCCAGACTCTAGTCGTTGGGCATCAAGCCAAAGTCTTTGCCTGGTACGATAACGAGTGGGGCTATGCCAACCGTCTGCTGGATTTATGTGAATCATTTCATTAAGTTCGGGTTATCTAAACCTCAAAAGCACCGAGATACGGTGCTTTTTTCTTGCCTGTAAATATTCTGCAAGCCATGTTTTAAGAGAATTTGCCGGTAATTGATCGAAAATCAGGAATTGAGGCTGAATTATTTACGTTATCTGCAGCATTTTTCGTTAAGATAAAGACAATAAAATGAAATAAGAGCAAGCACATGATGGTGGTTTGGGGATTTATTATACTGCTGACTTTGGCGGTAATTTTTCTGATCTGGCTGCAGTTTAATCAGAGTGATGAGCCACGTAGCGTGGAAGGCGTGCCAGTCGAAGAAAAAATCGTGCATCTGGAAGAAAATTTAAAAAAGACCCTGGAAATCATGCAGGATCTAGCCAAAAAAATGCATGTGCAGCAGGAAGTGCTGGATCAGACCACAGCCAAACTTCAGCAGGTTGAATTGCAAAATGCCGAACTGGTCAGTTTGCTGACCAAAGTGGTTGATCCACAGAAATAAACAAAACCCCTTTAGAGATCATTTAAAGGGGTTTTTCTAGCGTTAGATTATTAAAATTCTTAAAATTGCAGCAGAAACCATACTGATGGCGACGGTCGGTAATAATCCAAAACGTGTAGCGGCAAATAGCGTTAAAGCCAAGGCAATCAGGTCTGCCGGATGGTCGCGTACAAAATAAGGCGCAATCACTGAAATCAGCACGCAGCCGGGCACTACTTCCAGGATTTTTCGCTGGCGCTGTGTCAGCGTTTTGTTTTTTAATAAGACATAGCCCAAGATTCGGGTTAAATAAGTGGTCGCAGCAATCAGGATAATGGCCACCAAGGTACTCATCTGGATCATGTTTGATCCTCTTGAATCAGGAAAAATGCCGAAGCGATTCCAGACAATGCACCAATTGGCACATACCAGCCCGCAGGTAAATATAAATAAGCCAAAGCCGCACAGACTAAACTGACCAGCCATGGCCGGGCAGCCTCAAAACCTTTCCACATACTTCTCAGTAACACCAGAAATACAGCAGGAAAGGCCATATCGAAACCAAAACGGTTAATGTCGCCTAATACAGGTCCAAGTATGGCGCCGAGTGTGGTAAATCCGACCCACATCAAGTACAGGCAAAAACACAGGCCGGCATAATAAGGCATGCTAAACGCAGCACGATAACCCAAGTGCGCTTGTTTCCTTTGTGCATCAGCCAGACCGAGCGCCCAGCTCTCATCGACCATAAAAAACAGCGCCGGAAAAACTTTACGATTCGGGAGATGCTTTAAATACGGCACCAAACTGGCGCCCATCAACAGATGCCGGCTATTCACCAGAAAGGTAATGAACATCAGCATGAGTAAATTTGGTGGACTGCTCCAGACTTCCAGAATGGCAAATTCAGAACCGCCGGCAAAGTTCAAACCGGTCAGTAATGGCACTTCGAGCAAGCTGAAATTCTTCTGTACCGCCGTCGCACCCAACACCAGCGCAAAGGGGATAATCCCTAAAAGCATGGGAATAGAATCTTTCATGCCACGTTGAAATTCACTGAAATCGGTAGGGGCAACTATTGCTGCGGTGCTTTGTCTGAACAAAAGCATGGAAATGACCTGGGTACTGCAAAACTAGACCATATTTTATGGCGATATTCAGGCTATTTGCTGTTGTAGTGAAAGAGATTTGAGTTTTATTTGAAATTAAATTGCGCTAAATTAAATTTAAGGGGTTTTAAATGCCAAGGCATAGACATGGATCAAATAGATAAACGCATTTTGCATGAGCTGCAAAAGAATGGAAAACTGCAAAATAATGAACTGGCTCAATTAATTGGCTTGTCACCGTCACCCTGTTTAAGACGGGTAAAACAGCTGGAAGATGATGGCGTGATTGAGCAATATGTCGCACTGCTGAATCCACAAAAGGTCAATTTGGCGATGAGCGTGTTTGCACGCGTCTGGCTCAAGTCTCAAGAAGCTGCTGTGGTCGATCAATTTGTCGAAGCGATCAAGGAAATGCCAGAAGTCGTCGAGTGCCAGTTAATGGCAGGCGATTGTGATTTCTTTTTAAGAATTGTGGTGGCTGATCTGGATGCCTATCGTAAATTTCAGATTCATCATTTAACCCAAATTCCCTGCATTCAAAGTGTAAAAACTGAAATTCCATTGCAAACGGTTAAAAGCACGATTGCATTGCCTTTGGTTTAATGCCGGATTTTGTCATGCTATTTGTTTTAAATGTGCATTAAAACGCTGATAGTTGACACAATTGTTGTTGATTTCATCAGGTAGCGAAAATTATAAAATTTGCGATGCACAGCCAAAACTATCGTGCTAGACTAGGAGAAATCGGGTGTGCTCCCGATTTTTTTATGCGGATTCGTTCCGCGCTGACAAGAATTTAGGTTTACAACATGCCCATTTCAGAGACATGGTTATTACCTGATGGTGTAGCTGATGTATTACCAGAACAAGCGCAAGTTATTGAAAGTCTGCGCCGTAAATCACTGGATTTCCTTGCATCTCGAGGTTATCAGCTGGTGTACACGCCATTCATTGAATACATCGAATCTCTATCTTCTCTCTCAGAATCGAATCAAGATTTAGACTTAGCCACTTTTAAAGTAATCGATCAGCTTTCTGGTCGTTTGCTTGGTGTGCGTGCCGATATGACACCACAAGTGGCTCGTATTGATGCGCATGTACATCCAGTGGAAGGTGTTGCACGTTACTGTTATGCAGGAACCGTTCTGCATACTAAGCCTCGCGGTTTTAACACTTCGCGTGCGCCACTACAGTTAGGTGCGGAGCTATTTGGTTCAGACAGCATCGATGCCGATGTAGAAATGGTCGACTTGATGATCAGTCTGATTCAGGAAACAGGTCTGGCAGATGGTATTCATCTGGACTTAGGTCATGTGGGTTTATTCCGCAGTCTGGTGGCTCAAGCCGGCTTAAACAAAGTCGCTGAACAGCAATTATCTGATTTATACCAGCGTAAGGCTTTGCCAGAATTAGAAGAATTCACGGCAGACCTGAAATTTGGTCAGGATTTCTATGCACTTGGACGCTATGCCAGCGACCTGGATGCATTACAAGCGCATTTAAGTGCTGAAGTGTTGGCAAATCCAGCATTTACGCAGGCTTTTAATGTCTTGCAAACCACCAAAGACGAAGTTCAAACCCGTTGGCCAAACTTGAGTATTGGTATTGATGTGGTTGAATTACGTTCATACCATTATCATACTGGCTTGATGTATGCAGTCTATGCACCGAACCGTGCAGCTGCACTGGCACAAGGTGGCCGTTATGATGGCATTGGTGAACATTTTGGCCGTGCGCGTCCGGCAACCGGTTTCTCTTGTGACTTATATGCTTTAAGCGCAGGCCAGTTTGATGCGGTACAGGTCGTGGTTGCACCTAAAGGCACTGATGCAGAACTTCTGAATGCAATTCAGAATATTCGTGCACAAGGCTTAAGTGTAATTCAGTTACTGGGTAATGATGATTTAAACTCGATTCCATATGCGACGCACCAGCTGGTGAATGCGAATGGTGAGTGGACAGTCAAAACGATTTAACTGCTTGGCTCAGTGTTCATGTCGCTGAGCGGGGCTTTCAACTTTAACAGCATGATGTAATGAGGCTATTATGGGCAAGAATGTTGTGGTACTTGGTACCCAATGGGGCGACGAAGGTAAAGGTAAAATCGTCGACCTGCTCACAGATCAAGCGGCAGCGGTAGTTCGTTATCAAGGCGGACATAACGCAGGTCACACTCTTGTGGTTGGTGGTAAGAAAACTGTCTTACACCTCATTCCATCAGGTATTTTACGTGAAAACGTATTGTGCTTAATTGGTAACGGTGTTGTTCTTTCTCCTGAAGCGCTCATCAAAGAGATGGACATTCTTGAAAAAGAAGGCGTTCCTGTTAAAGAACGTTTACGCATTTCTCCAAACTGTCCATTGATCCTTCCGAACCACATCGCACTTGATCAGGCGCGTGAGAAAAAACGTGGTAATGCGAAGATTGGTACGACAGGTCGTGGTATCGGTCCTGCATACGAAGACAAAGTAGCGCGTCGCGCAGTACGTGTTGCTGACCTGGTGCGTGGTGGTGAACATCTGACTGCTCAGTTAACTGAACTTCTGGACTACCATAACTTCCAGCTGACTGAATACTACGGTGTTGAAGCGGTTAAACTGGAAGACGTGCTGGCACTTTGCGACGAATGGCGTAAGGTTGTTGCGCCACTGGTTGTGGATGTGACCACGGAATTGCATAACTACCGTAAAAACGGTGACAATATCATGTTCGAAGGCGCGCAAGGTTCACTTCTTGACGTTGACCACGGTACATATCCGTATGTAACGTCTTCGAATACAACTGCTGGTGGCGTAAGCTCTGGTTCAGGTCTGGGTCCTTTGCACCTTGACTATGTACTGGGTATTACTAAAGCGTACACAACGCGTGTAGGTGCAGGTCCATTCCCAACTGAGTTGGTGTATGACGCTGCAAATGACACAGGTGATGCGATTGGTAAACACCTCGGTACGATTGGTAATGAATTTGGTGCCTCTACTGGCCGTCAACGTCGTTGTGGCTGGTTCGATGCTGAAATTCTACGCCGTTCAGTTGATGTAAACTCACTTTCTGGTATTTGCCTGACTAAACTTGACGTTCTTGACGGTTTAGAAGAAGTGAAAATCTGTGTGGGTTATGAAGCTGCAGATTCTGGTTGTGTCGGTTCTTCTGATGCGCTTGCATTCGAAACTTTAAAACCGATTTATGAAACTATGCCAGGCTGGTCTGAGTCAACTTTCGGTGCGAAATCACTAGATCAGTTGCCAGAAGCTGCATTGAACTATGTAAAACGTCTTGAGCAATTGATTGAATGTCCAATCGACATCATTTCAACAGGTCCAGACCGTGAAGAAACCATTGTTCTTCGCCACCCGTTTGATGCTTAATCTTCATTTGACTAAAGCTTGAATGATAAAAACCCATCTCCGGATGGGTTTTTTTATATGTTAAATTTATGCAGGTATTTCAAGACTAAAGTTGCATCGGTAATACCACGTGATGTGCTTTAACATAGTGGTATATAAAGAAAGAAAAATGAGCAGCAGGATGCAAAAAAATATATCGGCGACCATGTTTTATTCATTGTTATTCGCGATGGGCGGGGCGCCAACAATGGCCATGATGATTATTCGTGCGCAAACCCAAAACCCCGAAGTGATTTATGCGGTGCTGATTGGTCTGAGTGTCATTATTGCATGTATATTAGTGCCTATTATTTTATTGCAAAATGCTTTTTTATATTTCAAACGTAAAGACGAAATGCTTGAACAGAAAATCAAACCACTCAGTCAGGTTTACTTGGGCCTCAATATTATTTGTCTGATTTATTGGTTGGCGATACAGTATTTGGCTTAAAAATTACATAATTTATAAGAAGATGAATGAATTAAGCGTTTAGCTGCTACGCGCTTTCACTTATAATTTTTACAATGTAAATTGCCCTTGAGCCAAGGTGGAGTAAATTATAATGAAGAATAAACTTTTATTGAGTATGGCTGCTGCTACAGTCGTCACATTATCAGGTTGTACCACCATTGCCGATATGGCAGGGGCAGATACTGCGACCTTAAATGCATCTGCGAGCCAAAGCTATAATGCCATGGTCAATGATGCGAAGAACAAAGGTCAACTGGATACCAGTTCAGCGACCTATAAACGGATTAATAATGTATTTAACCGTTTGAAACCGGTTGCTAACCAGATGAATCAAACCGGTACGGCATTCCAGTGGCAATTGGCTGTGCTCAAATCTGACCAGGTTAACGCCTTTGTTGCGCCAGGTGGTAAGGTTGTATTCTATACGGGTATCGTGAATAAACTGAATCTGACCGATGCTGAAATTGCAGCGATTATGGGTCATGAAATGGTGCATGCTTTAGAAGAGCATTCTAAGCAGAAAATCGGTGCTCAGGCCCTGACTGATCTGGCCTTGGGTATCGGCTTGAATGCAGCAGGTGTGGGTCAAGGTGGTGCTGCAGCCGCACAATTGGGTAGTCAGATCGGAATTGGCTTGCCATACTCGCGTAATCTGGAAAGCCGTGCTGACCAAGGTGGTTTAATGCTGATGGCGCGCGCAGGTTATAACCCGAATGCAGCCATTACCCTGTGGGAAAAAATGAACAAACTCGGTGGCAGCAGTGGTGCAACCTTCCTGTCTACGCATCCATCGAATAGCCAGCGTATTGGACAAATGCGTCAACAGTTGCCAGCAGCCATGCAGATTTATAACCAAAACAAATAATCCACTAATCATCCTGTAAAAGGAGATCTTGATCGGATTGGAAAGGCAGGGCAATGGCTCTGCTTTTTTTTATAGCTAATTGGGTGATTAATATTCTACGGGCTATTTTCAGGCAATAAAAAAGGCAAAGTCAGACTTTGCCTTTTTTCACTCAAGATCAGAAGATCTTAGTGTTGGTGACCGCCTACACCGTGTACGTGACCGTGATCTAATTCTTCTTGAGAAGCTTCACGAACAGATACGATTTCAACTTCGAAAGTCAGGTCTTGACCAGCAAGTGGGAAGTTAGCATCAACAACAACATTGTCGCCTTCAACTGCTTTAACAGTTACGATTTGCACGCCGTCATCAGTTTGAGCTTGGAACTGCATGCCTGCCTGAATGTTGTCTACGCCTTGGAACATTTGCGCAGGAACTTCTTGAACTAGGTCAGGGTTGTATTCGCCATAACCTTCAGCAGCAGGAACGTTTACAGTGAATTTTTCACCTACAGTTTTGCCTTCTAACGCATTTTCTAAACCTGGGATGATGTTACCTGCACCGTGCAAATAGGCAAGTGGTTCACCTTGAGATTGGTCGAGAGTTTCACCCTCTGCGTTAGTCAATGTGTAGTGGAAAGAAACCACGAGGTTATTTGCAATAGCAGTCATGTTAATTGATCCATTCAATTTTTTAAGGGTACATCATAAAGTGAAATTGCATTTTTGTAGACTAAAATTAGCAAAAAAACGCAATTTGACAATTTTGTTGACGATTTTTTCATTGATTGGGCCAAATTCTGGAATTTCAATGCAATTTCAGCTTTGGAGAAATTTTTCGTGTAACAAAATCTTTTGCGGTGAGAATGCCAGCATGCGCATAACCATGAATGGTCGCCTGATGAATTCGATATAAAGAAACATACATCGATTTGGCAACAAAGCCTTGCACATTGACCTGACCGAGTAATTCACCGACAGCTTTATTCTGGCTTAAGGAAATCAGTGAGCCTTTGTCGGAAAATTTAAACATCGGTAAATAGTTTTCCTCATTGATCCGTGCTTTTAAGGCATTGGCCAGGAAATTGGCCTGTTGGCTAGCCACTTGTGCGCGTGGACCCAAGACCGGTTCATCTGCAGCAGGCTGGCAGTGAGCACAATCACCAAAAGCAAAAATGTCTGGATCAGATTTGGTTTGCAGGGTGGAGAAGACTTTCAAGCGGTGAATATTGTCCTTTTCCATATCTTGCAGTTGTGCCAAGACTTCAGGTGCTTTGATACCTGCGGCCCAGACTTTAATCTCGGCATCCAGACTTGAGCCATCTGCAAAATAAATTTTGTCTTCATCTACCTTGGCCACACGATGACTGGTAAGGACTTCAATACCGAATTTTTCCAGCTGTTGCATGGTATGTTCAGCAACTTTCGGCGAGAGCGCAGTCAAAATACGATCCGCCGCTTCAATTAAGGTAATTTTGACTTTATTTGGATCGACCTTGTTTAAGCCATATTTAAAGAAATTGTGTTTGGCCTCCACCAACTCGGCAGCCAATTCTACTCCAGTCGCACCGGCGCCAATAATCGCGATATTCAGTTCACGGCTCGAAGCTTCATGTTGAGCATTCAAGTAGAGATGCAACAGATCCTGCTGAAAGATATCAGCTTGTGGACGGCTGTCGAGAAAATGACAGAACTGTTTGACGCCTTCGGTATTAAAGTCATTCGAGGTAGAACCCAAGGCCAGTACCAGGGTGTCATAGTCGATGCGCTGGTTCTTCTTGGCTTGGGCTTTTTTGGAGAAATATTCTGTTTCTACCACAATCTGTTTCGCTTCACGATCCAGACCGGTAAATGTCCCCAAGACAAATTCATAATGATGTGCGGCTGAATGGGCAAAATAATTAGTTTCTTCTTCATGTGGATTTAAGGTGCCTGCGGCAACTTCATGCAGCAGCGGTTTCCAGATGTGCGTCAGTTTTTGATCGACCAAAATAATCTGGGCTTTACCGCTTTTACCCAAGCTCTCACCCAGCTGAGTCGCCAGCTCCAGACCACCGGCACCACCACCCACAATCACGATTTTATGTGCTGTCATATATGATTAACCTATTTATTTTTTTAATAAAAATAAGAGAAATAGAGAGAAAATATACTATGGCATGCGCTAAAACGCGTCTTGATTAAAATTGTTATACAAATTACAAAACGTAGCAATTCTGTGAGAGCAGGTAAGTGTTGCTGCTTTAAGCAAGCAATGGGAGAGCGAGATTAATAGGAGGGAAATCTGCTAGAAGATCAGCGCAAAGATCTTCTAGCTTAAAGAAAAGTGACTTGAGATGTAGCGCTATTATCTATCTAAAGGATAAAGCTTTACGCTTGGCGTATTGTCTGAAAATAAACCGAATAAGCTTTGTAGCCAGCTAAAGAATTTCTGAAACAGATTGGCTTCTTCAATTTCGACATGATCTTCAATTTGAATGGTACGAATCAACTGATTATTCTGATAAACCTGAATGGTCGCCAAAGGCATCATGGTCGCCAAAGGTGCAATGAGTTCAGACGCTTTCACTTCAACATTGATATGAGTCTGAGTTTCCTGTAATGGCTCGATACTTTTTAAAACGCCATCACCAGTATTCAGCATGACACGCTGATTTGTCTGGTCAAACTGATTCAGGTCAATACTGTAGCCCTGATCATATAAAGAAGTGGTAATAATCTGCGGTTGCTTGGTTTGCACCTTAAACATTTTTAAGGTGGATTTAATTACAGGCAACTCAGCCAGTAGCTGTTGATCTTTGATCGCTACTTCATTGCGGGTATAGGTATAAGCCAGATTCATCAGCTTATGTGATACTTCAGCGCGTTTTGCGGCACTTTTAGTACCCAGTACCACTACAATCAGACGACGATTTGGCATTTCAAAATCTGTTGTGACGCGATTGGCTGTCAGCGCCAGATTGTAGCCTGCCGCACGGGTAAAACCGGTTTTTAAACCATCTACGGTTGGATCGACCTGAAGCACACGGTTGGTCGCACGATGAAAATGCTGATTGTAGGTAAAGCTTGGCTGCTTGGAATAATACAGATAATCCGGAGTTTCATTCACCACCGCCATAGACAGTCTGGCCAAATCGGCGGCAGTCGAATAATGCTCAGGCATGGTAATGCCGGCCGGATTCTGGAAATTGGTATGCTGCATGCCCAGCGCTTTGGCTTCCTGATTCATACGTTCAACAAACTGCGGAATACCACCCGAAATTTTCTCAGCCAGCGTCACCGCGGCATCATTGGCAGACATGATAATTAAGCCCGCCAGAAGCTGATCGACTGAAATCAGATCACCTTCTTTCAGGTACATCTGTGACTCATCCCACATCACGGTTTTAACCACAGAGGTCGCGGTTAAAACTTCATTTTTATTTAATTTTCCGGCCTCAATTTCCTTTAAGGCAATATAAGCCACCATCATTTTGGTCAGCGAAGCCGGAGCACGCTGAACGTCGGCATTGTGCTCTGCAATGACTTGACCAGACTGTGAATCCAGAATGGTCCAGGCTTCAGCTTCAACGCTTTCAGGCACAATATTGAGTAGGGCAGCATGTGAAAATGCAGAAATAAATAAACTGAAAACCGCAATCAGTGAGATGATGTATTTCAATGGTGTTCCTTGATAACCCGCTGGGTGTTGAACGATTTAATTTTCACGCATGCTATGCCTTTTTTATACAGATAGCTAGTCGTAAATGTAGACAAATAAGACAGCTAAACCATACTGGCTTAAAAAATGCTAAGCTAAGCTATATCTCATTTATTTTAATTTTATATCGTTCATTATGTTGCATTATCAAATTGAATTTGACGATTATCGTCAGCATCTTATTCACGTGACTGTTCGCTTTCTTGCTGATCCGACCCAAGTCTTGTCATTGCCGACCTGGATTCCGGGAAGTTATCTGATCCGGGAATTTTCCAAGCACATTGAAGCAGTTAAAGCCTATGATGAAGATGGGCGCCAGTTACAGATCCAGAAATTTGAAAAGAACAAATGGCGTTTATTCAATACTGATCATGAGCTGATTACAGTGGAATATGATGTCTATGCCTATGACCTGTCTGTTCGTGGTGCATATGTGGATCAAAATCGTCTCTACGTGAACCCGGCTTGTGCATGTTTAGGGCTAGAAGGTCAGGAAAATAAAGAAATTGAACTGGAAATTTTCCTGCCAGATGAATTAAAGCATTTTCAGCTGGCAACCGGCATGCAAGCCAAAAGTCTGGTCAAAGGCCGTTTCACGCTCAAAGCCAAAAACTATGCCGAATTGATTGATGCACCATTTGAGCTGGCAGAGCAAACCCGTTTCCGTTTTGAAGCAAATGGTATTCCGCATGAATTTGTGGTGTCAGGCAAACATGCCATGAATGCGGCGCGTATGCAGCAGGACATTGAAAAAATTTGTGCCACAGAAATTTCAATGTTTGGTTCGGCGCCGTTTACAGACTATACCTTTATGACCATGGCAACCGGTAATAGCTATGGTGGTCTGGAGCATCCGAACTCGACTAGCCTGATTTCACCACGTGATGACTTGCCTAAGGCCAATGAACCTGAAGAACCTTCAAAAGATTATCAGCGTTTCCTCGGCTTATGTAGCCACGAATATTTCCATTCATGGTTGGTGAAGTTTATTCGCCCTGAAAACTTCGTTAACCATGATTTAAACAGAGAAGGTTATACCTCTCTGTTATGGATCTTTGAAGGTTTCACCTCTTATTACGATGATTTGATTTTGCTGCGTAGCGGCGTGATTAATCAGGAATCGTATATTGCTTTGTTAAAAGCACAGATTGACCGTTATTTGCAAAATCCGGGACGTGTGATTCAGTCAGTGTCTGAATCCAGTTTTGATGCCTGGGTGAAATTCTATCGTCAGGATGAAAACTCGAATAATGCGGGTACCAGCTATTACAACAAAGGTTGTTTAGTTGCACTGTGCCTGGATTTGGGTCTGCGTTTACGTGGTTCAAGTCTGGATGCTTTGATGCGCCGTTTGTATGAAAATGCCCAGAAAGGCGTTCAGGTGCATGAACGGACGATCTTTGAATTGTGTAAAGAATTGACAGGAGATGATTGGTCAGAACAGATTAATCACTTGATCAATACCACAGATGAATTGCCGCTCGATCAGCTATTCCCTGAGTTTGGTATGGCTTATAGCCTGAAAAATGACAAGTCTTTGCCATTCGGTTTAAAACTGGTAGATAAGCCGGAAGGTGTTCTAGTTCAATCTGCGCGTCGTGATGGGGTTGCTGTACTCGCTGGCCTTTCTGCCAATGATGTCATTATTGCAATTGATGGCTTAAAAGCAACGACCAAACTTGTTGAAAGCTATGCAAAACAGCAAGGTACTTTTACAGTGTATGCATTCCGTCGTGATGAGCTGATGACCTTCGAGGTTCAAGCTGCGGGTTCTGAACTGACCGAAGTTGAACTGAAAGTGGAAGATCCGGCTAAAGTCGAGAAATGGCTTAAAGCTTAAAGCTTCACTTGTTCGTCATTTAAAAAAACCGGTGCATAGTCACCGGTTTTTTATTGCATTAAATTTTGAGAAAAAATTATTTAATGATCAGTCGTGATGTGCCACGGAATTCTGCCACAATTTGATTATGTTGATTCATCACCTGAATATCATAAATACCACTACGGCCACTGCTGGCTTTGTGTTCAGCTACAGCAGTCAGTGTGTCGCCAAGCAAGCCCGGTTTTAAATAATGAATACCGCAATGTTGACCAACTGCCGGATGTTCACCGGTATTGCAGGTAATTGCAAAAGCTGCATCTGCCAGTGCGAAAATCACGGCACCGTTACAGGTCTGATGACCCTGTAAATGCTGTTCAGTTACCTTTAATTCGATCTTTGCATAATTGTGGTTATAAGAAACCAGATGAGCACCAAGATGCTGAATTAACCGGTCCTGATTAAACATCTGGTTGACTTGCTGATCCATTGTAAAACTCCTTTTAAGATACGTTTTATTTTAAATTATTAAATATGTGAATCCTAAATAACATTCCAGCAGGAGAATAACAAGGAAAAACTAAAAAGAAGCTCAAAGCTTAATTTGCATACATAAGACAAGTTATGTAAAAAGTGCTTAGATATCAGTATTTATTAGAAGAACATGAATCAGAAAAGTTTAAATTGTGGCATTGGAATTACAGTAATTTGGCTTGCTGTAATTACTTCTTTTTGGATGTTTGGTGGATTGAGTTCGCCTACTTCATTAAATGAACTTGGAGATTTTCTAGCGGGAATATTTGCGCCAATTGCTTTTCTCTGGCTGATTTTAGGTTATGTTCAGCAAGGTAAACAGTTAGAGCAAAATACAAAAGCATTAGAGCAACAGGAAAAAGCATTACAACTTCAGATTGATGAGATGCGGGAAAGTGTTAAACAACAGACGAATTTAGTTTCTTTACAAGAACAACAGCTAAAATCAGCAAGAAAAGCATTGCGACCTCAGTTAAATTTAAGTAGAACTACTTTTTTTGAACACGAAGATAGGTACGAAGATCGTGATAATGATGGAAATATTATTGATGTTTTTGATATTTATATTGTTTGTATTTATTTAAATTTAAAAAATTATGGTGAAGAAGCTAAAAATATATATTTTTTTGATGAGGATTTTAAAAGATATGAATCACTTTTAATAAGTCTTAGTAAAAATGAAGAACAGAGAGTTCAAATTAATTTGCTCAAAGAACAATATACAAAGTTATTTGCAGACAAGGAGTTAATGATAAGGGGTAAAATAGGCTACGAAGATAAATATGGGAATTTATATGATTTTAAAGTCAAATTCACCATCACTACACCTAGAAAAAATCCTCGTGTAGGATTTCAAATATCTCAAGAGTCGATATAGAAGTTTAATTCCCCCGATACGTTGAATAGCCATAAGAACTTAATAACAGTGGAATATGGTAATGCTCCAACGTGCCATCAATCACAAAAACTACCGGCACTTCAGGGAAGAACGTCCGTTGATTATTGGCCTTAAACCAATCACTCGTTTTAAACGTTACTTTATAAACGCCTTTTTGTAACGCGGTGTCTTTAGGATAAAATTCTTTAATACGACCATTACTGTCTGTCTTGGCTTCATTGAGCTTGACCCATTTCTCACCTTGTTGAGCTTCTAGGGTGACCGTGACATTAGCAGAGGGTAGGCCGGTTTCCTGATTAAGTACATGCACACTCAGCGGATTGGCAAAGCCAAAAGTTGAAAGGGAAGTCGCAGCTAAAGCGAAAATTATTTTTTTCATGAGACTCACATTAAAATGAATACTTTAATTAATTCTAATAGATTGAAAAATAAAAAAATATTTAAGTTATGTAATAAAAAAAGCCCACCGAAGTGAGCTTGATTGAATCTATTCAAACTTAGCCACGACCGCGGCCGCGACCACGTGGTGCTTTGGTATTTGGACGAGTTGTGCCATTGGTCTTACGACGCGGCTTTTCACTTTCATCCATTTGCCAGATACGTTTGGTGCCAGACTTTTTCACAGAACCATCTTTGTTCTTGCGAACCATTGGCTTACCACCCGTACCACCCGGCTTTTTCACATAAGAACGTGAACGGTATGGTTCTTCCGCAGGAACATTCTGGAAGTCCGGATATAATAATGGTTCAATTTCTCTGGTTTCGCCCGGTTGCAATCCCATACGAACCAAATCAATCTCACCAATTTTGGTACGGATCAAACGCAATGTAGGGAAGCCGACAGCAGATGTCATACGACGAACCTGACGGTTACGACCTTCACAGATCGAAATCTCAACCCAAGACGTTGGAACAGAGGCACGGAAACGTACAGGAGGATTACGCTCCCACAGCCATTCCGGTTCAGACACTTTTTCAGCACGTGCAGGAAGCGTTATGCCATCTTTCAGTTCAACGCCTTTACGAAGCTGTTCAAGTGCTTCTTCGGTCACATCACCTTCCACTTGCACCATATAAGTTTTAAACTTTTTATTGGCAGGATTGGTGATATATTGGTTGAGACCACCGTGATCGGTGAGGAAAACCAGACCTTCTGAGTCCATGTCCAAACGACCCGCAAGACGTAAATCTTTGTCGTTGACAAAATCAGCCATGGTTGGGTGCTTTTCATCCGCACGGAATTGGGAGAGGACGTCATAAGGTTTGTTTAGAATGACGATTTTCATAGGAAATAACTTCTATAATTACATTAATTTAAAAAATGTAGAGGTTTATTTAAAAGGGAAATTTAGTTATTTCCCGTATAAATCTCAAAAACAACAAATCTGGATTAGAATATTATGCGTTAAGAACAGTTGAAAGTATTGCCTAATCGGCAATTATTTTAGATTTGTCAGCGGCATCCGGGAGAATACTAATAATGGGATATCAAAAAATCGTAGTACCTGTGGATGGTACCAAAATTACCGTTAATGCAGACCTGTCACTCAACGTACCAAATAATCCAATTATCCCATTTATCGAAGGGGATGGAATTGGTGCAGATATTACACCAACAATGCGAACTGTGGTAGATGCTGCTGTGCAAAAAGCATACGCCGGGAAGCGTTCCATCGAATGGATGGAAGTCTACTGCGGTGAAAAAGCTGACAAAATTTACGGCACCTATATGCCTGAAGAAACTCTCGAAGCGCTGCGCGATTATGTAATATCGATCAAAGGCCCACTGACCACGCCAGTCGGTGGTGGTATTCGTTCCTTGAATGTGGCCCTACGCCAGGAACTGGATTTATATGTTTGTGTACGTCCGGTGCGCTGGTTCGAGGGCGTGCCTTCGCCGGTACATAATCCTGAACTGACCGATATGGTGATTTTCCGTGAGAATTCAGAAGATATTTATGCCGGTATTGAATGGAAAGCAGATTCTCCGGAAGCGAAAAAGGTTATCAAGTTTCTGAAAGAAGAAATGGGTGTAACCAACATCCGCTTTGAAGACAATTGTGGGATCGGGATCAAGCCTGTTTCCAAAGAAGGTAGCCAGCGTCTGGTGCGTAAAGCCATCCAGTTCGCCATTGAAAATGACAAGCCTAGTGTGACGTTAGTGCACAAAGGCAATATCATGAAATATACCGAAGGGGCGTTTAAAGAGTGGGGTTATGAAGTTGCGCTGGAACGTTTTGGCGGTGAGCTTTTAGATGGTGGTCCGTGGGTTAAAATCAAAAATCCAAGAACGGGTAAAGACATTATTATTAAAGATGTCATTGCAGATGCCTTCTTGCAGCAAATCCTGATGCGTCCAGCAGAATATTCTGTGATTGCGACACTCAACTTAAATGGTGACTATATTTCTGATGCGCTGGCCGCGGAAGTCGGTGGAATCGGAATTGCACCAGGTGCCAATATTGGCGGTTCGATTGCAGTCTATGAGGCAACCCACGGCACAGCGCCTAAATATGCCGGACAAGATAAAGTAAATCCGGGTTCGATTATTTTGTCTGCTGAAATGATGTTGCGTGATATGGGCTGGACAGAAGCTGCCGACCTGATCATCAAGGGGATTTCGGGTGCGATTGCGGCAAAAACGGTGACCTATGATTTCGAGCGTCTGATGCCAGGGGCGACCTTACTTCGTTGTTCCGAGTTTGGTGAGGCGATTATTGCTAATATGGATACCTGAAATTGCGAAGCAATTTATGAGTTAAAGCCCGTAGTAATTGCGGGTTTTTTTATAGTTTTATTTCCAGGCAAAGTCTGAACAGATAAGAGCTAAACGTTAAAATAAGTATCAGGCTGCAAGATCATGTAAGAAGTGTAATGAGCCTAGAAATGATTCGTTCTAAGCTGAACGACTTACTAAAGCTTGTATTACATTGACGTATTTGGATACAGCTCAGCGATTGGCTTATTTTGTATAAACGTTACAGTGATGAATGGAACTTCCAGTGATATAGAGACGTTTCTCCAAAGGAGTAAATCATGGCTAAAGCTAAAGCGAGACATAAGCAGGTCCAACAAAAAGATAAGCAGGACAATGCTCAGAATGAAGAGCAGCAACAGCAACAACAACAACCATCGAAACCATCTCGTGCTAAAAAACGTAGATAATCTCCTATCCACCTGAAATAACAAAACCCTCATTTGAGGGTTTTGTTATTTGGAGGCTAATATAAAATCATCACTAAAAATAACAGGATTGTGACTTTAAATTAGGCCGTGATGATTAAGATAAAAGTCATCTATTTAATTTGATGCGAATATTGGTGAAATTTCTTCGGATTATAAACTTACTGTTATCTATAGGTTTTTTACTAACTGCCTGTCAGCCACCGCCTTCAGGTGAAGCAGCCGGTTGGAAAAGCCCTTATCTATATTGGCAATTACAGAGAACCAAGTTAGAAGCTCCGCTACAGATTCCGGTTGAAGGCGTCAGAGTTGGCCAAATTAATGATACTTGGGGAGCAGCGCGTAGTGCAGGTCGTAAACACGAAGGGACGGATATTTTTGCCAAACGTGGTACGCCAGTATTTAGCGCGACCCAAGGGATTGTGCGTAGGATTGGCACCAATAATCTGGGTGGAAAAATTATCTGGGTGACTGGCCCCAATATGAGTCAGCATTATTATGCACATCTGGATGATTATGCAGCGGATATTCAGGAAGGCGACTGGGTCGAAGCAGGTGAAGTCATCGCTTATGTGGGTAATACGGGCAATGCTAAAAATACCCCACCGCATTTACATTATGGGATTTATCTGGGTGGGCAAGGAGCAACCAATCCTTATCCTTATTTAGTTCCTTCTCCATGAGCAGACACTGGCTGAGTTTGTTGTTCAGGCTTGAGTCTGGCAGGACGTGTACACCAGAACAATTGCAATGTTCCTAATAAAAGAACCAATGTGGCCAGTATGAACTGTTGATGATAGCTCAATCCAAAATATTGCAGCGCACTAAAGCTGAGTCCACCGATCAGCTGAATCGAGGCAAAACACAAGGTAGCAATACTCCAGAGCTTTTTATAAGCCAGTCCATACAGTTGCAAAATGGTATAGGAGGTCAGGAAGACCACAGCCGGATTTAGCATCCCAGTGAAAAAGGAAGAGTTAAAAGTGAGCAATGGACTGGCATCTAGAGTCGCAATAAAAATAGCCATAATATAAAGACTATAAAGAATTTTCAGGGCAGCAAAATTACCCCATTTTCTGGCCAGTGCATAAGCACTCAAGGCGCCTAAAGCACTACCTAGTCCATACAGAATCCAGTTGAAATTAATCCAGAACAAGCTCAATCCCAACTGCTGGCTTAAATAATCAATCCAGAAGAGTGAATGTGGTATATAGGCGAAAGCACTACAGGCGTAAACCGTCAATAAACTATAAAAGACGCTATTCAAAGATAGAGTAGAGATAACCGAAGGGGCTTGTGCGGACAAATACGGCTTAAATTTCTGAATCAGTAAACTTAAAACGATACAGATAAGCAAAGCAAAACCACATAAGATTAGCCAGGCCGTCTGTATGGAAATTTGATCCAGATAAGGCAGAAACAGGGTCGCAATTAAAACGCCTAGTCCAATTCCGCTAAAACCAATAAAGTTGATTTTAAGACGGTCTTGAAGTTCACAGCACTGTGCAACCACACTCGGCGATAAGATCATCATCAGTCCACCGCTGATCCCGGAAATAATCCGCCAAGCGATATACCATACTTCAGAAAAACCAGAAAATGCACAGCACATCAGGCTGAACATGCCGGCAAAGGCTGAAATTTGAATATAGGTACTCATGCTGCGGTCTTGAGGCAGGCGCATGGCCGTAAATGCACCGATTAAATAACCCAGCAAATTGGCACTGCCCAAAAGGCTGGCAAAATCTGTACTCCAGCCAAAGGCTTCGCGTGTGCCAGGTAACAGTGCGGTATAAGAAAAGCGAAGAATGCCAATGCCCAAGCACATACTAAGACAAAGAAACAGGCTGAGCTTGATTGTGTTTGAGGACATCCGTGTACTCATGGAATTTTATGTTTGGTCAAAAAATAACATGAATCTTCATAATAAAGGGAAAAATTGCCTGAAAAGAAACCATTGAGTGCAGAAATTTGCTCAAAGAAACCGGTAAGATTTTTAAGATTTCATCAGTCAAAAGCCTGAATTTTTTCATAGAAATAAAAAACCGCGTCTCAACGCGGTTTTTTATATTGTCTATTTCAAGAATTAACGTATCTTGGCCAAGAAACGGCCAACACGGGTAATGGCTTCACGCAGTTCATTTTCAGCCGGCAGGAACACTACACGGAAATGATCCGGTGTTGGCCAGTTAAAGCCTGTCCCTTGAACCAGAAGTACTTTCTCTGCACGTAACAAATCCAGCATCAGTTTTTCATCATCCTGAATTGGATACACATTCGGATCCAGTTTCGGGAAGCAATACATTGCGCCTTCAGGTTTGACACAAGACACACCTGGAATCTCGTTCAGCATTTCCCAGGCAATATTGCGCTGTTCATATAAACGCCCACCCGGACGAATCAGGTCGTTAATTGACTGATAACCGCCCAGTGCAGTCTGAATTGCATATTGTGCCTGATGGTTGGCACACAGACGCATCGATGCAAGCATATCCAGACCTTCGATATAGTCTGCTGCACGTGCTTTATTGCCGGTAATGGCCATCCAGCCGGAACGGAAACCAGCAATACGATAGGCTTTAGATAAACCGTTAAACGAAACACAGAGCTGATCGCCAGCCAGAGCTGCTACAGCAACATGCTCAATCCCATCGTAAATAATTTTGTCGTAGATTTCGTCAGCAAATAAAATCAGGTCATATTTCTTGGCCAAGTCGACGATTTGTTGCAACACATGACGTGGGTAAACCGAACCGGTCGGGTTATTCGGGTTGATAATCACAATACCACGCGTATTCGGCGTGATTTTGCTTTCCATATCAGCAATATCTGGATACCAGTGATTTTCTTCATCACATTTATAATGAATCGCAGTACCGCCAGACAGATTCACTGCTGCCGTCCAGAGTGGATAATCCGGCATTGGAATCAGCATTTCATCGCCATCATCCAGCAGACCCTGCATGGCCATCACGATCAGTTCAGACACACCATTACCGATATAGACGTCATTGACGTGCATATCTAGAATGCCTTTTTGCTGATAATACTGACAGATCGCCTTACGCGCCGGGAAAATCCCTTTGGAATCGGTATAGCCAATCGCATTCGACAGGTTTAAAGCCACATCGTTGATAATTTCTTGTGGGGCTTCAAAACCGAATGGGGCAGGGTTACCAATATTTAATTTGATAATTTTGTGACCGGCTTCTTCCATCTCGATGGCCGCTCGTAACACAGGTCCGCGAATGTCGTAGCATACATGCTCGAGCTTAGATGATTTCTTGATCTCGCGAGGGGTTTGGAAAGTGTTCGGCATTTTGATGTTCTCGGAAGGAGTGGAGGTCACTTTTGCATAACGATATAAATAACTTTTAAATGTCTCAGTTGTGACTAGATCGAGATCATGTTCATCTCGAAGTAGTGCAACAATTTTTTCATGCGTAAATCCAAGCTGCTGATATTGTTTGATCACAGGCAGCAGATTTTTAAAAATTACGCTCTTTTTTTGCGACATTTTTTAATCCTGAGCAAATTTAGAGCTAAGAATACCATTAAATTTGCTCACTAAAAAACATTTAATGTAAAAATTGCTTACTTTTATTTTTATATTTGCTTTCTTTTTGCTTTTTTGGGCATTATATGTCTTTTGTAAAATGTTGAATAAAGACTAGAATTTTTAAAATGAATCACGTAAATATAGGATTATCCTATTTTAAATAGCAAGATAAAAAGGTATGTGATCATGGGAAAACTCAATAAATCAGACCGGGAATGGCAAAGAGAGTTATCACCTGAGGAGTTTCGCATTACGCGCGAGAAGGGAACCGAGCCGGCATTTACTGGAAAATACTGGAATACCAAGCAAGATGGCACTTATGTATGTCGTTGCTGCGGCACGCCACTGTTCTCTTCTGAGACCAAGTATGACAGCGGCTGTGGCTGGCCAAGTTTCTACCGTCCCGTCAGCAGTTCAGTAGTAGAAGAATTACCTGATACTTCACACGGAATGGTCAGAACTGAGATAGTTTGTCATCATTGTGACGCACATTTAGGGCATGTTTTCCCGGATGGTCCAGAACCGACGGGCTTACGTTATTGTGTCAACTCGGCTTCTCTAGACTTAGAAACACAAGAAAAAAATGATGAGGAAACCTATCCATGACTAACATTTATCAGTTCGAAGCTGAATTGTTAGATGGCAAAAGCAAGCCACTTGCAGATTATGAAGGCAAGGTACTTTTGATCGTCAATACAGCGAGTAAGTGTGGTTTTACCCCACAGTTTTCAGGATTAGAAAAACTTTACGAAAAATATAAAGATCAAGGTCTGGAAATTTTGGGATTTCCATGTAACCAGTTTGGCGGCCAAGATCCGGGTTCCAATGAACAGATTGGTGAATTTTGCCAGAAGAATTACGGGGTATCTTTCCCGATGTTTTCCAAGGTAGATGTCAAAGGCCCTGAAGCGCACGCCATTTTTCGCTATTTAACCAATAATTCCAAAGGTATTTTAGGCAATGGAATTAAATGGAATTTTACCAAGTTCCTAATCGGACGTGATGGCAAGGTATTGAACCGTTTTGCTCCGACCACCAAGCCTGAAGATCTTGAGGATGAAATTGCAAAAGTGTTGTAATACTCTGTGTTATTTTATCAGTATGAGATAAAAATAGAACTCATCTGATTTCAATTAAAAAACCCACTTCAATTCAGTGGGTTTTTTAATCATGATTAAAACTTAGAGAATGGCTTTCAGGCGTTGAATGACTTCTTCACATTGCGCCAGATCGGCCACAAGTGCTAGACGTACATGATTTTCACCCGGATTACCCTGTTCAGTATCGCGGGATAAATAACGACCCGGAAGAACTTTAATATGTGCTTCTTCCATCAAATGTTTGGCAAAGGCTTCATCATTGTCGACTTTTAACCAGTAATAGAAACCTGCATCCGGTTTTTTGAGTGGCAGCAGATGACCGAGTTCTTGCTGGAATAAATCAAACTTGGCACGGTATTGCACCCGGTTTTCTTCCACATGTGCTTCATCATCCCAGGCAGCAATTGAAGCTAACTGGTGCTGAACCGGCATCGCCGCACCGTGGTAAGTACGATATTGCAAATAAGGTTTTAACAGGCTGGCATCACCAGCAACAAAACCTGAACGCATGCCCGGGAGGTTAGAACGTTTAGACAGTGAATGGAACACCACACAGTTTTTATAGTCATCCCGGCCAATTTCAGCACAAACTTCCAGTAAACCTACAGGTGCCTGATCAAACCACAGTTCCGAATAGCATTCGTCTGAAGCAATCACAAAGTTGTATTGATCCGACAGGGCAATCAGTTTTTTAAACTGTTCTTTGGACAGCACTGCACCGGTTGGATTGCCTGGGGTACAGACAAATAATAGCGTGGTCTTTTCCCAGACTTCTGCCGGCACAGCATCAAAATCACCAAGGTAATTGTTCTCCTCAGTACAGTTGATGAAATAAGGTTTGGCACCTGCGAGCAGTGTTGCACCTTCATAAATCTGGTAAAACGGATTCGGCATGACTACATAAGGTGCCTCTTCCCGATTCACCAAAGCCTGTACAAACGAGAAAATCGCTTCACGCGTACCGGAAACAGGCAGGATATTGCTGTCTGTACTAATGCTATTGAGCTTAAAACGGCGTGTCAGCCATTGGGCAATACTTTCACGTAGCTCAGGCAGGCCTTTACTGTTGGGATACGTCGATAAATGTTTAAAGTTATCGATAATCGCTTGTTTCACAAACTCCGGTGCAGGATGCTTTGGTTCGCCAATCGACAGGGGAATTAAAGGCATATTTGCAGGCTGGATATCCGCAAAAAGCTGATTTAACTTTTCAAACGGATAAGGATGCAGTAGAGACAAGCTAGAGTTCATGAATAAGTAACCGCGTTTTAATGTGAGTGTTGACTACAAACCTGATGAGAGGCTTCATCCAGCGCGGTTTTAAGTGCAGCTGCAAATTCGGCGGATTCTTCAGGTGTCATAGGGTTGCCATCTTTTTTGGTAACAAAGAATATATCTTCGGCACGTTCGCCAAGTGTGGCAATTTTGGCAGAGTGGATATCCAGGCCTTGCATCATAAATAAACCACCGATTTTGGCAAGTAAACCAGGATGATCGAGAGTAGCGATTTCGACCATATTTTGATTCAAGGCAGGATTGATACTAATATCGACTGTATTTTCAATATCGAAATGACGTAATTGACGCGGAATCCGGCGCTGCATCAGGCCCGGATATTCATCAGAATGACTCAAGGCATCTTTCAGAGCTTCAATCACTGTGGCTTCGCGTTCCGGATCGGTCAATAAGGTACCAAAACGGTCCAGTACTACATAGGTATCCAGACTGAAGGCTTTAGTCGCTGTAATAATCCGTGCGTCTTGTACATCCAGATTCATACGATCCAGAATAGCCACGGTGGTGGCAAACAGGTTGGGTTGATCCTGCGTATAAATAAAGATCTGTACCGCATCCTGCGCATATTTACGGTGCGCCCGCATCAGCACCAGTGGGGCAGGATTATCGCCGTGTTGTAAAATGGCACGGGTATGCCAGGCAATTTCATCTGCTGTTTCTTTGAGGAAATAGTCATCACCAAGTTCCTGCCAGACTTTTTCTACCTCATCCAGTGAGAAGTCCTGAACCAGAAGTTCACTGGCTGCAAATTTAGTATCTTCAATCAGCATTTGATAATCAACCGGACGGCCCAGACCAGAACGGATTACGTCACGTGCCTGAGTATATAGTTGACGCATCAGCGAAGCGCGCCAGGTATTCCACAGCTTCGGATTGGTGGCGTTAATATCGGCGACTGTCAGGGTGTACAGATAGTCCAGATGTTCCATGTCACCCATTTTTTCGGCGAATTCTTTGACCACATCCGGATCGGAAATATCTTTTTTCTGGGCAGTCACCGACATCATCAGATGATTTTGGATCAGCCAGGCCACCAGATTACTTTCGCGTTCAGTAAAGCCATGGCTACGGCAGAATTTAATCGCGTCGCTGGCACCGAGTTCACTGTGGTCACCGCCACGACCTTTAGCAATATCATGGAAAATTGCTGCCAGATAGACTATGTCACGACGGGTCAGACGCTGAAACACTGAACTGACCACCGGAAATTCCTTGGCAAATTCAGGTTCTTTAAAGCGGTTTAAATTACGCAGCAGCAATAAGGTATGTGCATCGACCGTATAGATATGGAACAGGTCATATTGCATCAGTCCCAGAATCTGTCCAAAGGCCGGGATGTAATTTCCAAGCACACCATAACGCTTCATCGCGACCATAGTATCGTAGAGTCGATGCGGTGAACGGATAATCGCCATAAATAGCGCCTGATGCACCGGATTATCACGAAAATCCTGATCAATGCGTTTTCCAGCCAAGGTCAGCAGGCGTAAAGTACGCGCACGAATACCTTCGATCTCAGGACGATTGGCTAGTAAATAGAAAATTTCCAGAATTGCGTTTGGATTTTCCGAGAAAATCTTGTGATGCTGCACAGCCAGTTTGCCATCGACCAGTTTAAAGTTCTGGTTGATTTCTTCGATCTGGCGTTCATATTGCGGTAAACGTGGCGTAATGACCGATTCATTAAAATAGGCCAGCAGCATTTCGTTCAGCGTAGACACTTGCTGTGCACTGCGATAATAGCGCTTCATGAACTGTTCAATTGGATAGTTCGGATGATGCGCCTCTTCACGTACATAGCCAAATTTGGCAGCAATATCACGCTGATAATCGAACAATAAGCGGTTTTCATCGCGCTTGGTCAGGCGGTGCAGGTGATGACGGATTTCCCAGAGGAAACTTTCGGCTTCCTCAAGCACACCGAGTTCAAATTCTGAAATAAAACCGAGATGTACCAGATCATAAATGCGATTGACGCGGAAATGCCGTTTGGCAATCCAGCCAATCTGGTTGATATCACGGATGCCACCCGGCGCATTTTTAATATCCGGTTCCAGATTGCTTTCGGTATTGTTGTGCTGAGCATAGCGTTTATGCTGCTCATCCATCTTGGCATCAAAAAAAGTTTTGTCAGTCCAGGTACGTGACACGATACGACGTGGCCATTTGCACAGGTTTTCATTGCCAATAATCAGGCGGGCTTCGATCAGGGTGGTGGCGACGGTCAGATCACTGCTGGCCTGATTGACACATTCATTGATGGTGCGGACACTGATACCGGGTTTGAAATTCCCCACGTCCCAAAGCGATGAAATGAATGTAGAAATCAGTTGTTCCTGTTCCGGGTTAATCTCGTCTTCTGACAAGATCATGATGTCGACATCAGAATAAGGCAGCATTTCACGACGGCCATAGCCTCCGACTGCAAACAGGGCCAAATCAGTTTGATCCAGTTCGGCATGCTGCCAGAGAAACTGCAATGCTTCATCAATCAGGTTGGAACGCGCCAGAATAATATCCCGAATCGACTGGCCATTTTCAAAACTTTCCTGAAGCTGATTTTCGACATCACTGCGCCATTGATTGATGGCTTTAATGTCATGGTTGCTTTTAGCGTAATTCAGCAGTGGATGGGTGTTGATCATGTACAGTCGTCCGTTGGTATTTCAGCTTAGTTTTGGTTGACGCTAACTTGGTTGGCGACCTGGAGGGCCAGTTCACGTGCCTGTTCAATAGTTTCTGCACGTGCCGTGGCAACGCCCATACGACGACGTTTAAAACCTTCTGGTTTGCCAAACAGGCGCAAATCGGTATTGCCGTCTGCTAAAGCAAGATTCAGGCCAGAAAATGAAAGATTACGGCCATCTACTCCAGCATAAATTACCGCACTGGCAGCCACACTATGTCGTGCAGTATTCACCGGCAAGCCTAAAATAGCACGTGCATGCAGCTCAAATTCACTTTGAAATTGGGAGGCTAAAGTCACCAGTCCAGTATCGTGTGGACGTGGGGAAACCTCACTAAACCATACTTTGTCGCCTTTTACAAAGAGTTCCACTCCAAAGATTCCGCAGCCACCAAGTGCTGTAGTGACCTTGTTGGCAATGCGCTTGGATTCTTCCAGCGCGGCTGGAGTCATCGGTTGAGGCTGCCAGCTTTCCACATAATCACCTGAGTCCTGACGATGTCCGATCGGGTCGCAATAAGACGTTTCGATTTCGCCGGTTTCTGGATTTTTTGCACGAACAGTCAATAAGGTAATTTCAAAATCAAAGTCAATTTGTGATTCTACAATCACAGTACCCTGATTGACCCGGCCACCGGTTTGCGCATATTCCCAGGCAGCATCGACTTCATCAAAACGGGTAACACGAGACTGACCTTTGCCTGAAGATGACATCACCGGTTTCACAAAGTTTGGATAGCCGACATCGTCACAGGCCGCGCGGAAGGATTCTAAACTGTCGGCAAAACGGTAAGCTGAAGTTGGCAGACCGAGTTCTTCCGCAGCCAGACGACGAATACCTTCACGGTTCATGGTCAGATTGACGGCTTTAGCAGAAGGAATGACTGTAGCAATGTTCTGGGCTTCTATTTCAAGCAGAACTTCGGTCGCAATCGCTTCAATTTCAGGAACAATTAAATGTGGTTGGATTTGATTGATGAGTTGTTTGAGTTCTACAGCATCTGCCATATTCAAGGTATAGGAATAATGCGCAACCTGCATGGCAGGGGCATGATCATAACGGTCAGCAGCATGAACTTCGACTCCAAGGCGTTGTAGTGAAATCACCACTTCCTTGCCCAGTTCACCAGAACCCAATAATAGAACTTTATAGGCAGAAGATTGAAGGGGAGTACCAATAGTCACGCTCATGTGGATCATCCATGCTTGATTTTATGGACTTTTAGCATAGCAGAACTGAGCCGACAGTTAAGCCAAGATTCATACAAAATTGTGATATTGACCAACAGTTTTATTTATAAAGTTTTTCTGGATTTGAATAAGGAGGCGCTGTCATTTTCACATCGCTGTCAGACTGCGTTTACAGAAGATAAATCCCGCTTTGAGACTTGAGCTTTTCTATTTGTGCAACGTGTTCAGCATTGATATTCAACATCTTTAACAGACGTAATGTACGAACATGCAGGAAATAGGCATAGGGCAATACAAAAGGCAGTACCAAGCACAGCAAAAATAACAGTAGTCCAAAAATTGTGAATTGAATGCTGTCTCGCAAGACGGCGACGAGCTGGAACTGATCTGCTGAAAAGGCGGTAGCTGAAAAAAGAATAATAAGGAGCGCAAATAAACTAGCAAAAATTTTTAGAGTATTCGGCAGGACACGATGTATGAAGCTCCACTTACCTAAGACCAATGTCAAGGGATGAAGATGCAGCACGTGTTGGCTCTGATTAAGCATAGCAATAATTTGATGGGTGCTATTCTTTTTAATATAAACCACCCGAACTTGATCTGCTGGTTGAGCATGTATTTCGACAAAATGTCCGGTAAAATTTTGAGCATTGATAAAACATTCAAAATATTGTGCCGGCACTTCATGTCGATGGAATACGGTTAACATTTCATCGCGCCGATGATGAATAAAGATTTTGCCTTCAATCACCTGTTTGACCTCAAACATGCGCATCCTTCCTTGTTTTTATTGTTATATAAAAAAGACCTATACTATGAGTTTAGCATAAGTCTTTGTTTCGATTGATCAACGAGTTAAAGCTTAAAAGGGTACTGGAACATAGGTGTAAACCAGGCCATAGGTGAGCGCTGCGGTCAGTGTCGCCATCACAATACGTTTAAACTTAAAGTACAAAACCGTGAGCACAATAAAGCCAACCAGCATCGCAAAACTTTTATTCGGCGTTTCTAATAAAGGTGGCAGGGTAGCAACTACCAACATGGAGCTGATCGCAGCGATGCCAATTGAACCCAAGGCAATTTTTAGCCACAACGCTCCGCGTTTTTGCGAACCTTGCTGAAATTTTTGAATGACAAAAAAAGGACCAAAGCGCGAGGCAAAATTGGCAATCCCGACTAAAATCCCGACCAGAATAATCTCTAGATTCATGCTTGATCTCCTGCGTGTTCAGGATCTGGCTGTTTCAGAATATAGTGCTTGAACAGGCCTGCGAAAATACCAGAACTTATACCGATAAAGATCGCGGCAGACAGGTCGATAAAATAACAGGCAATCGCAGACACCAGAATTGTGACAGCTACAACAAAAGTATGTTTTTTCTCAAAAGCGGCTAACAAGAAGCTCAGGAACAGCGCAGGTAACAAGAAATCCAGCGCAGCCTGTAAGAATTGCGGCAGGTTACTGACCTGATCGGCAAACAATCCACCGAGGAAAGATCCGAGTGCCCAGGACATCCAGCTAAACAGGCTTAAACCGAGCATCCAGGATTCTGACCATTCCTGTCGCCGTTGCGAGAGCTTGATCATGCCGGAGGCAAAAACTTCATCGGTCAAACCCCAAGACCAGATTGCCGTTTTCTTTAAATTCAGCCGGTCTTGAATCAGATTTTGTAACGCAGGGCCATAAAGCAGATGACGAATGTCTAAGGCAATCACGGTTAATGCCGTCATCCAGATAGATGTTCCACTACCTAAGAGAGCGACCACCAGGAACTGGCTGGCACCTGCATACATCGAGCAGGACAGGAACAGTGCTTCCCAGGCGGTAAAGCCAAACTGAGTGGCTGAAACACCAAAAGCAAACGACACTGGTAAATAAGTGAAGATAATCGCTTGGCTATCTTTTGCACCTTGCCAGAAGCCAGCAGGTTGCGTAGCGAGTTGATTCGGTTCAGACACGACACACCTTGAAGGAGAGTTGAACGATGGGTCAAATGAAGATTGTGTATTCTACGTGAATTTAATAGCATAGTGCCGAAATGTTTAAATTGGCGAGCCTGATATGTGGATGTTCAAGACACGTGCGATGCTGACTGCTGCTTTAATAAGCACGGCAATATTGTTACAAGCGTGTGGGAATGACAGTCAATCGACTGATAAGCCAGAAATTAAACCGGCACCTAAATTGACTAATGATGCGACGACTTATGCCAATGCCGCATGGCAACTGATCAATGAAGTGGATCCACTGGTCTATAATAAAGAAGTGGATCAGCTGGAAACACAGGTACGTCAACCAGCACGTAAATTGAGTACAGACTGGCGTATTAATGTCAAAATGACCGATTCGGTGACCGAAGGCAAATATGCTCTGTGTCGTAAAGCTTTGACCAGTCTGGAAATCTGGGCGCGGACGACCATGGAAAATGGCAACAGCCTGCAACAAAAACAGGCGGATTATGAGCGGGATAAACTGCAATGTCAGAATGCCATTGCCCATCCTGCACTCGGAAATACCGATCCTAAGCAAAAAGGTACTGCAATTGCCAATATGCAATAAACCTTTGCCCATTTAAATGTACTTATAAAAAGCCAGTCTGAATGACTGGCTTTTTTAGCAAAATAAGCTTTAAAAATAGGGCATCCACATATGTTCTAATAAAAGTACCATTACACCGCAGATCAGGAGTGTGCTGCCAATCATGCGTTGAATCATTGTACGTGTAGACATGGTCGATCTCCTCAAAGATTTAAAGCGTGTTTAATGCTTCCAAATAACGACGATTTACTTCTTTCCAGTTCACAACATTGAAAAAAGCCGAGATGTATTCCGGACGACGGTTTTGATATTGTAAATAATAAGCATGTTCCCAGACATCCAGACCTAAAAGGGGAATATTGCCATGCATCAGCGGAGAATCCTGATTGGCACTGCTTTCCACAATAAGCGTTTGATCTGGCGCCATACTTAACCAGGCCCACCCACTACCAAAACGGCTAAGCGCTGCTTGGGTAAACGCTTCTTTAAATGCCTCGAATCCTCCTAATTCATGTTCGATTGCCTTGGCAATTTCAGCTTCGGGATGACCACCGCAGTCTGGAATCATCACTGTCCAGAACAGGGAATGATTGGCATGTCCACCAGCATTGTTGATCACGTTCTGTCTGAGTTGCTCGGGCACTTCATTGAATTTGCTAATTAAGGCTTCGACCGATAAATCTTCCCATTCTGTGCCCGCTATTCCTGCATTGATATTATTGATATAGGTTTGATGATGCTTGCTATGATGAATTTCCATAGTCTTGCCATCGATATGAGGCTCTAGCGCATCATAAGCATAAGGTAGTACAGGCAAGGTGTAGCTCATTGGCAGGATTCCTTGAGAGAATGGAGTTAGGTTATTTTTTATTAGATTTAAGATACGCCCTAATTTAATATTTATATATGAGAATAGTTATCATTATTGTTAATATGTGTTGATCTTATGCGCTTTCAGAAAGGTTGTTATATGTATGAATCCTCTTTTTAAAAGTAATAAAAAAAGCCCCTGATATAGGTAATGCCAGTCAGTTAAGCAAAAAAAGTTAAAATGCTGTAAAAAGAGCGTATGTAAATACGCTCTTTTTTTATGAATTTATCTCAGAATCTAGATTTAACATTAAAACAAACCCTACCTTCACTTTCACAATTCAGTGAATTGATTGATTTAAACTGGATTGAAGATTGCTTAGACCAAACAGGTAAAGCATCAATTCGAAAAAGAAAACTGCCTGCTGAACATGTTGTTTGGCTGGTAATCGGACTTGCTCTATTTCGAAATCAACCGATTTGGTATGTGGTTCAACAATTGCAACTTGTTTTCGGTACGGCAGAATACTGTGTACCGAGTGCATCCGTACAAGCAAGACAACGCTTAGGCTTAGAACCCATGAGTGCTTTATTTTCGACATTAAGTCAGGCATGGTTTAAAGACTCACAACAACAATATAGCAACTTTCACGGTCTATGCGTTTGTGCTGTAGATGGTGTGGTTTGGTCTATGCCTCATACAGAAGAAAACTTTAAGCACTTTGGTTCATCCAAAGGCAAAACAGCAGCTGCACCTTACCCACAAGTTAGAGTGACTTGCCTGGTGAATACCAATACCCATGAAATGATTGATGCCCAAATGGGCAGTATGGATCAAGGTGAATTAACCTTAGCCAGTCAATTAAAAGCACCAGTTCGCAGTATTACCCTATTTGATCGTGCTTACTTCTCTGCTGATTTTTTAGTGAGCTGGCAATCTCAGGCAGAAGAGAGTCATTGGTTGATGCGAGCAAAGGACAACCTGCGTTATGAAGTGATTCATCATAATGCGGCCCATGACTTTCAGATCAAAATGCTTGTTTCAGCAAGAGCAAAAAAGATAAATCCGTCATTGGGTGACTATTGGGAAGCACGTTTAATTGAAGTTGAATATGCAGGAAAAATAAGACGTTACATTACATCATTAACAAATTCTAAAGTTTATCCATTCAAAGACCTTGCAATGCTTTATATCCAGCGTTGGGAAATAGAAATGTGTTATCGGGAAATTAAAAGTGATTTACAGGATGCAAGGATTTTAAGAAGCAAACAACCTGATTTGGTCTATCAAGAATTGTGGGGGGTATTTATTGCATATAATATCTTAAGAAGACAGATGAGGTTTATCGCTGAACATGCAAAGGTGAGTCCTTTAAGGATCAGTTTCCATATTGCATCTATGAGTATTATCAATATCTTAAGGCACACACCTTTAGAATCAGCAGGAAACCTACCCAAACATTTAGCGCAATTATTTGAACAATCTAAAATATTTGTATTACCTGAAAAAAGGCAAAGGCAATGTCCGCGAGTAGTGAAAATTAAAGCACAAAAATATCCAAGAAAATGCCAGTCAATTTCTTAACTGACTGGCATTACCCAAGAAGGGGGCTTTTTCAAACAGCAACGACTTAAACGTTAAAACGGAAGTGTAAAACATCGCCATCCTGAACGATATAAGTTTTACCTTCTAGACGCCATTTACCTGCTTCTTTCGCACCGGCTTCGCCGTTGTACTGCACAAAATCATCATAAGCGATACATTCTGCACGGATAAAGCCTTTTTCAAAGTCGGTATGAATCACGCCTGCCGCCTGTGGTGCAGTTGCGCCAACTTTCACGGTCCAGGCACGAACTTCTTGCACGCCCGCAGTGAAATAAGTTTGTAGGCCAAGTAATGAATAACCTGCACGAATGACCACATTTAAACCCGGCTCTTCCATGCCCATTGCTTCAAGGAATTCAGCACGGTCTTCATCTTCAAGCAATGAAATTTCAGCTTCAATCTGGTTGCAAAGTGGAACCACAATCGCATTTTCTTCAGCGGCCAATTTTCTCACTGCATCTAAATGGGGGTTATTTTCAAAACCGTCTTCAGCAACGTTGGCAATATACATGGTTGGTTTAAGGGTCATTAAACCAAAGCCACGTACCAGCTTGCGTTCGTCATCATCTAGGTCCGCTGCGCGAGCTGGTTTGCCTTCATCCAGTAAAGGTTGGATTTTTTCCAGAACAGCTTTAGTGGCTAGCGCTTCTTTGTCACCACCTTTAGCAGATTTAGTCAAACGCGTAATTGCTTTGGCTACAGCATCTAAGTCTGCGAGCGCAAGTTCGGTATTAATCGTAGCGATGTCATCCAGTGGATCAATACGACCATTCACATGAATGACGTTTTCATCTTCAAAACAACGCACAACGTGAGCAATTGCATCAGTTTCACGAATGTTGGCCAGGAACTGGTTACCCAAGCCTTCGCCCTTAGAAGCACCCGCTACCAGACCTGCGATGTCTACAAATTCCATAGAAGTCGGAATAACACGTTGCGGTTTAACAATTGCAGTCAATTTGTCTAAACGTGGATCAGGAACAGGTACAATCCCGGTGTTTGGTTCGATCGTACAGAAAGGGAAGTTTTCTGCAGCAATAGCAGCTTTGGTTAAGGCATTGAAAAGTGTAGATTTACCAACGTTCGGCAAGCCGACAATACCGCAATTAAAACCCATGAAATAACTCACAAAAGCGTTATATAAAAATTGCCCCCGATTTTACATGAAAGCATGACTAAAGTCAGGTCATGTGCTTGTGGTTTATTGCAATCAAATGCTTCTGGCGACCTAAAATGACTCGCTGAGCTTTCCGGGATGTGTAGTGAGTCCACCAACCATAGAGGAATAATCAGCCAGTATTTTACTTTTGAATAAAAATCACATTGTTTTTCTAAAAGTGAGTGACTAAAGTATCTGAATAAAACAGCGGCCTACACGCCCTGATCCAATAACGATAAACATGGAGCATACATGCGAACTTTATACCAGTTTCCTTTATCTCACTTTTGCGAAAAAGCACGTTGGATGCTGGACCATAAAGAGCTGTATTATGTTGCTCACAATCTGATACCCGGGGTACACCGCGCTTTTGCCCGCCTGAAAACAGGACAGAATCGTCTGCCTATTTTGCGTGATCAGGATCGATGGATCGCAGATTCCACCCAGATTGCTCTGTATTTGGATGATACTTATCCAGAACATCGTTTACTGCACGCAGAAGGGTATTTTCGAAATAAAGCTTTAGAAATTAATGAAATTACTTTGGAATTGGGTCGTCATGTTCGTCGCTGGATGCTCTCTCAAGCACTGACTTCTGATCATGAATCTCTGGATATTTTAATTGGTGAGCAGGGCTATCTGCGCCAGTTTGAAAAATTTTCTAAACCTTTATTGAAAGCGATGGTGGCCAAGGGTTATGCATTGAATGAGGAAACCGTGGCGGAATCTAAACAACACATCGATGTTGCGGTACAGCAGCTCAATCAGATGCTGGTCAGCCAAGGTGGGCATTATTTTGTCGGAAATCGTTTAGGTCTGGCGGATATTGCAGTCTGTTCCATGTTGGCACCGCTTCTGGCGATTCCAGGTACGCCATGGGAAAAAGAAAATTTCGAAACCTTGTCCGAAGAATATCGCGACTATCAGCAGTATTTGAATGAGCTTCCACTGGGTGAATATATTTGCCGTATTTACCGAACCGAACGTAATGCCCGGGTAGACTGGCGTGGTGTATAAGTTTAAATGCCAATCCAAGAATTAAAAAAACGCGCATGAAGCGCGTTTTTTTGATGAGATTATGATTAACCCCAAGGATTAGTCTGATCGATATCAATATTTTTAGTAAAATTATTGAGGAGTGAACCAAAATCAAATCCGGATGAAGAACCGCCACTGCCGATATTCTGAATTGTATCTTTAATGCCCGGCAGGATAGCAGACAGATCAATATTGGAATCAGTCGTACCCACACCTTGGACAAGATCACCGAGGTCAGGCAATTCAATCGAAGAGCCACTACCAACCAACTGACCAACACCTTCGGCAATACTGCCTAAGTCAAAGCCGTTTGAAGCAGAGGAAATACCTTCGATCATACCACCCAGATCCAGATCGCTACCGAGATTGAGATTGCCTAATAATCCACCTAAATCTATGCCATTTGAACCATTCGCAATCAGACCGCTCAGTAAGTCAGTGAAGCCACCGACATCAAAACCACCTGTTGCATTTCCGCCTACAAAGCCGCTAATTAAATCGGTAATAGCACCAAGATCAAAATCACCGCCTGCATTGCCACCGATTAAGCCACCCACCAGACCTGCAATTGCTCCAATATCTATATCACCTAAACCGTCAGAACCACCGATCAGACTACCGACCAATTCAGCAATTTGTGCGATATCAATTTCACCATTACCGCCAATCAGGTTGCCGACCAGACCTGAGATCGCACCGATATCAATATTGCTTGAACCGCCGATCAGGCCACCGACCAGTTGAGAAATTTTACCAATATCAATATTGCCCGTACTGCCGCCCAATAAGCCGCCTACCAGTTGAGAAATAGCCTCAAGATCCAGGCTGCTGCTATTGCTCCCCATTAAGCTCTTTAATAAGTTGGTGATCTGGGTAATATTAAAGCTACCGCCATTGGATTGGGTTAAGCTACTGATCAGGCTTTGAATATTTAAACTTGAGGCATTCGAACCAGAAAACTGAGTTAATAAATTGCTGAGATTTGTCGTACTCAGGCTGCTTCCAGAAAGGAGATTATTTAATAATGAGCTGACAGAAGGTTGAGTATTGGATCCGGTGAGATTGCCAATAAGATTGGTGAGGGTGCCTGATGTCGTTCCACCGAATAAGCCGCCCAATAAGCTCTTCGTTTGGGTTTCGACGGTTAAAACAGGACTCACTTTTGTTTTTATCAAGCTTAAAAGTTTAGAAGCCATGACCGTTCCTTGAGTAATATTTTTGAAATGCGCTATTTTTGTTTTTAAAGCGCCTTTGTTTTAATCTATTTCTATACACTTGTAAAAGATGGGCGGTTAAGTCGTGTAGGGGCTGAGAGGAATAGCCTATCTGTTGTCGTGTTTACCCAATTTAAATAATTTAAAAATAAAGATTTAATTAAAAATACCATTGGTCATATTTTTAATTAATGCGATTAACGGTCATTTAAACCCTCCTGAAAACCGTATTTATAAAATGAAATCCCATTTGGAAAAAAATTTCAGAATATGAAAATTTTGTGAAAAATAAATAAATATTGTATAACAGAGATGGCGCAAAATTTTCTGCATCTATTGATTATTGATATAAGAGTATAAAAATGGAACTGGATCGTTTCGATAAACATATTCTAGAAATATTGACCCATGAAGATGTCAATCTGAATGAACTGTCCGAGCGGGTGAATTTATCTGTCAGTTCGGTGCATCGCAGGATCAAACACTTAATCGATCATAATATTATCAGTGGCTTAAAACGTGAAATCAATTACCAGAAATTAGGTTTCAGCCTGCATGTGCTGTTACAGGTATCCTTAAGCAAACATGATAGCGATACTTTTGCTAAATTCCTGGAAGAACTGGAAAGTATTCCCGAAGTGATTAATGCCTTTTTGGTCACCGGTCAGTCTGCGGACTTTATTGTCGAAGTGGTGGCACGGGATATGGAAAATTATAGTGAAATCCTGCTTAAGCGGATTGGAAAAATTGAGCATGTGGTGGCACTGCATTCCAGCTTTGTCATTAAAGAATATAATGTCTTTAACTGTAGCGGATTACTCAATAAAGTTTAAGCAAAGGCGAGGGTGGTCGACAGCCATAAAAAAACGCACCCTAAGGTGCGTTTTTTGAATCAGTCATATTTAAGCATCAAGTTCTGCTAAAACAGCATCTGAGAATTCAACGTTGGTATATACGTTTTGTACATCATCCAGATCTTCAAGCATATCAATCATTTTCATGATTTTTTTTGCTTGATCGATGTCTGTGATTTCTGCTTTGGTTGAAGGGCTCATCACCACTTCAGCATTGTCAGATTTTAAACCTGCAGCAGTTAAAGCATCTTGAACATCACCGAAAGCTTCAGGTGTGGTAATGACCAGGATATCATCTTCAGTGACTTCGATGTCTTCAGCACCTGCTTCTAATGCCACTTCCATGATTTGATCTTCTAAAGACACATCTTCAAAAGTAATCTCACCACGTTTCGTGAACAAGAATGCTACCGAACCGTTGGTGCCTAAGTTACCATCAGTTTTAGAGAAGCAATGACGTACGTCAGGCACAGTACGGTTCAAGTTATCAGTCATGGTTTCAACAATAACTGCAACACCACCTACACCATAACCTTCGTAGGTCACTTCTTTCAGGTCGTCGTTATCTTCGCCACCAGCACCACGTTGAATGGCACGGTTGATCACATCACGTGTCATATTCACTGATAGTGCTTTTTCAACCACAGCACGTAGACGAGGGTTGCTTGCAGTATCTGGACCACCAAGCTTTGCAGCAGTGGTTAATTCACGAATGTATTTGGTAAAAACTTTACCACGACTCGCATCTTGTTTTGCTTTGCGATGCTTAATATTGGCCCACTTGGAATGACCCGCCATGCGAACTATGCTCCTTGTAGATTGGCTGTATGCCTATCAGAATGCCGAAATTCTACCATAAGCGTTTTTTTAAAAAAAAGTGCCTGGATTTGAGATTTCAGGATAAAAGCAAAAAAAGCGCTAAATTAAGAAAGAGTAGAAATAGGATGGAGCGTTTCTAATTTTATTTTTATACATTTATAGAGACGAATGAACAGGACATGAACAGCAGGATTGCTGTTCATGTCCGTGCTTTTCTTTTTAAAAAGCTTATTCTGGAATAACGATATCCAGACCAACCTTGTCTTTATACAGTTGCTTGATCAAAGCCAGGTCATGTGCAAGATCTGTCGGATAAATCTTGCCCAGAATGCCACCTTGCTTGGTTTTGGAATTGGCATATAACAACACGATCGGTACATTGGCAGCCTTGGCAATATGCCAGAAACCGGTACGGATCGGTTTGCGTGCTTCACCCTGTTTGGCTCGTGTCGCTTCGGGAGCAATGACCAGATTGAACTTTTCATTGTTCTGAAAATGTTCCACCATCTGGGTCACGATATCTTTACTGGCCTTGCGGTCAACCGGAATACCACCCACAGCGTTTAATAGCGGTTTGAAAGGTCCTTTAAATAATTCTTTTTTGATTAAGGTATGTACCTTGAGATCATAGATCTGGAACAGGGCAATTGACAGTACCGCATCCATCATTGAGGTATGTTCGAATCCAATAATGACCTGTTTGTCTTCAAGCACATCTGGTTCGACATGATATTGCCAACCTGCAAGTTTAAATGCAGATTCGCCAAGGAATTTGTTTAGCATAAGTACGGAGAAGTAAAAGCTGTATGTAGAGAACTGCATAATTTCATCTTGTTCGCCCATACAGTCAATAGGCTTTCCAATAAAATCAGCGAATAATGTAAAAATCTATGATTTATTCATCTTTTTAAGCTGCAAAATTAAGAGTTAATATATATAAATAAAATAATATTAATATCTTAAAAATATCAGTAGATACAAAAAAAGTCTTAAAATGATGAAAAAATGACTATCCAGAGCACACTTTAGTTATTAGACTTTTGTCGAAGAAGAAGACTGATACAGGTCTTTTCTATTTTCTTATTCTTTCTACTCTGAGATTGAAAAGTATGACGTACATGACAGCCTTCGTAGTCTCCCTATTGATTTTTGCGCTTATAATTGTATGGTCTTTGATCGAAATTAAGCAGGATTTACATAAAGACGAAGAAATGAAGTCTGAATTCTAGTCATTCTATCTTCTTTAGTTCTAGGCTATTCCTTTAACATTGCTGCCTGAGCAATAAAGAATTTTGATACCTTATAGATATACTAAGACCTTAAATCTATCAGTTTTACGCTTAGTAGACCGGATTAAATTCAAGATAAAGGCTCATTTATCTTAAATGATGCAGCATGTATCTCATTTTTCTATATGCCTCCTATACTGAAGTCTTAAGTAACTGAATTTTGACTAAGACAAGTCGCCCATGATTGCTGCCTAAATGTTCAAGCAGTTATAAAAGCACTTGTCTTTCCAAAAAATCTTAGCTAGTATTCATGACGCCTGAACTTATTGATAAATAAAGTTTTCAGCATATAGGGCCTATAGCTCAGTTGGTTAGAGCAGCGGACTCATAATCCGTTGGTCGACAGTTCAAGTCTGTCTGGGCCCACCAAATTTTATACTTATATAGCTTTATATAAGATCTAAACCCTTAATTCTAATAGAGTTAAGGGTTTTTTAATGCTTTACTTAAATGTATATAACTTCATATGGGAACACGTCCTGTGTATCCTTGTTTGTATCCTTTAAATAAAATATAACTCAGGGATACACCAAGGAAAAAATCTCTGGAGATTCCATAAGTTATGAAAACAAATGATGTAAAAAGTGATGTAAACGCTCATTCAAAAAATACACCTCAGAATGTAAATATAAGGCGTAAAAAAAGCGTTGAAGATATTTACAAAGCACTCAAGCCGAAAGCTAAAGAATATCGTCAACCCACAGACATTGCTGGATTGTATTGTCGAGTTCAGCCAAACGGTAAAAAGTCTTGGCAGTATCGCTATAAGAATGATCAAGGTAAATGGGCATGGATTGGTTTGGGTGCTTATCCAACAGTAAATTATGTACAGGCACGAGAAAAAGCAGAAGGTATGTTAAATGGCACGCTTGAAATAAAAACACAGGCTGAGATTAAAAAAATAAAGTTACAAGATAAAGATGCCTTATTTTCTACTTTAATGAATGAGTGGTTAGAACGTAAGAAATTAACGTGGAAAGCTGAAACCTATCGAAAAGAAAAACAGTCCATTGAGAAACATCTTTTATCAGTTTTTGGGGATCGGGAGTACGCTACAATTACTTCTAGAGAGTGGTTAAATCATTATACAGAAAAACAAATTAACGAAGGTATTTTTAACCGTATTGAAAAATTGATCTCATACTGCTATGGAGCCTATAGTTTAGCTAAATTTAAGAAAGATCTCTTATATAACCCTTTAGAAGGTATAAGAGATCATTTAGCTAAAGGGGAAACAGAGAGCATGAAGCATGTAAAAATTCATGAGTTACCTGAAATGATTTCTTTAATCAGAAATTCCTCTTCTCGACCCGTGGCGATCGGCTTAGAGCTTTTAATTCACATGTTCCCTCGACCAGGGGAGCTGAGACAGGCACGATGGGAACAATTTGATTTTGCTGAAGCTGTATGGATCCGACCGCCGAGTATGATGAAAAGAGGCATTGAGCATGGTATACCGCTATCTCAACATGTTATGAACCTTCTAATAGAGTTAAAAGAGATTTCTCCAGAAAGTGAATACTTATTTCCAAGCCGTGACAATATTAATAAACCGATTTCTAATCTGACATTTAATGCGGCATTAAACAGGCTGGGGTATCGAGGTAAGCAAAATCCCCATGGATTTAGGCATATTGCATCAACAAATTTGAATAAAAATTTTAGTTCTAAATCTCAGGTGATCGAGTCTGCGCTGTCTCACTTAAAAGGTGGCGTTAAAGGGGCATATGATAAAGAAGCACATCTAGAAGAACGCTACGAAATAATGGAGTGGTGGAGTAATTATATCGAGTCTTTACTTAAGCATTAACACAAAAACGTGATCACTTTTTTTGTGTTTTAGGACGGATGGGATTTGAATTATTTTTTTTTGATAGCATGGTTTCTCTATTATTAAACGAGGATCCTCAATTGGATCATTTTAGAGCACATACATCACATACTCGTCGTAGTATTGTACGTACTGTTAAAAATTTTGATGATTTAGATATACCAGTGGTTTGTCACAATATGAAGCCATTTCGCTTAAAATACAACCAAGTTTGTGAGTTGCTTAATGTAACACGAGATTGCTTACGTAAAATCATCGAAAATGATCTTTCATTTCCAAGACCATTGAAAGAATGTAGTACTCGTCAAGCAGCAGTATATTTTGATACAGCTGAAATTGAAGAGTGGTATAAAACTTACAAAGCTAAATGTAGGAGTGAATAATCACTATTTAAACAACCATCTAGGCAATACTAGATGATCAATTCCACATAGCAAACACACAATGTGTTTATATCCATTTCGGGGCTATGCAAAAAAAACCACTTTAAGTGGTTTTTTAATTTTCTAGTCTTCAGATTCTATATGCAGGGTCGACTCAGAGGTGGTCCCACTTGTTTGAACAACTAAAAGCGTATTTATAAGTGATATTCCGCTCTAGTTAAGCCACCTTGTTTTGTTGGGGTAGCTGATCATAGTAAAACTCATTTGGTGTCATTTTGTCTAGACTCGAATGAGGTCGTTTCAAATTATGGTGGTGTATCAAAAAGTATGCTAAAAAAAAGCAGGTTGAATTTTGATAAAATAGAGAAATGCAAATAACTCTAGAAATCAAATGTCCAACCTGCCTCAGTGACAGTATAAAGAAAAATGGCATCAAAGTAGATGGGAAACAAAACTACCAATGCAAAGACTGCAAACGTCAGTTTATTGGTGACCATGCTCTGAGCTATCTAGGATGTAATTCTGGCATTACTCGTAAAATATTACAGTTAATGGTCAGAGGCAGCGGTATACGAGATATCGCTGAAGTTGAGCGCATTAGTATCGGTAAAGTCTTACGGACTTTAACTGAATCGGCCTATCAAATTCAGCCTAAACAAAGTCATTATGAATCTCTCGAAGTAGATGAATTCTGGACTTTTGTTGGAAATAAAAATAATAAACAATGGCTTATTTACGCCTACCATCGAGAAACAGGTGAGATTGTTGCTTATGTTTGGGGTAAGAGAGATTCAGCTACAGTCCAAAGGTTGAAGACAAAGCTTAAACAATTAGGTATTCACTACACCCGAATTGCAAGTGATCATTGGGACAGTTTCATCACTGCTTTTAAAAACTGCAAGCAAAGTATTGGTAAGTTTTTTACTGTAGGAATTGAAGGTAATAATTGCAAAATAAGGCATCGAATAAGGCGTGGTTTTAGAAGAAGTTGTAATTTCTCCAAAAAGCTTGAAAACCATTTTAAAGCCTTCGACTTAACCTTCTTTTACATCAATAATGGCTTCATTTAATGTCAGCATACTTTTTAAAACACCACCCAAATTATAAAACTCAAAATATGCACTTAATTGCTTTTTCGCATCTGTGACACTGCTATAAGCTTTGAGATACACCTCTTCATATTTAACGCTCCGCCATAATCGTTCAACCATCACATTATCTACCCATCGACCTTTACCATCCATACTGATTTGAATGCCATTTGATTTCAATACATCAATAAATGCATCACTGGTGAACTGACTGCCTTGGTCTGTATTCAATATTTCAGGTGATCCATATTTTTCAATCGCTTCATTTAAAACCGAAATACAAAAATCCACATCCATACTAATCGATACCCTATGCGCAAGTACCTTGCGGCTATGCCAATCAATCACAGCACATAAATAAACAAAGCCTTTTGCCATAGGAATATACGTTATATCCGTAGACCACACTTGATTACTGCGCAGAATAGCCAACCCTTTGAGCAGATATGGATATTTACGGTGAGCTTGATTAGCCTGGCTTAAATTTGGTTTGCAATATAACGCCTGAATACCCATTTTCTTCATTAAAGTACGTGTATGACGTCGTCCTATATGATGCCCTTGACGATTCAACAAATCACGCATCATACGACTGCCTGCAAAAGGATATTGCATATGTAATTCATCAATACATCGCATCAGCTTCAGATCTGATGAGCTAACAGGTTTTGGGCGATAATAATAACAACCACGGGAGACTTTCAGCAGCTTAGCTTGCTTAGATACTGAAATCTGAAGTGAGTCGTCGATTAACTTTTGTGGTTGAAGCGGCCCAGTTTCTTCAACACACCTTCTAAAAAATCAATTTCTAATGCCTGCTCACCGATTTTTGCATGTAACTTTTTAAGATCAATGGGGGGTTCTGATGGAGCTTTTGATTGATCGAAAGCTTGCGAGGAAGCTGAGATCAATTGATTTTTCCAGTCAATAATTTGGTTTTGATGAACATCAAATTCAGCACTCAATTCAGCAAGTGTTTTTTCTGCTTTAATCGCAGCAAGTGCTACCTTAGCTTTAAAATCATTTGAATGATTTCTTCTTGGTCTACGTGCCATAAAATACTCCATATATTGATGTTTATAACATCATTTGAGGAGCAGAATATCACTTATAGGAGTTGTTCAAATTTACGGATCCATCTCTACTCTAGTTATGATCTAAAGAAACAATAAATTTCTCAATTATTCTTCGCTCAACCTCAGGTAATTTTTGCAGGGTGCTCACAAGGGGATCAACACCTAATGCACTCATATCTTTACTTCGTCCTAGGATGTAGTCTGCTGATATATTAAGTACGACAATGAGCTTATAAAAATTTTCTAAAGAAGGTTTACGTGAGCCCGACTCAAAATGCGCAATAGAGGTTACTGGTATTCCCGTTTTTTCAGCAAGTTCTTGCTGTGTCAGCTTTCGTATCTTTCTAACTTCTTTCAATCGAATCTTAAATTCATTCGAGTCTAATTCAAGTTTCATTATTACCGCCAAATAGACAATAAAAACTTGACGTTTTAGTCATGTTTTTATATAAATATAGACATAGTTTAGATGCTTACTTGTAAAACGAGAAGCAACTAAATCATTACTTGATAAAAATCTAAATCAATTGAAGGCCAAACGCTCATGATGAATTATTCTTCGAGTCGAATTTTGACATCGATGCATCCTAGTATTCGCCATCTCAATATTCGCAATGTAGCTAAAATTGTAGCCTCAAAAATTATTTGTAATACGCAATTACAGTTGCAATATAATCCTGACTTTTGTAGGCAACTGGGCGTATCAACTTATCTCAACACGCACATAGGATTAGCTTATTTCATTGATGATCGCTATTTTGACCATTATGGTTTACAACCGGAAAACTTAATAAATTTTTCAGATGTCTATGCTCAATTGTTGCATGACTTTTATGAGTTTTCAGGTTATCAGCCAGATCAGCTATGATCTAGGTTGCGACGGCGTACATAGGATCAGTAAAACCAACATGCAATAGCGTAAGACGGTTAGTGCCTTTCCATTGTTTTGTGATACTAGTTCAAGCTTAAAAGCATTACTTAAACTGCTGTTCATTCGGTAAGGTATTGATTTAATATGCATTTTTTCAATAAGCTTATCTTGTGAGATTTTAGGAGGTAGAGCGGTCTGCCAATATTTTGCTGGAAATAAAGAATAAATACCTGTCAAAAATCGATTTGCTAGTCTTACTTCAGCACTGTTAAAGATTAATCCCGCGTGTGAAATGTTAGCCTTCATTTCAAAAATAGCTAGTGCATTTAATATATGGATATCATTATAACTATGCTGGTTGAGCTGTTTAAAAAAATATTCTAAGACTATTTTTTCTTCCGTTGTTTCAATATGCGGAAGTATGCGTTGTGATTTATCAGCATCAATAATGAAGCGAGGCCGGTTCTTGCGATTTTTGAGTTGTTTGAGTCTAAGTATATTTTGTTGCCACAGTATGAGGGTCTCAATTGAAAAGTCATACTTTTGAGCAAGAAGCTCAGGTGTATAAGATTGATCTAATGCCTTGAGTATTTTTATGACTAGAGAAAATGGATAACTAGATTTACTGGTTCCATAGAAAAAATTGCTATCTTCTGCTTGAACTAAATCACCTTTAATCTTAGATGTGTTGATGTATTCATCAGGCATTGTTATAGGTTTTATTTTTATTGTTTGTACTATTTGTTCATCGTAATAGCTAAGTGCTATTTGCTGGTGTTTAGATGATTTTAAGCTTGGACAGATTTTTCGAATAACGGTTCGATCCAAACATGGGTCAAATTTTCTTAATTGATAACCTGCCATTATATAAGCTAGATGCAAATAGCTCCTAAAGGTTTCAGTAGGATCAATATGGCCCAATAAGTGGGCAAGTAGATACCAACAATTTTGAGGTGTTTGAGACGATAAGAGTTGACAACGAATCAAGTTGTAATGCCTAGGTGAATAGTCAGTGAAGACGTTTACAAACTCGTAGTCCATAGTCAAAATTATAGCTAGATTGTTCGTCGCACTATGTCGCAGTGAATGGAAGGTATAGCAATGATTTGGCAAAATTGAATCAAGTGTCTTTTGAAAAGGTGTGGTGACCATGTAGGGTCTAATACGTTCTGCACTATTCCACATCGTGAATAGGTATTGATTGGGGTTATAGGCTATACGGCGTGCCTTGCAGTATTTCTGAAATTGGAGATGCTCTTCTTCGCTAAGTAAAATTTGAACGTTGAGATTGCGCTCAGCACTATCCGTTTTAAGAAAATGCTGTTGATGCTTTGCACGATATGTACGTATCCAAATGGAACTTGCTTTGACACCTTCCACGTCCTTGATTCGCATGCCGAGTATTTCATTGATGCGCATGCCAGTACGAAAAGCTATCGTATATACGATACTCAGCATTTCTAAATCATGTGGGGTATAGCTTGAGTTTTTATATTGACTAAGCTGACTGAGTAGATGTTGAAAAGTTTTTCCTGAAATAATCTCAGCTTTGGGTGAGTGAATACGTAGTCCTTCAGTGCTGAGAGGGAACGATTCAGCGTTAAAGAGCATCTGTTGAAATTGATGGAATCGTTTTAAAAGATCGAATTTTTGTGATCTAGATTTACCTACGCCATTTAACATACGGCTATAAATCGTTTCTAAATGATCGTTGAGATTGAGCTCTTCTAGATAATCTGTACTGTGCAATAACCAAGTCTCTGCGAGTTTTGTGTAGTAGCTATATATTGAGCTATGACGAATTTTTTGCTGTTGAGCTATATGACGCGAGTACTTACTTTGATCGAGCTGATAAAGCTCGGCAATATATTCAATATCTTCTCGTGTAGGATGAAACAAGCTGTATAACCACAGCCCGAGCCTCTTCGCATTTTCTGGAAGATGAGCATGTTGGTTGAGTAAGCAATTTTTTAGATCTGTTACGGTCTGATCACTATTTCTAAAAAATTTTAAAATTTGTTTATGCAATGCAATCGATGAATCTAGAGAGTGATCTGTGCAGGATTTTTCTTCTTTTTCTGCGGGATTTAGCGTTTTAGGTAGAGGTTCTTCAGTTTGTTGTAAATCGAAATTGGATAACTGAGGTGTGAGATAGCGTTTAAAAACACTTGGACTTAAACCGCAGGTCTCAATCTCTTCTGATAAGCAAAGACTTAGTGCTGGGCTTAAATCAACCCTATCTAGTTGCATCCATGAATGACTAGCCATCTGTAAGAATTGTTTGAATTGTTTTGGATTAAACGGAAGTGCTAATGCATTAAAAATACAATTGATATAAGTGTAACAATCGTGTTGGATATCTATTGCTTGTGTTTTAAACCTAGTAATCCATAGCAGTGTTAGCCGATCGGGTACAAAATTTCTAGATTTTTTTAAGGGACGTTTAGGGTCATATAAATCACCATAATGTGGTGATTGTGGTTCTAGAAAGATCAGAGGGATTTGTATTCTTGAGATCTGATCAATCGAACCTTGTTGTTTTAAATGTTCTAGCAAAGCTGTTAGGCTCGAAAGATTAGAGATCCCACCATAGAGAATTGCGCAGATCAGTATATTTCCAATGCTTTCATCTATGGTAAAGTCATCCGCCGTATACCAATATCTTAAAAGTTTTTCTTTGATCTGTGAGATGTATTTAGTTTGTTCTAGCCAAGTCTCATTGAATAGTAACGGCGTACGTTGAATAGAAACGAGATGCTTGGTGGGTAAAGGTAAATCAGTATGATAGGCACGATTAGATTGAATAATACGTTTACGGAACTGCTGATAAAATGCCTTTTTTAGAGAAAAACTACATTTTAGTTGGTCTAAGTGTTGGTTAACTTGGTCATAGACAGTAGTTATGCTTTCTGACTGCTGTGCTTGATGTAATTGCTCGAACGACAGAAACTCATCTATGATCGCTTGAATTTGTATACGCTCTTTAATTCGCTTTTTGTCTCTGTTGTTCGCACGGCGTTCATGGGCATACTTTGTTTGTTTAGGCATGTTCATACATTCCATCGATACTGTAAAAATTTTGCATCTCGTTAAGGTAATCAGCGAGGGCTCTATATTGTTGAAGAGACAGACTTGAGAATTTTTGGCCGATTTCTTGTTGGTTTTGCTCATGCCCAAACGTGGCTAAAATTAAATTTTCATCTGCTTTTTCGGTGAGATATGCACGAGCTGTATGCCTAAGCCAATTTGCGTGGTTGATCTCCATAACACGAGTAAATGAGCTTATAAGATGAGGGCTAAGCGCTTGCCATTCTCCATGTTGATAAACACTCAGCAGAGGCTTTTTACTACTTAAAATTTCTTGAATGTGTGATTGATGCTCTGGATGAAGTTGTTGGAATTCACCTAAATAGCCAATAAATTGACGGACTTCTTGAACTGCAAAATCACATAATGGGATTAAGCGTCCATCTTCATTTCTTGTGTGAATTTCTTTGTCCGAAACCCAAAGCCATTTTTGTTTTAAATCAAAGTTTCGTAAGAACCCTGGGAATCCAATTACAGGTCGAGCAGCAGTGAATAGCAATAAAATGTGCCAAAGCCAAATATTGTAGTGATTGAACATCTCAAGCATTTGGTTTCTGTGTCGGGCTTGAATGATCTGATGTTGTAAGTAGGCAAATATAGCAGTCACTGTCGGGGCTTTGGGAGCTTTGCCGCTACCAAATCTTAATTGTTCATCATCAACGACATGAATTTCTTTTGCTAACGCATTTGAGAGTTGTTGTATTGTTGATTGATAACTTTGCTGTAAGCGGTAGATTGGATATGAGCAATATGAAATAGAAACCGATCGATTGGCATCAATACCCGTAAGTATGTCCGCGAGTTGCTCGTTCTTGGTATGTCTATAAATACAATGATGTAGTAAAACACTTATTTTTTTAGTTGATAAAGACGGAATAAACAGTTCGTGACGGCATTTTTTTAATGCTTGATTGACTTGCTCCTGGCTCACAACAGGAGATTTTTTTAGACCATCTACTAATTCTTTAATTAGTGGTAAGTCGAAGTAGGTCACTTGATTGAGTAACTGTTCTTTAAATTTAAAGTCAGTGTTCTCAAATAGCGTGAATTTTGAACGTAAAAAATATTGGTCGTTTTCTAAAATGAGCTTCTGTCGATTATTTAGGACACGGCGCTGATTTGTCTGTAACTCCAGCCATTGCTCAATCGGAACACCGCTTAAGAAACTGAGTAGAATAAAAAGATACGCTTTATTTTTTTCTGGATGATTCAAATAGACTTGATGGCAATGTTTTACAAGTAAGCTCAGGCTGTTGAAATCTGGATAATGCTTGCTACAGCTAAAATTATGTTGTTGTCTAATGATATGCTGTTGTGTCAGTTTACTCACTTGATGTTGCAAATAACTCGATTGGCTTGCTAAAGGCGATACCTGCGCTGTATTGAGTGAGTATTGCTGATTTGGCTGTTCATCCTGTAATTCCTCATAAAAGAGAGCAGGATGCTGTTTCTGAGGCATGTCATATGGACAGTGTAAAATGGCGTTGTGTTCATCCAAATAAATTGGCTCATCGATGTGCTTGGGTGGTGCTGAGTAATGTTTCTTGGGTTTAATGTGGTTCCGTTAATTAGACCACTCAATTCAGTTTTATAAGTGATAAATCCGCTCTAAATATTTAAATTATGCTGCCATTACTTTTAGTAAATGTTGATCATAAAATTCATCCGGTGTTGCCTTATTCAAACTTGAATGAGGACGTATCATGTTATAAAAATCCAAATATTCAGCAATTGATTGTTTCGCTTGTTTAACCGTATCGTAAGCCTTCAAATAGACTTCCTCATGCTTCACGCTGCGCCATAAACGCTCAATCATCACATTATCCATCCATCGTCCTTTCCCATCCATACTGATACGGATATTTCGCAATTTTAACTCATTCAAAAATGCCTCGCTTGTGAATTGACTGCCTTGGTCTGTATTAAACACCTCTGGACAACCATATTTCACAATTGCTTCTTGCAACGCATCTATGCAAAAGTCTGTTTCCATACTGATCGATACTCGATGAGCCAGTACTTTACGACTATGCCAATCTATAATTGCACACAGATAGACAAAGCCTTTAGCCATAGGAATGTACGTGATATCTGTACACCAGACTTGATTAGAGTGATCGATGACCATGTTTTTCAACAGATATGGGAAAATACGGTGTGCAAGATTAGGCTTACTGGTATTGGGTTTTGGATACAAGGCATGTATTCCCATCAAGCGCATTAAACGTCGGACTTTACGCCGACCTATTTGATGTCCTTGACGCTGTAGCATATCTCGTATCATTCGACTGCCCATAAATGGGTAGTCGAGATGAATTTCATCGATTAGACGCATCAAACTCAAATCAGTTGATGAAATCTCTTTGGGCTTGTAATACAACGTACTGCGATTGATTTGAATCAATTGCGATTGTTGTCGTACCGAAAGTTGATGGGTCTTATCGATCATTTTTTGCCGCTCAGCTGCCCTATTTTTCTGAGCGCACCTTCTAAAAAATCAATTTGCAATGCCTGATGTCCTATCTTGGCATGTAGAGCTTTGAGGTCAATCTCTGGTTCTTGTTGTGCTGTTGGTCGTGAAAAAATATTGACTGATTGCTCAAGCAGTTGATTTTTCCAATCGATGATTTGGTTTTGATGTAAATCGAATTGAGTAGAAAGTTCAGCGAGTGTGTGGTCGCCTTTAATTGCTGCGAGAGCAACTTTAACTTTAAACTCTGCTGAATGATTACGACGTTTTCTTCGTGTCATGGTTGACTCCAAAAACAAGCATTTCCCATGCTTATTGGGGAGTAGATTATCACTTATAGGCGTGGTCTAAAATCCTAGAACCACATCAGGTTTAAGTGCTAAGACATAATCATAGAATCGCCGTATATCAAGCAGTAATAGATACTGAAAACGATTGAGTTTAGAGTCGTTTTCTAATTCCCGTAAACTCTTCACGAAGTCAGCCAAGGTAATCTCATGGCTAGGCAATTGCTCCCATAACCACAAATATTCCTGCTGATACCGATTCAATTGTTTGCCTTGTTGCGATGCGGCATAAGCTTCGTTTGCTAATCTAAATCGATTAAACACTCTAATAATGGTGGTTTGGTGATCCTTTTCAGTCGGATTCGGAATTGCTTTAAGAATACATGCTGCATGTAAATTATGCACAGCCCATCGTTGTATAACAGGATATTCATGCTGATCTACTGAATAGAGATAGGCACAGATCGGATGTTTAGACACACTTGGGGGGAGAGGTAGTTTTGTTGGGAGTTCAAACTTAGAGTCTGCATCGAAGCTGACTGTTGTTTTCAATAAGGGTTTTAATTCAGGGATTAAGACTGTAGGTTTTAAGTGCTGTGCGATAGCATTTTGATAGTCCTGATCAAAAAATTCATGATCTAGCATTCGCTCAATGATGTTTTCAATTTTCATGGTCTAAACTCCAAAATTGTGATGCGCATGGTTGTACGCTCGTGAGTGCTTTACATTTATTTTTGAGTGCTTGAATTCGTAGGTCGTGAGTGCCGTTGATTTGCTTCTGGCGATAAAGTAGCTGATTACGACTGCAATCGATTAACTTAGCGAGTAGGTCTCGAGAAAGACTGCATCTGGGTTTGTCATAAAGCTTTTGATTCACATCGTAAATTGCTTGTTTCGATAGAGACTGATTTAAGTTATGAAGTAGCTTATCGGGATTAAGAGCCTGTGGATTGATCTTGAGCTCAGTCATCAACTTAAAGAGTGTGTTGCTGAGTTGATATTGAACCTGAATGAGGTCTACATCAGCTTCTACAATGCTTCGAGCTTTGATTCGAATATTTTGTTGTTGTGCTATATAAACAAGAAGAAAGTTATCTGTTGCGAATAACTCAGCTGGAGCAGGTGCAGTAGCAGATATTAGGCTCACGTCATGTTGAAAGTGTGTTGGCAGTTGCGAGGCATTTAAAATCTGAGCGTAGCTTTGGTAAATTTTGAACAGAGGCGGGTAAGGACGGATCATGACCTCCTTTGTATAAAACGGTCTTTTATTGGCTAGCTGAGAATTTGCTTTTGTAGGCTTCATTTATTCGCCCTCCTGATTTTTTTAACTTAGATCAAGAAGTACAAAAAACTTTTAATTTTTATAAAAAGATCAAGAAAGTGGTTATAAATGTGGGCGGTTTTTGATGAATTTGAGAGGCTCAAAGCGGGTGGGAAATAGGGTGTATTTGGAATTTTTATTTTAAGTTATTGATTTTATTTGATGTGAATGTGGCTGGTTTCTTCGTGTTTTGTATTATCTCTGTGGTAGTTTAAATATGGCCCAAGGTATTGATGATGCTTTAGTAGAAATTTTAGGTGCTAAACAAATTAATGCCTTACGTAAGGCCGGTCACTACCGACGAGATGTGTATTAATGCTTAGCTAGATTGGCATAAATTCTATTTCTACAATCCTCCATCGATGGGGGGATTTTTTTATGGCCATCTGAATAATTATCGGCAATCACATATTTTTTAATAATTAAGATGTCTTGCACGAAGCAAATTTCAAAATAATTAGATAGACACGGCAAAAATAAAACGCTTGGCAAAATAAGATTGGCATGAATAGTGCATTATTTTAATGCAAATCATTCATTTAATGCTGAATTTAGCATCAATTTAGTTCACGAATCACGATAAAAGAAATTGAGATTGGGTATTTATGAAAATCTATACGGAAAGACTTGAGGGTAATGTCGTACAAGAAAATGTTGAGATAGTTGAACTGACATTTGATACACGACAAAAGAGCCGTTTTCGTGCAACTTTAGCTAACGGGCACGATATTGGTGCAGATTTACCCCGTACCGGCATTTTAAGGCACGGTTCATATATCGCAACTCAAGAGGGTGATGTACTGCGTGTCGATGCCAAAGCAGAAAAACTCATGAAAGTAGAAGCACCAAGCAGCTTTGATTTATTAAAAGCAGCGTATCACTTAGGTAATCGTCACGTCCCTTTAATGCTCACACCAACGGCGCTGTATTTTGAGCCAGATCATGTATTGGCTGAAATGATAATTGGACTTGGTTTAACGGTATATGAAACCATGCATCCATTTGAGCCTGAAAGCGGTGCTTATGCACAGCATCAGCATGATCACAGATTAAGCCCAATTAAGGCTTTGCATCATGTTCACACCTAATGCTTCACAGCTTTTAAGTCTGTTGACTTTGTCCTCAACGGCACTACCAATTGGGGCGTACTGTTATTCTCAAGGGGTAGAAAGTGCGATTGATCAGAGCTTAATTTTTGATGAAACCTCGAGCATTACTTATTTTGAAGAAGTGCTTGAAATGCTTTTGGTACGGTTTGAGCTGCCCGTTTTGAAACGCCTAATAATATCTTTTGATCAGCCTGAGCAGTTTGAATACTGGGCGCAGTTATATAGAGCAAGTCGAGAAAGCAAAGAGTTATTGGCTGAATCACAGCAATTGGCATTTTCATTAAATGCGTGGATTCGTGATGTGCTGAAAAAGCCTGTGAAATTAAAAAAGCAGATCGGTTTCGTACCCATCTATGCGCATCTTTGTGGGCAACTCGAACTTGATGTTGCAGAGGTTTTGACTGCTTATACCTTTACCGTACTTGAAAATCAGGTGTTGGCTGCCGTGAAAACTGTACCACTTGGACAGATGAGTGGACAACGGATTTTATGGCATGTTCATGGGCTGATTCCAGAGGCAATTGAACGTGCTTTAGCACTGCAAGATGCTGAACTCAGTAGCGCCTTACCTAATTACGCCATGCTCAGTATGGCACACGAAACACAATATTCACGATTATTTAGATCTTAAAAATAAAGGACATTTCACATGACAGAACGTAGCCCATTACGCGTAGGTATTGGCGGTCCAGTTGGTTCAGGTAAAACAGCGCTTACTTTAAATTTATGTCAGGCACTGCGTGAAAAATACAATATGGCGGTGGTGACCAATGATATTTATACCAAAGAAGATTCCAACTTTTTAACACGCCATGAAGCTATGTCACCTGAGCGTATTGTTGGTGTAGAAACAGGTGGTTGCCCGCATACCGCAATTCGTGAGGACGCCTCCATTAACCTAGCGGCTATTGATGACCTGTGCGAAAAATTTGATGGCCTTGAACTGATCATTATTGAAAGTGGCGGTGATAATTTGGCAGCAACATTTAGCCCGGAACTTTCAGATTTAACCCTGTATGTAATTGATGTGGCGGGTGGGGAGAAAATTCCGCGTAAAGGTGGCCCCGGTATTACCAAATCTGATTTGTTAATCATAAACAAAACCGACCTTGCACCAATGGTTGGAGCAAATTTAGATGTGATGGATCAAGACGCGAAACGTATGCGCGGTGAAAAACCTTTTCTATTTTCCAATATGAAAACTAAAGATGGCTTAAATGACATCATCAGCTTTATTGAGAAACAAGGTTTGTTTAAAGCATAAGGGGCATCCACTATGAAGTTATTATTGCAAAGAATTACCTTCACATCGTTGGCATTCTTTCCCTTGGTAGCAATGGCGCATCCAGGCCATGAGCATAGCCATAATAGTTTTATCAGCGGTTTTGTGCATCCATTTACAGGGCTTGATCATCTAATGATGGCGTTAGCATTTGGCGTATTGATTTGGACTGCACACCAGCGCTGGAAATGGGCCGGATTATTCGGTTTATCTGCCGCAATGATTGTCGGTTTTATGATCGGTGCACAATTCAACTTAGCAACAGCAATTGCTGAAAACGGCATTATTGCGTCGTTAATTGTATTGGCTGTTGCTCTTTGGACCAAAACCAATAAAGCCGTTCCTTTTATTGCTGCACTTTTGGCCGGTTTTCATGGCATCGCACATGGTACGGAACTTGGCCAAAGCGGTCAGGCAGTTTTACTGGTCGTTGGTATGGTTACAGCGATGGCATCTATATACGTATTCGGTTTGCTCGTCGGCGCATTTATTCAAAAATATGTGCCTTATGGTAAGCAAATGATTGGTGCTTTGACAGCTATTGTTGCTGTAATTGGTTTAGCTTGATGCCTCATTCATCTCAAATAATAGGGAGATGCAAATGAATGATCTGGTATTAAGCGAAACAAAATTTATATCGACACAACAGCAGCATAACAGCCAACTGTGGTATGCCTGTTTGGAACTTGGTTTTGCCTATCAAGTACAGTCAAATCGAACCGTATTACAGCATCGCAAGCATCATGGGCCTGTACGCGTTCAGAAGATGTTGTGGCCTGAAAAAACTGGTATTTGCCATGCAATTATTGTGCATCCACCAGCAGGAATTGCTGGCGGAGACCATCTGACTTTTGATATGAAAGTTGAGGCGAATGCGCATGCGTTAGTTACCACGCCCGGTGCAGGAAAATGGTACAAAACCAATGGCAAGCAAGCCTATCAGCATATTCATATACATGTCGCAGCACAGGCGACATTTGAATGGTTACCGCAAGAAACCATGCTTTTTGATGGTGCCAATGCAGACTCTGAAACACATATTCATCTAGATGAAATGGCCAGTTTTATTGGGTGGGATATGTTGGTCATCGGTCGACAAGCACGTGGTGAAATTTTTCAGCAAGGGCAATACCAAAGCAAATTTAGGCTGTATCGTGCAGACAAATTATTGGTTGCAGATAGTTTAAATTTTAAGGGGCAGGATCGGTGGCTTACATCCTGTTTAGGTATGAATGGACATGCTGTGATGGGAAGTTTCTGGGCAGTAGCACCATCGCGTTTAAGGCAAACAACATTACTGGCTGAACATATCGAATTAATCCGTGAATTGATTATGCGGATGAATCTAGCGGTGACTTTAACCCTGTTAGATGATGTGATTTGTGCACGTTATTTAGGCGATGATGTACGTGAATGCCATGATGCTTTTGCAGCAGTCCGTGCCCGTTTAAGACGCTATTGGTATGACCTAGCAGAAGAATTCCCACGGATTTGGCGCACTTAAGTTTTGCCATCATTGGAAAGTAGATAGGTCTAGCAAGATTAATAGATTAAGTGTTCATTTTACCTTTGGGTTAGGACACTAAAAATCAAAACGTGCGAGAGCGAAAGAAGAATTTGCACGCATTTTGCATTCTACATTTTAGAAGATTAGGAAATTGTTATGGAACTTAATCCAACTGAAAAAGATAAATTATTAATTTTTACCGCAGGCCTTGTTGCTGAGCGTCGTAAAGCGCGTGGATTAAAATTGAATTATCCAGAATCAATTGCATTTATTTCAGCAGCACTGCTTGAGGGCGCACGCGATGGCATGTCCGTGAGCGAGTTAATGCATTACGGCACAACCTTGTTAAGTCGTGAAGATGTCATGGATGGTGTCGCGGAAATGATTGCAGAAGTGCAGGTCGAAGCTACTTTTCCAGATGGTTCAAAGTTAGTCACAGTTCATCAACCCATTGTCTAATAAAAATAAGGAGTAAGCCATGATTCCTGGTGAAATTATTACGCCTGATTCAGACATTGAAATGAATGTCGGACGAGAAACACTGAAAATGCGTGTTGCTAATGCAGGCGATCGACCAATTCAAGTCGGTTCTCATTTTCACTTTGCTGAAGCCAATGATGCTTTGCAATTTAATCGAGAGCAAGCTAGAGGCTATCGACTCAACATCGCTGCTGGAACAGCAGTTCGTTTTGAACCGGGCCAAAGTCGAGATATCGAATTGGTTGCACTTGCAGGTAAACGTGAGGTGTATGGGTTTGCAGGGCGTGTTATGGGTAAATTGGATTAACTATTTTTATGCTCAAGTGTCTTGTTGAACAATTAAATTATTGTTAGTAATAAGTTCAATAAGTACATGAAAAAGCATAAGAGAATTAAATGTTAATAATGAAAATACGCCCAGCAACTGTTGATGATGTTGAAGCCATCGCTGCTGTTATTGAACCTTTTGTCGATTATGTTGTCATGACTGAAGAAGGACGTGAACGCTTTAAACCTGATATGTTGAAAAACATCTTCCAACAACCACTTATTCATTATTTTGTGGCAGAAATTAATGAAGAAATCGTTGGGAATTTGGCGTATATCGCTCCATCTCATGTCATGCATTATTTCTTAAAAGCTGAATATCACGGTCAAGGTTATGGTCGACAAATGTGGGACTTTTTAGAGCAAGAAATACTTAAAAATGATCCCGATATAATCACAATAAATTCAAGTCATTATGCACTCGATATTTATAAAAAATATGGATTTGAAGTGGTCGGTGCGCTAACGGAGAAATGGGGTATTCAATTTATTCCGATGCAAAAGCTGCTAAAGCCAAAAAATCTAGAATAGGAAATATATTAATGAAAATGTCTCGCCGTGCTTATGCGGAAATGTTTGGCCCTACAGTAGGTGATAGAGTTCGCTTAGCTGATACAGAATTGTTTATTCAAGTTGAACAAGACCTCACGACTTATGGTGAAGAAGTTAAATTTGGCGGTGGCAAGGTCATTCGCGATGGTATGGGACAGTCACAATTATTGTCTGATGAGGTCGCTGATACCGTCATTACCAATGCTTTAATTGTCGATTGGTGGGGTATTGTCAAAGCCGATGTTGGACTTAAAAATGGTCGTATCTGGAAAATAGGTAAAGCAGGTAACCCTGATATTCAACCTGACATTACAATTCCTTTAGGTGCAGCAACTGAAGTCATCGCAGGTGAAGGACAAATCTTAACGGCGGGAGGGATAGATACTCACATTCATTGGATTTGCCCACAACAAGTTGAAACAGCACTAATGTCAGGCACAACTACAATGATTGGTGGTGGTACAGGCCCCGCCGCAGGAACATCTGCAACCACAGTAACTCCAGGCCCATGGCATATTGCGACCATGCTACAAGCTATTGATGATTTACCTATGAATATTGGTCTGTTAGGTAAAGGCAACTTGAGTCAGCCAGAACCAATCGCTGAACAAATCAAAGCCGGTGTGGTGGGTTTAAAATTACATGAAGACTGGGGATCGACGCCAGCCGCGATTGATAACTGTCTAAGTGTGGCGGATCAATACGATGTACAAGTTGCCATTCACACAGACACACTAAATGAAAGTGGCTTTCTAGAAGAAACCTTAGCAGCATTTAATAACCGGACCATCCACACTTACCATACTGAGGGTGCGGGCGGTGGTCACGCACCAGATATTTTAAAAGCAATTGGTCAACCCAATGTTTTACCATCTTCAACCAATCCCACACGTCCATATACCGTCAATACCATTGATGAACATTTAGATATGTTGATGGTTTGCCACCATTTAGACCCTGCAATTTCTGAAGATGTTGCTTTTGCTGAAAGTCGGATTCGCCGTGAAACTATTGCTGCAGAAGATATCTTGCAGGATATGGGCGCAATTGCCATGATGTCTTCCGACTCGCAAGCGATGGGGCGTGTGGGTGAAGTAATATTACGTACTTGGCAGACAGCACATAAAATGAAAGTGCAACGCGGCCCACTCGAAGGTGATAATCAAAATCACGATAACAATCGTGTGAAGCGCTATATTGCTAAATATACGATTAATCCTGCCATTACCCATGGATTAAGCCATGAAGTTGGTTCGATTGAAGTGGGTAAATTAGCCGATATTGTTTTATGGAAGCCTGCATTTTTTGGTGTTAAGCCCTCGATGATTATTAAAGGCGGAATGATTGCAGCTGCGCCGATGGGTGATATTAATGCTTCAATTCCAACGCCACAGCCTGTGCATTATCGTCCGATGTTTGGCGCTTACCCTCGTGGCGTACATAACACCTGCATTACCTTTTTATCGCAAGTGGCAATAGAGCAAGGCGTACATGAACAATTGGCTTTAAAGAAGTTGATTAGTCCTTGTAAAGCCACGCGTAATATCTCGAAAGCAGATATGAAGTTAAATACTTATTGTCCTGTAATGGAGGTTGACCCTGAGATTTATGAAGTACGTGCAGATGGTGTGCATTTGACTTGTGAGCCTGCGGAAGTGTTACCAATGGCGCAGCGTTACTTCTTATTTTAATCATTTCCAAAACACTATTTCACAAAGCCTTTCTGAATATGAAAGGCTTCTCTTTTTTAAATTTTAGTATTTTTGAAAAGTAAATAATCTTTAAAATATGAAAATACGACTACCTCTATAAGGGCTAACAATCCAAAAAATGTAAAATTTAATAATTTATGATTATACCCATCTACCAATAAGTGTAAAAAAACAAATGAAATCATGATTCCACAGGCAAGTCTTAAAAGATTAATGCAGATATCAAATAAGCCAAGGGAAAGTTTTTTTAATAAAATTTTATGTTTTAAATTAAAGAAATAAAAGAAAAACCAAGAAATTAATCCTATGATAAAAAGAATAATTAAGTTTAAAATATTTGGTGTTTTAAATTGATCACCGTAACCATTAGACTTCCTTCATAAATCATTTTTCAATCAATTTAATTGTTTATCTTTCACCCAATCTAAATTGTATATGCCAGCAAGTAAATTAAACCGCAGGTTTAATCTTTTACGACGATTTCTATATACACAAGATAAAATCTTAAAACATTTCATCCTTCCAAATATATGCTCTACTTGAATTCGTCTACGACCAATCTCTCTATTTAACTTTTTTAATTCAGAATCTAGTTTTTCAGTTTTCTTTGCTTTAGATGGCATGAGGCATCCAAAACCCAATTTCTTTATCCCTAAATAACCCTTATCAACGATAAAAAAGGGCTTAAATTTTAATTTCCTCATACTTTTTTTAAATATTTTAAAATCATGCATGCTTCCATGACTTCCACATACACTCAGTATTTCACCTGTTGTATAGTGCATAGATAGCTGAAATTTAAAGGTATGTCGCTTTTTTTTTACCGCTATACCATTTCTTCTGTTTTTTTTTGGACGTTGAACTAATATTTCAGTTGCATCAATCACAACAACTTCCCAATCCACTTCATCTCGATTAGGAAGTTGTTTTGGCAAGTTAAATTTTCCAGAACAGATTAAGGTATCTTCAATAACACGTGTGATACGAATTGCACTCGTTTCAGATACACCGTAACTCATACCAAGATGGAAAAATGTTCGATATTCTCTCCAATATTCTATACATAAGAGCAAACGATCTTCCAACGGTAATTTATGCGGTCGTCCTTTACCAATATGACGAGGCTTTGTTGCACAAACCTATCTCTAAAGGCTTATTCCACAATATAATTCTCAAATGAATAAGCCCACACATAAAATCTATCGTACAACCAATTGGTCTTCTTATAACAGTGCATTAATAAATCGAGGAAATCTCTCAATTTGGTTTGATCCCAAGACTCAATGGTACGCTCAACCCAAAGGTAAACATGGTCGAAATCAAACTTATTCAGATACAGCCATCCAATGCTGTTTAATGATCAAATCCTTATTTCGTCTTTCTTTACGCATGGTCACTGGCTTTGTGCAAAGTCTCATTCATCTTTGTAGATTAGATTGGACAGCACCAGACTATTCCACCATCTGCAGAAGACAAAAGCATATTGATATTGCAATTAATTATCAAAAAAGCAGTAATGGTCTCCAGCTACTCGTCGATTCTACTGGCTTAAAGTTTCTAGGCGAAGGTGAATGGAAGCGTAAGAAACACCAACCTGAATATCGTCGCCAATGGCGTAAACTTCATATTGGTATAGATGCTGAAACCCTTCAAATACGCGCTATTCAACTCACTACAAATAATGTGAGTGATTCACAAGTGCTTGGTGATTTACTCGATCAGATTCCACAAGATGAGCAGATTGACTCTGTCTATACTGATGGGGCTTATGACACCAAGCAATGCCGTCAAGTAATTGCAGACCGACAAGCACATGCGGTGATTCCGCCAAGAAAAAATGCGAAACCTTGGAAAGATACAAAGACCAGCTCGCTAGAGCGAAATGAATTACTTCGAACAGTTAAACGTTTAGGAAGAACAATATGGAAAAATTGGTCAGGCTATCATCGCAGAAGTCTGATAGAAACCAAGATGCATTGCATCAAATTATTAGGCGATAAACTCCGTGCGAGAAACTTTCAAAGCCAAGTCAATGAGATTCATGCACGTGTGGCCGTATTAAATAAATTTACAGATTTAGGCCGACCTCACACCCAAGTTGCCACTTAAATTTAGATAACTTGGAAGAAGTTTAGCTTTTGAATGTTTGTGCAACAAAGCCATATGACGAGGTAAATGCTTATTTAGCTCGGCCAACATGAGGTTAAATGTAGCCCAACTAACACCGGTAAGCCTACGAAACTTAACGTTTGATAATTTTTGAATATCTTTGAATTTCATCCAAGGATTATCTCTTGAATTAAATAATTTTGCTGATTAATTTAAGATCAAATAAATTGTACGTTTTTTGATTTATGACGGAAGTCTAATGTACTAAAAAATGAAAGAAAAAATTCTAAAGTAAAAATATTAATAATTTTTTTATGTTTTGTATTCATTAGACAGTCCAAAGAAAAAATATTTTTTAGATATTAAATTTATAAAGTTAGATGCTCAATATGCACGCGTCATCAGTTGTCGTTCCTTTAGAAAGGAAATAAAACTTGTATACTAAGTTTTGGCGCACTAATTGCTTAATTCATTCTATTTTTTGACTGTTTGATATAACAAATTAGGAAGTGGATGTGACAGCAACATATTTACGTGGGCAAGATCTGATAGACCAGATTCAACAACAAGACTATTCCAGAGATCTGATTGGCTATCATGGAGAACCACCCAAAGTGGAATGGCCAAATGGTGCTCGTGTCGCGGTTCAGTTTGTATTGAACTATGAAGAAGGCGGTGAAAACCATGTAGAACATGGTGATGCAGGTTCAGAACAGTTTTTGTCAGATATTATTGGCGCGGCCAGTTTTCCAGACAAACACATGTCGATGGATTCCATGTACGAATATGGCTCACGAGCGGGCTTTTGGCGCATTCACCAAGAGTTTAAAAAACGCCAACTCCCCATGACCATTTTCGGTGTGGGTATGGCTTTGGCACGCAATCCTTACATTGTGGAAGCGATTAAAGCAGCCAATTATGATGTCGTATCGCATGGTCAACGTTGGTTGCATTATCAAGATATGCCAATCGAACAAGAACGCCAACATATGGATCAAGCTATTAGCGTGCTTGAAACGCTATTTGGTAAAACACCAATCGGTTGGTATACCGGACGTGATAGCCCGAATACTCGAAAATTACTTGCTGAATTTCCTCAGATTCAATATGACTGTGACTATTATGGCGATGACTTACCATTTTGGAGCACAGTGACGAATGTAGATGGTGCAACACGTCCGCATTTAATCATTCCATATACACTTGAAAGTAATGATATGAAGTTTTGCTCGCCGGGTGGTTTTAATAGTGGTGAGCAATTTTATCAATACCTTAAAGATGCCTTTGATGTGTTATATGCCGAAGGTGAAACTGCGCCAAAAATGCTATCTATTGGTATGCACTGTCGTATTTTAGGGCGACCAGGACGCTTTAAAGCACTACAAAGATTCTTAGATTATGTGCAATCGCATGAAAAAGTATGGGTTTGTCGTCGTGCCGATATTGCAGAACATTGGATAAAACACCATGCACCGTAATAAAAAAAATAAAGAAGAAAGAGAGGCTTAGCGCCTCTTTTTTTGTGCCTATAAAAAGCAATTTGTCTAAGAAATAAGGGATTGGCATTGATATTGCAAAACATGTTTTGAACGAACATTAAATATTTTTAGGCGATTTAATAGTGCAACTTGTTGAATTTAATCAAGCATCCGAAGCCGATGTAAAAACATTTTTAAAGCACTGTGTGCAAATTGAAAGCTGGGCGAATGAGCTGCTCAGTCAGCGTCCGTATGCATCATTAGACAGTATTTTGGAATACGCGGCTCAAGCTGCTCGTACATGGTCGTGGGAAGAAATTAAATCTGCTTTAGATAATCACCCGCGTATTGGTGAAAAAAAAGCCCAAGCTGAACTTTCTGAATTAGAAAAGAATTTTTCCAACCGTGAACAATCCGCTATTTCAGCCGATGAAGAAACACAAATGGCATTGCTCAAAGGCAACATCGCTTATGAAAAAAAGTACGGCTATATCTTCTTAATTAAAGCTTCAGGCTTAAGCAGTGAAAATGTATTACAAGCATTGCAGTACCGTCTGCTGAATAATCCAGAAACTGAAAAGCGTATTGTCCATCATCAATTGGCTGAAATTGCCTTATTAAGATTAAAACAGGAGCTAAGTGCATGATCAGCTCACATATTTTAGATACAAATCTTGGGAAACCTGCTGCCAATGTCTTGATTAAATTATTCAATGCAGACGGTATGTTACTTGGTGAAGGGCAAACCAATGCAGATGGCCGTGTGACCGACTTTGGTTTAAGCGAATTTTCTACGGGTAGCTATAGCTTAGAGTTTGCCACAGCGGACTATTTTGAAAGTCTTAATACCGAAACTTTTTTCCCAAAAGCAGTAATTCATTTCTTAGTAAAAGATGCCTCACAGCATTTTCATATTCCTTTGTTGATTAGCCCTTTTGCCTATTCAACATATCGCGGTAGCTAAAAATAGCATCATAAAACGGATCGGGGGATATAAAAATGACAGAACAAAATCAAACAGTTTCACCAGAACATGAATATTTAGGTGCAGGGAAAAGCCTAGCTTATGGCTTACAACATGTATTGACGATGTATGGCGGTATTATTGCGCCGCCACTGATTATTGGTACAGCCGCAGGACTTGAACCTGCACAAATTGGTTTATTAATTGCAGCAGCATTATTTGTCGGTGGTTTAGCCACGATTTTACAAACGGTCGGTGTGAAATACATCGGTGCAAAATTACCCCTAGTTCAAGGCGTATCCTTTGCTGGTGTGGCAACGATGATTGCCATAGTCACTGCAGGTGGTGGGCTTTCGGCAGTATATGGTGCGGTTATTGTTGCTTCATTAATCGGTTTCTTTTTAGCACCATATTTTTCAAAAATTATTCGTTTTTTCCCGCCAATCGTGACCGGCTGCGTGATTACCGTGATTGGTTTGTCATTGCTACCTGTCGCAGTACGTTGGATGATGGGTGGAAATAGCAAAGCGCCTGATTGGGGCAGTGCTGAAAATATTAGTTTGGCTTTTCTAACTTTAGCCATTGTCATTGTGCTGAATATTACTCGAAACGCTACAATTCGTCGTTTATCCATCTTATTAGCAATTGTGCTAGGTACAGTGCTGGCATATGCGATGGGCTTTGGCGATTTCTCAAAAGTCGCAAATGGCAATTGGATTCAATTCCCAAGTTTCTTTGCCTTTGGTATGCCAACATTTGAACTGAGTGCCATTATTGCCATGCTAATTGTGACATTGGTGATTATGACTGAAACTACAGCTGATATTATCGCTGTTGGTGAAATTGTCGGTACCAAAGTCGACGCTGAACGTATTACCAATGGGCTACGTGCCGATATGCTTTCAAGTGCGGCAGCACCAATATTTGGCTCATTCATGCAAAGTGCCTTTGCACAAAATGTAGGCTTGGTCGCGATTACTGGTGTAAAAAGCCGTTTTGTTGTTGCAGCGGGTGGCTTAATTTTAGTTGTATTGGGTATTTTACCAATTATGGGCCGTTTGATTGCTGCAATTCCTGTACCGGTATTGGGTGGCGCAGGTTTGGTATTGTTTGGTACAGTGGCTGCAAGTGGTATTCGTACTTTAGCTAAAATTGATTATAGTGAGCAAAAGAACCTAATCATTGTTGCTACAGCAATTGCCGCAGGTATGATTCCAATTATTGATCACTCATTCTATGCGAACTTCCCAAAATGGGTACAAACCCTGTTCCATTCAGGTATTAGTTCAACGTGCCTCATGGCCATCGTATTAAATATTGTGTTTAACCATCTAAACTTTTTTAAAAGTAAAGAAGTGAATAAAACCAGCAATATTGTTATAGATAGTCATCACTAAGCTATTCAAAATAAATAAAAAAAGCTCACATTAATGTGGGCTTTTTTTATTAAAAAATCTAATATTGGCTTTGTTTTTGCTAAATAAATTACTCAAAACGTATTTATCGCTAGGAAAAACAATTTAATGAAATTTATGCCTCTTTCAGCTGCAATTCTATGCACTATTTCAGCCAACTCTATCTTTGCAGCCCCAATCTGGCAAGACTTCAGCATTACCGGTCTATATGGCACCGACTATCAGCTCATTGCAAAAGAAGACAAACAAACCACTGTGACATTTGAATACGCGTCAAAGCTTAAATATGGTGATTTCTTCATTTTTGCCGACCGTACACATAATGACGTCAGGGGCGATCAAACCTATTTTGAAGCATCACCACGATTGAGTTTAGGCGATGTAACGGGTAAAGAACTTAAATTTGGCCCTGTAAAAGATGTATTGCTTGCAACCACTTGGGAAGCGGGTAGCAACTGGATAATTTTCTCTATGGTATTGGCTTAGACTTTGATGTGCCATATTTTCAATATGCAAAATTAAATTTATATAAAGTGAATAATGATACTAAAGCTGATGACTATCAAATGACGCTTACCTATGCCATACCTTTTAAAATTGGCTCAGAATCTTTCTTAGCAGATGCTTTTCTGGATTGGTCAACTGCGGAAAAAGGCTCAGCCAGTGAGATGAACTGGACCAGTCAATATAAATGGAATGTGGGGCAACATATTTCCCCAGATACACGCCTGTATGTAGGCGTTGAGCATTCAGTTTGGAATAATAAATATAATATTAAAGGTAAAGATGAAAATAACGTCAGTGCGCTAGTGAAATATCACTTCTAATTGATTCGTTAAAACCGTACATCGTTACACAACATACTGCACAAGACTTAAAAGCCCCACGGATGGGGCTTTTAATTTCTGAGACAATTTTAAATTGAGGTTTCAATTTCAATGATAGTTTAAATTTATGCCACGATATTGAGTACTTCATTAAACTGATAAACATCACAATTATGTCCAATACCAATACGATCAACCACGGCAAAGTTACTTGGCGCCTCTAAAGTTAATAGAGGGTGATGCCATGTACCTGCATGGTAGTTAACACCTTGTGTACCATCTGAAATAAAAGCACAGAGTTTTGAAATATCAGGCGTTTGATCATCCAATGCAGGTGCCACCACAATTAAAAAAGCCTGACCTTGCATCGGGATAAAAGCTTGTGAGCCATTCGGATGTCGCTCAAGCATCGAAACCGAAAAAGGAATTTCTGTCTGTTTAATATTACGAAAAATACTAATACCTGCATGTGCTTCACCGAAGATTTCAGTGGTTACAAGGGCATGATAACGCTCGGTATGTGCATCATTGATATGAAAAAAATCCTGTCCTCCGCAGCAAATCACCTCACCAAAAGGGGCAAAGTTTTCAATGCTCAGGGGCTGTAGCTGAATTGTTTGAACCATGTGTAATTCTTTTATTGTCTATATCAAGTGTAGGAGAAGAAGGATAAAACCACAGTACTTATCCTTCTCGATGTAGAAAGTATTCAAGCTTTCAATTTAGCTTTTGGTTTTACCCCACAAACGAATACGGCTGATACCACCATCTGGAATCATATTAATGCGAATATGCGAGATCTTTTCATGTTGCAAAATTTCGTTTACAAAGCTATGAATATGATCCATTTGCATGTCTTGTGCTTCAAGCAAAAATGGCCAGAACATACTTTGTGGAATTAATTGTGGATCAGTTGCATCTTTAACATATACGGCTTGAATAGAGACTTGGGCTGGAAAGTTGCCTTTAAAGTGTGCCGTATCGATATCAATTTTTTCAATTGCACCAGTTTGACCCAAAGCCAAAATACACCAATCAAAGCCCGGTGCACGACGACGTTTGGTTTCCCAACCATCACCCATATTAATTCCGCGACCTGGGTTAATCAGATTACGTGGATGACCAAAATGTGCATCGCTATAAGCAATTACACGTCCACCATTTTCTAAAGCAACTAAATCAATTGTTGCAGTGTGATCTTGTTGTTGAACGCTCACTTCACCATACACTTTAAAACGAGCAACACCACCATCAGGAAAAATATTTAAACGCACATGAGTAAAAACTTGGTCAGCTGTAATCGGCAAAACATGATGCTGACTTGGGCCAAGTACGTTGTTCTCTAATATGTTCAACCATTCAGCTTGAGCAAGATCGCCATCAGGGGCGTAGCAGGCTTCAACTGAAGCTGAAGCAGGGTAATTCCCAGTGAAGAAGGTAGTGTCAATATCTAAAGCCTTAATATGCCCAGCTACGCCCAATTGAATAATTGCCCAGTCATAACCTGTGTGACGTTTACGGCGCGTTTCCCAACCATCCATCCATTTACCATGGTCATCGAATTTATCTTCAACAAAAATTGGCGCGTCAAATTGAAGCATACGTTTTGCTTCTGCGAAAAATTCATCTGAACATTCAATAATTTTTGCACCAATACGGTCATCTGCCAAATTGGTAAGTGTCTGTAATTGTGCAGGAATATCAAAATCGGGTGCTAATAAAGTCGCCATATATTAAATCCATTCGCTATTTTCTTTCAAAATTCATGCTTTGCGCTATCGTGCTACAAAAAATTTAACAAACGATAAAAACAAGCATTTACACGCGTTTAGATGCACAGCGTGTGCCAACTTTGGATTTTTTTCAGGGCGCTTTATAAAAAATGGCACGCTTTTAGCATTTTATGACTTAGAAACTTATAAAACACAGGGGAATTATAGATGGAAATTACAATTATTGGTGCAGGTATGGCGGGTCTAACTACAGGCATCGCACTAAAAAAATTCGGACACCAAGTAACCATCTATGAACAGGCAGAACAAATTTTACCGGTGGGTGCTGCTATTTCGTTATGGTCTAACGGTGTGAAATGTCTAAATTATTTGGGTTTGACAGAGCAAGTTGAAAAGCTTGGCGGCAAAATGGATAACCTTGCTTATATTGATGGTCTGACGGGCGATGTGATGACCCAGTTTAGCCTTTATCCATTGATTGAAGAAGTCGGGCAACGACCATATCCGGTATCACGTGCGGAACTTCAGAATATGTTAATGGATGAATTTGGTCGTGAAGATATTCATCTAGCTAAGAAAATGATTTCTTTTGTTGAAGAAGGAGAGCGTGTAAAAATTCAATTTGCAGATGGTAGCGAAATAGAATCTGATCTATTGGTGGGTGCAGACGGTACACACTCAATTACTCGTGCCTATGTTTTAGGTGAGCAAGTTGAGCGACGCTATGCAGGCTATGTCAATTGGAATGGTCTCGTTGATGTCTCAGACGATTATGCCGCAGCAGATCAATGGACAACGTTTGTAGGTGAAGGCAAACGTGTTTCACTGATGCCAGTGGCGAATAATCGTTTCTATTTCTTTTTTGATGTGCCGTTAGCTGTTGGTCTTGAAAATGATCGTAGCCAATACAAAGCTTTATTCAAACAATACTTTAAAGGATGGTGTGAGCCTGTCCAAAAGTTAATTGATGCAGTCGATGTGCAAAAGACCAATCGTGTAGAAATTCACGATATCGAACCATTTGCCAATTTTTACAAAGGTCGAGTGGTGATTGTAGGTGATGCAGCGCACAGTACAACACCTGATATTGGTCAAGGCGGCTGCCAAGCGATGGAAGATGCTATCTATTTGGCACGTTCATTGCAAATTAATACCTTAGGTTTACAAGATTCTTTACGTCGCTATCAGAACAAGCGTAATGAACGTGCCAATGAGTTGGTACTTCGTGCCCGTAAGCGCTGTGATGTGACACATATGAAAGATGAAGCGGTGACCCGAGAGTGGTATGAAGAGTTACGTAAAGAACAAGGCAATCATATTATGAAGGGAATTATTAGTAACATTGTCGGTAATCCACTCGACTAAGCTGTAAGACACAAAAAGAAATGTAAAACTAAAAGGTTAGCTTTCAGCAGCCAGTGTGAATATTCACACTGGCTTTTTTTAGCTATTTAGAAACATTAGATTGAAGAGCAAAGGATTAAATGTTTAAGGAAGTTGCTTTAATTGCAATTTGATTTCTTCCATTTTTTCGACCAATAAATTTACCATTATTTGTGAAAGACGAGATGTTTGACGTTTTGAAGCGACGCACAGTGCAATGGTTAAACGATGCATACCTTTTTCACGAATGGGCTTAAATACGATCTTTTTTGAGTTTAAAAGTGGTAATGCATCCATATATGACATTAAGCCAATGCCTAATTGTTGTTGAATTAATGATGTTATCATTCTAATGTCATTACATTCTATCTTTTGTATAGGATTAAATTTGTGATGTTTATAGAGTGTATGTACATAATCACTGATGACTAAGGGCTCACTTGGCATGATATGACGCTCATTTAAAGTGTCAGATAAATAGATTTTATCCATGCCGGCTAAGGTGTGATGTGGTGATAAAACATAGCCTAAAGGAATTTCAATAAAGGATAAGATTTCTAATTGATTGTGACTTTTAGGATTTAAGATAATGCCAAAATCTAATTCTGCATCAATGATTTTTCTCGATATTTCTTCACTGCTATTCATACTGATATTGAGATTAATCCATGGATAGCTTTCAGCCATGCGTTGAATACAATCCACGACAAAACCATCATTTAGGGCAGAAATAAAACCCATTTCAATATTGCCGCGACTTAATCCTTGAATTTCATCAAATCGAATTCGAGTCAGCTGATATTCTTTTTGCCATTTAAGCAAATCAGCATAAAGTAATTCACCTGCTAACGTTAGCTTCAGCCCCTGCGGTAAACGCTCAAATAAAGCAACGCCTAACTCTTCTTCAGCAAGAACAATTTGCCGATGCACTGCAGAGACTGAAATAAAAAGCTGTTCTGCGGCTTTACGTAAACTGCCAGTACGGGCAACAGCCATAAAATATTCAGAAAATCGGGAAAAGGTAATCGACATACAGCTATTCAATCTCACGGGCAGTTTACAAAGTACTTATCCATGCTTAAGCGATTTTCATGCCATAACTTTTGATTTTTTCAATTCATTCTGCTTTTGTGTTCTAAAAAGCAGAACATTGTATGCAAATCATTCTAATAGAAAGAAATGCTATCCAAACGTATTTTTGACTTAGAAAAGAACGAATTAGCCCTAGTTACATGGCATAAAAGTTCTGCAAATAATGCGAATGTAGAGATTTAAAAATGAATGCGATTCCTGTACTGAATTTATTTACCCAACCACAATGCAGTTCATTTGATGCAAACGATTGGAATATTTTAGCGCAGCATTGGTACCCAGTTGCACGTACACAGGACGTTTCAGAACAACCGCAACAAGTACAATTACTTGATGTGAAAATGGCATTGTATAAAACTGAAAGTGGAAAAATTCATCTCGTGCGTGATATTTGCCCGCATCGTGGTGTGCCATTAACCAAAGGCTGGGTGAAAGGCGAAGAAATTATTTGCCCATACCACGGCCTACATTATAACGGTGAAGGAAAGTGTGTAAAAATTCCTGCACAGCCGGAACTTACACAAATTTCAGATCGTTTTTCACTGACCAAATTTCCAGTTGTAGAAAAATATGGACTTATTTGGACCAGTTTATTTAACCGCGATGTATCGAAAGCCAATTTTCCAGATTTAGACACGTGGGACAGTGAAGAACATCAGTCAATTCTCCCTCCATTTGTCGATATTGCTGGATCAAGTGGCCGTCAGCTTGAAGGCTTTATTGATGTTGCGCACTTTGCATGGGTACATAACCAAAGTTTTGCTGATCGTGAAAATCCTAAAGTACAAAAATATTCGACCGTTCGAACGGATTATGGCTTACATACAGAGTATGTGAGTGATGTCAGTAACTATCCGCATGGCTTACAACATTTAGCACCAGATGATTTTTTATGGAAACGTACTTTCGATGTCTATCCACCATTTTCAGCTATTTTGACTATCGACTTTCCTGAAAATGGCTTACTTAAAATTTTAAATGCGTGCTGTCCAGTTTCGCACAATAAAACGCGATTATTCGTTCCCTTAACTCGTAACTTTGATACTACAGGAGACTTACAGGCAGTTTATGATTTCAATGCACAAATCTTCGCTGAAGATCAGGACATGGTGGAAAGCCAAAAACCAGAAGAACTTCCTTTAGATATTTCAATGGAGGCACATTTTGAGGCAGATCGTTCATCAACCACTTACCGCCGAATTTTGGCAGAGTGGGGATTGAGCAAACGCTATACAGTTTAAAATGGCTTTGTTGCACAAAGATTTAAAAGATAACACTCTGCTCATTTGAACAGAATTCAAGTGACAACTTGGGTATGAGGACGACCTAATTCTGTAAATTTGTTCAATACGGCTATGCGTGCATGAATCTCATTCACCTGACTAGAAAAACTCCTTGCTGTTAATTTATCACCTAATAGTTTGATGCAATGCATCTTGGTTTCAACTAAACTTCGACGATGATAACCAGACCATTTTTTCCAAAGCGTTCTTCCTAAACGTTTAACTGTTTTCAGTAACTCATTCCGCTCTAAAGATCTCAATTTCTGATCTTTCCATGGTTTTGCATTTTTTCTTGGCGGAATGAGCGCATGTGCATCTCGATCTAGAATGACTTGTCTGCAGTGCTTCGTGTCATAAGCACCATCGGTATAGACCGAATCAATTCGTTCATCTAAGGGAATTTGAGCAAGTAAATCACCGAGTACTTGCGAATCGCTCACATTATTTGTAGTAAGCTGTACTGCACGTATTTGCAAGGTTTCAGCATCGATGCCAATATGAAGCTTACGCCATTGGCGACGATATTCAGGTCCATGTTTCTTACGTTTCCACTCACCTTCACCTAGAAACTTTAAGCCAGTTGAGTCGACGAGTAGATGTAGCCCATCACTACTTTTTTGATAGCTAATCGCAATATCAATATGTTTTTGTCTTCGACAAAGCGTACTGTAATCTGGTGCGGTCCAATTTAATCCACAAAGTTTAATCAGACTTTGAACAAAACCTGTGACCATGCGTAAAGAGAGTCTAAATAAAGATTTGATCATTTTGAAATTATAGGACTGAATAAACCTTATAGGCTAGGTTTGTGCAACAAAGCCCTGTGTATCTGATATTTATGCATCTTTCAATTTCTGAAGATACTATTCATCCAATATCCGCTGTTTTCGATTGAGAACAGCATTCAAAATCACAGCACAAAAAGCCGTTAGCAAAATTGGGCTGTTTAACAGAGGTGAAAGATAAGATGGTAGTTGTGAGAAAATAGTAGGTGAGAATACAGGCAACATACCTATGCCGGCACTGACTGCAATGATGTAGAGATTATTCACATTTTGAAAGTCGACACGCTGCAGTACTTTGATACCATTAGATGTCACCATCCCAAACATAAACAATGCGGCTCCACCTAGAACACATGAGGGTATAGACGCAACAAAGTAAGCTATTTTAGGAAATAGACCTAAAAGGATTAAAAACACACCAGCTAAAGCACATACACTGCGATTCTTAACACCTGTGATCGCTAGCAAACCGATGTTCTGAGCATAGGATGTATACGGGAAGATATTAAAAATCCCACCAATCATTGTGCCAAGGCTGTCAGCTCTAAAACCGCGAGTCAATTTTTCCTGATCCACCTCTTCTTCAACAATTTCACCTACAGCCATGAACATCCCAGCTGTTTCAATGAAAATAACCAGCATGACTACGCACATAGTCAAGACAGCCCAAAAGTTAAACTCTGGAATACCGAAGTGAAATGGCATCACCCAACCTAACCATGGGCTTTCATCTATCTTGTCTAAAGAGATGAGGCCAGAAAATGCAGCGATGATATAACCAATTCCCATCCCGATTAGAACTGAAATGTTGCCCAAAAAGCCTTTAACATAACGGCTGATGATAATAATGCTTAATAGAACACAGGCAGCGATAGATAAGTACAATGGATTTCCAAAGTCTTTTACCCCATATCCGCCAGCGGACCATGTGCCTGCAATACCAATGAGAGATAGACCAATCACAAGAATTTGAGTTCCTGTCACCACAGGAGGGAAGAATCGTATTAACTTTCCAATAAATGGTGAAATCAGGAAGCCAAAGATCCCTGCGATAATGATTGCCCCAAATACACTTAGTAGTCCCATATCTGGATTAGTCCCAATTGCAATCATTGGGCCTACTGCAGTAAAGGTAACTCCCATCATAATGGGAAAGCGAATACCTACATTTTTAAAACCAATAGTTTGAATGAGGGTGGCAATGCCACAAACAAATAGATCTGCAGTAATTAAGAAAGCAATTTCTGCAGTGCTTAACCCTAAAGCTCCTCCAACAATTAGGGGAATTGAAACAGCACCTGCATACATTACCAAGACGTGCTGGATACTGAGAAAAATCATGGAGCTTGGTTTTAAGTTATTGGCTGTGATTGTGTTAGTCATATATGTTTTTCTCCTTCAGCCTAAAAGGTATATTTGACGATGAAACTAGTAGCATTTTGATTAGTTTTAAAATATGGAGTGTCTTCGATTAAGAATTTGTTTTTCCAATAGTCGTATTCAATACCTGCTGCTAATTTTTTTGGGCTTAAGCCTAGATGAGGGCTAAGGTCATATTTGATTTGTGGGTTAAAGTGAAAGTCGGAAGAGTTATTACCTTTGGAATTGACTACCCAATCAATGTATCCATCAAAAATGATTGATGATTTAAGAAATGGGACGGTATATGACCAGGAAGGAGTGATTTGCCATTGTCCACTTGGGGTGTTTCCATCGTCTGGAATGCGATAGTAAAAATTAAGGGTGAAATAATCAAAGCCTTTGATATCTAGGTCAAAACCTGGACCAACTAAATAAGTCCACATATCGTCATAGCCAGGCTGATCTTGAATACTTAAGTCAAAACTCGTAGCTATTAGGACATCTTTCACTGGCCCAAAGCTCAAATTCGTATTGGTTAGTTTTCCTATTGAAAAGCGTGGGGCTATTTCTGTATAGACAGCATTATGTCCTTGGGAAGCAGTCTTTTCACCGTCAAACCAATAAGTGTCGACGAATAGAAAGAGATCTCCCCATCTCCAACTGCTCGCATGTTCAAAAGTAATCGTTTCATGTGTATCCGGCTCTACTTCGAAACCTTTACCATAAAGTGCAGAAATACTATTGGATTGCCAATATAACCAAGGTTTTTCTGCAAAAGAGTAAGTGCTGACTGCACAGGTACTTAATAGTAATGAAGTGATAATTTTTTTCATTTGAATGTCCCCGATATTTAAACGTCAGCACGATGTTTGTAAGTAGCATCAAAGCGTGACTGTAGATATTCCATGCTAGTAATTGGTGAATATTTAGGTGGATTGGATTCGCTGTAACAGTTAGGCAGGCAACGGATTACAGTTTTTGGGCTCGGCTGGATGAAGAATGGGAAAGAAAAACGTTGTTTGCCTTTAGGACTTGAAACACGATGTGGTGTAGATTTGTAGATGTCATTGGACCAACGGGCCATCATGTCGCCGATATTGATAACATAAGTATCAGGAATAGGCGGAGCATCGATCCAATTCCCATTCACATCCTGAACCTGCAATCCCCCTACATCGTCTTGAGCAAGAATAGTCACGCAGCCATAATCAGTGTGTGCTCCAGCATTGAAACTCTCTGATTGCGTATTGTCTAATGCAGGTGGGTAATGAATGAGGCGGAGTGCACACAGACTTTCTTGTAGGCAGTAATCAAAATAATTTTGTGGAAGACCAATGGCATGAGACATGGCATTTAGAAGAACTTTTCCTAAGTCCAACATCTCTTCAAAGTAGCCATCCATTACAGTTTTCCAGTCCTCGATATTCGGATATACATTAGGACCACGTAATGGTTCTTTATTGATTACATCAGGATGATCTGCTTCTAGGTGAACACCCATGTCATATACTTCTTTAAAGTCATTGGGCAGGTCAGGATTAAGTTGTTCAACACCCAATGCACCATATCCTCTGTGAGAGGCTTTGTGTTTTTGGATGTCTATTTCTAGTTTTTCAAGCAGTGGTTTACTAAAAAACTCTTTAGCTAAACTTTGAACTTCTGCAAGGTGATTCGGTTTATAACCACTGATATAGAAGAACCCCCATTCACGACATGCTTGGTCAATTTGGTTGCATATATCTGCATAATCAGGATGGTTAACGTCATAAAGAGGTGCAATGTCGATAACTGGTAATTTTTTCATGGGAAACTCCTTATTATTAGATATATGTTTTTTTGAACATGTCACGATAATGCTGTTCAACACTGATTGGTGGATATAGCGGTTCTGAGTTTTCCTCCAAACACTCTCGAATGCATTCAATCTGATACTGGTGATTACCGCTGTAGAAGAATGGAACAGAATATCGTTCCCCACCTGAGATGTTGATGACGCGATGGAGGGTGGATCTATATGTATTGTTCGTCCACATAGAGATTAGGTCACCTAGGTTAACGACATAACTATCTTCAATTGGCTCTGCCCAAATCCATTGGTTTTGAGTTTGATCCCACACTTGTAAACCGCGGTTATGATCCTGAAGTAATAGGGTTAACCCTCCAAAATCAGTATGTGCCCCGCATCCTTTTTCATTTGGTTGAGCATTAGAGGGTTGTGGAGGATAGTGCAATAAACGCAAGGTGACTAAATCTGCATCCTTGCAGAACTCTGAGAAATAATCTTCTTCCAGACCTAGTGACGAACCGATAGCATGCATGAGCCTTTCTGAGACTTTGATCATTTCTAGTTGGTATTCCTCCATAACCTCTTTGAATCCATCAATATCTGGCCATTGGTTTGGGCCTTGGTTAAAAGCTTTATGGATGACAACAGGATCTGAAGCTGAGCGTTCCTTCCCGATATAAAAGCCTTCCTTGATATCAGGTGGAGAATCAGGTTCAAGGGTTTGTGCTCTTAATTGTTCATAACCTCGGTTTGCTTCAGAAAGCTCGATGGTCCATTGCATTTTCTGTTCTAGGGGAAGACTGAAAAATAATTTGGAATATTCAAAAACCTTATCTTGTAATGCTTTAGAAACTCCATGTCCCGTAATGTAAAAAAAACCTTTATCTAAGCATGCTTTCCGAATATTTGAAGCAATGTTTTGGTGCGTTTGTATGTCATTATCCAAAAGTCCAGAAATATCGATGATGGGTATAGAGGTAATGTTTTGATTGTTTTCCAGCGCAGTCATGTAGCAATCTCTCAAAAATAATGTTTTCTTTTTTTTATAAAATAATCATGAGACCGCATAGCAATGAATATCGATCAAGCTGATGCCAAAAAGAGAGCTATTCTTAATTAATTAAATAAAAACAATTGCTTAAACTTTTTTAAATGAGTGATGATGCTGAAAAAGCAACGGGATGCACTGAAAATAATGCTTTAGGTCCAAAAAATGGCTGCTACTTAATGGCAAGTTTTTTGCTTCTATTTCAATAGCTCATTCAAATTTATAAATGGATTGGGGCTTTAAAATTGGAATAGGATGTGATGTTAAAATGAGTACACGTGGTCTTCGCTTTCACTCAGCAGCAATTCATTATTTTGATGCTGTACGCCGGTGCGGTTCAATCAGGGAAGCAGCCAGACAATTAAATGTCGTATCTTCTGCTGTAAACAGGCAAATTTTAAAACTCGAAGATGAAATTGGAGCACCATTATTCAATCGGGTGCCTTCGGGTATGGTGCTTACTCATGCAGGTGAGTTGTTTTCAAGACATATCAGTTTAGTACTGAGAGATACTAAGCGATTGCAGAATGAATTGGATGCACTGAAAGGGCTTTATAAAGGTCATGTTGAAATTGCGAGTGTTGAAACACTAGCGATTAATTTCCTGCCAGAGATTATTGAAAAATTCCAGGTCAAATATCCTAATATAACTGTAGGGGTTACAATTTTAGGCTCAAAAGATATCCCTAATGAAATCATTGAAAATCGGGTGGATCTAGGCTTGGCTTTTGCCTTGCCAAAGCATAATGATTTGCACCAAATAGCAATATCCCATTTTAAATTAGGTGCAATTGTATCGACTGACCATCCGCTGGCTTCTCAAAAGACGGTGTCATTCCATCAGTGCCTCGACTATGATGTGATTATGCCAAAACCTAATTTGTCTATTTATCAACAGTTGGCGCCATTATTTGCGGGTGCACAACATGCTATTCCAAATTTTAAAATGCAAACGAGTTCTTTGGAATTAATGAAACAGTTAATACTCAGGAATAAGGGAATTGGTTTTCAGACATTCTTTGGGTTGGAAAATGAAATAATTAATAATCGCCTTCGCTATATTCCGCTTAATGATAACAATGGTATCTACTGTGATTTAGGTCTGTATTCACGTAAAGGTCATTATCTTTCTACAGCAACAGACGCTCTCTCCAGGCTTATTACAGATGAAATCCTACAAAGAGGCGAAGCTGGACAATAAACATAACCTGAAAAGTACAACTAAAAAGCTAAGCCCTTATCGAAATCCCTCAATAAAGGCTTAGCTTTGTTTATTTTGGATAAGCAGCATCCACGCCTTTAACGAAATAATTCATACTCATCAATTGCGTATTTGAGAGATGTTTACCTTTTCCCAAAAGTAATGTTCCATCTTGTTTGTAAAGTGGTCCACTAAACACAATATATTGACCGTTACGAATTTTATCTCGGACTGCCAAAACCTTCATTTTTTCATTGTTAGAGACCATTGGACCAAAACCTGCTATATCGATGGCACCTTCCTTGACACCATACCATGTCGATCCCGACTTCCATATTTTGTTATGCACTTGCTGCAAAACAGGAGTATAGATTTTTTCCCAATATAACACTGATGCAGCTAGGTGACCTTTAGGAGCAAACTTACTCATATCTGAGTTCCAGCCAAAGCCAAATTTCCCTTTTTCCTGAGCAGCTTTAACTACAGCGGGTGAGTAGGTGACTTGTGATAATATATCAGCATTTTGCGATATTAATGCAAGTGCAGCCTCATGCTCTTTTCCTGAATCAAACCAAGTGTTAATCCAGACTATCTTGGTCTTAATTTTTGGATTTACAGATTGAGCCCCAAGTGTATAGGCATTGATGTCTCTAATGACTTCAGGAATTGGGAATGGTGCTACAACACCCAAACATTACTTTTAGTCTTATAGCCTGCCAATACCCCTTGCAAGTAAGAGCCTTCATAGGTTCGGATATCATAGACTCCCACATTTTTTGCAGTTTTATATCCGTTCGCATGCATAAAAATGGTGTTCGGGAACTGTTTAGCTACCTTTTCAATGGCATTCATATACCCGAAGGTAGTAGCAAATATAACCTTATTTCCTTGTTGTGCGAGTCTCCGAAATGTACGTTCAGAGTCGGCATTATCTAGAATATTCTCGATATAAGAGGTCTTAAATTTACCCTGTAAGGACTTTTCTGCTTTCAGACGACCTATATCGTGTGAATAAGACCAACCATAATCGTTTTTATGAGCGACATAGACAAAAGCCGCTTGATCAGCGGCCAATGCTGGATTGGCCCCACTGATGAGTAAAAGTCCTAAAAGACTGGCATTTACGAAAATATTTTTTAAATTAAGTAGGTTATTCATGCTGATTCTCTTTGAAGAGTATCAGTTGAATTTTGTTTTGCCATAAATATTGCCAGTCGCTCCTCATAAATCTCACGAATATAATGGGCAACACTGCAACTGTCGGCAAACATGTTGTATTTCCAATTTAAACCATACGACTCTAAATTGATATTATCAACAGTCATAAGTTGAACTTTAGAATTTGGATTGTTCAAGTAGCTATCAATGATTTTACGAATGACTTCTTTGGTTGGTGCAAGCTTATATGCATGCCAGAAGTCTGTATGCCATTCACCTTCCGTAGGTTGATTAAATGGATACTGAATTCCTCGGCCAGGACGATTTGTTCCTAAGCCATTATATGGTCCTGTTTCAAATGCTAACCAGTTAACTGGATTATTCGGGACTGCAGGACGGATCTGCCCCCATGTAACTAAATTTCGATTCAGCCAATCATCTGCAAAACTATCATTATTAAAAGGATCTAACTTTCTGATAGCTTCAGGATCATCACGCATTTGTGATACAGCAAGCTCAATTTCATTTTCAATTTTAAAAATACAATGGCTGTAATCCATTGCAAACTCAAACGGCACACCTTCTTTTTCTATAAGATCTGCCACCGGAATTACTCGACGATAATCTTCAGACCAGTTATCAACGTGGCACTCTAAGGTAACCGTTATTCCTTTACTTTGAGCGTAGGTGTAGAAATCGATATAAGTTTTAGCAACTTCTTCGTTCGTTACATAATGACCATCTGCATGTTTTGCCCAAATCATCATGTTGTGGAATTTGGCCCCTACAGCGGCACTACGATTAATATCCTGTTTGAATGCTTCCTCATCCTTGCCAATGACATATAAGCCACAACCAGAATAAATAGGGATATTTGTTTTCTGACTTGCCTTGATGTAAGCATCTATTTGACTATCTTCAAGAGGGATACGATCCAGAAAATCAAAGACCTCCGCAGCTTTTAGCATTTCGAACTGTTCGAGAATAGTAGGCTCATTCAGGCTTACTGGTCGTTCTTTTGATGAGTTTTGAATGCCTAAACCAGCACAACCTAGAGGAAACATTTTTTTCATAATTTTGATACCAACTGTTGAATAAATTAAACGGCTTCTTTTTTCGATGCGTAAGTTTTTTGATACATATAGGCTAGGTACTCACCTACAGTCATTTCTTTAGGTTCAGCCTTAAATTGATCACCTAAATTTTGCAGCGTTTTGATTTTGTATTCGTAATCCAAGTCAAAGAAGGTTGGAACCGAATAACGTGAGACACCTGCTTTACTATTGAAAACACGGTGCATATTTGAGAGGTAGAGTCCATTAGTCATGAATTGGACTAAATCACCGAGGTTTACGATAAAAGTATCTGGTATGTGAGGTGCACGTATCCATTCACCCTCACTATTGCGTACTTCTAGTCCACCTACTTCATCTTGCAATAAGAGCGTCAGTAACCCCCAATCAGTGTGCGCACCGCACCCTAGCTGATTGTTTACAATTTTTTCAGATTGAGGAGGATAGTGAAGCATACGGGTAATAATGACAGTTTCATCATAGCCTGCCTCGAAGTAGTTTTCTTCAAGCCCAAGAGAAAGTGCCAATAGGCCAGCTAGATGCTTACCCAGTTTTAAAGTCTGTTGAATATAGGTTTCGGTCTGGGTCTTCATTTCAGGAAGATCTTCAGGCCACTGATTCTGCCCATGTTGTGGATAGCTTTTTTGGACATATGGGTGACTTGAATCTAGATTTTTCCCTGACATGAACCCTTCTTTTAAGTCAGGAGGAGAGCCTTCATCAAGTGTTTGAGCTGCCATTGGTTCATAACCACGAAGGCATTTGGAGTTTTTGAAATCAACTTCTAGTTTCTTTTCAATCGGAAGGTCAAAAAACTGTTTTGCAATGTCTAATTGTTTTTGGAGAACTTCAGAAGCGATACCATGATTTTTAATATAGAAGAAACCTGTTGTTCTGCATGCTTTATGGATTTCCCACGCAACAGATTTCCGGTTTTCCAGGTTATCGGAAAAACTGTCGCTTAAGTCGATTACTGGAATACTTTTAGCCGTAGAAGGTGGTGTGTATGTCAACATTTTTGTGGCTCTTTGAACTTTGTTGTTATCAACTTAATGACAATTTAATTCCGTGCATAGCAGAGAATCTCGCTCAACTCGTTGCCAAAAAGGCAACACTAAATAAAGTCAGAGTAGTAATAGGAGTCCAAGTAATTCAGCATCAATTAAGAATTGTGATGAGTTATAAAATGCTAGTTATTCGTTAAGTTTAGATAAGAAGAACAATAATAAGAAAAGTGTTCTAAAAATTAGAAATACCATTCCTAAAGTCTTTAATAGACAGATAGAAAAGAAAAAGTCATGATGCAGCAATGCTAAGAAGTTTGAATTAATCAATAACTTATAAGAGGGGCAGCGCTAAAATGAATGCAATACCAGTTCTCAATTTATTCACTCAGCCACAATGTAGTCAATTTGACCCAAATGACTGGAATATTCTAGCGCAGCATTGGTATCCGGTAGTTCAAATCCAGGATGTAACGACTCAACCGCAGCAAGTTCAGCTTCTTGATGTCAAAATGGCTATTTATAAAACTGAAAGTGGAGAAATTCATCTGGTAAGAGATATCTGTCCACATCGAGGAGTGCCATTAAGTAAAGGATGGGTAGAAGGTGAAAATATTGTTTGTCCCTATCATGGGCTCAACTATAACGCACAAGGTAAGTGCGTAAAAATCCCTGCTCAACCAGAACTTACCCAAATTTCAGATCGGTTCACCTTAACTAAATTCCCTGTAGTTGAGAAATATGGACTAGTTTGGACCAGCTTATTTAGCCGTGATGAAAGTGAAGCTAATTTTCCAGTTCTTGAAACTTGGGATTCAGATGAACATCAATCAATACTCCCACCATTTGTTGATATAGCAGGTTCTAGTGGTCGTCAGCTTGAAGGTTTTATCGATGTGGCACATTTTGCCTGGGTGCATAACAAGGCATTCGCTGATCGTGATAATCCAGTAGTGCCAAAATATGAAACTGAAAGAACAGATTATGGACTTAAAACGATTTATATCTCTACAGTAAGTAACTTTCCTCATAGTTTGAGACATTTAGAGCCAGAGAATTTCTTATGGAAACGAGAATTTGATGTATATCCTCCATTCTCGGCAACACTTACTGTCTATTTTCCTAACAATGGGATTTTAAAAATTTTGAATGCTTGTTGTCCTGTTTCGCATAATCAAACCAGGCTATTTGTTCCGTTGACACGTAATTTTGATACGACGGGTGACCTACAGGCTGTATATGACTTCAATGCACAAATTTTTGCAGAGGATCAGGATATTGTTGAGAGTCAAAAACCGGAAGAACTTCCATTAGATGTTTCAATGGAGGCGCACTTTGCAGCAGACAAATCTTCAACGACATATAGACGGATATTGGCAGAATGGGGATTAAGTAAAAGATATGTGGTCTAGGGATATAAGATAACCTGATTCTCACGATTGGTTGAAATATAAGGGAAATAGTTTCCCTTATATTTTTAGAGATTGATTTCGCAGAAATACTAATATAAAAGTGACTAACCATTTATCGTAATTTCATTGTCTTAGCTTCTTCTAATTAATAAACTTGATTTTGTTACAATATCAAGTTTATACAGGGAGAGACATAGATGGTAAACCAGTATGGTGGAAGTAGAGAAGGGGCAGGACGTAAAGCTCTTTATGATGAACCTACAAAAGTTTTGCGTGTTCCAGAATCTCGTGTAGTTGAAATCAAGAACTATCTCGCAAACTCAAAGAAAGCCAAGTTCGACGATGTAGCTTCTATTACCTTGGTCAATCCAAGTACCGTTATGCATATCCCCTTGAACCGTACCGGGTTTGTCGGAGACTTTTTTATTTAAGTTAGGCCACCTGACCTAACGGGTTAATCTTATCATAGTACATTGCTTCAAACTCAAAAGGCGATACATAACCCAGTGCACTGTGTACACGCTTTTTATTGAACCAATCTACCCAGTTTAGTGTCGCAAGTTGTACATCTGCTAAACCTTGCCAATCTGCTTTTAAATATTCAATCACCTCTGTTTTGTATAAGCCATTCACCGTTTCAGCCAGAGCATTATCGTATGAATCACCAGTTGTACCGACTGATGCTCGTAAATTTGCAGCTTCTAAACGATTGGTATAGCGAATAGAAAGATATTGAACACCTCTATCGGAATGATGAATCACATTCTTTGGCATGCCTCGATCGTGCAATGCTTGCTCCAATGCATCGAGTACCATATCTGTATTCATCCGTGTAGATACTTTCCATCCAACAATTGCTCGTGAGAACACGTCATTAACAAATGCGGTATATACCCAGCCTGAATGAGTTTGAATATACGTAAAGTCACCCACCCATAGTTGGTTTGGATGATCAGCATTAAAATTACGTTTCACTAAATCATCTGCCCGTTTTTGGTCATCTCGGTTACGGGTGGTTTGTTTATTCTTACCACGCCAAACACCTTGTATACCTAGCTTTTGCATCAATCGAGCAACTGTACAACGTGCAATCACATAGCCTTCACGTTTCAGTTGTTGCCAGACCTTACGCACACCATACCGACCTGAACTTTCTTTCCAAATTCGCTTAATCTCCTCAGCATGCTGCAAGTCATGTAAATCTCGTTTCGCTCGATGTTCTGGATTTACTGTGAGATCTAAAGTCCGGTAATAGGTTGAAGCAGCGATCGGTAAAATCCTACAAATCGCCTCAACACCATATCGATCTTTATTGTTAAGGATAAAATCCACCATTATTTGTGTGGGCGGTCGAGCTCCGCCTGGGCGAAAAAAGCGGCTGCTTTACGTAGAATTTCATTGGCACGTTTTAATTCTTTAATTTCACGTTCCATTTGCTTCATTTTTTCTTGGTCAGATACCTGTTGTACTTTGGCGGGATTTTGTTGATCTAAGTATTTTTGATGCCAGGCACGAAGTGTTTCAGGAGTACAACCAATCTTAGGCGCAATTGCTGTGATTGCAGCCCAAGTAGAAGGATAGAGGTGGTCCCACTTGTTTGAACAACTAAAAGCTTATTTATAAGTGATATTCTGCTCTAGTTAAGCTACCTTATTTTGTTGTGGTAGCTGGTCATAGTAAAACTCATCTGGAGTCATTTTGTCCAGACTCGAATGAGGTCGTTTCAAATTATAAAATTCAAAATATGCGTTTAATTGCTTCTTCGCATCCAAAACATTGCTGTAGGCTTTGAGATAAACCTCCTCATATTTAACGCTCCGCCATAATCGTTCAATCATCACATTATCGACCCAACGACCTTTACCGTCCATGCTGATTTGGATGTCATTTGATTTTAACACTTCAATAAACGCATCACTGGTAAATTGACTGCCTTGGTCTGTATTAAAGATTTCAGGTCGACCATATTTTTCAATAGCTTCATTTAATGTTTCTATACAAAATGCAACCTCCATACTAATCGATACGCTATGGGCAAGCACCTTACGGCTGTACCAATCAATCACAGCACATAAGTAGACAAAGCCTTTTGCCATAGGGATATACGTTATATCCGTTGCCCACACTTGATTACTCCGTTGAATATTCAATCCTTTGAGCAGATATGGATATTTACGGTGAGCTTGATTGGCCTGACTTAGATTTGGTTTACGATATAACGCATTAATGCCCATTTTTTTCATTAAAGTACGTGTATGACGTCGTCCTATATGATGTCCTTGACGGTTCAATAAATCACGCATCATACGGCTACCTGCAAAAGGGTATTGCATATGTAATTCATCAATACAGCGCATCAGCTTCAGATCTGATGCACTCACAGGTTTTGGGCGATAGTAATAACAACCACGGGAGACTTTCAGTAGCTTAGCTTGCTTAGATACTGAAATCTGAAGTGAGTCGTCGATTAACTTTTGTGGTTGAAGCGGCCCAGTTTCTTCAACACACCTTCTAAAAAATCAATTTCTAATGCCTGCTCACCGATTTTTGCATGTAGTTTTTTTAGATCAATGGGTGGTTCTGCTGGAGCTTTTGATTGATCGAAGGCTTGCGAGGAAGCCGAAATCAATTGATTTTTCCAGTCAATAATTTGGTTTTGATGAACATCAAATTCAGCACTCAATTCAGCAAGTGTTTTTTCTGCTTTAATCGCAGCAAGTGCTACCTTAGCTTTAAAATCATTTGAATGATTTCTTCTTGGTCTACGTGTCATAAAATACTCCATATATTGATGTTTATAACATCATTTGGGGAGCAAAATATCACTTATAGGTGTTGTTCAAATTTCCTGATCCACCTCTGATAATCTTTTTCAGATTCAATCAATAATTGAACCGCTCTTTCTCTAATTTCGGGGGTATAGTTTGGTTTTGTCATCGGGATAGTCTCTCAGAATATTGACTCTCCGACAAACCTGGTACGGTTCACTCCTTATTTTTTTAATGTATATAGAGACATGCTTAAAAAGTTAATTTCAAAAAAAAGATCAAGAAAATGGTTATAAATGTGAGTGGTTTTTGATGAATTTGAATTCTTTTTAAACTAGGCTAAGGGTTTGCTTAGATAGATTTTTTTATTTAAGTTATTGATTCTTTGTTTTTGAATGTGACTGGTTTAACTGTGTTTTGTATTTTTCTTATTTTATTTATACGGAAGAGCGGCCAAGATTGAGTCCATCGGAAACTGATGATGGGACGTTCATTATGTTCAGTTTTAGCTAGGGTAAATGCGCATTTAGTTAGGCATAGATATTAACAAAGAACTGGCAACTAACATGAGAGCTGTGCCATATTTGGATCTAAAGATTTTGGTATTTTGACTAGATTTTTATATGACGGCGGCACAACACATAGCTAGATGAGGATAATAAATAATGAATTATTCCGAAAATGATAGTCCGATATATATTGCGTCAGTAATAGGTGAGCGCCTAAAACGCATCCGATTGAATCAAGATATGACACAAGCGGAGATTGCTAATAAAGCTTGGATTAGTCGGAGAGCTGTCCTTAATGCGGAGAAAGGCGACGTTCGACTAGTAGAGCTGATCGCTATTTTAGGTGCGCTCAATATGTTGGGTAATCTAGATCAATTGATACCTGAAGTATCATTTTCACCGATACAGTTGCTTAAGCTCAAAGGTAAAGTTCGCAAAAAAGCCTCAGGTAATAATAAACGAACTCAAAAACTGGTTATAAAGACCGCAAAGCCAGAATTAGATTGGTGATATACCTTCACGATAAAGAGCTTGATAGGTTTGAGGGAGTACCAAAATGGTATGGACAGACGTGAAGGGCTTACTAGAACAAACTTTTAATGATCGGTGTATTTTATATCAACCTTCAATCTGTCCCACTGCTCATCGTTGAGCATAAATCTAAAAATTTCTTTATTTTCAATAATATAGGACTTACGCATTGACGGATTCAAAAAAGTATTAAAATACTTTATAAAGTATCTGTGATCAGACGAATTAAACATGCTTCTACAGCAACTTGTACATTACCCATTTATATGGGCTTTCTCATGACAGAACCGAACTCTATTAGCTGCACACAACTTGCCGAGACTTATAATATCTCGCATGATAGTGTAAATCGCTTTCTAGAGCGTGAAGACTACACACCTCACGACCTATATCAAGAATCAATTCAACATATTGATAATAATAAACTTATAGTCAGTATTGATGATACTGTTTTAGATAAACCATATAGTCAACATATGGACTTGGTTAGCTATTTTTGGTCAGGCAAACACCACCGATCCGTCAAGGGTATTAATCTCATTACCTTGTATGCGACAGATCAAAATGGTCAAAATATTCCAATTAATTTCCGAATTTATGACAAATCTGAAAGTAAAACCAAGAATGATTACTTTATGGATATGTTAAGTGAAGTACTCAGTTGGGGTGCAAAGATTCAATTTATTACAGGTGATAGTTGGTATTCATCGACTGGAAATCTAAAAACCATAAGAAAATATGGTATTCGATTTATGTTTGGTATCGACTGTAACCGTAAGGTTTCCCCAGAAAAAGGACAATGGTTTCAACTGCGTTTATTGCCAGATTTCCATCAGGGTCAAGTGGTCTGGCTCAAAGATTTTGGCTTTGTACAATTATTTAAGACTCAGTTAAAAGAACAGCAGAGGTTTTATATTGTGCATCAAGATGAAGATGATTTATTGTCCTTTGAAGGTTTTCATGAATTACATTCAAGTCATTGGAAAATAGAGCAATATCACCGGGTGATTAAACAAGTTTGTCATATTGAAAAGTTTCAAGTAAGACGATCTAAACTGATTTTGAATCATATTTTTTCAGCCTTGATGGCCTACGTTGAGATACAAAAGAACCAGTTTGAGCGGATCTTTGAAAATATATATCGTTGGCAGAAGAAATTATTTAGACCAATGATCAAAAACTTCATTGATGACTTTATTCTCGATAAAAATCATCTGCTACCACAGAGAATCTATAAATAATAGTGCGTAAGTCCTAATGTATATCGTTGGCAGAAGAAATTATTTAGACCAGTTATCAAAAACTTCATTGATGACTTTATTCTCGATAAAAATCATCTGCTACCACAGAGAATCTATAAATAATAGTGCGTAAGTCCTATAATACTTAAAAAACTCATAGGCATACTAATTAATATTCTTTTGTACAGTCTATCTCTAGCAAAACATGTTGTAAATCAGGCACAATGAAACTATAAATTTCAAGTTTTTATAGCCTGAGTGCTAGCGGTATTTTTTAATGACAAATAATAATTTTTCACAAGTAGCAGCTTTTATCTGGTCGGTGGCAGATTTGCTGCGTGGTGACTTCAAACAATCGCAATACGGTCGTGTCATTCTCCCATTTACGCTGTTGCGCCGTTTAGAGTGTGTACTTGAAGACAGTAAGGCAGATGTATTGGCAGCCAATGAAAAAGTGAAACTCATGCCGCTGCCAGAAGAAGCCAAAGAAAAAATGCTGCTAAAGGCAACCAATGGCCTGTCATTTTTTAATACCTCCGAGCTGGATTTAGGCAGCCTGGGTCAAAAAGACATTCGTTCAAACCTCAATACTTATATTCAAAACTTCTCCAAAGATGCACGTGAAATCTTTGAACACTTCAAGTTCGATGAATTTATTGGTCTCCTGGATGATGCCAATTTGCTTTACAAAGTCGTTCAATATTTTTCAGATCCTAAAATTGATCTCAGTCCAAAAAATATATCTAACCATGAAATGGGCTTGGTGTTTGAAGAGCTGATCCGCCGTTTTGCTGAAGGTTCAAATGAAACTGCAGGGGAACACTTTACCCCACGTGACATCGTTCGTTTAACCACAGGTCTGGTATTCAGTAAGGATGATGATGTGCTGAGTGGTGACGGTATTATTCGGACCATTTACGATCCTACGGCGGGTACGGGTGGGTTTTTATCCTCAGGTTCGGAATATGTCTATGAGCATAACCCTGATGCGGTAATGCGCGTTTTTGGGCAGGAGTTAAACCCAGAGTCTTATGCGATCTGTAAAGCGGATATGCTGATTAAAGGTCAGGACGTGCGTAATATCAAATTGGGTAATACGCTATCCAATGACCAGTTGGCCTATGAGAAGTTTGACTACATGCTATCGAATCCGCCATTTGGGGTGGACTGGAAAAAGATCGAATCAGACATCAAAGACGAGCATGAGCAAAAAGGTTTTGAAGGTCGTTTTGGTGCAGGCTTGCCACGTGTATCGGATGGTTCTTTGCTGTTCCTGATGCATCTGATCAGCAAGATGCGCAATAAAGACGACAGCACGGCGCAAGGCAGTCGTATTGGTATTATCTTGAATGGTTCGCCGTTGTTTACAGGCAGTGCGGGCAGTGGTGAAAGTGAAATCCGCCGTTATATTTTAGAAGCAGATTTGTTGGAAGCGATTATCGCGCTACCCACCGATATGTTCTATAACACCGGTATTGCGACCTATGTTTGGGTACTCAGCACCAAAAAAGAGACTCAACGTAAGGGCAAAGTACAGCTGATTGATGGGAGTAACCTGTACAGCAAAATGCGTAAGTCGCTTGGCTCTAAGCGTAATGAAATGAGCGAAGATGATATCGCGATGATTACCCGCAGTTATGGTGACTTTGAAGTGACGGATGCACGTGAACTGGATAAACCTACAGAGGTTAAATCTAATCGTGGTCGTCAATCGGCTAATCCTAAAAATGAAGCTGCTAAAACCTTTTCTAGCAAAATCTTTAATAGCTACGAGTTTGGCTACCGCCGTGTGACCATTGAGCGTCCATTGCGTTTATCTGCTCAGGTGAGTGACGACGCCGTCGCATCGTTACGTTTTGCACCGAAGCCTTTTAATGCAGTGATGCAAAAAGTGTATGCGCAATACGCTACAACGTGGACAGAAGACAGCTATGGTCAGCTTGACGAGTTTGAGGTGGAAATCCGTGCGCTGATTAAAGCTGAATTTAGCGAGCTGAAAGAAAAAGATATCAAGACCGTGCTTGAGCCAAAACTGTGGTTAGAACAGCGTTTATTGATGCGTAAAGCTGAAAGCCTGCAAACCAAGATTGGTACAGCGCAATGTGATGACTTTAATGCCTTTGATGATGTACTAAAGCAAGCGTTAAAAGATGCCAATGTGAAGCTTGAGACTAAAGAGAAGAAGCAATTTATTGATGCCATTACCTGGAAGAATGCTGATGCTGAGCCAGTTGTGAACAAAGTGGTGAAAGGCGCAGAAAATCCGCTATATGGTCAGTTTAGCTATAAAGGCAAAGTGGTTGAGTTTGTACAGGATGGTGATTTGCGTGATGCGGAGAACATTGCCCTTGACCCAAGCCAAAGCACCACCGATTTAATCGAGTCTTACTTTAAGCGTGAGGTGCAACCGCATGTACCTGATGCATGGATTAATGCCGATAAGCGTGATGCACAAGATAGCGAAATAGGCATTGTGGGTTATGAAATTCCGTTTAACCGTCACTTTTATGTCTATGAACCGCCACGTGATTTAAGTGAGATTGATGCAGATTTGGATGCAGTCAGCCGTGAAATTATGGCTCTTCTGCAAGAGGTGCATTCTTAATGGCTAAATATGAGAAATATGCTGAGTATCAAGATTCAGGCTTAGAATGGCTAGGTAGTATTCCTAGCCATTGGGAAGTATGGAAATTAAATCATTTTGCACCAATTATTACATGTGGTGTTGCTGCTACTCCTGAATATAAAAATGAGGGTATTCCGTTTTTATCAGCGCAAAATGTCAAAAAGAAAAAAGTTGATTTGACTAAAGGCTATAAATTTATATCCCAAGAAAAACACAATGAACTTACACGTAATAGAAAACCACAAAAAGGTGACATTCTCTTAAGCCGAGTGGGTACTATTGGTGAAGGCTGTATTATTGATGTTGATTTTGAATTTTCTATCTTTGTAAGTTTGACTCACCTACGACTAATCCAACTGGTTTGTGTAAACGAGTTTTTTATTTATTTAACTGAATCAAGTTATGTCAAAGCCTTGCATGGAGCAGTTACCTTAGTAGGTGGAGGAGTTGGAAACCTAAATGTTAATGATTTGAGAGAGTATTTATTGCCGATACCTCAATTGTCTGAGCAACAAAGCATAGTTAATTTCCTCGACCATGAAACCGCAAAAATTGAAACTTTAATTGCTAAACAAGAAAAGCTGATTGAACTGCTTAAAGAAAAGCGTCAAGCAGTGATTAGTCATGCAGTGACCAAAGGTTTAAATCCTGATGTCAGCATGAAAGATTCAGGTGTGGAATGGTTAGGGGAAGTGCCTGAGCATTGGACAGTCAAACCCAATAAATACCTTTTGGATTTTGTTACAAGTGGTTCTCGTGGATGGGCACAATATTATGCTGATACAGGATCATTATTTTTTCGTATAGCTAACTTAACACGAGATACTATCGAGCCTAAATTAGAATCTTTACAGTTTGTTGAACCACCACAAGGCAGTGAAGGTGAACGATCAAAGATTAAAGTCGGTGATTTACTTATTTCTATTACGGCAGATTTAGGTTCTGTTTGCGTAGCAGATACATCTATTGGAAATGGTTATGTTAGTCAGCATATTGCATTATGCAGACCACAAAAATTATATGATTCTAGATGGTTGGCATATTACATATTATCTGACACTGCTAAAGAGCAACTTTTAGGCTCAGGATATGGCGGTACTAAAATTCAATTGAGCCTAGAAGATATTAAAGAACTCGTTGTTGTAGTTCCTTCTCAAGAAGAGCAAAGAGAAATTGCTAACTATATTGATGACAAATTAAATCAATTTGAGCATCTCATAAATCAAGCATATAAGTTTGTGGGTACATTAAGGGAACGCCGTATAGCTCTTATTTCATCTGCGGTGACAGGCAAGATTGATGTTCGTAACTGGCAACACCCCAATGAAGCCAAAACGGGGATAAGCTCGTGAGTATGCTGAGCTGCCTCAAACCAATGCGTACTCCAGCAGATACAAAAAATCATTGCATAAATAATTGCAATGATTCACTATATGCTCAACAACACCCGACAAGGCTAGGCAAGCAATTGCATCCTCAAACTGTCGGGTTACTTGTTTCTAGCGCCCTAAAAAATATAAAAATAGGGGCAAGCCATCTATGAAATCTTTTAACAAGCCTGCCAAAACTTTTGCTGAACAAATCGAATTATTAAAAGCGCGTGGCATGCAATTTGCCAATGAACAACAGGCACAATTTTACCTAGAGCAAATCAATTATTATCGCTTAGGTGCCTATTGGCTTCCATTTGAAGATACCCACTCACCACATTGCTTTAAACCAGAGACCAGTTTTGAACAGGTTTTAGAGTTATATGTTTTTGATCGTGAATTAAGGTTACTCATCCTGGATGCCATAGAACGCCTGGAAGTTGCCGTTCGGACCCGTTTTGCCTATGAATTGGCACATCGGCATGGTTGTCACGCCTATCTGCAAGGTCAGTACTTTAAACCCACCTTTAGATGGCAAAGCTTACTCGAATCACTGAAAACTGAAGTGTCCCGCGCAGATGAAGTCTTTATAGAACACTATAAACACACCTATGATGAGCCTGAATTACCACCAATCTGGGCCACCTGCGAAGTCATGAGTTTTGGTCAACTGTCCAAATGGTATCAGCTCTTGGCACCGATTCAGACACGTAAAGCCATTTCCAGTCATTTTGATTGCGATGAAACACAGTTTGAAGGCTTATTACAGCATTTTGTCTACTTAAGAAATACCTGTGCTCATCATTCAAGACTATGGAACCGCAAATTCACCAAAACCATCGCCAAGCCACGCAGTAAACCGATAGGGCTTCGGGTGCAATGCAATTTTGAACATAGCAACTCGGCAGAGCGAAAGATTTATAACAGTCTGGTATTTCTGCTTTATTTCATGGACAAAATCGCCCCGCAGCATACATGGCGTAAACGTCTGATTGATCTACTTTTGACACATCACAACATATCAAAAACAGCGATGGGCTTCCCTGAAGATTGGCAAAGCTATCCAGTTTGGCAAATAGAACCGTAATAAAGAAATTTGGGTATTTAGGGGTAGGGGAAACATGAGATCGGATGCAACTTTAGAAACTATCTTCCAGAAAGATATTATTGCGCAAATGCAAAGCCATGGTTGGCTTGTTGGTTCAGGTATAGGCTATAACCGTGAAAAAGCTTTGTATGAACAGGATGTTTTAGACTTTGTGCAAAAGACCCAAGACAAAGAGTGGCAGAAGTTTAAAAACATCTTCCCGAATGATACCGAACGCCATTTTTTAGATACCGTGGTGGCTCAGCTTAAAAAAGCTGACATCAATGCCACCGATGTCGAATCTCGCAGTTATGGCACATTGGGCGTATTACGGCATGGTATCCGTACCCGTGGGGTACGTTTCTCATTTTGCCAGTTTAAACCTGAGCATGGCTTAAACCCTGAACTGAATCAACGCTATCAGCAAAACATCTGCCGTGTCGTGCCTGAACTGGTGTATAGCCCATATACATCCAAAGCCGAATTAGAGGCAACAGGCAAGCAAGCCAAAAAATGGCGGATTGACCTGGTGCTGTTTATCAATGGCTTCCCTGTGGCAACTCTGGAGCTCAAGTCCGAGTTCAAACAGGCTGTGCAAAATGCCACGACACAGTACCGAAAAAACCGACTGCCCAAAGACCCTGAAACCAATAAGCCTGAACCGTTGCTGATGTTTAAACGCGGTGCATTGGTGCATTTTGCGGTAAGCCAGTATGAAGTCTACATGGCGACGCATTTGAATGGTGACAGCACCTACTTCCTGCCATTTAACAAAGGCACTAAAGATCAAGGTGCAGGTAATGATGTGCCTGAAGATGTCAATGAATACGCCACAGGCTATTTATGGAATGAAGTCTTAACCCCGGATAGCTTGCTGAATATTTTGGGTAACTTCATTCATTTACAGATTGAAGAAAAGGAAGACTGGGAAGGGCGCAAATATAAAAAAGAAAGCCTGATTTTCCCCCGTTATCACCAATGGAAAGTGGTGAATAACTTAGTTCAAGATTCATTGGCAGAAGGCACAGGGCAAAAATACCTGATTCAGCACAGTGCCGGTTCAGGGAAATCCAACTCGATTGCATGGACGGCGCATCAACTATCCAGTCTGTATGATGCCAACAATAAAAAGATGTTTGATTCGGTGATTGTGGTGACAGACCGAACCATTCTGGATGCACAGCTTCAGGATACGATCTACCAGTTTGAACATGCCGATGGCGTCGTGGGGCGGATTAACAATAAAGAAGGTGATGGCTCTAAATCCGAGAAACTAGCCAAAGCCTTGGAAATGGCGCAGCCGATCATTATTGTCACCATTCAGACCTTCCCGTTTGTACTGCGTGCTATTGAAAACAGTACCAGCTTAAAAGAACGTAAATACGCCGTCATTGCCGATGAAGCCCATTCATCGCAAAGCGGTTCCACGGCGCGTCAGCTCAAAGAAACCCTGATGATTGAAGAGCGTGAAGAAGATGAACAGCTTTCTTCTGAAGATGTACTCGATGCAGTGATGGCATCACGTAAGGGCAGTGCAAACTTAAGCTTCTATGCCTTTACTGCAACACCAAAGGATAAAACCTTACAACTGTTTGGGCGCTTGCCCGATCCAAGTATGCCGCCGTCTAAAACCAATATTCCTGTGGCATACCATGTCTATTCCATGCGCCAAGCGATTGAAGAAGGCTTTATTCTGGATGTACTCAAGAATTACACCAACTATAAAGTCATCTACAAGCTCAAGCAGAAGATCGAAGAAAAAGATGCTCAGGTCGATGCCAAGAAAGCCAAGACCAAGCTGAATCAGTGGGTACGCTTACACGATCATAATATCTCGCAAAAAGTGCATATCATCATTGAGCATTTTAAGAAAAATATTATGGGTTTACTCGGTGGGCAAGCCAAAGCCATGGTGGTGACCAGTTCTCGTAAAGAAGCGGTACGCTATAAACAAGCCTTTGATAAATACATTGCTGAACAGAACTATGCCAACATTCAAGCCATGGTGGCATTCTCAGGCGATGTAGAATTTAATGCCAATGATGCAGACAGTAGTCATCTGTTAGGTCAGAAATTTACTGAAAGCAATATGAATCCGAATCTGAAAGGTCGTGAGATGCGTAAGGCATTCGATAGCGATGACTTTCAGGTGATGATTGTAGCGAATAAATTCCAGACCGGCTTTGACCAGCCGAAACTGTGTGCCATGTATGTCGATAAGAAATTGGGTGGCGTGGAATGCGTACAGACCTTATCGCGCTTAAACCGTACCTATCCGGGTAAAGCGGAGTCAGGCACCTTTGTGCTCGACTTCTTTAACGATCCACAAGACATTCTCGATGCTTTCCAACCGTATTATCAAACGGCAGAACTGGCGGATGTATCCAATCCCGATCAGGTTTATGATCTGTTTGAAAAGCTGAAAGCCGCAGGTATTTTCCTCTGGACTGAGGTAGAACAGTTCGTTGAGGCCTTCTACAGCAAAAATAAATCCAGTGCAGCCCTCGCGAACATCTGTAAGCCAGCTCTACAGCGTTGGCAGATGCGTTATAAGCAAGCTATTTATGACTATGATGTCACCAAGAACCGTTTAGAACGCTGTAAACAGACAGGTGACGCCGTACTGATAGCCAATGCTGAAAATGAGTTTGCAGAAGCGAAGAAAGCCCGTGATGCTCTGGAAATCTTCAAAAAGGACTTAGGTAGCTTTACCCGTTTCTATGAGTTTATGTCTCAGATCGTGGAGTATGACGATCAAGAACTTGAGAAGCTCAGTCTTTTTGCGCGTAACCTACGCCCAATGCTGCGTGAACAAGCAGCAGATGAAGATGAGATTGATCTGAGCAATGTGGCGATGAGCCATTACCGCTTGTCTAAGCTTCGTCAGCAGGATATTCAGCTTAAAGCAGACAGTACTGAGCATAAACTTGAACCTGGGAATGATTTGGGTACAGCCAAGGCGAAAGACAAGAAAGAAGACTTCCTGTCAGTGATTTTAAGCCGTGTGAATGAGATCTTTATCACGGATAAGCTGACCGATAAAGACATGATTAATTATGTGCATACCGTGGCAGATAAGATGTCTGAGAACGTACGGATGATGAAGCAGATCCAAAACAATACCCGTGAACAAGCGATGCTCGGTGAGTTTGATACAGCATTGGATGACGCCGTATTGGATAGTAATGAAGCTCATGCGGAGCAAATGACACAGCTCATGAGCGATCCTGCAAAGATGAGGCAGTTTGCGCATATTATTTATGATGTGTTGGTGAGTAAGGAAAAGGATTTAAGAAGTTAAAGGAACACAGGTTCGGGTAACGCATGCAACAGTTAAAATCAGCAATAACTTCACTGAATGTATACCCATCCAGTAACTTTTAGGGCGATTGCTTTATATGATTCACCATTATGAAGGATGTAAGAAGTGATTTCACCTGAAGAAGAATTTGTCACGTTGATTGAACAGTTTACGATTAAAAATACCAATGATGGGTTGCTGTTCTAAGAGAACTTTAAAGTTTTTACAGATTGTCCGTATAGCCTTGCTAAGGCTTGGAGGAAGTTAAAACCGAGTGAAATCATTTATTAAAGCGTAAAGAAATAGATTTTTAGTTTGGGGAAAATGATGGATTTTTGGGTTGCAGGAGCAGATTGGGATGGCGAAGATCAGACGGCGGAATTTATTGAAAAAGGCATTTGGCAGAATGGCTATACAGATAAATATCTGGATCGCGTAAATGCTATTCAAGCAGGGGATCGAATTGCAATAAAAGCAATTTATGGCCAAAAATATAATATGCCATTTAATAATTACGGTTGTCTTGTAAGCTGCATGAAAGTCAAAGCCATTGGTACCGTAAAGAAAAACTTAAATGATGGACGTACCTTAGAAGTCGAATGGGAGCAACAATTTGAACCTGAAAAAATAATTTACTTTTATACTTATCGCCAAACAATCACCCGTATAAAAAGAAAAGATGTCCAAGACTGTATCTTTTTAGGCCATACTCAGGATTTAACTGAACTTGAAAACCTCTATAAAAAACGATCAGAGAGTAGAAAAGAAAAGCTAACGGATGAATTTATTCTGAAGCAGTTTAAAAATGTTCCGAATTTTAATCACATTGAACAAAATACTGAGCATCGAAAGCTTTTTCTCGAGTTGGCAAGATATATCCATGAAACACCTATGGATTGGTGGGTTGCACCTTCAGAGCGGCCTCCGGTTAGATTCGGCACAAACAATAAATTCAATGGGCGAAATAGTACAGTGAGCTATGTGGCTGCTGTTGGTTTCGATCAAAATGGCACATTCTATATTCCAAATGAAAATGAATCAGAGTTTTCAATAGATGAGTTAGGAACAATTCGATTAACGGCCTCCAAATTAGAAGAACTCAAAAGCATGTCCTTGAACAAAATGGAAACTGATCGAGATCCTTTTGTGGGTTATTGGCCGGAAAACTATAACAATATCGAGATGATAGAGACCGATATGAATCCATCAGAACAGATAAAACAGCCCCTAAACCGTATTTTATTTGGTGCAGCGGGTACAGGTAAAACTTACCATACGATTAACCATGCCTTATCCATTATTGAAAACAAACCTCTCGAAGTTTTAGAACAAGAAGATCGCACGGCGCTAAAATTACGTTTTGATCAGTACAAAGAACAAGGTCAAATTAAGTTTGTCACTTTCCATCAAAGTTTTAGTTATGAAGATTTTGTGGAAGGGATTCGTGCTGAAACGGATGATAATGAGCAGTTAAGCTATGATGTAAAAGCAGGCGTATTTAAAGAGATTTGTGAAGATGCCCAAATAGAAACTGATGCTAAGCAAAATAATGTATCAGCACCGATTGAAGCCAGTATCAATAGTGCGATTGATAAACTCATTACTCAGGCTAAAACAGAGGAAATGATTTTTCATACTAAACGTGGTGCGGAAATTAAAGTATCAAGTAATTCAGCAGGTACGTTATTTGCTTTTACATCTACAGGAAGTAATATCACTTTATCTATTAGGCATATTCGTAACTATTTGAAGACACAAAGTGACATTATTGTGGATCAAAAAAGTTATGAATGGGCTATCGCTAATTCATTACGTTCAGAAGTTGAATATGTAAATTCTATTGAAAAAGTAAAACCTTATGTACTCATCATTGATGAAATCAACCGAGGTAACATTTCCCGTATCTTTGGTGAATTGATTACGCTAATTGAAGATTCAAAACGCCAAGGCGCAGACGAAGCATTGTCGGTGACACTTCCATATTCTAAAGATGACTTCTCTGTACCTGATAATGTTTACATTATTGGTACCATGAATTCGTCTGACCGATCTTTAACAGGTTTAGATATTGCCTTGCGCCGTCGCTTTACTTTTATCGAAATGCCACCAAAGCCTGAGCTTCTAACTGGCGTTGAGGTTAAGGGTTTGGATATTAGAAAGTTATTAGAAGTCATCAATCAGCGTATTGAGGTGTTATTAGACCGAGATCACTGTATTGGGCATGCCAACTTTATGACTTTGCAGAAAGATCCATCTCTTACTAACTTAGCGCAAATATTTAAGCAAAAAATCATTCCTCAGCTTCAAGAGTATTTCTTTGATGATTGGTCTAAGATCAATATGGTGCTCAATGCAAATGGCATGCTGCGATCTAATGGTATAGATAAATCAGTATTATTCCCAAATGTAGCACATGAATCGGAGAGCTATTTTGAGGAGCAGAAAACATGGGAAGTCGTCGATGATGTATTTAATTCAATAGAGAGCTTTACTAAGATTATTAAGCACTAATTGGGGATCGTGATGCCTGATTTTACCGTCCGAGAATATGCCTTCATTAGCGTTGCTTATGAAGGCTGTCCTGATCCAACTTTAGACCATGCTTATATATCTGGGAAAGCATTTGAGCATCTATGTGAGCTCTCAGCATCATTTTCAAAGCACGGTGCGAAAGTATTTGAGTTGGCAGGGCGAAGAAAGCTTAAGCTTGATCAATATGTGGGAGTGATAGAAACCCCATGTGGTACACGGATTGAAATCCTCCCTAAACATGTGGAGCTTAATGGCAGTGATGATCAAGATATTATTCAGCAAGAACGTAAACTGCTTCAGAAAATGCTGAGTGTTTCACTACATTTACCATATAGAGAAGCAGGAAGTGCCAATTTAAACCGCTTTAAACAATCTTTGCATGAATGGATTATGACGCAGTTCCTTGCGTCGTTTGAGCGTTTGGTACAACGTGGTTTACGTTTTGATTATAACCGTGTGCAAGAGGAACAAAAGTTTTTACGTGGACAATTACAGCATGTGAAATATATGCGTCAGCCACTTACAAAGAAACATATCTTTCCGATTGAGCATGATGTTTATGAGGTGAATCGACCTGAAAATAGATTGATACGTACAGCCTTAGAAGTGGTGTGTAAAAAGAGCAAAGACGCAAGTAATTGGAAATTGGCGCAAGAGCTGAGACTCATGACCAATGAGATCCCTCGAAGCCAAAAGATTAAGCAGGATTTTAGACAATGGCAGTCAGGACGTTTACTCGCTTTGTATGCTGAGATTAAACCTTGGACGGAGTTAATCTTAGGTGAATATATGCCTGTATCTACTCAGGGGGAGTGGCGTGGCATGAGTTTACTCTTCCCAATGGAGAAGCTATTTGAGCACTATGTTGCTTATCATCTACGCCGTAACTTACCCGAATATACTGTGAAGACACAGTATGCGACGGAGCATATTTGTCAGCATCAAGAACGTCGTATTTTTAAGCTTAAGCCTGATATTTTCATTGAATGTCTGAATGCAAAACCGATTGTGATGGATACCAAGTGGAAGTTGATTGATCAAAGTGATCGAGCTGGGCGTTATGGTTTGAAAGACAGTGATATTCAGCAAATGTTTGCTTATAGCCACTATTACCTCAAGCATGACAGTGATGTTGTACTTGTCTATCCATATCGGAAGGACAAGTTCACGCAGCCATTGGATGACTTTAAGTTTAGGCTTCCCTCTAGTGCAAAACTACGTGTAGTACCTTTCAATGTAGATGATCCAAAAAACTTCAAAATTATTTAGTCTTTTATCTTGTGAGGTTAGTACCATATTTGGGACTTAAAGCTACTTTTTAGCTAGATAGGTCCCAATTTAAGTACTTATCATTTGTCGTGATTAGGCAAGTATTTATGGGTAATATGCCTTTATTCATTGAGTTCTTTGAGTCTTTGTAAAACCTGTTCCGAGAATGGGAGCCAGTAGTTCCAAGATTTATATGTAGGATTGTATGAACCGCGTCCTTCACGTTTCCATTCTTTTAGCATCGCAGTGATTGCAGGGTTGTATGCACTATTTACTGAAATCATACCACTCGCAAAATGGCGAACATTAAGGTGCATGCCTTTAACTTTAAATTTATAGTCCTGCCAATTCGGACTGATGTTCTGTAGTTCAGGCGTTACTGGTAGTGTGGTGGTTACTTTGAAGGAAGTAGAAGCTATTTGTTGCTGAGTGGATTGTTCTTGCGGAAGTGGGTAAATCCATTTTCTATTGTCTAGATTCTCGAGGATTTGCTGTTTGGCTTCTGTACTTGGAATTGCAATATCATTTCTAAGAAGTGATGATAAATCGACTTCAATACATTTTGATTTAAAAACCTCAATGCGTTTTAGTTTTTCAGCATCAATAAAATGAGTGACTGCGATCTCAATTAAAATAGGTTCGCCATCAAAATAACCAATAAGGTCAGGGCGAATTAAACCGAGAGAAAATTCAGGTAATAATTTTTCGAAGGTCCACTATGCAGCTTCACTATCTGAGTCAGGTAGAGCAGGAAGCATAAGTCCCATAGATTCAACAATAACCTCTTTGGCATATTTATGTAGTACGGATTCAGGGTTAATCGTACAGCTTACTTTATTACTTGCATGAGCAAAATGATGTTCCTTAATCTCACCTTTACGAGCGATAACAGCTTCACCACATTCAAAGCAAGTGCATTGGCATGCGAGCCCACGTTCAACCTGCTTAATATTAACCAATTTATTATTTTCGTTTAATGCAATATACATCGTCATGATTAAAATCCTTTAGGAAGTTGATTTACTCATTCACTATGCTTGTGATCTAATTGTCCAAACACCGTATAAAGGGGAAATACGGGTAGAATGGGGGTTTAAGTGTCTGAATTAAAATTAAAAGTTTTTATTGTGTTAGATGAGATTTTAAAGAAGGACTTAGCAGATAACAGGGCATACGATTGCTTAAAAGTAATCTGTAGAGCATCGATTGATGCTTTAAATGCTCAAAATGAAGAACCAATAACGTATACCAGGTATCAACTAAAACTTATTCTTGATGGTCAGCAATCTGTTGTATCGATGGATTCTAAAGATCTAGGGAAGTGGATGAGTGACAAAAAATTAAGTGCATACATTGATCGTGTCATCACAAAACATACTAAAAAATTTGAAGAGATTGGTTATATTCCAGTTGTAAAAACCAACGATACAATTGGAGGAAAAGGGAATGAGCGCCGTTATTGGTTAGATATTACAGAATATGCTCAGATCCAAAATGAAGAGGATCAAAAGCTTGATGAAGATGAAATTTCTTATGAACGGGTAGATCCTTCAGAAATTAAATTGTCCTGGTTTTACCGATTTATTTTTAAAAATGGTGAAATGAAAAATAAAAGTATAAGAGGACTGTTTATGTTAATCGTTCTTTTTGGCGGTTTTATTTCATGGGCTATATATGTTTGTGCATTTTCATTAGTTTTAGTACGTGAAGGACAAAATTTCACGACTCTTGATTTGTTGCTTATAGTCTGTCTAATTGGATTTTCTTACCTATCATTCAAATATTGGTACATTCCGTTATGGAATTTACCAGAGCATCGTGTCATTAAGGCACCTATGACTTTTATTTCACTTAATGAAGATCATGCTGATATTGAGATGTATCGTGATAGAGAGCGTAATAAATTAACACGTGTAACTCGGTTTAGAGGGATATGTCCGATTTGTTCAGCAGAAGTTATACTTAGAACTGGTCAGCCTGATCATAATTTGCCGTTAGTTGGACGTTGTGTAGAAAGTCCTTTTGCGCATGTGTATAGCTTTGATCGAGTACTAATGATTGGGAAGCTGTTAAGTCGGTAATCATATTGAAATTAAGGGTGATCATTTAAGTCAATGAATTATTCTCCTATTTTGACAATCAATACAAATCAAACGGATCATATATATGTGGTTGGTGATTTGCATGGCTGTTATAGCCTTTTGATGCAAGAACTCCAAAAAAATCATTTTGATTTTCAGAATGATGTGCTCATTTGTACGGGTGATCTTGTAGATCGAGGTGAAGAAAACTTAGCGTGTATTTCATTACTAGACCAACCTTGGTTCTATACGGTGCGTGGTAATCATGAAGAAATGTGTATCAAGTCACCTCATGATCCTAAAATAAAAGATATTCATGCACGTAATGGAGGTGAATGGTTTTATCAGTTATCTCAAACACAGCGGCTAGAAATTATTGAGCTTTTTAAGCAGTTGCCTTTAGTCATAGAAGTTCAATTGGAACATAAAAAGATTGGTGTGGTGCACGCAGACATTGACATACATAATTGGAATGCCTTTAAGCAAGATATTAGTCAAGGCGACTATAAGATCTCTGGTGTAACTTCTGCTTATAGCAATGCACTTTGGGGGAGAGGACGTATCCGTAATCATTCAGAACATTATGATACTGTGGAAAATATTGATGAAATTTATCTAGGCCACACAATTGTAAAAGAACATACTAAAATTGATAATTGCCATTATATTGATGTCGGCTCTTCTTTCACCAAGAAGCTTTGTATTGTAAAAATCCAGTAAACACGGTGATGTGGTAGGGGAGTTCGGTGGTGAAAAAAGTTCAACAGGTCAAAAAAGCAACACTTGAATCATGTATCCTAGCTTGTATCCCGTAATTTTTTAATATTAATTAGTGTAATAAAAACAATAGGGTAGGAGAGGGTTGTTGTCCGTCTGGGCCCACCATATAAAACAACCACTTACGTGTACTAATCGTAAGTGGTTTTTTTGTTTTTGGATATTATGAAATCTGAAGTAAGCAATTCACTTAATTGATCGTCGTTCTTATCTCGAAGGACTTAAAATGGGTTGCCTCCACTGATAATGAACTTTTCTAGTTTGCCTTTCAATAAAGATTCTTCGTTACCAGCTTAATAAAAAAGCATCTCCCTCAGATATTACTTTTGTTATCTAAATTCCATAAACATCCTCTTTAATCAAAAAAAAAGTTCATATTTATGAAATAATTGTGATGTAGTTCAAAGAATATCTGCAAAAAAAGTGAAAAGTAGATGAAATGCATTTTACAACTGAAAAAATTATGCTAATTAATATGAGATGATTTTTTAGTCAAAAATCATGATGTTTCAGGACGGAATATCTTAAGAAGCGTATTAAAAAAATGATTAAACAGGAGTTTCAATGATGCTTCAGCTTTTAAAAAAATTGTTTTGTTTGCATATTTATGAATATGAGCAAATGCAAGAAATCGGGGAACACAGGGAGTGTCGTAAGTGCGGTACGAATAAGGACTAAAGTTTTTACAAGAAAAGTGAGCAATGGCTCACTTTTTTTATGCTTGTCATGGGCTAATTTCCGTTAAAATTAAAGGGAAATTTCAACACGATAAACAGGAATATGAGCAAAGATTTTCATGCAGATACCTATATCGTCGACAGCAACCTGGCAGATACGCTGCACTGGCTCAGCCTGCATCAAGATAGTTATGACTCCTTTAGCTATGATGCAGTCACGCAAGCGCTGATGGTGCATCATGCCAATGGAGTAGATCAAATCCGAGTCGGAGATTATCTGAATGCCCGTTATGGCATTTTAATTACTGCACATAACTTTTCTGCGAGTTCATCAACTTAAACAGTGATTAACTTGCCATTGCATCTGTAGCCAGACTGCGAACACTCGGTTTTGGCTGTTCTGCAACTAAACCTAATTTTGCAAAAAGTTGCTGATCCCGGCCTTGGGATGTATTAGGGGTCGTCAGCAGTTTTTCACCAGAGAAAATAGAATTGGCACCGGCCATAAATGCTAGCGCTTGATCCGAATCGCTTAAGGATTCACGGCCGGCAGAAAGGCGAATATAACTTTTTGGCATCAGCAACCGTGCTACTGCAATGGTACGAATCCACTCAATCACATCCAGTTTTTCTACATCTGCCATCGGTGTACCTTCAATCGGTACCAACATATTAATCGGCACGGATTCAGGATGAATTGCCAGAGTTGCAAGTTCATATAACAAACCAATCCGGTCATCACGGCTTTCGCCCAGACCCACAATACCGCCACTACAGACTTTCATGCCAGCCTGACGTACATGATCCAGAGTATCCAGACGATCATCAAAGCTACGCGTGCTGATGATATGTGAATAGTATTCACGAGAAGTATCCAGATTATGGTTGTAATAATCCAGTCCCGCATCTTTCAAGCGTTCAGCTTGCGATCCATTTAGCATCCCCAGTGTCATGCAGGTTTCCAGACCTAGTGCTTTGACTTCACGCACCATTTCCAGCACATAAGGCATATCGCGTTCATGTGGGTTGCGCCATGCAGCCCCCATACAGAAACGTGAACTTCCTGATGCTAGCGCCTGTTTGGCTTCCTGAATCACTTTATCGACCGCAATGCGTTTTTCAGCTTCCAGTTTGGAATCATAATGCGCTGATTGTGAACAGTATTTACAGTCTTCAGGGCATTTACCTGTTTTAATCGAGAGCAGGGTACTGACCTGAACGGTATTCGCAGTGAAATGTTCACGATGAACCTGTTGCGCTTGGAACACTAAATCCATTAAAGGCTGTTGATATAGAGCTTGTATTTCTTCACGTGACCAATCATTACGTACCGCATCACTACTGTTCATCTCTTTCCCTGTCTATGCTTATTTATCATTCAGTTCATCTTAATAAAAATAAGCTTTTGCTTCACTAGCAAAATATGACCTTATATTAAATAACAAAGCCCACACGGGGTGAGCTTTGTTTTTCAGTTGCCAGATTATTTATTACTGTGATTTCCATGAATATCCTGGCCATGCAGATCACTACGGTGCTGCTTGTTAAACACGCGCTGATCCTGTTCATGCTGATTGTTTTTTGGGGAATTAATCGGGCCATGTTGCGGCTGCTGCTGTTGTTGCTTCTGCTGGTCATGCTGAAGCTGCTCCAGCAGTTCTTGATTTGGATTTTTTGATGACATCATCTTTCCTCCACTTCATTTCTGACTATTTTTATTTATGCCATAGTCTGAAACATGGGTGTGTAAGGCTTTTAAGTGAAACTGTGACGCTAGGTAAAGATGGAAAATCAACTGGATTTTGCCAGTTGTTCTTGAATAGCCCAATCGATATGTACCTGCACAATTTCATCATGTTGATTACGCTGCTGCTGAAGGGCCGGAATAATCTGCCCATCAAAGGGTGCATTGCCCAAACCAATGGCGATATTGCGCATAAAGCTTTGATAACCCGTACGACGCATCGGACTGCCTTCAGTCGCACTTAAAAAGGTGGCTTCATCCCATTGCCATAAATCCAGTAAACTCACTTGATCCAGTCCATGCCGCGGATGAAAATCCTCTATCGAGGTCACTTGGGCGAAACTGTTCCATGGACATATCAGCTGGCAATCGTCACAACCAAAAACCCGGTTACCAATTCCGCGTCGCAAATCTTCTGGAATAATGCCTTTATATTCGATGGTCAGATAGGCGATACAGCGGCGAGCATCTAACATATAAGGCTCGACAATGGCTTGAGTCGGACAGATGTCGATACAGGCAGTACAGGAGCCACAATGTTTGGTCGCGGGTTCATCAAAGGGCAGTTCCAGTGAAGTAAACAGTTCACCCAGTACAAAGAATGAGCCTGATGTTTTATGAATCAGCAGGGTGTGTTTACCTGTCCAGCCCATGCCGGCACTTTCAGCCAGCGATTTTTCAAAAATGGGTGCAGAATCCGCAAAAGGACGTGATTCAAAATCTCCGATTTTTCCCCGGATTTTTGTCGCCAGGGTTTTCAGACGACCACGCATAGTCTTATGATAATCCCGGCCACGGGCATAACGCGCGATAATGGCAGAGTTGGGTGCATAAGGGATATAACGTGGTTGTGGTGCCTCGACCAGATAATCCATACGCACACAGATAATGCTGCGTGTGCCGGGAACCAGTAAAGCAGGATTGGCACGTTTTTCCAGATTTTCTTCCAGAAACTTCATGTCACCATGATAACCACGATCCAGATATTCCTGTAAGCGTGCTAATTCTGCTTGAGCATCTGGTTTGGCAATGACACAATCAGAAAAACCCAATTCTAAAGCCTGCGCTTTAATCCAGGCTTTTATCTCGGCTGTATCTTGTTGATAAACTTGAATTTGCGCGTGAGAATTGGGAGTTGTCATAAACCAAAGACAGGGAATAAGAAATGCAGCAACAAGTTTACCATAGCCACGATCTACAAGCATGGGAGCAGCGCTGGTTTCAACAGCAAAATAGTTCCTACGGTTTAATGCAACAAGTCGCCTGGGGGATTAGTCAGCGACTGATCACTTTATTTTCCCAGCAAAAAATAAAAAAAATAGTGGTCTGCTGTGGTCAGGGCAATAATGCCGGCGATGGTTACCTGGTGGCCAAATATCTCAAACAGGCGGGATTCAATGTTGATATTTATGCGGCTGAGTTAGGTAATTCCAAAGATTTGGCATCGGCTGTGCAGGAAGCCCAGCAGGCTGGTTTGCAGCCTTATTCGCATTTTGATTTCCAATCCGAATATGAGGTCTATATCGATGCCTTATTCGGAATTGGTCTGAACCGTCAGCTGGATTCTGACTGGCAAAATATTATTCAAATGATCAATCAGAAAACTGGACTAAAAATATCAATCGATATTCCGAGTGGACTGGATGCCAATACCGGCCAGCCTTTGCCTGTTGCGATCAAAGCTGACTATGCTTTCACAGGTTTAGGGCTCAAGGCAGGATTGTTTACCGGACAAGGCAAAGAATATGCGGGCAAGATCGAACTAATCTCTGCTATTCCAACAGACGCAGAAATTCAACCGATTGCCCAGCTTGCATCACATCAGATCCAATTACCCAAACGCCAAGCCTTTGGTCATAAAGGTAGTTATGGTCATGTCTTGGTGATTGGTGGACATGCCGATATGGGCGGTGCTGTGATTATGGCAGCAGAAGCAGCATTTGCTGCCGGAGCAGGTAAAGTCACCATCGTTTGTGATGCAAAACACCACACCGCGATTTTGTCACGTGCACCGAATATCATGCTGCGTGATATCAATCTTTTAACTCAGGAACAACGCCAAGCACTGATTCAGCAGGTCGATGCAGTGTGTTTTGGTATGGGATTAGGTCGTGATCGTGGGGCAAAAGCGCAATACGAAATCTGGTTTGAGCTGATTCAGCAATCTGATCTAGAGGTTATTTTGGATGCAGATGCGCTGTGGTTTTTAGCCCAACAGCCGCAAGTTTTGAATTCCAAGACCTATGCGACTCCGCATCCTGGGGAAGCAGCCACGTTACTGGCATGTAGCACTGTGGAAGTCGAAATGGATAGGATTGCAGCTATTCATGCCCTGCAACAAAAATATCAGGGACAGTGGGTGCTAAAAGGTTCAGGATGCCTGATTCTGGAAGAAAGGCTTTACATCTGCAATGCCGGGAATGCCGGTATGGGAACTGGCGGAATGGGGGATGTGCTGGCCGGAATGATTGCCAGTTTAAAGGCACAATTTGCACAAACCATCCATTTGCATGAAATTGTGACGCTACATGCTCTTGCAGGTGATGAACTGGCCAAAAATGGCCAACGTGGTTTGCAGGCTCAGGATATGAAACATGCGATTTATCAGGTGGTGAATCGCTAAGGAGAATAGTGTGCCAGTCATCAAACTGAATATTTCAGGCCAAGTACAAGGAGTCGGATACCGCTACTGGTTTGCCGAGCAGGCTCAAGGACTTGGACTGAAGGGACATGTGCAGAACTTAAGTACGGGTGAAGTGGAGGCTGTGATGGTTGGAACAGATTCTCAGCTTCAGGAAATGATTGCACGAAGTTGGCAAGGGCCTGCTCGTGCAACTGTACAAGCGATTATTCAGGAATATCTGAAATACGATCTAAATGTTCAAGACTTTAAAATATTGCGTTAAACCTTAGCGACGACGGCTGCTGACACGACTACGGCCACGTGCCATACCGCCCAGCGCATTCAATACCGCCATTTTACTCATACTGCCCGAGGCATGGGCATGACAAATGGCAGCAGCTAGGGCGTCGGCAGCATCCTGTTGCGGTTTAATGCTGAGTTTTAGAATATTCATCACCATCATCTGTACCTGTTCTTTGTCGGCAGCGCCATAACCCACTACCGACTGCTTGATCTGGCGCGCGGTATATTCAGCGACTTTCAAATCCAGATTGACCAGTGCAGCAACAGCAGCACCACGGGCCTGACCGAGTTTTAAGGCAGAATCCGGATTTTGTGCCATAAAGACCTGTTCGACTGCAGCTTCAGTGGGGCCGTAAAATTTTACAATGCGTTCCACGCCGGCAAAGATGCGTTTTAAACGTTCAGGCATTTCTGTCGTTTCTGTTCTGATGGTGCCGGCATCAACAAAAGTCAGTTTGGAGCCGTCTTTTTCGATAATTCCGTAACCGGTTAAACGAGAACCGGGGTCAATCCCAATAATTAATGACATGCCCGCACTTTAAAAATAGAATAATGCCCATATTGTTACATAAGCGTATCAAAAAAGCTTGATCCTGATGAAGCAGTTGATTCCAGCATCCTATTATTTATTTTACTGAGATTAGATTAATTTTCATGAAATTATTTCTTATTATCCTTGCAGGCTTAATCCTAGAAGTATTTGTCTGGATTGGCGTGGGTGACCTCGTCGGGAGCATGTGGTACGTATTTTTCTGGTTTGTAGCCGCATTTTTTATTGGTATGAACCTGATTCGTAAATACTCGGCCGGTGTCATGCCACAGATGCAGCAAATGCAAATGGGACAAATGAGTGCAGATCCTGCATTAACAGGAAATTTACCTAAAATTCTGGCAGGTTTCTTTTTGCTTATTCCTGGATTGATCACCGACGTATTGGCAGTATTGATGCTCATTCCAGCGGTTCAGCAGGTCTTTAAAGCTGCCATGATGAAAGCCATGATGAAGCGTCAGCAACTCATGATGGAAAAAATGATGGGTGGCATGATGGGCGATATGGGTGGTGCACAAGGCCAGAACCCATTTGCCGAGATGATGCGTCAAATGCAGGATATGCAAAATCAGCAATCAGGTCGCGGTGATTCCAACATTATTGATGGTGAAGCACGTGAAGTGAGACCTGAGGCGAAAAAAATTGAAATGAAAGATATCAATCCAAAATAAATGTTTTATTTAAAAAATTCTATTTAAGCCGAATCTGATGATTCGGTTTTTTATTGGAGCTTTCTAATCTCTTTGAACAAACGTTATAATATATTTTTATAAATTTACCTTATTTTAATGTCTCTGCTTTTTACGATCTGTCTCCTGCATTTTGTTGCTCAACTCAGTCCCGGTCCCGATATTTTGCTCATTGCCAAAAGTGCCGCATCTACAACACGCCAGAATGCCTTGAAAATTATTGCAGGGATCTCTGCCGGTATTGTGGTTTGGGTAGTACTGACACTTGCGGGTTTTACTGTGTTAATTGACCAGTTTCGATGGATCCAGCACGCCTTAATGCTTTTGGGTGGCATATTCTTGGCTAAAATGGGATGGGCCATGTTAAAGGGTGGTGTGCATAGCTTTAAAAATGGACATCAGACCGACGACGATACAAATGGACAGGTGCAAGCTAAAAACTATTTTATGTTGGGCTTATGGACCAATCTTTCTAATCCCAAAACACTGATCTATTTTAGTAGCGTATTTTCACTGGCCTTAAGTTCGTCTGCTTCCGATTATTTGAAAGCACAGTTAGCGGTAATTATTCCCTTGCAGACTTTTATCACCTTCACTTTATTGATGCTGTTGATTTCCCAACCAAAAATTAAAATCTTGTACCAGCGTTCGGGGAGTTATATTGATATGATGTCAGGCGGACTATTTCTGCTATTTGCATTGTGGTTATGGTATGAAGCACTTATTCTGATGAATTAAGGAGGGTATCTTCATTTAATGCTGGAGATATTGGTGAGGTCGGGGAAGGAGAGGCTAAATTGTCTGGTGTTTTAACCGCCGTTTGATAACGATTAGGCTTTAAGGTGGTTTCAGTATTTTCAGAGCCTTGATAACTGCGACTACGGTTAGCGCGCTCACGCAATCCACCTTTTTTAATTAACTGAACCATGGCACATCTCTCATTCAAATCCACAGCTATTGTAAATCAAAGCTGGATTTGATGAGGTTATTTTCCGCATCTCTATTTGAATTATTTAAGAGTAATAAAAAGACTTGTTTGAACTAACAGGTCTTTGCTGTGAGATGCATGAAATTAGCGAAGTCTTTTATCTTCTTCTTTTAAAACATCCAGTATAGAGTGTTGTATAGGAACTTCTTGTTGTGATTGCACATACAAATGCACGACTTTAAATACGATTGCTGTAACGAGGCAGGCCACAAGACAAAAAATCCAGAAACCAAAAGGGCTGCGAATATGATGTGAGCCACAGTTTGAGCATGATTTTTCTGTAGAGTCGACTACTTTTTCGCAGCAAGCACAATGATATTGATACTGCATTGTTCTTCTCCCAGGATGTTATCCTTTTTATTCTTCGATCATGAAAGATGATTCAATTGGTTTTTTATCATAGGTAGAGCAGCATCAGCTTGCAATAAGCAATTGCTGATAATTACATAGAGACAATAGAGTATAAAAATTCATTACACAAGCAGTAGGATTTTCTTAAAATGTAAGAAATATTTTCATTAATCAAATAATAATCAATGAATTAAGAGTTAATTCTCTTGAAAATATACATAATAAAGCCCGCATCAAGCGGGCTTTATTTGAGCTAGTCTAAAACTTACTGCCCAGAACGGATGATGTAATCAAAAGCAGACAGTGATGCCTTGGCACCTTCACCGGTGGCAATGATGATCTGCTTGTACGGCACGGTGGTACAGTCACCTGCCGCAAACACACCTTTGACATTGGTTTCGTTGCGATCGTTAATCACGATCTCACCACGGTTGGTCAGCTCAACTGGGGTTTCTTTCAGGAAGTCCGTATTTGGCAACAAACCGATCTGCACGAAGATCCCTGCAAGTTCAACTGTATGCTCTTCATCCGTAGCACGGTCTTTGTATTTCAGACCCGTCACCTGTGAACCGTCACCCAGCACTTCAGTCGACAAGGCATTCTTGATCACGGTGGTGTTCGGCAAGCTGTTCAGTTTGTCTTGCAGCACCTGATCCGCACGCAATTTGGTATCAAATTCCACCAAAGTTACATGCTCTACAATCCCTGCCAGGTCGATCGCAGCTTCCACCCCCGAGTTACCACCGCCAATCACGGCGACATGTTTACCCTTAAACAGTGGGCCATCACAGTGCGGACAGTAGGCCACACCACGAGTTTTGTATTCCTGCTCACCTGGAACGTTCATCTCTCTCCAGCGTGCGCCGGTCGACAGAATCACGGTTTTAGATTCCAGTTTGGCACCGTTTTCCAAGGTCACTTCAACTAAACCATTGGCCGTTTCATCTGCACCTTTGATGTTAGAGACACGTTGCAGATTCATGATGTCGACACCATATTCACGCACGTGGGCTTCCATCTCGGCTGCAAATTTAGGACCTTGGGTCTTCTGTACAGACGTAAAGTTTTCAATGTCCATGGTATCCATGACCTGACCGCCCATGCGTTCAGCCACGATCCCGGTTTTAATGCCTTTACGTGCTGCATAGATGGCAGAAGTATTGCCTGCAGGTCCACCACCGATCACCAGGACATCAAAGGCGTCTTTGGCATTCAGCTTTTCAGCATCTTTGGCAGCGGCATTGCTATCCAGCTTGGCAATGATTTCTTCCAGTGTCATACGACCCTGACCGATATGCTGGTTATCCTGGAACACCATCGGAACCGCCATGATTTTGCGTTCTTCTACTTCGTCCTGGAAGAAAGCCCCATCAATCATGGTGGCAGTAGTACCCGGGTTATAGATGGCAATCAGGTTGAGTGCCTGAACCACATCCGGACAGTTATGACAGCTTAAAGACACAAATACATCGAAATTAGATTGAACACCCAGGCTCTTAATATTCGCCAGAACTTCATCTGAGACTTTCGGTGCATAACCTGAGGTTTGCAGCAAGGCCAGAATCAGCGAGGTAAACTCATGGCCCATTGGCAAGCCTGCAAAGAATACACGTGGTTCTTCACCAGCTTTAGCAATACCAAAGCTTGGCGCACGTGCATTGGTCCCGTCAAAGCGTGCAGTCACCAGATCAGACAGTGTAGCAACCTCGGACACCAGTTCCTGGATTTTGGCTGATTTGTCAGAACTATCCAGAGTGGCGACCAGTTCAATTGGGCCTTCCAGGCGTTCTAATAGGGTTTTAAGTTGAGCTGAAGTATTTTGGTCTAACATTGCTAACGTCTCCAAAGGAGTAAATGTTTATTTGATAACAGGATATTAAATGAATTGCATAAATAGGTAAAACAGTTTGTTTTTATTTTATTGATCGGATTTACAGATTTATTGAAAAATTCATCATTAATTTCAAAATTCTATATGGCGGTGAAAGATTAATTTTCAAGTAGTTTAGAGCAAGAATAAGGATTTTCAGCTAAGATTAAAACAAGATATTTGAGACTTGAATGATGGAATTACGACGCGGTATTTATCAACATTATAAGGGACAGCTTTATCAGGTGTTCCATGTCGCCACGCACAGTGAAACTGAAGAAAAGCTGGTAGTTTATCAATGTCTTTATGGGGATTATTCAATTTGGGTACGTCCTTTAACGATGTTCACTGAAACCATTACCACCAACGATGATCGTGAAGTGGAGCGTTTTAAATTGATTCAGGCACTTTAAGCCCAACAGACTCAGGGAAGAGTGATGCAAAACTCAGATGAATTTGAAATATTCATGCAAGAATTATATGAAAAATTTCATAGGCATGATCTTAAGCAGGCAGATCGCCTGCACCGATACCGGAATATAGAGCCAGAATCCGGTCAATTTTTGTCTATGCTGATTCGTGCACAACAATCCAAAAATATTCTGGAAATTGGCACCTCTACTGGTTATTCCACCTTATGGCTGGCAGAAGCGGCTCGGCAGACTCAAGCCATGATTACAACACTTGAAGTTGATGCAGAACGGGTTACTCAGGCAAAGCAATATGCGACAGAAATAGATCTTGCAGACTTAATCAATTTTAAAGTGATTGATGCTCAAGTTTATCTGGAGGCAGAACAGGAAATATTTGATTTTATCCTGTTAGATGCTGAACGCGATGATTATGTCAGTTACTGGCCACATTTGAGTCGATTACTTAAAGCAAAGGGCGGGTTACTGGTAGTTGATAATGTCATTTCACATGCAGCAGAAGTCGAAGAGTTTATTGCCTTAATTCAGCAAGACCCACGTTTTATCATGAGTAGTGTACCCATAGGCGCAGGTTTGCTGATGGTGGGATTTCGTTAAATGGATTCACTTCAATCCATGCAAATTTTATTAAAATGTAAATTATATTCGAGATACTTTTCTACGAATGCGGCTTTGTCTTGGCGTCTTAACAGGTTGTCATAAATAAATTCAGGTACGGGATGATACAGCTCGGCATGACCATTACTGTATACAATTTTCAGGTGGCGGCTTGAGGGATTGTATTTCCAAGAAATCACGGTAAGCAGTTTTTGCATATGCGTTCCTCCACTGAATATTTCTTATCTTATCATTTGAACTTATGCCATATGGCTCTGCAGATGTATAGCTCAATTGTAAGAATCGGTAAGGATTATGAGAAAGCGAAGCAAAAGATATGCCTGAATTTTTATATGATGGATCAAGAAAGAAATAGGACTGCAATATTTAAAGTCCTAATAAAATAATTTAAAAAAATAAACTCCCGTATTGCACTGACATAAAAGTTCAAACCATAAAAAACCACGCTAAAAAGCGTGGTTTTTTTGAATCAGTTCAATCTAATTAAAATTAGATTTTACCCACTAGGTCGATTGAAGGAGCAAGAGTTGCATCGCCTTCTTTCCATTTAGCTGGGCAAACTTCGCCTGGGTGAGCGTGTACATACTGAGCTGCTTTAACTTTACGAAGAAGTTCTTGAGCGTCACGGCCGATACCACCAGCGTTGATTTCAACGATTTGGATTTTACCTTCTGGATCGATCACGAAAGTACCACGATCAGCAAGGCCGTCAGCTTCGATTAATACGTCAAAGTTTTTAGCAAGAGTCCAGTTTGCATCACCAACCATTACATACTGGATTTTTTTGATTTCTTCTGAAGAATCGTGCCAAGCTTTGTGAGTGAAATGCGTGTCAGTAGAAACTGAGTAGATTTCAACGCCTAGTTTTTGGAATTCAGCGTAGTTGTCAGCAAGGTCACCAAGTTCAGTCGGGCAAACGAAAGTGAAGTCAGCTGGGTAGAAGAATACAACAGACCATTTGCCTTTCAGGTCAGCTTCAGTAACTTCAATGAATTTGCCGTTTTGGAATGCAGTTGCTTTAAATGGTTTAACTTCAGTATTAATTAAGCTCATCATTGTCTCCATGATTGAGGTAGTCTTTGATTTTGAATAAGAGTATCGAAATTTTGGTTGATGCTAAAATGGTATTTTTACATTACAAACATCGGAAAAACCGAATTAAGTAAAAACGCGCCACTTTGGCAAAATCGCTTTGTTCATTGAGCAGCATCAAGATGATGGCCTGATGACAAAATTATCTCTTTTTCCTCGTGCTAGCAAACATGATGTTGAAACCAAAAAATTCAAGGGTCAATTCGGAAAAAAGCATAATTTCCACAAAATAATTTAAATATCAATTCCAAACTTGGACTTATGATTAAATCTAATCAGGGAAACTCATGCGTGTCATTTAGATATTTTGACAGGTTTATAGTGCGGAATTGAGAGAAATCAGGCAGCCAAAGCCAATTTGTCCGGCACTTAACAGAACTACGACTATCTGAAATCTAATGAACCAAGTAAAATAAACCTTTCCGGTTTTTTGATGTGGGTGTTTTCTCTGTGCAGAGTCATTTAAATGTAGATCAATGGATAATGGCGCGTGACCGTCACCGTTTAAATCGACTGAAAAAAGGGAAAGATGCAGATGCTAAGCAGTATCAGGAATTATTTGAAAAATCCAATCTGAAAGTACGGCAACGGCTTGAGCGTCTTCCGAACATCAAGCTAAATCAGGATCTGCCGGTAACCCAGTATGCTGACAAGCTGATTACCGCGATTCAAAAGCATCAGGTTATTATTGTAGCTGGTGAAACCGGTTCTGGTAAAACCACCCAGTTACCGCAAATTGCTATGCTGGCTGGACGTGGCCTGACCGGAATGATCGGACATACCCAGCCGCGTCGACTGGCAGCCCGCAGCGTATCACAGCGTATTGCCGAAGAAGTTGGCGAAAAACTCGGTGAATCAATTTCCTTTAAAGTACGTTTTACGGAACAGGGTTCACAAGACTCAATTGTGCGTTTGATGACTGACGGTATTTTACTGGCCGAACTGACGCATGACCGTTACCTGACCAAATATGACACGATTATTATTGATGAAGCGCATGAACGTTCGCTGAATATCGACTTCATTATGGGCTATCTGAAGCAGCTGTTGCCGCGTCGTCCCGATCTGAAAGTCATCATTACTTCAGCAACCCTGGATGTAAACCGTTTTAGCAGTTATTTCAATGGTGCGCCAATTTTTGAAGTGGAAGGCCGCAGCTTCCCAGTTGAGCTGCGTTATCGCCCGATCTCGGAAATGAGCATTGGCGGTAGTGATGATGATGAGTTTGATGATTTTGAAGAAAACCTGCCCCGTGCCGTAGTCAAAGCAGTTGAAGAATGCTTTCAGGATGCACAGGAAAAAGGCCATCCTGAACATGCCGACATCCTTATTTTTGCCAGTACTGAACAGGAAATTCGCGAGCTACAGGAAACCCTGATCAAACATGGGCCACGCCATACGGAAGTATTAACTTTATATGCGCGTCTAGCGCTGGCTGAACAGCAAAAAATCTTTAATCCTTCTGGTGGTGGGCGACGCATTATTATTGCCACCAACGTAGCAGAAACGGCTTTAACCGTTCCGAATATCCGTTATGTAATTGACAGCGGTTTTGCGCGTATTTCACGTTATAACTATCGTTCACGGGTGCAGCGTTTACCGATTGAAGCTGTTTCTCAGGCAGCCGCGAACCAGCGTAAAGGCCGTTGTGGCCGTATTGCGCCGGGTGTCTGTATACGCCTGTATTCTGAAGATGACTTCCTCAGCCGTCCTGAGTTTACCGAACCGGAGATCAAGCGAACCAACCTAGCATCGGTGATTTTACAGATGCAAAGTTTGGGGCTGGGTTCACTGGAAGACTTCGACTTTATTGAACCGCCAGATCACCGTCTGGTGAATGATGGGCGTAAGTTATTGATTGAGCTGGGGGCTTTATCCGAGAAAAAACTTGAGCTTACCAAAATCGGTTATCAAATGGCGAAAATGCCGATCGATCCACGTCTGGCCCGCATGATTCTTGGTGGTGCACATTTTGGCGTGCTGAATGAAGTGCTGGTGATTGTGGCAGCACTTGCAGTTCAGGACCCACGTGAACGTCCTGCGGATAAACAGATGCAGGCGGATCAGAAGCATGCATTATTCCGTGAAGCCGATTCTGATTTCCTGTTCTATATCAAGCTTTGGGAAACGCTACACAATAACCGCGATAGCATGAGCGAGAGTAAGCGCCGTACATTTGCACGAAATCATTTCCTGAGCTGGCTGCGTCTGCGTGAATGGAAGAAAACTCATGAGCAGCTGGTGGATTTGGCTAAGGGCTTAAAACTGTCATTTAATGAAAAGAAAGCCAGTTATGAGAATTTGCATCGTGCCTTGTTGACCGGTCTGTTATCGTTTATCGCCAACAAGACCGATGAGCGTAATGTCTTTATGGCAGTACGTCAGCAAAAAGCGCGGATTTTCCCGGCTTCTACCTTGCACAAGACCAATACGCCGTGGGTGATGGCCTTTGAAATGGTCGAAACCTCCCAGGTGTATTTACGTACCCTGGCCAAGATTGAACCGGAATGGATTCTGCTAGCCGCACGTGACCTGCTCAAGCATCATTATTTTGAACCGCACTGGTCGAAAAAAGCTGGTGTAGTGAATGCCTATGATCAGATTTCATTATTTGGTCTGATCATTGAGCCGAAACGCCCAATCAATTATGAAAAAGTTGATCAGGCAGCTGCACATGAAATCTTCTTGCGGGATGCTTTAACTACCGGTCATCTAGGGATTACTCCACCATTTTTAAAGCATAACTTGCTTAAACTGGAAGAAGTCGAGCGGGTAGAAGACAAGCTGCGCCGTCGTGATCTGGTTGTTGATGAAGAAACCATTTACCAGTTCTATGCTTCCAAAGTGCCGTCTGAAGTAGCCAGCCGTCGTACTTTTGAAGACTGGCGTGCCACGGTTGAGCCTCAACAGCCACGCTATTTATTTGTTGATGACGATGCGCTGTGGCTAAATGATCGTCCAACCACACAACAATTTCCGGACTATTTGCAGAATGGTAGCCTGCGTCTGGGGGCGACTTATCGCTTTGACCCGAGTCATGATGAGGATGGCGCGACAGTTAAAATTCCACTGCAAGCCTTGGCACAGGTCGATGAAGGTATCTGGTCATGGGGAATTCCCGGCTGGCGTCTGGAGCTAATTGAAGCATTGCTAAAAGCTTTGCCGAAGGATAAGCGCCGTAATCTGGTGCCGATTCCGGATACTGCACAAAAGCTCATGGCAAAAGTGGATGCGCAGGATTTACAGAAACATATTTTTAGTTTCTTGGCATTCCAGTTGCGTGGTGACCAAATCACTGAGAAAGATTTCAGTTTTGACCGGGTAGATCAATATCTGTTGCCATTTATCAAAGTTACTGATGAAAAAGGCCGTGTTATTGAGCAGGGGCGTGATCTGGCAGAGCTGAAAGCACGCTGCCGGACTGAAACGCATAGTCCGGTCAAACAGCTCAAAGGCGAATTTAAAACCTTCCCGGAAAGTTTTGTCTTTGAAGCTTCGCAAAAAGTCACCGGTGTCGTGGTCAAGCAGTATCAGGCGCTGGTTCCGACCAAAGCCTTCGCTGCGCTGGAGCAGAAAGATGAATCGGGTGTGGTGATTCAGACCTTTAATGATCAGGCTGAAGCGGTCAAAAAACATCGTGAAGGGGTGATCCGACTGGTGCATATGCAACTCGGAGACTTGACCCGTCAGTTGAAAAAACAGATATCGAAACCTTTGGCGCTGGCTTATTCACCACTCGGTGATAAGGCACAACTGGAACAAATGTTAGTTTATGCCACAATACACATGTCCATTAATGAGCTTCCTGTCAATGCGCAAGAGTTCCAAAAACTGGTTGAGGATGTAAAAAAATCTTTCTTGACTTATGGCCAAGTTGCCCTGAAAGAGATCACGGATATTTATATCCAGTGGCAGGAAATCCGCCGGAAATTATTGGTTTTAGATCATTCTGTGTTTGAAAAAAATATCAATGATATTGAAGATCAACTTGATTTAATGAGCCTTTCTGACTTTGTGTATCGTAAACCTTCCGATGTCTGGGTTGAATTTCCACGTTATTTGAAAGCCTTGATCTTGCGTTTAGAGCGCTTGCCCAATAATCTACAAAGGGACAATTCCGCCATTGACCAAATTGATCAATGGATGGAAAAATTATTTCAGTTTAAAGATGACCCTCGCCTGAAAGAATTGTATTTCATGGTCGAGGAGTTAAGAATCTCATTGTTTTCACAACCGATGAAAACAAAAGCACCCGTGTCTCCAACTCGCTTGCAAAAAGTATGGGATCGTCTTGGAATCAGTTAAGATATAGGTAATTCAGATAAGGAATTTTACATGGGCATCCGCATTACGGGTACGGGCTTATTCCATCCGGAACATGTCATCACCAATGAAGAATTAGTTGAAAGTTTAAATGCTTATGTGGAACTGTTTAATCACGAAAATGCTGACAAAATCGCTGCAGGCGAAGTTGAAGCACGTCGTGGTTCTAGTGCAGACTTTATTGAAAAAGCATCTGGCGTACAACGCCGTTATGTCGTAGAAAAATCAGGCATTCTTGATCCAAAACGCTTACGTCCTAATTTACGTGAACGTGCAGATGATGAAATTTCACTGCAAGCAGAATGGGGCGTAATCGCAGCCAAACAGGCGATGGAAAATGCCGGTGTGACTGCCGAAGACATTGATATCGTGATCTTGTCATGCTCGAATTTGCAACGTGCTTATCCTGCCGTAGCGATCGAGATTCAAACCGCTCTAGGTATCAAAGGCTATGCCTATGACATGAACGTGGCGTGTTCTGCAGCAACATTTGGTCTGAAACAGGCTTATGATGCGATCAAAGCAGGCGCGCGCCGTGTGTTATTGGTGAATGTAGAAATTACCTCTGCACATACCGATTTCCGTTCACGTGACTGTCACTTTATTTTTGGTGATGTGGCAACCGCTTCAATTATTGAAAATACTGACAGCAAAACCGGTTTTGAAATTCTAGATTCTGAGTTGTTTACCCAGTTCTCAAATAACATCCGCAATAACTTTGGTTTCTTGAATACTTCTGAAAATGCTGACATTGACGACAAACGTTTCCGTCAGGATGGTCGTAAGGTATTTAAAGAAGTCTGTCCATTGGTTGCGAAAATGATTACTGCGCAACTGGAAAAGAATCAGATTGAGCCGACAGGTGTTAAACGCTTCTGGTTACACCAGGCCAATGCCAGCATGAATGAACTGATCCTGAAACTGGTGGTTGGTAAAGAAAATGCCAAACCTGGTCTGGTACCGATCATTCTGAACGAGTTTGCCAACACGTCTTCTGCTGGGGTGATCATTGCCTTGCACCGTACTGCACATGAAGTTGAAGATGGTGAATATGGCGTGTTGTGCTCATTTGGTGCCGGTTATTCGGTAGGTTCGATTCTGGTCCAAAAGCGCGTGGCATAATTCGGGGTAGATAAGGAGCAGACAGCTTGCAGGTCAAACATGATGGGCAATGGATTAGACGCTTAAGTGCCTTATCTAAATTATATTTTACCCCTACCTTTTTAGGGGCAGAATATATTGATGCCAGTCGGCCTGCAATGTATGTCGGTAATCATTCCATGTACGGCATCTTTGATTCGCCGATGCTGATTGATTATCTCTATAACGAACATAAGGTGGCTGTGGTCAGTATTGCGGATCATAGCCATTTTTATGTACCGCTATGGCGTGAAGCCGTGAAAAAGTTTGGGGCAGTCGATGGCATCCAGCATTATGTACGTGCTGTGATGCAGCAGGGTTATTCTATTCTGGTCTTTCCGGGAGGTGGACGCGAAGTACTCAAACGTCAGGGTGAACAGTATCAACTGATCTGGAAGCAACGCTACGGATTTTTAAAGCTGGCTCAGGAATTCAACTATGATATTGTCCCTTTTGCTGCGCTTGGTGGGGATGAAGTCTATGAGATTGGCTTTGATGCCAATAAGATCATCCAGCATAAATATTTTCAAAAACTCCTCAAAGTACCACAACTCAATAAATTATTACGTCAGGGCGATGTGATTCCATCTTTGCCTAAACGATTATTCCCAAAACGCCTGCCATTTTATTTTCAGTTTATGCCGCGACAATCGATTGCTCAGGTTCAGACTCAGGAAGAGCTGATTGCATTTCGACACAGCTTGCAGCAACATATTTATACCGGCTTGGCCGAGCTTAAGGCGCTACGTCAGCAAGACTAAAAAAGAAAAATTCTTCCTGTAAAATCTAGGCTATGATCTATTGAGATGTTCTATTTTTAGGAAAAAGGATGCATGGACTTTTTTATAGTGCAAGTGATGCCATAATGTATTTTTAAGTGTTCACTGATTGGCGATCAAGGACTCAGCATGATCCAATATAAAAATAAGATGATTCTAAGATGACCGAGGTGTGCGTATGGAACAGGATAGCTTGGTAGCACCTTTAAGGTTGTTGGCACAACAATGTTTACGGATTTCTCCGGAGCTGAACCAGCTTTATCTTGATCAGATGGCGATGATTGGTCATCTGAATGCACAAAATTTAATAAAAATTCAGCAGGATCAACACCGGATTGAATTGGTGGATGGCCTGTTTCATATCCAGTTTCATGCTCCACGTGCACTAGACTCTGGAACTGCACCTGCTTTGCTAGACAGTCATTTTTATTTCCAGCAATGTAAGGCAGAAGCACTAGAGGAATTCTTTTTACAGGATATCTATTTCCTGACCGGCGATTTAAAACCACAGCATTCGCTGTATTTACGCGACAAAGCCAAACAGTTACGCCAACTTATCCTGACTCAGGTTTATGCGTGGGTCAATGGCCCGGAACGGGTGTTCGAATTTCTGCAGCAAATGTCGATTGTTCAGGCTGAAATTGTCGACCAGCAGTTGATCAAGGCCGGGTTGTATACAACACCCGTCATGCAAAACTTTATTCAGGATGAACAAGAGATTCCACAGCAGATTCTTGAAAGCTTGCAACAGGCTTTTTCTTTGGAGTGTCTACAGCAGGATGAATTCCTGTCGATCCAGTCATTGATGGACAGTCTGGATGAGTTCTGTTTTAGCGCCGCACAGTTTTTGCCTCCGGCGATGTTCCGGATTATGTTGCTGTCTTTTGAAGAGCGCTTTAATTTGCATGAACTGAATGATCACACCGATGATATCCGCTTGCTGTATCGGCATGCTGAGGAGCAGAGTAACCTGCTCGGTTTTGTCCGTCTGATGAACCGGGACGTGTGGCATCGGGATGATTTATTATCCAAACGGAATTTCCTGGAAAATCATCCGTATTTATGGCAGAAAAAAGTAGCCCGATTGCCACTTTTTGACTGTCATCGTGCCGTGAACTGGATCTTTAAGCAATCGGCCGAGGTACTGGACTGGATCAGTAATAATATCCAGCATAGCAGTGTGCGGGTCGCAGTAACGGCCCTAAGTTTTGTAGACAGCCATCATATTCATCCGCAGATTATTCTGGCGACCTTACAATATTTTCAATATGTCTCGGCGCGACTGTTTATTCATAGCATGCATGAATATGCGATGCAGCATGACTGGTTTCAGCACCAGCATAATCAGGCGGTGGTATTAAAAGGCACACGCCAATCGATCGAGGATCAGCGGATTGCGATTAGTCCGTCAATTCTGTATCTGGACGAATGGATGGAGCTGCTGCGCAATGTAGTCAAAATGGATGATCAGCTGACCAAAAAGGTTTACCTGAACTTGAGCCGGATGATGCAAGCTTATATGCAGCATTTATATAAAATTACGGCGCATTTACCCGATGAGGTTCTGGTGTATATTCAGCCTCAAAGTCAGCAGAACCGTGATTTTTATAATGTTCTGCACCGTTATCGCATTCCTTTTACTGAGTTCAGGCAGCTGTTTTATTTGCAAAGCGGGCATGTACGTGAGTCGCTTTTTGACAGTTATGTGCGTGACTATCTAGTAGAGTATTTTTCCAGTCATACAGAAATACCGAAAAACCTGAGCTGGACCAGTTTGTTTAATCAGGCGGTCGTCTGGCATGATCAGATTCAAAAGCAGGAAATGATCGCCAAGCTGAAAAAACAGTTTGCACTGGTGAACTGGACACCAATCACTCAGGTTTCATTTTTACTGTATTTCAACTGGCGTTTTGAAGAGCTTAAAACTTTGGAGCGGATTTTAGAGGAATCTAAAATTTTCAGGAACTGTCTGGCGGCAAGCTATGCCCAGCAAATTGTGGAAGGGCAGTATGTGGCCTTTCGCATGTCTCATCCGGCTGTGCGCCTACCCTTGATCTTGGGGTGTCAATTGGTGAATGGGCAGGTGATTTTTGATCAGCTGGAATATCCGAACAACCAGAAAGCAGAAGCTGAATACAGCAATATCGCCATGCATTTTATTAACTGGCTCAACTTGCAGGCCTGACAGTTCAATACAGCTTGTTTTCCTCCATGACGCTTAACTTTTCCGCTAAAAATCGTTAGGCTATAGCCGTTCTTTTACGGTATTGCTCTTATGAAACAGGAAACTGCCCTTAAGTTACTCAAAGCAGGAGAAAATGTCTTTTTAACCGGTTCTGCCGGTGCAGGAAAAACCTATACGCTGAATCAATATATTAATTATTTAAAGGCACGTAAGGTCGCCGTTGCCATTACTGCATCTACTGGTATTGCAGCCACACATATGAACGGTATGACCATTCATACCTGGGCAGGCATTGGTATTAAAGACTTTTTGTCTGAAGAAGACTTAAAGCGGATGAAAGAGCGCAAATACTTAAAAGAACATCTGGAAAATGCCCAAGTCCTGATTATTGATGAAATTTCCATGTTGCATGCCAAGCAGCTGAATCTGGTGAATCAGGTGCTGAAATATTTCAAAGACAGCGATGAAGCCTTTGGCGGTATTCAGGTGATTGTGGCGGGTGACTTTTTCCAGTTGCCACCAGTTGGTAAAAATGATGAGCGCAACCGCGACAAATTCTGCTTTATGTCAGATGCGTGGGTTGAAGCCAAGTTTCGCGTCTGTTACCTGACCGAGCAGCATCGTCAGGGCAATGATTATCTGAATGACATCCTGAACGCGATTCGTGCACAGGCGATTAGCCATGAACATCGTACGGCTTTACAGGCAACCCGACATCAAGAAATCGGCGATACCTATACGCGCCTGTATACGCATAATATGGATGTAGACATTATTAACTTTAAGCATCTAAATGAAATTGACAATGATCCGCGTCAGTTTGATGCGCAGTGCGATGGCAATGAAAAGCTGATCGAAACCTTAAAATCGTCAGTGCGAGCGCCTGAAGCTTTAACCCTGAAAAAACATGCCAAAGTCATGTTTGTAAAAAACAACTTTGATATGGGTTATATCAATGGCAGTCTGGGCGAAGTCATCAGTTTTGAAGAGGATGATGAATATGGTGTGCTGCCTAAAGTCAAATTGACCGATGGTACTACACTGGTGGTTGAGCCTGAAACCTGGTCGGTAGACAATGAGGCCGGTAAAACCATTGCCAGTTTCCAGCAGATTCCATTGCGTCTGGCTTGGGCAATTACCATTCATAAATCACAAGGCATGACCCTGGAAGCTGCTGAGATTGATCTGAGTCATACCTTTGAAAAAGGCCAGGGCTATGTCGCCTTGTCCCGTTTAAAAAGCTTAAATGGCTTACGTTTAAAAGGCTTTAATGAACAGGCTTTGGAGCTCGATAGTCTGGCGATTAAAGCCGATCGCCGTTTTCAGGAACTTTCTGATGAAGCCGAAGCGAATTTTGAAAATGTCGATTTGACGGCACAGCATAAGGCCTTTATCCGACATTGTGGCGGGACTTTGAATGAAGTTGAAATCCAGCGCAATGAGAAGAAAATTTCCAAGAATGGGGGTAAGCAAAGCTATGCCGCTGCAACGCTAGACGAAACGCGTGAACTGTTTGAAGAAGGTTATGAAATTGCCGATATCGCGACTGAACGTGGTTTGACCCCGGCAACCATCATCAATCATTTGGGGCGTTTGCATAAAGAGCAGGGGCTGGATATCTCGCTGGCACATCCGGGTGAAGAGGTCGTGGAGCAGGTGCGCAAGATTTATAAACGCTTGACCAAGCGTCAAAATTCGGAACATTTTAATGATGACGGTTCTATTAAGCTGCGTCCGATTGTGGAATTGACTACGCCTAAAATGGCTTATGACCAGGTGCGTCTAGCACTACTATTTGTAGAGTAATCATCAAAATGATGTTTAAGAGTTCTTAAGATGCACAGTTTATTCGTATACGGCACGCTTCGTCCGCAGCAACCCAATGCCCATGTGATGGAACGGATTGGGGGAAGCTGGAAAGCCGGTTATATTCGTGGGCATTTGCAGCAGCGCGGTTGGGGTGCTGAGCTGGGTAGCCCGGGTATTCAGCTCAGTGATTCGGGAGAGACTGTTACCGGTTATGTATTCATATCCGAGAATCTCCCTAAATATTGGAATGAGCTGGATGTATTTGAAGGCGATGAATATCAACGTATTCCGGTTAAAGTATATTTGGAAAATGGTCAGATGGTAGAAAGTTTGGTCTATGCTTTGAAAGATTAGACTGGTAGGTGTCATTTATTGAATTTCTGATTTTTATCAGGTCACCGCTTTTAAAAATCATTCACTTTCCTTTGCTTGAATTTTGAAAGATCGAATTAATAAATATTCCGTTGATTTGATAGTATCTTCTGAGCAAGCCTGAAGCACTGCTTTAAAGCTTAGCGCAAGATAATCAATGGGTGATCTGCATATTTCCGGTCATGTGATGTATTTTTGAGAAATTTTTGCGTACTGGTGATGCGTGCTGATGATTTGTACATTTATTGTGTACTAATCAATAACGATAAAATCCCAGCCGCAATTAAAGGACCGACTGGAACACCGCGTAATACTGCTACACCAGCCACTGTGCCTAATAACAGTCCGGCCACCACATCTGGCTGATTTGACATCAGCTTCACTCCACGTCCGCCCAGCCAAGCAACAAAAACCCCAATCGCGATTGCCAGCAAAGACTTCCAGCTCAGGAAAGATTTGAGAATACTTTCTCCTGAAATTTTGCCACTGGCAATCGGTGTCAGAACACCAATGGTCAGAATAATAATGCCGATATTTAAACCATGCGCCTGTACATAAGGCAATAAACTGCTGAGAGGCGTGATTTTCAAAACGATTAACACCGCTGCAGCAATGGTGACGGCGCTATTGTGACTGAAAATACCGCAAGCCAGTAAAACCAAAAGAACAATCAGATTCAGATCAAGTTGCGACATAAGCGGGAGAGAAAGAATGAAAAATAAAGCTATTGTAGAGCTTTTCAACGCATGATACCTAGAAAACAGCGGAAGAGACCAAATTCATGACTGTTTCAGGATAGAATGCACAGGTCTTCACTCGATACAGGTATAAACAGATGCTATTGGAAAAAATGTTGCAGTCACAAGGTTTCGGCTCCCGCAAGCATTGTCAGCAACTGATTAAAAATGGTGCTGTTTCAATTCAAGATGAAGTGGTTGACAATCCTAAATATAACCTGGATTTAAATCATTTAAATTTCGAGGTTTATGGTAAAAGTCATACCTATCGGGAAAAAGTTTATATCGCCTTAAACAAACCACAAGGCTACGAGTGTTCGCATCAGGCGACGCATCATTTTAGTGTGTTTGACCTGTTTGATGACATTTTGCTGAATCGGGGGATTCAGTGTGTAGGCCGTCTGGATCAGGATACCACCGGACTATTATTGCTGACCGATGATGGACAGTTTCTGCAAGCGCTCACCCATCCGAAAAAGCATGTCGCCAAAGTTTATCAGATGCAAACTGCGGATGCCGTCACGGATGAACAGATTCAGCAACTAGAACAAGGTGTTGAATTAAGAAATGAAAAAGGCATTTTTTCAGCTACCGAAGTGACACGATTGGCTGAAAATCGTCTGCAAATGACCATTCATCAAGGCGTCTATCATCAGGTGAAGCGTATGCTGGCTGCAGTAGGTAATAAAGTTGAACAGCTACATCGTGCACAGATTGGTGCTTTGGCCTTGCCTGAACTGGCTGAAGGAGAATGGTTGTATTTAAATGCAGAACAGGTGGCGCAGGCCAAATTCCGCTCAGAATAATAAATTTTTTATTCGCTTGAAATGTGATGAAAAGATTAGGACTTACTTCAGGAAACAGTGATAAGTCTGAAATTCATCATCCTTGATAAATCCCATAGATTCATACAATTTATGCGATTGATAATTATTTTTTTGGGTTTCCAGGGTGATTCTTAAGGCCTGTTCATGTTTGGCAAATAAAATCGCGGTATCAATCAGTTGTTTGGCTGCGCCCTGACGCCGAAAAACCGGGGTGATATAGACATCATCCAGAATATAATAGGTCGAGCAGGCCACTGAAGAAAAACCCAGATACAGGATAATAAAGCCGGTAAAAGTATCATCTTTGGTATTAATAAAAATAACAGTCTGCCCATCTTCAAAACGCTGTTTTAAAAATTGATAAGAGAGTTCAGGATTGGAAGACGTACCATAAAACTGTCGATATTCATCAAATAATATCGCCAGCTGATTCAGGTCTGCTGACTGGGCGCGTCGTACGAGCATTGCATACTCCATGCTAATTTTTTATTGATTATCAGCATCAAGCATAGCGAAGTTTATGAGTGGCAGGCTTTAGAAATTGTTCGGAAATGCAACAATGTTAAATTTTGTCGCTTTCACCCAAAATGGCATTCAGTTCTTCAAATAAATCAAGATGATCATCATCCAATGCAATTTCCTGCTCATCCAATAGATTCAGGGCAGAACTGGAAAGCGCATTTTGCTCGGTTTTAGCTTCATTTTGTTTCAGCTTGCGCAGTCGGATCAGCTGTTCCAGATTGATATTCTGGTTTTCAATCGAGAAGGGGATCGATTTGGTAATCACCACCTGCTTGAAAAAAAGACGCACGGCCTGAGCTGGCGTAATCCCCAATTGCTTAAATACCGCAAAGGCTTGTTTCTTCTCTTGCGAGTCCAAGCGAATTTGATAAACTTCAGTTTTTCTCATAATATTTTTAAAGCTTTAAATTACTTAACTTTTCGCCTTTATTCTAATCAATTACGTTTGAAATTCAATCTTAAAGCGACCGATTTTAGAAAATAATCTGTAATGACAAGCGATTTACAGTGTCAATTCAAGTTGCGAGCTGAAATTCATGCTTTTCTGCGTGATCGGATCGATGAATTGAATATGTTTGGCCAATAAACTTAAAGGGGCAGAAAAATCATCTTCCGCCTTGTGTGCTACCTGTGGATAAAAGGGATCGTGCTGAATCGGAATACCCAGATGATTCAAGTGCACCCGTAATTGATGCTGCTTGCCAGTATGCGGTTTCAACTCGTATTTAGCCCATTCTGTGTTGTGTTCCAGCAGGTCAATCGCTGTCTCGCTATTTGGCGTTCCGTCTAGCACGTGCATGGTATAAAAAGGCTGTCCCTTTTCCATTCTTAATCGCGTGATCAATGGAAATTTTAAATCAGGTTGATAAGCTGCAATCGCATGATAAGTCTTCTGCACTTGACGTGTAGCAAACATCTGCTGATATAGGCCACGCGATTCCACGCATTTGGAAATTAGGACCACACCTGCCGTTTCACGATCCAACCGGTGAATAGGCGTTAAATGTTCATTACCGGTTTGCTTTTTAAGACGAACCAATAGAGTTTCCTGCACATATTGTCCGGTCGGGCTCATGGTCAAAAAATGCGGTTTATCGACCACCATGAAATGCTCATTTTCAAATAAAATCTGATGTTGAAAAGGAACATGCACTTCATGTGCCAAAAAGCGGTAATAAAAACAGTGGCTATTGGGCTGAAATGGGCTATCTGTTGATAATTGATTGCCCTGAGCATCATAGACCAGACCCTCGTTGAAACGGGACTGCCATTCATCTGCTGTAATATGCGCAAATTGCGCGCATAAATAAGCAAGAACTGTCAGGGGTATATCCGGACTGGCTGGCAAAAACACTTTACTGGCACTGACCCCATTCAGCATAGGCGGGTTAAAATCAACAGTTGGTTGCATGGCAGGCAGATTAACCTCTTAAGGGACAGATGCTGTGAAAAAATACAGTTTCTCACACAGGTGAATAGGCTTTTAAAGCGTGGCGATGCTATCATATTTATTCTTTTGCATCATGTCGTGAGTAATATGCCTTATTCATTTAATGTCACTTTAAATTATGAAGACGATACCCAAAAACTGGCCAAGGTTCTGGCGGAAAATTTCCCTGCGGGAGTCGTATATCTGATTGGTGACCTGGGGGCAGGAAAAACGACGTTAACGCGTTATTATTTGCAACAGCTGGGTCATAAAGGTTCAGTGAAAAGTCCAACTTATACACTGGTCGAACCCTATCAAATTAATGGTCAGGATATTTTTCATTTTGACCTGTATCGTCTGAATGATCCGTATGAACTGGAACTGATGGGAATCCGGGATTATCTGGAAACACCGAATGCGCTATTTTTATTTGAATGGCCATCCAAAGGTGGCGATGAAATTCCGCAAGCTGACCTGATTATTGAAATTTTAAAATCTGAAGATGAACTTACTCGTACTGCAAGTCTGATTTCATCGAATCTTGCCTTACGAGAGGCTCTGGAGCGTCAATTCTCACATGTCGAATGATTTAAGTCTGCGCCGTATTCGTGCCCTTGATCCTGCACTTGCCAACCAGATTGCCGCAGGTGAGGTGATTGAACGTCCGGCCTCTGTGGTCAAGGAATTACTGGAAAACTCGATTGATGCGGGTGCTACAGAACTGATCATTCGGGTCGAACAGGGCGGTAGTACTTTAATTGAAATCATCGACAATGGACGCGGAATTCATGCTGAAGATCTGGCTTTGGCCGTGATGCGCCATGCCACCAGCAAGATCCAGAGCGCTGATGAACTGTATGCGATTAGCAGTCTGGGCTTTCGTGGCGAAGCCCTGGCGTCGATTGCAGCGGTTTCACGCCTGACCATGATCAGCAGTCAAAGTGACGAGGGCATCGGTTATCAGGTCGAAGTCAATGGCACGGCTTTTGATCATCAGGAAATTCAAGCGGTCGCGGCTTCAAAAGGGACGCATATCCGGGTTCAGGATTTATTTTTTAATGTGCCTGCGCGGCGTAAATTCCTGAAAAAACCGGGCACTGAATTTGGTCATATCGAAGAAATCGTGCGCCGTATGGCGTTAACGCATTTTGATATCCGTTTTGTGCTAGAACATAATGAAAGCATCAAACTGAATTTACCTGTGGCAGATAGCGGGGCTTTACGCTTTCAGCGGGTACAGCAATTGCTTGGCCGCCAGTTTACTGAAAATGCCTACTGGATGGATGCAGACAGTATCAACATGCGTTTGTCTGGCTGGCTTGGTCATCCTTCAGATGCACGTGCACAGGCGGATTTACAATATGTCTATGTGAATGGCCGGATTGTCAAAGACAAAACTATTTCCCATGCGTTGCGTATGGCCTATGACGGTATTTTGCATGGTCATCAGCATGCGGCCTATTTACTGTTTTTGGAAGTTGATCCTGAAAATGTGGATGTAAACGTCCATCCGACCAAGCATGAAATTCGCTTCCTGAATCAACGTGAAGTACATGAGTTTGTGCGGCATTATGCCAAGGAAACGCTGGCACAATTCCAGACTGCGACTGCGGATCTGGCCGAGGCGATGAAACAGGATCAACAGCCTAATTTTGTGGCGCCACAACCACGCTATCAGGAGCAGTTTAGCCTGCATCAGGCTGCGCATTCGCAGCAACAGGTAGCTAGAACGACATCTACTGCAGATGAAAACGAAGCTTCGGATGTACTGACCGATTTTGAATCTTCACATCCACAAGCTGTGAATTATGCCCGAGACTACAGTACATCCTATGCAGGTTCGCAGCAGCTAAATAATGCCCTGAAAAGTTATCTGGCTCCACTGAGAGAAAGTTTGGAAACCGAAGCATTCAGCCCTGAGCAGTCTTTTCAGACACATGTAAACACCAAAGTGGATGAACATCCCTTGGGTATTGCAATTGCCCAGTTACATGGCATCTATATTCTGGCGCAAAATACCGAAGGTCTGATTATTGTCGATATGCATGCGGCGCATGAACGTATCGTTTTGCAGCAAATGAAATCGGCCTGGGATAAACCTGAATTCTGGACGTCACAGCAACTGCTGATTCCAAAGGTCGTAAACATTAGCCGGATGCAGGCCATGCGTGTCGAAGAGCTGAAAGAGCAACTCGCACGTTTGGGTCTGGAAATTGATCAGTATGGTGATGAGCAAGTCATTGTACGTGGTGTGCCGGCTATTCTACACAAGGCAGATTTTGATGCCCTGATTCCTGAATTATTGAATGATTTAGATCCGGGTGATCAGGCACAAAGTCTATTGCAGAAGCGTGACCAGATTTTGGCAGGCATGGCCTGTCATGGTGCAGTACGAGCGCATCGTATCCTGAGTCTGTCGGAAATGAATGCTTTATTGCGTCAGATGGAACAAACCGAATTTGCCAGTCAATGTAATCATGGCCGCCCAACTTGGCGCGCCTTTCCATTGGCTCAACTAGATAAACTTTTTGCTCGAGGAGAGTAGTTTTACATGTCCAATCAATTGCCGGTCATCAATTTAATGGGGCCAACTGCAAGTGGTAAAACCGCTTTGGCATGTGAACTGTATGAGCAAGGGGGATTTGAGCTGATTTCGGTCGATTCTGCACTGGTTTATCGGGAAATGGACATTGGTACAGCCAAACCTTCTAAAGAGGAACTGGCGCGCTATCCGCATCATCTGATTGATATTATTAGTCCACTTGAAGTGTATTCTGCAGCCAACTTTGTCGAAGATGCTTGCCGCCTGATTGATGATATTCATGTGCGTGGTAAAACCCCGATTCTGGTTGGCGGAACCATGCTGTATTTTAAGGCCTTGCTTGAAGGTTTGTCAGATAACCTACCAAGTGCAGACTATGCTATCCGGGCAGAGATTGAAGCCAAGGGTGAGCAGGAGGGCTGGGAAGCGGTTTATGCAGAATTATGTGCAGTCGATCCGATTGCCGGTGAAAAATTCAAGGTTAGCGACAAGCAGCGCATTATTCGAGCCTTGGAAGTTTTTAAATTGACTGGTGAGCCGATTACAAAACTACAGGCAGAACAACCTAAAAACTTACCATATCGTTACAGTTTCCATAATTATGCACTGATGCCAGATCGGTTAGAATTACATGGGCGTATTGAACAACGTCTGGAAATTATGTGGAAAAGCGGTTTTTTAAATGAAGTTGTGAATTTAATTGAAAAATACGATTTTAATGAAAATTTACCTTCCATGCGTTCAGTGGGTTATCGTCAGGCTATGGAATTCTTAAAAAATGCTGATAAAACCAAGGAAAAGCAACGGGAAATGGAGGATAAAGCTTTATTTGCGACACGACAACTTGCAAAACGTCAATATACGTGGTTAAGGTCTTTGCAAGAAAAGCATAAATTTACAACATATTTTACGCTACAGCAGGCTCAAGAAGACTTGCGAAACTGTCACGGATAAAGCAAAATTTAGGGACTATCTTTTTTATAATTTTTAATTGAAAAATAGAGATAGTTTTTGCGCTGATTTTTAATTTTTTTGGAGTTATAACATGTCTAAAGGTCAAACTTTACAAGATCCATTCTTGAATTCTCTCCGTAAGGAACGTATCCCAGTATCTATCTTCCTGGTAAACGGTATTAAATTACAAGGTCATATCGAATCTTTTGACCAATATGTGGTTTTATTAAAAAATACAGTAAGCCAAATGGTGTATAAGCATGCAATTTCAACTGTAGTACCTGCACGTAATCCACGTCCTGCTGGCGCGCCTGCTGGTCCACAAGGTGCGGGCTTCGGTGGTCAAGGTGCTGCAGGTGGCTTTGGTGGCGGTCAAGGTGCTGGTGGCTTCGGTGGTCAAGGCGGCGGCTTCGGTGGTCAAGGCGGCGGCTTCGGTGGTCAAGGTGGCTTCGGCGGTCAAGGCGCTGGCTTCGGTGGTCAAGGTGGCTTCGGTGGTCAAGGCGCTGGCTTCGGCGGTCAAGGCGGCTTCGGTGGTCAAGGTGCTGGCTTTGGCGGTCAAGGCGCTGGCTTTGACAACGACACTAAATTTGAAGACTCTTCAGACGATGAAAACAATCGTTAATCGAGTTTGAGAATTGAAAAAAACCTCTCTATATGAGAGGTTTTTTTAGATCTGTAAGTTTTAAGTTTTTTAAATAAAAAGCCAACGAGATGTCGTTGGCTTTTTAGGATTATGGTAAGGCTTAACGGTTATGTTTAGGATCCAGTTGAGGATCTTTGATTTCTACATAAGCATTATTGCGCGTTTCACGTAACCAGCTATCTAATTCGGCATCAAATTGACGTTCACCAAGCAATTGGCGAGCCATACGTTCCTGATATTCCTGTGTCATATCTTGTTGGCGTGTTTCACTCACTTGCAGAATATGCCAGCCAAACTGGGATTGAAATGGTTTACTGAACTGACCTACTGGGGTGCTTTTCATCTGCTGTTCAAATTCAGGTACCATTACCCCTGGGCTAACCCAGCCAAGACTTCCGCCATCACGAGCCGAGCCAGTATCATTGGAGAACGTTGAAGCTAAAACAGTAAAATCTTCACCTTGTTTGAGGCGGTTATACAGACTATCAATCATTTGTTTGGCATTTTCAGGACTGACCACTTCAGACGGTTGAATCAGAATGTGTCGTGTTAAATATTGAGGAACAAGGGCTTTCTGTTCCCCACCTTTACGTTCCAAGAGCTTCAGAACATGTACACCATCAGCGACAGGAATCAGTTCAGAAGTTTGACCTGGTTGCAGGGTGGTCACGCGTGCAGCCAGTTCTGCTGGAATTTCTGACAGGTTTCTCACACCCATATCAGCAGCTTCGACTTTAACGCCGCCAGTGCTGTACTTTTTGCTGATCGCCTGAATGTCATTGCTGCTATTTAATTCTTGCTTTACCTTTGTTGCAATTTGTTCAGCATTTTCACCGCTTACCCGTAAATGCAGTACATGGACCTGACTGCCAAGCAAAGCTTGACCTTGCGGGGTATTTAGGAAGTTTTTAACATCTTGATCTGTAATTTGAATACGTGAAGTCACGATTTGTTGACGTAAACGATTCAGTGCTAAATCTTCAGCGATACGGTTACGTAAAGAAGCATAGGTATTGGGCGCCATGGCATCCAGTTTCTGCTGGAATGCTTCCAGACTCGGTGAACCAGAATCACGGGCAACTTTCAGGACGGCTTCATTTAAAGCTTTTTCATCTGGACGAATATTATAACGTTTAACTTGTTCAAGCTGTGCCTGACGAATAATCAGTTGCTCTAAAGCTTGTTGCTCAAGATATTGTTGTGGTGGAACTGCCTTTTTCTGTTTTTGCAGCTGATGTGAGATTTCGGCTACACCTTGAGCCAGGTCACTACGTAGAATGATACTATTGTCGACTACAGCTACAACTTCATCTTTAGGTTGGGCAACAGCAAAAGTCGTCATCGCTGAAGAAAGGCATAGCGCAAGTGCGGTTGCTTTAAAAATTTGTTTTAACTGTTTTGTCTTCATTAACGTTCTGTCCAAGTTTGATTGATATTGTTAAAACCTAGAATACGATTTTCTAGTAATGAGGTGAGTTTGCTGCTTAACCCACCTAAGCCTTTCAGGCTGACCTCGGCCATAATGGCGCGTTTGGCTTTGACGCTTGAATCATTAACGTCGTCTAAGTCATTGTAATATGAGCGACCGTAAACAGAAACTCCCCAACAGCATGACTCATAGTTCACGCCAAGTAAATATTCCCGTGCGACACTATTGTCGAGGTCAAACTGGGCATGTCCAACCAGACGCCAGTTGTTGGCAATCGGCTGGATAAATGAACCCACCACATGATCATAGCTCTTTTGACGGTTCGGAATATCTTTGCGATAGAAATAGCCTAGGTTATAAAGATTGCCTTGCTCACCGGTATAATAAACCTGCAAATCTCGTTGGGCATTCGATCCATTCGACATCCAGCTTGAGTTCAGATTAACGTGAACATTATTTGACAGCTGGCTGGTCAGTTGAATTACAGGGCCAGTATGACTTTCACGGTCGAATTCATCTGCATCATTTTCCAACGTTACACGGCGATCTTCAAAGAAAAAGCTCTGTCCAACGCTGGCACGCAGGCGCTCCAGACCTTCTTCATTAAATAGGCTATAGCTCAGACCTAAGGAGGCAAAGTTATTGTCTTCCAGGCGGTCATTACCATAAAAGCGACGCGCACTGAAAAGTTGATCATAATTAATCGAAGCGACGACTGAATCAAAGTTTGGCTGATTCTGCTGGTTCTCATAAGGTGAATACGCATAGAACAGACGAGGCGTTAAGGTCTGTAAATACGTACCTTCTTTTTCAAAAATTAAGCCGGTGTCCAGCGTGAATTGTGGCACCACAATTGAATTATTTTCACTAGACGCGCTACGGCTTTGGGTTTTTTCATCATAGAAAGTATTGATGTTGCGTACAGTCGCCTGAGGAATGAAGAATGACCACGGGGTAAAATGATTATAACGCACGGAAAAGTCATTATAGATCCGTGTACCACTCGGTTGATATACCTTCTCACCCGTTGGATCAGTATCAGCGAAATTTCTCAGATCCTTCTGGAAATATGCTGTGTCGTTATTAAACTCAAGCTGTAATCCCAATGGATTGCCAGTTTTGTAATTGACTAAAAGCTGCGGCAGACGTGCATAAGGACGATCTTCATCCAGTACGGTTGGATCTAGGGTTTGGAAGTCTTCGACTTTGAATTGTGCCTTTAAGCCAGGAATACCATTTTTATAATTGACTTCCCAGGCACGGCGTAAGTTCAGGTCAGTTTTAGAGTTCGGGTTATTATCCAGATCGGCAAAGTAATCTTTGTCTGAAGCGTAGTTATATTCAAGGTTGGTTGATAGTTGATTATTGATCTGCCAGTTATGTAAGAAATGCAGGCTTTTACGGTCTTCATCGCTATAGCTTTCATCGGAAGGTAAATAACCTCCCCAAATACGGCCTTCACCATAATTTTCAGTCAGATAGCGAAACTCACCGTCTAACATCGTACCACGATCGCCAATATAACGCGGCGTAATCGTCGCATCATATTGCGGCGCTAAATTCAGGTAAACCGGAACACCCAGTTCCAGACCACCATCATTGGTAAAGCCAAATGTCGGCGTCAGAATACCGGTAGTGCGGCGGTCATCAATCGGGAAGTTGAAATAGGGAACTGCCAAGACCGGAACATCTTTAACATATAGCTTGGTATTGCGGGTTTCACCACGTCCAGTTTCCTGGTTCAGCTTGATCTTTTCTGCCTGGATTTTCCAGGTTGGTTTTTGCTCAGGTGGACAGGTGGTATAGGTCGCATTTTCCAGTTCTACCGTCTCGGTCGAGGTTCTGGCGATCTTTTCTGCCCGACCATGCGCATGTTGCTGCTCGGCAATATAGAAGCTGTTATTTAGGTCGCCTTCTTGGGTCTTTAAATTATAATTAATATCATCACTTTGTGAGAGCAGGCCACCCTGAGCAAGTTGTACCCGACCTTCTGCTTTGGCATAGGTCTGGGTTTGATCAATCGTTACGCGTTCAGCACGAATCTGGCGACCTTGCTGGTCAATGATGACATTGCCTTCTAAATAAGAGTCACCTGCTGGATTGTAGTGTCCATAATCTGCAGTAATGGTAGATGTAGCCTGATCTGGCGCAACGGTTGCTGCATCTGGGGCAATCGGGGTCACCCAGGTGCCTTCACAATAAGCCGAACTTAAGTATTTTTCCTGCCGCTGCTGTGCTTCAGCTGAGGATTTGTCGACATAGTATTGCGAAAAGAATGCTTCACCTGGATAGGTCTCATTTATGCGCTGTTTGAGTTGTTCTGCATTTACATCGGACGAGACATTTGATGCAGCATAGCCGGAGGCTGAGCTGCCACATAAAAGGGTTAAGATCGCAGTCGCTAGAGGATTTATTTTAAAGTGATGCTTCATTTGTCTCATTAACCAATCATGCTTTTATCGCAATTAATTATTGTCGCATCATAGAGAAAAAGTTGATAAGTAGCTACACTTAGCACTTTAAAAACTCAGCCTGTATTAGAATTAATTGCAAATGAATACACAACGCGAACAATTGATACAATCTTGGATTGCCTCTGTACTCGGTTCAGATCAATTTGAAACTCATTTTTTAGCAGGTGATGCCAGCTTCCGTCGTTATGCACGAATCAAACTGAATAATAAAACATTTATGCTGATGGATGCACCACCAGAAAAAGAAGATTGTGTGCCTTTTGTGACGATAGATGAGTTTTTTGATGCACATGGCGTGCGTGTTCCGCATATCGTGGCAAAAGACCTGGAAAATGGCTTTTTACTGCTCGAAGACTTTGGTGATGTGCTGCTGTCGAATCTCCTGAATGACGAGACTGTAGATGCCTATTATGAGCAAAGCTTTAAGCAGCTCATTCAACTACAATCGATTGCTGGAGAAGGGCATTTCCCGGCATATTCTTATGAAAAACTGATCTCGGAAATGGAATTGCTGACTGACTGGATGTTACCAGCGTTAAAGGTTCAACTGACTGAATCAGAAAGCGCCTTGATCAAACGCACTTTTGCGATTCTGGCCAATACCGCTTTGGCACAACCTCAGGTAATTGTACATCGGGACTTTCATAGCCGTAACCTGATGAAAATCGACAATGAAACCGAACTCGGTGTGATTGATTTTCAGGATGCAGTCATTGGTGCTGATACCTATGACCTGATTTCGATTACCCGTGATGCTTATGTGCAGTGGAATGCCGACCGTGTGTATCGCTGGTTCAAAAATTTCTATGAGTTATTGCCAGCATCTGTTAAAGAAAACCGTGACTTTGAACAGTTTAAAAAAGATGCCGACATGATGGCAATTCAGCGTCATATCAAGATCCTCGGTATTTTTGTGCGTCTGTTTGAACGTGATGGCAAGTCGGGTTATCTCAAAGATTTACCACGTGTGATGTGGTATCTGCTTGAAGAGTCTAAGGCTTATATAGAACTAGAGCCATTCATGCAGTTCATTCATGAAAAAGTGATGCCTGCCTTTGAAGCAAAATATGGTTCATACGAGGTAGCGGCCTAAATGAAAGCGATGATTTTGGCCGCAGGACTCGGCAATCGTATGCGCCCATTAACTTTGCATACCCCCAAGCCTTTGCTTGAGGTAGGTGGCAAACCGCTTATCGTCTGGCATATTGAAAAACTGGCTGCGATCGGTGTTACTGAAATTGTCATCAATACGGCTTGGCTCGGTGAAAAACTCGCAGAAGCTTTGGGCGATGGTTCACGATTTGGCATTAACATCCTTTGGTCACATGAGGGTGAAGGTCTGGAAACCGCTGGTGGAATCATTAATGCCTTGCCGCTACTCGGTGATGAACCTTTTATTCTGTTAAATGGTGATGTCTGGACCACGATGGATTTTGCACCTTTACTGGATATTGATCTAAAGGATAATTTGGCGCATCTCGTACTTGTGCAGAACCCTGAACAACACCCAGAGGGTGATTTCACGCTTGCAGAAGGTAAAGCTTATACCTTTGATCAGCAAGTCGGAGGTGAGAACCTGACTTTTAGTGGTGTATCCGTACTTGATCCGAAGATGTTCCAAGTCTTAGAGACTGGCAAACGTCCTTTGGCTCCGTTGCTAAAAGCAGCAATGCAGAATCAGCAGGTTGCAGCTTCTAAACTGGCAGGCATTTGGGTTGACGTAGGAACCCCAGAGCGTTTAACGGCACTGGATACGGCGATCCGTGAAGGGAAGTTTGCTTAAGTGAATATTCGCTAAGCACTGCCTACTGTGCCAATATAGAGAAAACGGTATACTTCCACCTAACTTTTTCGAGCGTAGATTGTTTATGCACATGTTTTTTCAAGAACTAAAGCAGGGTAGCCAGGCTTTGGGTTTAGAGCTATCTGATGAGGCTTTAAATTTATTACTCAAGTATCAGGATGCTTTGGTGCTGTGGAACAAAGCATATAATCTGACTGCAATCCGTGATCCTAAGGAAATGCTGGTCAAGCATCTGCTCGACAGTCTGAGCATTCTGAAAGATCTGCCAGCGGGCAGATTGCTGGATATCGGCACAGGTGGTGGTATGCCGGGCATGATCATTGCTTTATGTCAGCCTGAGCGTGAATGTGTATTACTGGATTCTAACGGTAAAAAAATTCGTTTCCTTAAGCAGTTTATTGCTGACTTAAAACTCAAAAATGTCATTGCCGTGCAAACGCGTGTTGAAAATGAAGACAGCATCAATGAGCTGGGTCAATTTGATGTGATTACCAGTCGTGCCTTTGCATCATTAACAGACTTTGTTGATGCTTCTAAGCCATATATGCATGAGCAAACAATTATTGCCTCAATGAAAGGCTTAATTCCTGAAGATGAAGTTGCTACTTTAAAAAATGAATTTAGTTGTGAGATTATTGAACTTAAAGTTCCGCGCTTAGACGAACAGCGTCATTTACTTCTATTAAAACGTATTTAAAATTTTTGGAAAATCGGGGTCAACATGGCACAAATTATTGCGATTGCAAACCAAAAAGGTGGTGTAGGTAAAACCACAACCGCAGTAAATTTGGCGGCATCTTTAGCTGTGTTAAAAAAACGTGTTTTGCTGGTCGATATGGATTCGCAAGGCAATGCGACCATGGGGTCTGGCATTCAGAAGAATGACCTGCTTTATTCGGTCACGGATGTACTGCTGGGTGAAGTGCCGATTGAAACGGCGATCTCTAAAGCGGAAGTCGGTTACAAGGTTCTTGGGGCAAACCGCGATCTGGCCGGGGTTGAGTTGGCGATTGCAGAGCAGGAAGGGCGCGAGTTCATTTTGCGTGATGCCCTGCAAGAAATTGAATCTTCATTTGATTATATCATTGTCGATTGTGCACCGAGTCTTAGCCTGATTACTGTCAATGCTTTGGCAGCCGTGGATGGTGTGCTGATTCCAATGCAGTGTGAATACTATGCACTGGAAGGTCTGGCTGATTTAACCCAAACCATCGATCGGATTCAGCAAGCATTGAATCCGGACCTGCAAATTGTCGGTGTATTACGCACCATGTACGATGCACGTAATGCCTTAACCCGTGATGTCTCTGAAGAATTAGAACAATATTTCGGTAAAAAACTGTATGAAACCGTAATTCCACGAAATATTCGTCTGGCTGAAGCGCCAGCACACGGTTTGCCGGTGATTTATTTTGAAAAAAGCTCAAAGGGTGCGGTTGCTTACTTAAATCTGGCAGCTGAAGTATTAAAGAAAAGCAAAGTGAAAAAAGGAAGTAAAGCATGACCGTCAAGAAACGTGGACTCGCCAAAGGTCGTGGCTTGGATGCCTTGCTAGGCTCAATTCAAAAAGAAAAATTACAACTCGAAGCTCAAGGTCTTGACCATGGTCAGCTAAAACAGATTGATGTGAACTTGCTCAAGCGTGGTGAATATCAACCGCGCCGTTATATCAATGAGCAGGATTTGCAGGAACTGGCAGCATCGATTGAAAAGCATGGCATCATGCAGCCCATCGTGATCCGTCCGGTTGACGATGAACGCTATCCATACGAGATTATTGCGGGTGAACGTCGATGGCGTGCTGCACAGCTGGCGGGTTTGACCGAGGTTCCTGCGATTGTACGTGATCTGAATGATCAGGTTGCGATTGCACTGGCCTTGATTGAAAACATCCAGCGTCAGGATCTGAATCCGATTGATCAGGCGATGGCTCTGCAACGTTTCCATGAAGAATTTGGCTTAAGCCATCAGGAGATTGCAGATACCGTGGGTAAAGCGCGTACGACAGTGAGTAACCTACTTCGCCTGCTTAGCCTGGCAGAAGAAGTGAAAGACTTTATGCAGCAGGGTTTGCTGGATATGGGGCATGCACGTGCGATCTTAACCTTAAAAGCTAAAGATCAGCTCAAAGTTGCAGATATCGTAATTGAAAAAAGTCTGTCTGTTCGTCAAACCGAGCAGTTAGTCCGTGATTTCAATACACCTAAACAAGAAAAAGTAAAAGAAGCTGTAGCACCGGATATTCAGCAATTGACTCAGCGCCTTTCAGAGCGTTTCAGTGCAGATGTTAAAATTGACTATAACAAGCAAGGTAAAGGGAAACTGGTTATTAGCTATCACTCTTTAGAAGAGCTGGATGGCATTCTTTCTATTTTAGAAGATGAATAATTTATATATTTTTTTTATTGGGGAATAAATTAGATGTGGGAATTGGTTAAAGCAGGTGGCTGGCTTATGCTGCCCCTGGTCTTGTGTTCTATCTTTATGCTGGCGATTTCGATCGAGCGTCTGATTCGCCTGAAAAAGAATGCAGTACTTCCGTTGACACTGTTGATGGGGCCTTCGCAAAATACAGCACAAGTCATGCAAAAAATGAATCAAAGTGCGGCCTTAAAGCAAAGCACTTTGGGTCGGGTATTTACTGCAGGCTATGCCAGCAAGCAGCAAGGTGAGCAGTATGCTCGCGCACAGATGGAAGTGGTGGCATCACAGGAAATTGGTTATCTGGAAAAAAACATTAATTTTCTGGGAACTTTGAGTGCAGTTGCGCCTTTACTCGGTTTATTGGGAACTGTACTTGGGATTATTGAATCTTTCCTGATGATCGATGTAGGTACCGGGAGTGATCCGGTATTGATGATGCCGGGTATTTCCAAGGCTTTAATTACCACGGCAGCCGGTATGTTGATTGCAATTCCTGCACTGTTTGCGCACCGTTATTTTCAGCGTCTTGTTCAGGAATATGTGGCTGAACTTGAGCAGCAAGCGACTTTGTTTCATGCGGATCTTTTTTATCGTAATCATGCAGACATAGATCAAGACATGCAAAAAGCCAGCTAGGAGGCGGATGATGAAATTCAAACGCAACCAGGTGGAAGATGTACATATTAATCTGACACCGATGATTGATTGTCTGCTGTTTATTCTGGTCTTTTTACTTTTGTCGACGACATTTAGCCAAATGAGCCGAATGAATCTGACCTTGCCGGATGCGCAAGGTGTACCGCCTAAAAGCTATGATCAGAAAGTTGAAGTGATTGTGGATGCCAATGGTCATTACGCAGTCAATGGTCAATCCTTGGCCAGTAAGGAAGTCGCGGATTTAAATACTGCAATTAAACAGATTTCTAATGAACGCCGTGATTTAATGTTTGTCATTGCAGCTGACGCAAAAGCCAGCCATCAGGACGTGATTCGTGTCATGGACGTGGCCGGTCAGCTCGGATTTGTAAATATTAATATCAGTACCAAAGTACCCACCCGAGGTTATTAGTGAAGCACGATTTTAAGGTCTATCTTCGCCTTTTAAGTTATTTAAAACCGTTTTGGGGCATTGCATTGCTTGTCCTGTTGGGTTTTTCTATTAATGCGGCTACGGAAGTTTCTGTCGCTAAATTACTGGAATATATTATTGAGGCGATTCAAAATAAAGACCAGAGTTTCACATCACTTTTCCCGTTTTTAGTGGTCATACTCATGTTCTTCCGGGGCTTGGGTTTGTTCATGGGTGGATATTTTACTGCGGTAATTTCCCGGAATCTGGTATTCAATATCCGTCAGGAAGTTTTTGCAAAATTGCTGCGCTTACCTTCCCAGTATTATCTGGACAATACCAGCGGGCATATTACTGCCAAAATCATGTATAACGTTGAACAGCTAACCGCTGCTTCAACTGAAGCCCTAAGAACCTTGTTGCAACAAGGTTTGATCACCCTGGCATTATTAGGCTACCTGTTGTATACCAACTGGCGTCTGACCATGTGTATCCTGATTTTTGCACCCGTCATAGGTTTTATTATCAGTAAAGCTGCAAGACGGATGCGTAAATTATCGCAACAAGTACAAGACACCATGGGTGATGTGAACCATGTAGTGCAGGAAACGGTGAATGCCAACCTGATCGTCAAGGGTTTTGGCGGGCAAAGTTCTGAGCAGGAACGCTTTAAACAGAACTCGCTTGAAAACTTGCGTCGTGGCTTGAAAATGGTCGCTGTGCAACAGTTGAATAGTCCTGTCGTTCAGTTGATCATGTCCATTTCACTGAGTATCGTGATGTTTATTGCCTTGCGCCCACAAATCTTGGGTGACACCTCTGCCGGTGAATTTGTTGCTTATATTACTGCGGCGGGTATGCTGGCAAGACCAATCAAAGCCTTGACGGATATCAATGAAAAGATTCAACGGGGTATGGCCGCAGCACATTCAGTATTTGAATTGCTGGATATGCCTGAGGAAAAAAATACCGGGACGTTGACTGATAGCCTAAAAGGCGATATCGAGTTTAAAGATGTTAACTTGATTTATGATGATGGCCATCATGCTATTCATGACTTTAATTTGCAGGTCAAGGCCGGTGAAACAGTAGCGCTGGTAGGACGTTCTGGTGCAGGAAAAAGTTCTCTGGTGAATCTGCTGGTGCGTTATCAGGATGCAACTTCTGGGCAGATCTTGCTGGATCAGAAACCGATTGAAGATTTTGAAATTACCGCCTTGCGAACCCAAATTGCCATGGTGAACCAGCAAGTAGTACTGTTTAACCGAACTGTGCGGGAAAATATTGCTTATGGTCAGCTTGAAGGTGCCTCCGATGAAGATATTATCGCGGCAGCAAAGGCAGCCTATGCGCATGATTTTATTATGGCATTGCCGCAAGGTTATGATACTCAGCTGGGTGCCCAGGGTTTAAACCTGTCTGGTGGCCAGCGTCAGCGCATCGCGATCGCACGCGCAATTTTGAAAAATGCCTCTATCCTGATTCTGGATGAAGCGACCAGTGCGCTGGATAACGAGTCGGAATACTTTATTCAGCGTGCCTTTGATAAAGCCATGCAGGACCGTACGACCATCGTAATTGCACATCGTCTATCGACGATTGAAAACGCGGATCGTATTGTGGTTATGGATCAGGGCCGTATTGTTGAGCAGGGCAGTCATGCCGAACTGATTGCGCTACATGGTGCTTATTATCAGTTGCATCAGCGTAACTTTGAGGAACAGTAACTTATGGCACTGGCACAAATCATTCAGGATGCTTGGAATGCACAGGCAAAGTGGCTGGTGGTGCTGCGTCCTTTGTCATGGTTGTATCGCCTGGGTTTTGTCAGCAATCACTGGCTTTATCAAAAAGGCATTAAAAAAAGTTATAGTGCACCAATTCCCGTTATGGTAATTGGTAACATCACAGTCGGTGGTAGCGGTAAAACACCTTTGTTGATTCATCTGGTGGATTATTTAACCGAGAAAAATGTTCGGGTAGGCGTGATCAGTCGAGGCTATGGCGGCCAAGGTCCATTTCCTGCCTATGTCGACTTTAATACCTTGCCGGAGATTGTCGGAGATGAGCCTGCCTTGATTGTACAGGCAACAGGCGTGCCGATGGCAGTTGGTCCCAACCGGCAGAAAAGTATCGAGTTATTGCTGCACAAACATGAACTGGATCTGATTATCTGTGATGATGGCCTGCAGCATTGGGCCTTGAATCGCCAGATTGAGTGGATTGTGCTGGATAATAATCGCGGTCTGGGTAATCAGAAACTGCTTCCAGAAGGTTATCTACGTGAACCAGTGACCCGTTTGAAAACGGGAACCGTAATTGAGCATTCGGCTAACCCAAGCTCTGAACTGCATATGCATCTGGCTGCATCACAGCCTTATTTGCTTAATCAGGACAACAATAAAATCTTTGATCCTCAAGCGGCTTTTTATGCGGTAGTCGGCATTGGCTTTCCACAGCGGTTTTATCAGACCTTGCAAAATTTAGGCATAGAACAATTTCAGTGTCATGAGTTTCCAGACCATCATGACTATGACATTGAAGATTTACAGTTCGATGATAACAATCCGATTATTACCACTGAAAAAGACGCAATAAAAATTATGGCGCTACTTAAACAATATCCAGATTTTAAACAGGATATCTGGGTGGTGCCAGTCGATGCAGTCCTATCGCCAGCCTGCTATACAGTCTTGCAGCAACAGTTACAACAATACGGTATTCAAATTTCTTAAGGCTCATTCATTATGAAACACATTGTTATTCCTGCACGTTTCGCCAGTTCACGTTTACCGGGTAAACCTTTGCTGGAAATTCATGGTCGTCCCATGATTCTGCGGGTAGTGGACCAAACCAAAAAAGTGCAAGGTTTTGACGATCTGTGTGTGGCAACTGATGATGAGCGTATTGCAGCCGTTTGCCGTGCTGAAGGCATTGATGTGGTGATTACCTCAGCGGATCATCCTTCAGGCACAGACCGCTTGAGTGAAGTGGCTCGAACTAAAGGCTGGGCCAGTGATGACATCATTGTCAATGTACAGGGGGATGAACCTTTACTGCCGGCGCAACTGGTAAAACAGGTTGCTCAACTCTTGGAAGATCAGCCTGAATCTTCCATGTCGACGCTATGTGAGCCGATCCATCAACTGGATGAATTCAAACGCGACAGCATTGTAAAAGTCGTAATGTCAAAACAGCAGCAGGCACTGTATTTTAGCCGTGCTACCATTCCTTATGACCGTGATGGCGCGAAACTCGCTGAACCGAAGCTGCATGATCAGGCCTATCGTCATTTAGGTCTATATGCCTATCGGGTAAAACTGTTGCAAGAATATGTGACCTGGGAAATGGGTGTGCTGGAGAAACTGGAATCTCTAGAACAGTTACGGGTACTGGAAAATGGACACCGTATTGCCATTGCGGTGGCTGAAGCCAATTTGCCGCCAGGGGTAGATACTCAGGAAGATCTGGATCGCCTGAATCAGATGGATCTTTCCCATTTTGCCTAAGAAGAGTCAAATACATGCCTTTTGATGTCAATGCACATATCTATCCATGGCAGCAACAGGTTTGGGAAACCCTGACCGGGCGCTTTCCCAAGCTTGGACATGGTTTATTGTTTTATGGAAAAAAAGGCTGTGGTAAAGAAGCGTTTACCCAACAGTTTCTGGCTTGGGTGTTATGCCTGAATCGTCAGCCTGCCGGGCCATGTGGTGAATGCAGTAGCTGTCAATGGTTAAAGGCAGACACCCATCCCAACTATGTGCATATCAGTACCGATGACGACAATAAAAAACAGAATGCCAAAATCAAGATCGAGAAGATTCGCGATCTGCTGCCTTTTGTGCAACAGACTGTAGATGGCTGGCGCGTGATTGTGATTGAGCCGGCAGAAGCCTTGAATATTGCCTCTGCCAATGCCTTACTCAAAACACTGGAAGAACCCGGTGATAATACGGTCATTATTTTACTGGCGAATCATTATTTAAAATTGCCCGCGACTATACGCAGTCGTTTGCAGCATTTTGCTTTGGACCGGATTTCCGCAGAACAATTTAGCGATTATATCCAGAATCAGCTCCCAGATGCAGGTGCTAGCCAACAACAGTTATTGATGAACCTGTCCAATCAGATGCCGTTACAGGCACTAGAGGTTGCACAAAGTGCCTGGCTGCCACTACGTCAGGAATTCCTGCAAGACTGGCAAAAACTGGTCATGCAAAAAAATATGCCGATGGCAATTGCGACCAAATGGAATAAAAACCTGAATTTTGGTGACTTTGCTCAAATGTTTGAATACTTGTTGTCCGATTTAATTTGTGTCAAGCTAAATCAGACGGTGAAAAACATTGACCTTGAATTCAATGTACTTGCCGAACAATATTCATTAGAAGCACTTTTTAAAATTTATGAAGATTTTCAGCGCGCTAAACAATTCCTTGAACAGAATGTCCAAAGCAATCTGGTTATTGATGAATTGTTTATCAAGCTGATGAATCTTTAATTAAGGGGAAATCACATGCAACCACGTATGGGCGGTATTATTCAGGCCAATATTCCTGACATTGAAACACTGTTTGCCAGCTATATGCCTTATGTTGTGGGTGGTGGGCTTTTTATTCCTTCCAAGCAGCCGGTCAAACTGGGCGAAGAGGTTTTTGTATTGACGACTTTGCCTGACCAGACCCAGAAAATTCCTTTAACCGGTAAAGTCATCTGGGTCTCGCAAAAGCAGAATGGCATCAAGCCACAAGGCTTTGGCATCCAGTTAAGCGGTGAAAAAGGCGTTTATTTTAAAAATGAAGCAGATCGTCTGGTTGCAGGTCTTAAATCTGAAGGACGTAAAAGTTACACTATGTAGTTAATTTACCCTTGGTAGGAACGCATCGTGTTTGTAGATACTCATTGTCATTTAACCCTGCTTGATTTGACACCATATCATGGTGATCTGGATCAGGCATTGGCTCAGGCTCGTGAAGCCGGTGTTTCCAAATTCATGAGTATCTCGGTCGATCTGGATGATCATATCGAGCTGGCCAAAATTGCCGCGTGTCATGCAGATGTCGGATATACCGTTGGCGTACATCCTTGCGAAGATGCTGCAACCATGGCGCGTGCCACGACTGAATATCTGGTCGAACTGGCGCAACCGGAGAAAGTCTGGGCACTCGGTGAAACAGGTCTGGACTATTATCACAGTACCGATTTTATTGCAGAGCAAAAAGCCTGTTTCGCCCGGCATATCCATGCGTCACAAATCACCAAAAAACCTGTAGTCGTTCATACCCGTTCCGCCAAGCATGATACCGTCGATATTATTCGCGCGGAAAAATCTACGCATGGCATCCTGCACTGTTTTACCGAGGACTGGGAAACCGCTAAAGCAGTACTGGATTGCGGCTATTATGTTTCATTTTCCGGAATTGTTTCATTTAAAAATGCGCAGGATCTGCGTGATGTCGCCAAACAGGTTCCGCTGGATCGTGTGCTGATTGAAACCGATAGTCCTTATCTTGCGCCAATGCCGTATCGTGGCAAATCTAATGAGCCTAAATACGTTCCTTATGTAGCCAAAGCGCTTTGCGATGTATATGATAAGTCGCTAGAAGAAATGGCTTTTATCACAAAGCAGAACTTTGAAAATCTTCTGAATTTAAAGTAAATAAAGTTATATAAAGTACAAAGAGAGTTTATAGGGTGAAGATGGATCGTCAGGCTCAGTTTCGAGCAAGAGAAACCTTGATTTTTCAAGTTGCAGAACAGCTCCTGTTGGAAAATGGTGAAGCAGGAATGACGCTAGATGCGCTGGCTGCCGAGCTTGATCTGGCCAAAGGGACACTTTATAAACATTTTCAGAGTAAAGATGAGCTGTACATGCTGCTGATTATCCGTAATGAGCGCATGTTGCTGGAAATGATTCAGGATAGCGATAAAGCCTTTCCTGAACATCTGGCCTTCTTTATGCTGCATCATTTACATCATCCGGAACGAACCGTGCTGTTTCATCAGATTGAAGAACGCCTGTCGACGACTGGGGTTGGAATCCAGCACCTGTTTAGCGAACTTTATCAGGTGCGTAAACAGCGTTTACGCCTGATTATCCGTATGACAGAAACTTATCTGGCATCGATCAACAGCCGCATGTCGGTACGCGATTATCTAGCGTCGATCTGGTCGCTGACCCATGGTGCAGCCGCAATTCTCAATTCCAGTTTCTATCAGCGTTACTTGGGTTCACGCGATACCTTGCGTGTGGCCTATATCGATCAGGCGCTGGCTTTGCCCAAGCAGGTGCATTCTGCCGACCAGTTTGTCTAAGGTTGTCCTATGATCAGATCACCTCACAGTGCAGTTCGTGGCTTTACCTTAATCGAATTGATGGTGGTGATTGTGATTATGGGGATTATGGCTTCACTAGTGCTACTCAATACCAGTGGTGTCGATCAGCGCAAAGCAATGCAGGCACGGGAAATTTTATTAGTAGACTTGCAACGGGTGCTACGCGAGGCCAATGACCAGTCTAGAATACTCGCGCTTGACGTTCAGCCAGCAACAGATGTCACGCCATTTCGTTATGGAATTATAGAATATCGTTCAGCAGCGCAGACTGAACAGAACCTGCAAAATGAGAAATGGCAAAGTTATGCAGATTTTAAATTGCGCAGTTTGCCTGATCATGTTTCCTTTCAGATTCAGGCACTGGAACAGCAGCGTTACGCCAAGGCACAAAACCGTGATCTGACTCAGGCAAATTCACCTCAATTGATCTGGCTCGGCAATGGTGAAGTCAAACCGGTGCGGATTCAGTTCTTTTTAGAAGACCGTGAAGTGGGTGCTGCGATTGAGATTGATCATTTGGGTAAAATCAATGAAATCTAGATATTTCAAGCAGAGCGCTGGGTCTGGTGTAATCAAGTTGTTTAAGGCGAGTGTTCATGGATTTGATCATGTGTGCTGCAAGCATAGGACTTCGTCTTGCGCTGCTATCGGACTTTCTTGCGCGACAATGTCGCTCAGGTCGAGTGTTACTCGACTTAATCGTGCCTCAGGTTTTACTTTGTTGGAAGTTATGGTGGCCTTGGCAATTTTTGCGACCGCAGCCATGACCCTGACCAAAGTCGCAATGCAATATACCCAGTCGACCTCGAATGCTATTCTACGTACCAAAGCACAGTTTGTTGCTTTAAATGAAGTGGCACAAATGGAAATCAATCAGGAATGGATGGAGGGTACGGCTTCTAAACAGCTGACCCAGCAAGGTGAAACTTGGCAGATTGACAAGCGCAGCGAACCGACGGTCAGTCCCAATGTGCAGCGAATCGAATTGCAGGTGAGTCTGGTTAATCAGGACAGTGGTCAGGTTGAGTCTGGCATCAGTAACCTGATGTTCTTTAATCATCGCATGAACAATACTCCATGAAGCCTAAAGGATTTACCCTGGTTGAATTAATGGTCGCAATTGCGATCTTTGCGGTGCTGTCTGCTTTGGGTTGGAAAGTTTTTGATTATATTGTCAAAACCAAAGATCAGAATGTGATTCATGAGCAGCGTTTAGGTCAGCTACAGCAAACCTATCAGCAGATTCTGCGAGATACCGTACAGGCAGTGCCCTTAACGGCCAATATCAATGGGGATATTCAACCGGCTCTGGTGCTGCAGAACGGACGCTTTAATTTCAGTAAAACTGGGGTAACTGACCCTTTGGAAGAAGGAATTTCCCCAGATGAACGCATTGAATATCAGTATCGAGCCGATGAGCAGAAACTTTATCGCTTGAAATACCGGAATCTGAATCAGACCGGTCAAGATCAGCCCGAATCCAGTGTTTTATTGTCGGAAGTCGAACAATTCCAGATCGTCGTACTTAATCCGAATGAACTCACGCAATGGCCGGATACTTCTGCTGATCTGAATCAGTTAGAGCATAAACAGCGTTTGCCTAAAGGGATTAAAATCAATTTAACTGTGAATGGCGTCAGTTATGAATGGATGTTTAGTTTATTAAATACTGACTTTTTGCTTGATACTCAGAACACCGTTCAACCCAGCTCAGAATAATAAGAAATGAAAATGAAGAAAGCGATCATGATCAAGCAGCAGCAGGGCATTGCACTGATTACCATTCTGGTGATGGTAGCGCTAGCGACTATTTTGGCTGCCACGATTGCCCAACGTCAGGCTGCAACTGCTGAAAGCACTGCTTATTTGATGCGACAAAACCAGTCCCTTATGTATGCCAAAAGTGCCGAGGCCTTTTTTTCTGAATTGCTGGTCGATGATGCTGAAAATGCCGCAGAGGTCGACCATCTGCAGGAAACCTGGGCGCAGCCCATGCCAGCTTTTCCGGTAGATGACGGTTATGTCTCCGGAATAATACAGGATGAATCAGGCAAGTTTAATTTAAATAGCCTGATTACTGCCGAAGGCGCAGTCAATGAAAATGCCAAAGCATGGTTCGAGCTGATTCTAAAACGTGCCAGTTTGCCGGAACAGCTCAGTGAAGCAGTCATTGACTGGCAGGATGCAGACGAGCTGGTCAGTGGGGGCATGGGCGCCGAATCTAACTATTATCAGAGCTTGCCCAATGCTGCTTTGCCACCGAATGCAAAATTTCACAGCGTAGAAGAATTAAAGCTGGTACGCGGTTTTGAAGAGAATAAATATAAGCTGATAGCACCTTATCTGAGTACTGCACCGGTGCAGGAGAGCCTGGTCAATATTAATACCGCTTCAGCTTTTCTTTTGGCTAGTATGGATGAAAAGCTGGATGTGAATGCAGTGCAGCAATTGCTGGATCAGCGTCAGGCCAATTTGGAGCACTTTTCCAATGTGACTGATCTGTGGTCACTGGAGCCTTTCGCTCAGGTCGATGCGGACAGGCGTAATTTGTTTAACAGTCTGCTTGGGGTGCAATCCAATTATTTTAAAGCCCGAATCGAAGTGGTTTTAAGTGAGCGTAAGCGCCAGTTTAGCAGCGATCTGGTTCGTCAGGACAAACAGGTTTATGTCGCTTACCGTAGCATGGCGCCATTTTAATTTTAGCTCATGAGTTGTACAGGCTGGATAAGCGCAAATGCCGGGCTGATGCCTTTTTCCTATCATGCTAAACAGCAAAATTAATCCTCAAAGCTTTACTTTTGCTTTATAATCAAAATTAATTCACCTATTTTTTGACGACATTACGGCATATGTTAATTCGTAAGTTATTTAAGTTTGAGAATGCTCATATTGTGCGTAACTGCACGTCAGATCGCTGTAAGCGTTCGATCCATGGCCATAGTTATAAAGTCGAGTTATTGCTAAAAGCCTCGAAGCTAGATCATGGTCAAATGGTCTATGACTTTGGTCTGCTTAAAGGTGTGATTAAGGATTTCTTTGATTCTTTCGATCATGCCATCTGCTTTTGGAAAAATGACGATCCGGAATATATTCAGGCCTGCAAGAATTTCAGTGCGCGCTGGGTGTCTTTGCCGGTATCGCCATCAGCAGAACAGTTTTCACGTATTTTCTTCTTTCTGGCACAGCAGGTGCTGGCATCGACCGTGACTCAAAATGGTGAAGGCGATGTCGAAGTCTATTCTGTGATTGTGCATGAAACCGACACCGGCTATGCACAAAGCTTTTTAGAAGATATTCAAAATGAACAAATGGGCATCCTTAGTCTGGAGCAACTTGAGTTCTCTGAACAAGTGCAGGCTGAATGGACAGATCCGGACATGTTTGCCAAGCTCAAACAGGGCACACCATTTCATAACCCTACAGTAGATTTACAGGTACAGATTTAAAGTCTGCGTGACTTTAAATCCATTGACATAGATTTAGGATTGAAGAATGTCTTTAAATGAACAGCAACTGGCCAAGCTGAATAAAGTTCAGCTGGATGAAAGCTGGAAATATGGATTGAGTGAATTTTTGCTCAGTCCGAAAATGGATGAATTAAAAGCATTTCTCGTTGAAGAAAAAAAAGCAGATAAAATCATTTATCCTCCCAATCATCTGATTTTTAATGCGTTAAATACCACGCCGCTAGATCGGGTAAAAGTGGTAATTTTAGGGCAAGATCCTTATCATGGCCCAAATCAGGCGCATGGATTAAGCTTTTCCGTGCAAAAGGGGGTTGCATTACCACCATCTTTGCGTAATATTTTTCATGAGTTACATGCTGATCTCGGGGTTGAAAGACCGAAGCATGGTGACTTGACACATTGGGCAGAGCAGGGTGTGCTTCTGTTAAATGCAGTACTGACCGTAGAAGCAGGTCAGCCGACTTCGCATCAAAAGCGCGGTTGGGAAGAATTTACCGATCACGTCATTGATGTATTAAATGAACAGCGTGAACATATTGTCTTTATTCTTTGGGGCGCATACGCACAGCGTAAAGGACAGCGCATTAATCAAGACAAGCATCTCGTGTTAAAGGCAGCACATCCATCGCCTTTGGCAGCAAACCGTGGTGGTTTTTTTGGTTGTAAAGTATTTTCAAAATCGAATAACTACCTCAAACAACATGGCATTGAGCCTATAGATTGGCAGCTGGACGCATGAAATATTCTCCCCTTACTAAACATTATCATCCGGATTTGATTGTTGAAGAAGCGCACAATGGTTGGCGTATCGTTCGTTTAAATCGCCCGAAATCTTTGCATGCTCTCGATGAATCGATTGCTTCCGCACTTCTGGAAGTATTTCAGGACTTTCATCATGATGATAGCGTCAAAGCCATCTGGCTGGATTCAACCACACCGAAAGCGTTCTGTGCGGGTGGGGATGTGCGTAAGCTGCGTCAGTTAGTGATTAATGATGAAGTCGCGGCTGCCAATAAATTCTTTGAACAAGAATATGCACTCGATCTGTTACTGCATAATTATGCCAAACCCGTTTTAGTCTGGGGTGAAGGTTATGTGATGGGTGGTGGCTTGGGCTTGTTTATGGCGGCGCCTTTCCGTTTAGTGACGCCATATTCACGTTTGGCAATGCCTGAAATCAATATCGGTTTGTATCCAGACGTGGGTGCAACCCGCTTCTTAGCAGATCGTGGTGCGATTGGTCTATTTACTGGCTTGACCGGTTCGATCATGACCGCTGCGGGCGCTTATGGGATTGGCTGGGCAACGCATATTTGTGATGCACAGCGTGATTCAGTTTTGGATAAAGTGATTAATATCGACTGGGAGCATTATCCTGCAGGTGACTTTCGTGCCATTGATGATACCCTGAATAGTATGCACCGTCCGGTCGGCCCGGGACCGTTGCAAAACTCCTTGGATGTGATTCATAGTGTTTGCCGTGGTATCAACTTTGAGCATGATTATGAGTCGATTATTGGCCTGAGTGATGCGCGTAGTGACTGGTTGCGTCAGGCCAGTGAAAACCTGAAAAAAGGTTCGCCAACTACTGCAGCCTTGACCTGGCTATTGTGGCAATGGGGTAAGCAGATACATTCCTGGAATGAAGTTTTCGAACTGGAAGTTCAGATCTCAGACTGGAAAATCCGTCATCATGACTTTGTCGAAGGTGTGCGCGCACGTCTGGTGGATAAAGACCTTTCTCCTGCATGGAAAAAGGGTGCAGATATGAGCTTAAAAGGTATTTTGTCTGCAAACCCTCCGGTGACCAATATTGAAAGCTGGAATGCCTTGCTAAAACAGTATGGTGTGATTTAAGTTTTACATGTCCGAAACACAATTGAGCGATGAATACTGGATGCAGCTTGCCTATGCGCAGGCTGCACTTGCTGCCGCACAGGGCGAAATTCCGGTGGGTGCGATTATTGTTAGTCAGAATCAGATCATTGGTCAGGGCTTTAATGCGCCGATTTCTTTAAATGATCCGACCGCGCATGCCGAGATTGTGGCGCTGCGTGATGCCTGTCAAAATATCCAGAATTATCGTTTACCTGATGATGCAGTGCTTTATGTGACTTTAGAGCCGTGCACCATGTGTGTTGGTGCGCTGGTGCATTCACGGGTTTCACGGGTAGTATTTGGCGCATTTGAAGCGAAAGCAGGTTCACTGGTGAGTGCGCGTCAACTGTTTGAAACCGGTTATTATAATCACGTATTTTCTTTCCAGGCAGGCTGCATGCAGCAGCAATGCTCTGAACAGCTCAGTGCATTTTTTAAGTTGCGTCGCGAGCAGAAACGACAATTCAAGTTACAAGAAAAGTTATTAAATACGCAGAAGTAAATTTACTTTATCCGCTAAAATTTTCCCACTTTCAAATATCTGCAATCTTCAGGAACAATAATGAACAGCATCCAAGTAAAAAAAGAATTCCCAGCAGCCCTTGATGATGTCTTCAATTTGATGTCCAAGCATGCCACCTATAATATTGCCTTCGCACCGATGCAGGTCGAACGAATCAAGGATTCTGCGGATGCTGAATATCCTGATGGACTCGGTTCAGTACGTGCAATGGGTATGGGGCCAGTGAAGCCGCTGAAAGAACAAATTACCTTGTTCGAGCCAAATAATCGCATCGAATATCAGATTGTTAAAAATCCATTGATCAAGCATCATTTAGGCATTATTGAATTTGAAGCACTGGCTGATAACAAAACGTTAGTAACTTATACGATTGAATTGCAGGCACGTGCGCCTTTTGTGAGTAAATTAATCCTTGCACAGTTACAGGCAGCGATTAAACTAGGCCTGACAAAACTCGCAAAATCTGTTTAAACAACAACGGGAAAGCAATGACAGTTCAAATTATTACCATTGATGGTCCAAGTGGGTCTGGCAAGGGCACGTTAGCAGCGAAACTGGCTGCACATTATCAGTTTCACTTATTGGATTCTGGTGCTTTATACCGCCTTTTGGGTTTGTCATTGCATCACCATGATTTGCTGGATTCGCTAGACACGAAATTGCCAGAATGCGTACAAATCGCAACAAATTTAGATATTCAGTTTGTCAGTACCGACACTGGGGTGCAGGTATGGCTGGATGGTGAAGACGTGTCCCAAACCATTCGCACTGAACGAGTAGGAGAGTTTGCTTCAAAAGTTGCAACAATTCCTGAGCTTAGAACAGCGATGGTTTCACGTCAGCATGCCTTTGCACAGGCGCCTGGTCTGGTGGCAGATGGACGTGATATGGCAACAAGTATCTTCCCGCAGGCCCAGGCAAAAATATATTTGACGGCCTCGGCTGAATCACGCGCGCAAAGACGTGTAAAGCAGTTGCAGGGCATGGGACTGGATGTTAAAATAAGCGACATTTTAGCTAATATCATCGCTCGCGATAAACGAGATACGGAACGCGCCGTCGCTCCACTCAAGCCTGCGGATGATGCTTACATTATTGATAGTTCAGATTTGAATATCGATGAAGTATTCCAGCTGATGACCACTTATGTGGATCAGCAGTTAGCAAATTAACCCAATTTTATCAGCAAACGCATAGCTTGATCAGTTTTATATGGACTATGTAGATGCTTAATTAAACCGGCCTTGTCTGATCCAAGACCGCTGACTTTATCGGAAATATCATGACCGAATCTTTTGCAGCCCTCTTTGAAGCAAGCGAATTAAACCTCAACGTTGAAAAGGGTGCAGTTATCCAGGGCGTTGTAGTAAGCATTGACTCTGATTGGGTAACTGTTGACACTGGCCTTAAATCTGAAGGCGTTGTTGACCGTGCTGAATTCTTAAATGAACAGCGCGAACTTGAAGTTCAAGTTGGCGATACTGTAGACGTAGTTGTTGAAGCACTTGACAACGGTATGGGTCAAACAGTTCTTTCTCGCGAAAAAGCTAAACGCGCAGAAACTTGGACTAAACTTGAAAAAATCTTTGAAGACGGCGAAATCGTTACTGGTGTTATCTCTGGTAAAGTTAAAGGTGGTTTCACTGTTGACATCGGTCCAGTACGTGCGTTCCTTCCAGGTTCTTTAGTTGATACTCGTCCTATTCGTGATACTACTCACCTAGAAGGCAAAGAGTTAGAATTCAAAGTAATCAAACTTGACGCTAAACGTAACAACGTTGTTGTTTCACGTCGTGCTGTTATGGAAGCTGAATCTTCAGCTGACCGTGAAGCTCTTCTTGCTCAGCTTGAAGAAGGTCAAACAGTTACTGGTACTATCAAAAATCTTACTGACTACGGCGCATTCGTTGACCTTGGCGGTATTGATGGTCTTCTTCACATCACTGACATGGCTTGGAAACGTATCAAGCACCCTTCAGAAGTTGTTGAAGTTGGTCAAGAAGTTACTGTTAAAGTACTTAAATTCGACCGCGAACGTAACCGTGTTTCTCTAGGTCTTAAACAACTTGGCGAAGATCCATGGTTAGCGATCATGAACCGTTACCCTAAAGGTTCAATCGTTAAAGCGCGCGTAACTAACCTGACTGACTATGGTTGTTTCGCTGAAATCGCTGAAGGCGTTGAAGGTTTAGTACACGTTTCAGAAATGGATCACACGAACAAAAACATCCACCCATCTAAAGTTGTTCAGATTGGTGACGAAGTTGATGTTATGGTTCTTGAAGTTGATGAAGAACGTCGTCGTATTTCTTTGGGTATCAAACAAACTCGTGCTAACCCATGGGAAGAGTTTGCTAAAGATCACGACAAAGGCGAAAAAGTTTCTGGTACGATCAAATCTATCACTGACTTCGGTATCTTCATCGGTTTACCAGGCGGTATCGACGGTCTAGTTCATTTGTCTGATATTTCTTGGAACGAACAAGGCGAAGAAGCGATTCGTCGTTACAAGAAAGGCGACACTGTTGAAGCGGTTATCCTTTCTGTAGACGCTGAAGGCAACCGTATCAGCCTTGGCATCAAGCAAATGAACAACGATCCGTTCAATGACTTCCTTGCTGCTAACGAACGCGGTGCGTTGGTTAAAGGTACTGTAACTGCAGTTGACGCTAAAGGCGCTACTGTTAAGTTAGCTGACGAAGTTGAAGCGACTTTGAAAGCATCTGAAATCAACCGCGATCGCGTTGAAGATGCAACTAAGTTCCTTGAAGTTGGTCAAGAGGTTGAAGCGAAGATCATCAACGTAGATCGTAAATCTCGCGCAATCAACTTGTCTATCAAAGCGAAAGACGAAGCTGAAGAGAAAGAAGCAGTTGCTAACTTGAAAACAGCTCCTGCTGGTCAAGACAATGGTCCTAAGACAATTGGTGACCTGATCAAAGCTCAAATGGGCAACTAAGTAAGCGTTTGAATTGTATTGTTAATGTAAGTTAACTAATACTTTTTATACAAATACTGTAAACGGTAGCGTAGTATTTAATTATTGCGCTACCGTTTTGTATTTAAACAGGTTATTATCGGGAAATAGATCCCAAGTAGCTTGATAATTAAAGAGGTCGCAGATGACTACTGAAGCACTTAATAAGTCTGACTTAATAGAGCGTATTGCGTTAAAAAATCCGCATTTGGCTAAGCCTTTAGTGGAAGAAGCAGTTAAAATTATGATCGATCAAATGATAGAAGCTTTATCAACTGACAATCGTATCGAGATTCGTGGATTTGGTAGTTTTGCATTGCATCACCGTGAACCGCGCGTAGGCCGTAACCCTAAAACTGGTAAATCTGTAGAAGTTGCTGCAAAAGCAGTTCCACACTTTAAACCAGGCAAGGCACTTCGTGACGCTGTGAACGAGTCTGCACAAAAATAATTGTAAATATTTTACGGGGTGTTCATGCGTTACGTTCTGGTCATTCTTTTATTGGTACTGTTTGGTTATTCATTAGCTTTAGTTCTGCAAAACGGTACCGAATTGTCAGTGGACTTGTTATTTACTCAAGTTCCCGCAATGCGCCTGGGATTATTACTTCTCCTCACGTTATCTTTAGGTGTCGTTTTAGGCCTCTTATTGGGCGTTCAGATCTTCCGGGTTTTTCAGACGAATTGGGAAATTAAACGACTGCGTAAAGACATTGAACATCTACGTAAGGAACAGTTGAATACAGCCAAGTTAATGGCCGCTGAAGCAGCAGCCCATACCCGGCATGAAAAAACTGTATTAGATATTACCAATGAAAATCAAAGCCCATTATAATGGGCTTATTTTTTGCCTATATGAAGGGGTAATCTCTTGAGTATCATCGTCGCACTAGATGCCAAAAGCCAATTTGATGCCTTAGCCATTGCAGAACAGCTAGATCCTGCCTTGTGTCGACTAAAAGTTGGTAAAGAGTTATTTACCCATGAAGGTCCAATCATTGTCAAAGCGCTTCAAGATAAGGGCTTTGATGTATTTCTGGATCTGAAATTTCATGATATTCCAAATACAACAGCACAGGCTGTATGCGCAGCAGCAGATTTGGGTGTATGGATGGTGAATGTACATGCCTCAGGTGGCCGTAAGATGATGGAAACCTGTGTAGAGCGTTTGCAAGCAGGTAATTATAAGACTCAGTTGATTGCCGTCACAGTTCTTACCTCAATGGGCCGTGAAGACTTAAAAGATATTGGTCTGGATATTGAGCCAAATGAGCATGTAAAACGTCTGGCACAACTGACCAAAGAGAGTGGTCTCGATGGTGTGGTGTGCTCAGCTCAAGAAGCGAAAATGTTACGTGAAACGATTGGAAAAGACTTTGCATTGGTGACACCCGGCATTCGTCCAGAAGGGTCGAATGCAGATGACCAGAAACGTATTGTGACACCGAAACAGGCAATGCTAGATGGCTCAACACATCTGGTAATTGGTCGCCCGATTACCCAGTCTAAAAATATGCGCCAAACCTTAAAAGATATTCTGGCAACGCTTTAATATGGTTTGAATGACAAAAAGCCTTTCAGTCGAAAGGCTTTTTTTATATATTGAAAAAATGGTTATAAAATAAAAAGGAAAAATGATGACTTCATCTGAACCACAATTAGAAAAAGTACAGAATGACGTGATTCAAAATATTCAACAGGCAGAACAGCTTAAGCAACAAGAATAGCAACAACAGCAGGCAAGCTCAGCAGATCGGACAGCGGGGATCGATGTGGTCAGTTTGGCATCTGATGCCATCAGTCTTGCTTCGGATGTTATTGAAACAGTAGGCGATGCCTTAAGTGATATTGATTTAAGTTTTTAGTCAGCCCTCTCGGCCTACTTGCTTGTGCTTCGTTTTAAAATTCTGCTTTTAAACTGAATCAGGGAGGAGAGTTCCTCTTTATAAAAGAGGAATTTAGTGAGATTGAGAAAGTGATAAAGTAATTAAATCGCTGCCAGTACACTCACCATGACTGGTGCTAACAGTGACAAAATAAAACCACTGACCATGGCATGTGGAATAAAATCATGCCCACAGGCCTGTTTAACCATCGGTAGAGTCACATCCATCGCAGTTGCACCCGCTGCGGAAATGGCGGATCTTGGGTATCTCCAGCCCATACAATACATGAGTAAGATGGCAAAAATTTCTCTAAAGAGGTCATTCATTAGCGCGATACTGCCGAGTTCTGCATTTCTGAGTTCTGTTACGACAACACCTGACATTGAGTAAAATCCATAGCCTTGTGACAGCATGATCAAATCTTTTAGACTGATGTCTGTATTCCAGAATGAATAAAGCATGACTGCAAATAATGAACCAAAAATACAACCAATCGGAACTAAGAGAATTTTAAAATTTAACCAGGAACGATCTAAAGGTGAATAAGCCAGATCCAGGCCAATCATGAACATAAATACCAGCAACAAATGCCAGGTGCTGATTTGCAAGGATAGATCAAACAGATTCAAGCCCGCATGTAAACAATATCCACCTGCGAGAGCCAAAAAGGCATAGCTCATATTCAGCAAGGATTTAAGTACCAGGTCGACGGAGACTCGGCCTGAACTCGGAAGATAACCTGCCCATTTAAATAGTAGATAACAAAATGCAAAAGCACCGAGCGAAGTCAGAAAGGCAATACTGATCGACGTACTTAGAATCTGTAGGGGATGCTGTAATTCATCTACCAGTTGTGAAAATTCAAAGGCAATCGCAATCAATAAAACATAGCTAAAATAGGGCAATAGCTTGAAACAGATTTTAATAATCGAAAGTGGAATTCGTTTTGCCATGGCAAAACCGAGTGCTAGACAGAATAGAAGCTGAAAGATAAGCCAAAGCGATTGCATAAGTTTAATGGATTGAAAAAATTACCTATAAATTATGCCACCGCTTGATGTCAGATGGTAAAAAGCTTTTAGGCGACTTTATTCAATAATCGATAATCTGCGGCATTTGGCTTTTTTGTTTTGAGCCAGTATTTCCAGGTATAAGTTGGCCATAAGGCAAAGTTCTTGCTGCCTTCCTGCTGATACCAGCTGACACAGCCAGATTGCCACACGGTCTTTTCAAACATGTGTTGCACCTGCTGATTAAATGTATTTTGTGCCTGATCTTTGACCATGATGGCATCGCTTTGGGATTGATCGACCAGTTGCATCAACTGCAAAATATATTCGACTTGTGCCTCAATCATAAAAATCACAGAGTTGTGCGCCAATAGGATATTTGGTCCCAGTAACTGAAACAGGTTTGGAAAGTCTTTCATGCAAATTCCATAATAACTTTCAGCGCCTTGTTTCCAGACTTCATTCAGTTCTAAGCCATGGAGCCCGGTACATTGAAAATTCTTCATATAGATGCGTGGATCGGTAATGAATCCGGTGCCATAAATCAGGCAGTCAATCGGCCGTTCTTTTCCATCTTGTGTAATGATACTGTGTTCAGTCAGTTCCTGAATCTTCTCGGTCACCAGTTCTACATTGGTACGGTTAAAAGTCGGGAAGTATTTATTCGAGACCAGAATGCGTTTACAGCCCATGATGTAGTCGGGGGTCAGTTTTTTGGCCAATTCAGGATTTTTTACCTCATATTTAATGAATAGTTCCGCCAGTTTTTGGGTGAATTTCATAATGCCAGGTTTGACAATCGGTACCACACGCGATTCATTTGACCAATACAGGCGGGCACGGTGTAGCTTTCTAAACCAGTCATATTTTTTAAAGAGCTTCTTTTCAAGATTCGGATAGGCACGTTCATCTCGGGGAATGATCCAGGCTGCAGTACGTTGCATGACATACAGATGTTTGCATTGCGGGGCAATTTCCGGAATATATTGAATGGCACTGCCACCTGTCCCGATTGAAGCAACATTTTTGTCAGTTACATCATAAGTGTGATCCCATTGCGCAGAATGAAAGACTTTACCCTGGAATTTCTCAATACCGGGAATATGTGGGATTTGGGGAATATGCAATGGCCCAGAAGCGAAGATAACGAACTGGGCTTCAAGGATACTTTGATCCTGAAGCTGTAATTGCCATAGACAGCGTTCTGCCTGGTAATGTGCTGCCAGAACTTCAGTATTTAAACGGCAAAAAGCACGCAGGTTATAATCGGTCACCAGATCCTGAATAGAAGAAAATATCTCGGGTGCTTCCGCATAACGCTTGGACCAATTACTTTTTGGAGCAAATGACAAGGAATACAAATGTGATTGCACGTCACAGGCTGCTCCAGGGTACTGATTGTCCCGCCAAGTTCCGCCAAAATCGCTCCCTTTTTCCAGAATAATAAAGTCATAAATACCATGCTGTTGTAAACGTATTGCCATGGCAATACCGCCGAAACCAGCTCCAATAATGGCAACTTTGGTATGAGGGGGGGGAGCGTGTAGCGGTGGCATGATCTAGCATCAGTACATTCCTTACTTATTTTAATGTTGGATATTTATCGTAATTTGCTCCTTGGTGATTAGACAGAAAATTGATCTAAACGGCAATAGCCGACACATTATTTTTATAGTACAACTAGAGCAATCACATTGTATTTGTATGGTTATGAAACGTTCTGTTCTCAGTCTGATGTATTTGATTCAAGGGATGCGCAAGGCTGGCATGGAAGTCGATCAGAAACTGCAAAACATTGGACTGCGTGTAGATGCCTTTGATCCAAGCTCGGTGATCCATCCGAGTCTGGAACATGATGTGCTTAAGGTGGTAGGACAGGAAATCCAACCTGAACAGGGATTATTGATTGGCCAGCATTATGCTTTGGCAGGTTATGGTCCCTTACTCATGTTGCTGGTGACCAGTCCTACGGTACGTGATGCACTGAATCAGGTGATCCGTTTTCAGCAGTTGACGCATCTGACCGGTCAGTTGGCCTTGCAGCAAAGCGAGCATCATAGCGCGCTGTGTTATCGGGCCAAGCAGCAAGATGATCATTTGGGAATGTTGCTGGCACAGGCGGAGATTTCCGGGACGTTTAAGTTTATCCGGGAAATTTACAAATTGATGGGCTTATCCAAACCTGATTTGCGGATCGAGTTGCCATTTGCCTATCCAGAAGATCTGACTACCTTAAAGGTCTACCATGATTATTATGGAACACAGGTACAGTTTGATGCATCTCGGGCAGCATTCTGGTTTGATGAAGCAGTGCTGGATATTAAAATTCCCTCTGCGGATGCGGTGACTTTTGCCGTTTATGAAGCCAAATGTCTGGCTGAACTGGAACGTTTGCAACAGGATGAGCAGACGCCGACTGTGGTGCAGCGCGTGCAGGATTATCTGGAAATCCAAAGCGGCCTGATGCCGAGCATGGCTGAAACAGCACAAGCGCTGAATATCCCGGAACGAACCTTACGGCATCAGTTACAGCAGTGTGATACCAGTTATAAGCAGATTCGCGAAGAAATTATTAAAGATAAAGCTTTGCGACTGATTGAATACAAACAGTATTCGATTGAAATGATTGCAGAATTATTAGGCTATTCCGAGCCGGCTGCTTTTAACCATGCCTTTAAACGCTGGTTTGGGCAAAGTCCTCGGCAATATATAAAATAGCCTAAGCTTGTTTATGCCAAAGTGTTATAGCGTGTTGATTAAACTCCGCTATAATTAAATTGATCCCAAATAGTACGAAATTCTATGTCCGATTTTAATTCACAGCACAGCACCGCTTTTAGTCCGATTTCTCCTGCAGAACGTTATGCACAAGCGATCTCTTCGGGACAGTTTATGCCTGATGAAGCACAGGCAATGGCAGTACATGAACTGAATCGTGTCTGGCTGGAATTGATTCAGCGTTTTAAGGCATCGAAAAAAGCATTTCGCCGCTTTCGCCGTCAGACATCTCCGAAAGGGGTGTACATGTGGGGTGGTGTGGGGCGTGGAAAAACTTGGTTAATGGATCAGTTTTACGATTCGATTCCGTTTCGCCGTAAAACCCGGATGCATTTTCACCATTTTATGCAGCATGTGCATCGTGAGTTAAACAAATTATCCGGACAGCGTAATCCGCTAGATATCGTGGCGGATCGAATTTATAAAGAAGCGGTCATCATCTGTTTTGATGAATTTTTTGTGTCTAACGTGACGGATGCAATGATCCTGAGCGATCTGTTCCAGAAGCTGTTTGAACGTGGTATCACCTTGGTCGCTACTTCGAATATCGCACCGGACGGTTTATATAAGAACGGCATTCACCGTGACCGTTTTATGCCTACCATCGAACTGGTCAAGAAAAACTGTGTGGTCTTAAATGTCGATGCCGGAGTCGATTACCGTCTACGGGTTTTGAAACAGGCACAACTGTTTAAATTCCCGTTAACACATGATCATAAAAACTGGATTGCTCAACGTTTTAGCGCTTTGACCCAGACTCAGACCTGTTCTGAAGAGCCGATTATTATCAACAACCGTATTGTTGAAACCGTGTCACATACTGAAGATGTATTGTGGTGTGAATTTTCTGAACTGTGTTTAAAGCCACGCAGTCCGGCTGATTTTATTGAAATCGCCAATATTTATAATACAGTGTTGGTCAGCAATGTGCCGCACCTGACCGATTTTCTGAATGATGGAACACGCCGTTTTATTTATCTGGTCGATGAATTTTATGACCGTGGCGTCAAGTTACTCTTAACCTCAGAAGATAATATCGTGGATATTTACCAGGGTGAAAAACTGGCCTTTGAAATTGAACGGACCCGTTCCCGTTTGCTGGAAATGCAGTCGGATGAATACCTGAATTCTGAACATCGCCAGATTGAGAAAATCGCCTCCGTGAACGGAGAATAACCATAAAAGCGCTGGTCATTCACCAGCGCTTTTTTTATAAAAATAAGCACTTGAATTGTCGACAAGCCTGATTAAACATGGCTTAATCTCGGTCTAAATATGATCGTGTATAACTAGAATGCATAATTTTTACTCGAAAATCTGAACTTAAGTCTAATTTCTACATTTCGAAAACTTTATACACTGTCATTAAGGTATTTAGCAGAATGATATCTATTTGCAACTGACAAAGATCAAATATGTTTATGAGGGTATTCATATTGGAAAAAATGCTCAGTATTTAGCAATGTGATAATACTATTCAGCTAGATTTTAATCGGTATACTAGAATCTCTTGTATAAAAAGTAGCAATATCAGGAAAGACAATGACTGCACGTATTCAAAAAGGCAAGTTAGCGATTGCTAAAGAACTTTACGATTTCATCGAAAATGAAGCACTACCAGGTTCTGGTTTAGACAGCGAAACATACTGGAAAAACTTTGAACAAGTCGTTGTTGATCTTAGCCCTAAAAATAAAGCACTTTTGGCTAAGCGTGATGACATTCAGGCGAAAATTGATGAATGGCACCGCAATAACACATTTGAATTACAAGCTTACAAAGCTTTCTTGACTGAAATTGGCTACTTGTTACCAGAAGTAGAAGATTTTCAAATCAGCACTGAAAATGTAGACGAAGAGATTGCAGTACTGGCAGGTCCACAGTTGGTGGTACCAGTACGTAATGCACGTTACTGCCTGAACGCTGCAAACGCACGTTGGGGTTCTTTGTACGATGCACTTTATGGCTTCGATGTCATCTCTGAAGAAGATGGCGCGGAAAAAGGCAAAGGCTATAACCCGAAACGTGGTGAAAAAGTTGTCGCATTTGCAAAGAATTTCCTCGACGAAACTTTCCCATTGGCACAAGGTTCGCATGCAGATGCAACTCAATACGCAGTTGAAGCTAATGCACTGGTTGTTACCCTAAAAGACGGTTCAAAAACAACTGTGGCAGATGCAGCTAAATTCGTTGGCTACAATGGCGAAGCTTCAGCACCGACTGAAATCGTATTTAAAAATAATGGCCTGCACGCTATTGTGCAAATTGATGCCAGCAGCCCGATTGGCCAAACTGATGCTGCTGGTGTAAAAGATGTAGTTCTTGAAGCTGCGGTTACGACCATTCAGGACTTGGAAGACTCGATTGCAGCTGTTGATGCTGAAGAGAAAGTAGAAGGCTACCGTAACTGGTTAGGCCTGATGAAAGGTACTTTAGAAGAGTCTATTGAGAAAAACGGTAAAACTGTTACCCGTAAACTGAATGAAGACCGTACTTTCAAAAATGTAGAAGGTGGTGAAACTAAAGTTCACGGCCGTTCATTGATGTTGCTGCGTAATGTTGGTCATTTAATGACAAACCCTGCGATTCTGGTAGATGGCGCAGAAATCTATGAAGGCATCATGGATGCATTGGTTACGCCATTGTTGTCTTTTGCAGACATCAAAGGTGAAAACACGATCAAGAACTCGCGTCAAGGTTCAATGTATATCGTTAAGCCGAAAATGCATGGTCCTGAAGAAGTGGCATTTGCCGTTGAATTGTTTGAACGTGCAGAACAGGCACTTGGCTTACCTGCAAAAACTTTAAAAATCGGGATTATGGATGAGGAACGCCGTACTTCTGTGAACTTGAAGAACTGTATTGCACAAGCCAAAGATCGTACTATCTTCATCAATACAGGTTTCATGGACCGTACCGGCGATGAAATCCATACCTTTATGGAAGCTGGTCCATTCGTTCGTAAAGGCGAAGTAAAAGGCCAAATCTGGTTCCCAGCTTATGAAAACCGTAACGTGATGATCGGTCTGCAAGCAGGTTTACGTGGTAAAGCACAAATCGGTAAAGGCATGTGGCCAAAGCCAGACATGCTGCTTGACATGTACAAAACCAAAGCTGAACATCCTGAAGCGGGTGCGAGCTGTGCATGGGTTCCATCACCTACAGGTGCGGTGATCCACGCGATTCACTATCACCAGATTAATGTTGCAGACCGTCAGCAAGAACTATTGTCGACTCAGCCTTTATCTCTAGATGATTTGTTGACACCGCCATTGGCGAAAGACACTAACTGGTCTGAAGAAGAAAAAACCAAAGAACTTGAAAATAACTGTCAAGGTATTTTAGGTTATGTGGTTCGTTGGGTAGATTTGGGTGTAGGTTGTTCTAAAGTGCCAGACATCAATGATGTCGGTTTAATGGAAGACCGTGCAACTCTACGTATTTCTTCACAACACGTTGCGAACTGGTTGCGTCACGGTATCGTAAGTCGTGAGCAAGTAGAAGAAGTTATGCAACGTATGGCGAAAATTGTGGATGAGCAAAATGCCAATGATCCACTGTATACGCCAATGTCTGCTGACTTTGCCAACAATATTGCGTTCCAGGCAGCATCTGACTTGATTTTTAAAGGTGGTGAGCAGCCATCAGGTTATACCGAGCCGCTTCTGCACGCAGCGCGTTTAAAGTTAAAAGGTTATACAGGTGACTAATCCTGTCTAGCTTAAAAAAGCCTCTTCGGAGGCTTTTTTATTGTCTAATGGTAAGCCGTCGTTGTTTTGACTAGAAATTTTCCAGTTGAACTCTTAAAGTGGGGCAAAGCATGTGAGGAAACAATAAAATGACAACGGTATATCAAAATTTAGACCAGCAGTTTATTCATGGTCAGTGGCAAGCTGGTACTTCAACCAGAATAATAAAAAATATTAATCCCTATACCCAGAGTGAAATTTTTAGTATGCCAGCTGCCAGTTCTGTCGATGTCGACAGTGCTTATACCGCAGCAGAGCAGGCTTTTCAGCAGGGTGTTTTGAATCCCACTGAAGTACGAAAAACAGTGCTGCAAAATGTGATGACAATTATTCAGCAGCGTCGGGACGAAATCATTGACTGGCTCATTATTGAATCAGGCAGTACGCGCATTAAAGCCGGCGTTGAGGTAGATGCTGCTTTAGGCATCATTCAGGAAAGTCTGGCTTTTCCAGATCAGATCCAAACAGAACAGCTCGAAAGCAAAGATCCAGCACGTAAAAGTATGGTTTTACGTAAGCCTTTAGGCGTGATTGCAGTCATCAGTCCATGGAACTTTCCATTTCATTTGTCTTTACGTTCAGTGGCTACTGCAATTGCCTGTGGCAATACCGTTGTATTGAAGCCGGCCAGTGATACGCCGGTGACTGGCGGCACCTTAATTGGTAAATTATTTGAAGAGGCAGGTTTGCCTGCAGGTGCACTGAATATTGTTGCCGGTGCTGGCAGTGAAATCGGGGATTATTTTGTTGAGCATTCAGTGCCGAAAATGATTTCATTTACCGGCTCCACCGAAGTGGGGAAAAGTGTCGGCAGTAAAGCCTTGGCCAGTTCACGAATCAAGCGTCTGGCACTTGAACTGGGTGGCAATGCACCTTTGGTCATTCTGGATGATGCCGATCTTGATCTTGCGGTTGAACTAACGCTGATGGGGCGTTTTATGCATCAGGGACAAATTTGCATGAGTACTAACCGGGTCATTGTCGATGCCTCTATCCATGATGCTTATGTAGATAAGCTCCTGGATCGGATCAAAATGATTCCGGTGGGTGATCCAAATCTGGAAGATACCGTGATCGGTCCGATCATTAATCAGAGTCAGGTTGAAAAGCATCAACAGATCATTCAAACAGGCAGCGAGCAGGGCGCACAACTGGTGTATGAAGGAGGAATTGAAGGGAATCTGGTCTATCCGCATATTTTTATTGATGTCGCGGAAGATTCCGATCTGGCGCAGCAAGAAAGCTTCGGTCCGATTTTACCTATCTTAAAAGCCCGGAATGAAGCACATGCTTTAAACCTGGCCAATGCGACCGAGTTTGGTCTATCCAGTGCAGTATGTACCTCAAACATCGAGCGAGGCAGCGCGTTTGCCGCACAACTGGATATTGGGATGACGCATATTAATGGGATTAGTGTTGCAGACCAGTCAAACGCACCCTTTGGCGGCGAGAAAAATTCAGGATTGGGTCGTTTTAATGGCCGCTGGATTTTTGAGGAATTTACCCGGACACATTGGTTGACCGTACCGAATTCATAACAGTCAATGCGCCTAAAACTATAGAAATACGACAGGCTTCGACTTGGCATCACGGTATAATCTGATGGTCGAATGATTTACATATATGAACCATGTGCGCCAATTTTAAGCCTTTAACCTTAGAGCAGTTGCATAATCTGGGATTGCCAGAAATTCCTTTTGAATATCCAGAGGAGGTCTATCCCAATTATGCTACACCGCTTTTGTTTCATTCAGCTCAAGGACTGGAATGGCGTTCCGTGAATTTTGGACTCATTCCGAAATGGGCAGAAGACAAAACTATAGGTACCAAGACCTATAACGCCAGAAATGAAACCTTACTGCAAAGGCCCACCTTCGCTGAAGCCACCGCCAAATGTCATTTTGGCGTCATTCCGGTATCGGAATTTTATGAGTCCAAATATTTTGACAATAAACCGCAGCGTTGGGGTGTAAGACGTAAAGATGGTCAGGCGACTTTTATTGCAGCTGTGTATGAGATTGCTCGGGTACAAGGTGAAATTGTACGCTCTGCCAGTATGATTACCATGGATGCAATTGACCATCCCATGATGAAGGAGTTTCATGAGCCGGGTAATATCAAACGCTCGGTTATTGTGATTCCACAGCAGCGACTGCAAGAATGGCTAACGCTAAGGCATCCGGATATTCGTAACTTTGTAGAGGGCTTTCCGGTAGAAGATTTTGAATGCTCACATGTACCAAAAGAAAAAATCAAAAAAGTCAGTCCACAACTGAACTTTTTTGATTTTTAGAAAGCTCTGGCGAATTATTTATTATTATAAAGTATGCGCCAATTCGCCAGCGTCTATTTAAAATAAAAAGTAGGTCTTTAACGAGCTAAATTTTTGAAAATATGACGTAAACTTTCCATGGTTTTTTCAATTTGCAAAGGCGTCAGGCCTTCAAATGACTGTTCCAGTACGACATTGGTCAGATCATTGATCTTATGTGTCATTTGCATGCCTTTGTCAGTCAAAAATACTCGGGTAATCCGTGCGTCATCCTCACATGAATAGGTTTCAACCAGACCTTCGTCTTTTAAGCGGTAGACAATTTTAGTCGTGGTCGACATTTTAGAAACAACCATCTCTGACAAATCAGAAACACTGGCATGCGGTTTGGCTTTTAGTGCAAGAAGGATGCGGCGGCGGGAATTGTCAACACCATACTTTTTTAGTGCATGATCGACATTAACGACGTATTGAGCATGAACCTGAGTTACCCAATAATATGGAAAGTTTTCTAAATTAAATTCTTCCGTACACGGCAAAAATTTTGCATATTTCTTAGTCATGAAATGTTCCTTGTATTTATTTTTCTAGGGCCCGTTCATTTTATGAAAAAGTTTATGCATATTTCAACCTTTATTTTAAAAATGTTAAAGCGCTAACACTTTTTAGTTTTGCTTAACATCCCAAGGAGTTGATCAGTTCTGCATGTGAGCCTTATCTGGCGCGAAGATTGTTCTTTAAAATCGGATGAAAGGCGATAATATTTTGTATAAATTTAATTCCTCATTATGTATTTCGTGAGTAGAAATGTTTTCCAAGACTTTTTATTATTCTTAAGCAGCCTGTCTGAATAGGTTTTAATGCAAATAATTGTATTTCAATAAATTAATCGATTTAAGAAATATAGGGTGATTGAGTGGTTTTAGTCAATATAGTAAATGATTATTTACAGCTATATTTTTAAGTGATTGTTCTTTCAATAAAAAAATAGTTTATGCTCTAATCTTTAAGTGACCTTAAAAATAATAGCCTAATCAAACTAAATTCTGTTTATTTTTAATTCAATTCGAATACATGATGTAGAAAAAATTAAAATTAATCAGTTTCAGCATCAATCAGTTGGTCATAAAAGTCTCAATAAAATCATGATCATGTAATTTTTTTGTAAATTAATACATTACAAAATACTCAGTTTATGCATAATGGAATAGTCTTAAGTTGCATAGGTTAAATTTTAATGGATCCCTCGCCGTGCGTTGATCTTCCATCTCTATTTCTAGCTTACTCGAACGGGGTCATTCTCTAATGGAATTTTTATTAGATCCCGGAATCTGGGTAGGTTTAATTACTCTTATTATTCTTGAAATTGTTTTAGGTATTGATAACCTAGTCTTCATTGCCATTCTGGCTGAAAAACTTCCTCCTGAACAACGCGATAAAGCACGTGTTATTGGTTTGTCTCTCGCATTATTCATGCGTCTAGGCCTGTTATTTGCCATTGCCTGGTTGGTCACTTTGACACAACCATTGATTACTGTGTTTGACTGGACCTTCTCCGGTCGGGACCTGATCTTGTTATTTGGTGGCTTGTTCCTGGTGTATAAGGCCGTTACTGAGCTGCATGAAAAGATTGAAGGTAAACCTGAAGTCACAGTGTCTACCAATGTGGTATATGCAAGTTTCACTGCTGTTGTTGCACAGATTGTTGTTTTAGATGCTGTTTTCTCTTTAGATTCAGTGATTACCGCCATTGGTATGGTCGACAATATTTATGTCATGATGGCTGCCATGATTGTCGCAATGGGCGTGATGCTACTGGCATCGAAACCATTGACCAACTTTGTGAATCGCCATCCAACCGTGGTGATTCTGTGTTTAAGCTTCCTACTTTTGATTGGTATCAGCCTGATTGCAGAAGGTTTTGGTTTCCATATTCCAAAAGGCTATATCTATTCAGGTATTGGTGTTGCGATCATAATCGAAGCATTCAACCAGTTCGGTCAGCGTAATGCTGCTAAACATGAATCTAAGATTCCTTTGCGTCATCGTACCGCTGACTCGATCCTGAAGTTAATGGGTGGCAAGCTAGAGACGACCGACAGTCAAAATAATCAGGCACAAGAAACCTTTGCAGATGAAGAACGCTATATGATTGGTGGGGTGCTTACCCTTGCAGAGCGTTCAGTCGCTTCGATCATGACGCCGCGCGGTCAGATTTCATGGGTTGATCTGGAAGATAGCCCAGAACAGATCCGTGAAAAAATTCTGTCTGTTCCACACAGTCTGTTCCCGGTATGTCGCGGTAGCCTGGATAAGGTGATTAGCGTAGTACGTGCCAAAGAATTATTGGATGTACTGGAAGAGCCGGAAGAATTAAAAGCACTGATTAAACGTCATCGCCCAATTTATATCTTTGAAAAGATGAAAGTTATTGACGCGATTAATACCTTGCGTACTTCTAAAGGTTCTTTGGTCTTGGTGAGTGACGAGTTTGGTAATGTACAGGGTCTGATTTCACCGCTAGATGTATTTGAAGCAATTGCTGGTGAATTCCCGGATGCAGACGAACAGCTAGATCTAGTTAAAATCGATGATACGCACTGGATTGCATCGGGCATGTTAGATCTTTATCAGCTTGAGCTTGAGCTTGGCATGATTGATCTGATTGATGAAGATGCCGGTTATATCAGTGTGGCGGGTTTGATTCTGGATAAAACCAACAGTACGGTTGAAGTGGGCACCGAGTTAAATTATCAAGGTGTGCAGTTCAAAGTCACTGAAATTGAAAGCAATCGTATCAAGTCGGTCAGCATTCATTACGTAGGTTAAACAGGTGTTTTAAACACGTTATTTGTTCAAATTCTAAAAGTCAGTTGCTTTAGTGGCAGCTGGCTTTTTTAATGCATGTCTGTTGAATGTGGCTCATTAAAATAATATGAGCCTTCGTTTAAACTGATTTTTATCAGTTTATTCATACTATTAGTCATGTTCCCGATTGAGCTGAATATCCGGATATTGCAGTGAGATTTTGAAGCCGAAAAAGTCAAGTCAGCAATCGAAAATAAGCATGATCAAGCATCAAATATTGATTCATGTAACCTGTTAATCAAAACTTAAAAGTCATATTTAAATACTGACAAAAAATTGAACTACAATTCACATGAACTAGATTTGCATGATGCAAACAGATCTTAAGTAAAATGGAAACCGTTTGTGTGGAAATCATTAGATAAGTTGTATGAAGCCTACTCAGTTCAGAATAAAACTACTCAAAAATGATCTCCGAAAGAGCTAGACAAAACATTTCTAAGGAGATCAATAGAGCAAATGGGCAGGATCAATCTAAATAGGGGCGTTTATCTATTCAGGAGAACAAACACCCTGTGAAGCGACCAGTAAACTAAATGGATTCTGGCAGAATTTTAAAGTTGGCGTATTTTCGGATTGTTTCAGTATTGAGTTGGTGGATTTCATCCAGAAAGGCGACATTAAAACTGCCTAACTGTTGCGCACGTTCAAATGCCAATTGACCGGCAATTGCAAAATGTACATGTGCCGTTAATGCAGCAAGGGCTGGGGACGTTACTGCACTATAGGCAGCAATTAGTGCCCCGAGTGCACATCCCATCGCCGTGATTCGGGGCTGTAAAGCAGAACCGCCTGACACCTGTATCACAGGATAGTCTTTCGAAATAATGTAATCAGATTCACCGGAGATTGCGATGCATTCACAATGATCCAGCAAACTTCGCGCCTGTAAATAAACATCCGCACTGTCTACTGTGCTGTCTACACCCTTGGACTCGATCTGCTTGCCAGCCAAAGCACCAATTTCAGAAGCATTGCCTCGTAAAATCGTAGGCTGGGAATGCATCAACTGATCTACGACGCCAGAACGCCAGCGCAGAACTGTTCCATAACCGACCGGATCAAGCACCCACGGTTTTTGCAATTGATGTGCAGTTTTCGCAGCAATCTGCATCGCCTGAACCTGCTCGGTAGTTGGTGTACCCAGATTCAGACTGATTGCTGCTGCAATCTTGGCAAAACTTTCAGCTTCAAAAGGATTGTCGATCATGGCCGGAGAAGCATGTGCAGCCAGTACAATATTGGCGACATAGTTGCTGGCCACCGTATTGGTCATGATATGCACCAGGGGTTGCTGTTGCTGAAGTTTCAACCAGGCTTCACAGATCTGGTCCAGAAGTGTTTGCTGTAATGCTTGCATCGAAGTAGTCATCGTGGTCATTTAGAATAGGAGAAAGATTCGTTGTATTCGGTCAGCGGGTAAAATAATGGTCTTGATGCTTGCAGCTACGACAGAACAGGCTGACATAGTCACTGGCATCATAATCCACCGACAGTTCCTGTGAGCCGCAGTGCATACAACGTTTCTGGGAATAAAATTTCAGGCGGGGTTCGATCTTGTGCCACGAACGCCATACTGGCTGAAAGAAGATATTTTCATCATAGCCCAGAAAACGATAAAACAGGATTTCGCTCATCTTGCTGAAAGCTAGTTGCGGTGGACGTGGCAGGGTAGAGGTTTCCCATTTTTCCGTCACTGAACGTTCGCGATACTGCTGCAAGGTTTTTTTCAGCAGATTGGTATTAATAAAGTTTTCATTGCGAGGCTTGAGGGCTTTTTGTTTATATAGATATTCCAGCCCGGTCTGCACCAGATAATAAATCTGACCCACAGCCAGTACATCCAAAAGACGATAGCAAAAGGTCTGAAAGCTCTGATTTCCGGCAATTTGCACATTCCAGCTACGACAATAGAATTGAGCAAACTGAATGATTTCTTCATACAGCAGGCAATAGAGTGCATCTTTGACTTCATCTGCACTTTTAAAGGGCACACCTTGGCTCAGGTTTTGATAAAACCAATTGCGCAGCTGCTGGGTAATGCTGAACAGGGTCGGTTCAGAATAGCCATCCAGTCGCACATTAATATAATAATGCTGATTTTCCTGCTGGAGATCTTTGGGAATCAGAACCTGATCCCGGATCAGGCTTTTCACCAGACCATGTTGGAACAGATAATTGGGACTGATGGAATAATATCGAATTTGATGCCAGTCAATATATTCGCGGTGCTGGCTATATTCCTGAACCTGTTCATCCAGAATCGCAAGTAAAAACAGTTTATTGATAAAACTGAGCTGATTCAGCTCAAGAACCGGCCGATCCTGCTTTTTATGATATTGACGGTTTTCCTGTAAACGGACTTCCTTGAGCATGCGTTTACGCTGCGCCAGACATTGTTCGCAATAACAATTGTGCTTTTGATCGGAGTAAAGCTGATGCTGGCAATGGCTGCATTCATGATAGCTCAGCTCCTGATCATATTGTTCTGCCTCAATCCAATACATCGATGCCTTACACAATGGGCAGTGGGTACTTTCATCAAGCTGTTTTTGCAGAACACTGAATACCATGGTCGCGAGCAACTCTAGAATGGACGGGCATTTGATTATACACGGCTGATGAGATGCAAACGTAGTGGACTGGTGCAATTTTTCTAAATCAAAAATAGTCACCCAAACAGGAGAAGAGCTACCGAAGTAGCTCTGATTTTAAAAACATGAAATGACACTTTTTAAACCGGGCAGGGTAATGTGTCGTCCTCCTCGCCGCGATGTTTGGCATGAATTAAGGCCTGAACCTTTTTAGAGGGAACTTTTTTGGTACCCAGTGCATCGTAGGTGTTGAGAATGGCAGTCACTTCATGAGCCTGAAGCGGAATACCTTCACAGCTCATCAACAGTGCAATCACTTTATGATCAATATTGGCCTGATCCAGGGTCTGCAGAGTTTTAATATTTTCGATCCGTATTACATGCTGTTTTAAATACATGACTCACCTCATCATCGTTATCATTATTCTTTCATTGGAAGTGTGGAAAAACACAGTTTAACTGTAGCAATAAGTGTGCTCATTTTTTAATCTGCATTTATGCGGTACTCTGCAAATAAAATTATATATTTTTAAATCAGTTATTTATGAAAATGTAAGAAATTATGATTCTGACTATTTTTATGGCACAGATATTTCTTATGTAGAGCCGAGTGCTGCCCATTTAGGCAGAATGCATTGAAAGTGGTGCATGAAATGCCCATATTAGATCTGACAATACAAATGCACAGACAGCGTTTCAAACTTGGCGTATGATTTTGACATGAACAATGTCGAACACGATAAAAGATTAGGACAGGACATGAATATTGCGGCAAACTCGGTGATCGAAGCGGATCAAACCATTTATTTAAAAGACTATCAAAAACCTTCCTTTATTGTTGATTCCATCGACCTGAATATTCAAGTCTATAGTGACCACAGTCTGGTCAGCAGCAAGCTAGAGATGCAGCGCCAAACTGCTGGCGATCTGGTTCTGCTTGGCCGCGATCTGGAGCTGCAATCGATTCGGTTAAATGGTCAAATCCTGAATGCAACTGACTACAGTCTTGATGCTGAACAACTGGTGATTGCCACTGCGCCTGATCAAGTGTCGCTTGAAATCGTGGTTAAAATTCATCCTGAAAGTAATACTATGCTGGAAGGTTTATATCAGGCCAGTTCAGATCTGTTTGTGACCCAAAATGAACCAGAAGGTTTCCGTAAAATTACTTTCTATCCAGACCGTCCTGATGTGTTGTCGGTCTTTACGACGCGTGTCGAAGCAGATAAGAAATATCCGGTTTTGCTTGCAAATGGTAACCTGCTGGAAACAGGTGAAGTCGATGCCAATCGTCACTATGCCGTGTGGCAGGATCCGACCAAGAAACCGAGCTATTTGTTCGCCTGTGTCATTGGTGATTTGGCAGTGATGAAAGATTCCTATGTCACATCGGAAGGCCGCAATGTAGCTCTGGAAATCTACGCAGAAGAAAAAGATATTCCAAAATGCAAGATCGCCATGGAAGCGCTCAAACATTCCATGCGCTGGGATGAGGAGCATTATGGTCTGCCTTATGATCTGGATAACTACATGATCGTGGCGACCAGTGCATTCAACATGGGTGCCATGGAAAATAAAGGTCTGAATATCTTCAATACTTCATGTGTGCTGGCCGATGAAGAGTACACCACTGATGCTGCTATCATGCGAGTGCAGTCAGTCATTGCGCATGAATATTTCCATAACTGGACTGGTAACCGGATTACCTGTCGTGACTGGTTCCAGTTGTGTCTGAAAGAAGGCTTGACCGTATTCCGTGATCAGTCTTTCTCGGAAGATTTACAGTCGGCTGCAGTACAGCGTATTGATGATGTGGCAGTTCTGAAAGCACATCAGTTCCCGGAAGATTCAGGCCCATTGTCGCATCCACCGCGTCCGGATCATTTTGTAGAAATTAACAACTTCTATACTGCCACTGTTTATGAAAAAGGTGCGGAAATTAACCGCATGATGGCGACCTTGCTTGGCAAGGAAAAATTCCGTCAGGGAACCGATGAATATTTCCGCCGTCATGATGGTCAGGCGGTAACAGTTGAGGATTGGGTGGCCGCGCTTACAGCAGGTTCAGGTGTGGATCTTTCAAACTTCCTGACCTGGTACAACCAGCCAGGTACGCCTAAATTGCAAGTAAAAGCTGAGTACGATGTTGAGACCCAAATCTATCGTCTTCACTTCAAGCAAAGCCTGAAACCGCATGCCAAATACCCGAATCTGAAAGCAGTTCCAATTCCAGTGGCTTTGGCATTGTTTGATGCTGAAAGCGGTGAGCAGCTAACGCTGAACTCTGAGGCACTCTTTGAAAATGGCGTCAAAGATGGCGTGTATCTGTTTGATCAGGATGAAGCCACGATCGAATTTAGCGGTGTGACAGCAAAACCGGTGGTGTCCTTGCTGCGTAATTTCTCTGCACCGGTGAATCTGGACTTTGACTATTCAGAAAAAGAACTGGCTTTCCTGTTGCAATACGAGACCAATGGTTTTAACCAGTGGCAAGCAACTCAGACCTTACTCGAGCGTATCTTGCTGGATGACCAGCCTGCAGAAATTTATATCGAGGCTATGCTCAATACCTTGCCGGATGTGATTGAGAAAGATCCGCTGTTGGCATCACGTCTGTTTGATGTACCGTCGGAAGGTTATTTAGGTAGCCGTATTGATCAGGATTATAATCCGGTCATGATTCAGGAAAAGCGTGAGGCTTTGCTGCATACCTTGGCACGTGCTTTTGGAGAAACAGCGAAAGAAACTTATCTTAATCTGGATCCTGATCTGCAATCTGAATTCTCACAAGCGATGGGTGTGCGTGCTTTAAGAAATATTATGCTGACGATGATGGCTCGTCAGGGAGATGCATTTGCCTTTGATTTAGCCTATGAGCAATATCACACGGGGAATATGTCTGAACGTTTGGGTGCGCTGAAAGTCTTGGTCTGGAATGATGCACCACAAGCAGAAGAAGCTTTGGCAGATTTCTATAGCCGCTTTGAAGATGAGGCCTTGTCTTTAGACCAATGGTTTATGGTTCAGGCAGCGCATCCAAAAGCAACGGACGAAACCATTGCGTATCTGACCCAGCATCCGGATTATGATCTGGCGGTGCCTAACCGTATCCGTGCAGTGAGTGGTGGTCTGAATGCCAACCCGGTCAATACCTGGAGCTTTGGTGTGCAGCATTTTATTGGACTGGCAAAATATCTGGACGAGAAAAACCCGATTGTAGGTTCACGTTTGCTACAGGTATTGTCACGCTGGTATACCTTGGCAGAACCGCAACGCAGTGAAGTAAAAGCACAGCTTGAAACCTTAAAGCCACTGGTTAAATCTAAAAATGTGTCTGAGACACTCAATAGTATGCTCAGCGTATAACATCAATATTCATAAAAAACCGGATCGACCTGATCCGGTTTTTTATTTCCTGTGTATTTCAAACGCTGGCTTTAAATACAGTTGAATTTCTCTAAAGGCCTAGGTAAGTACCAAAGGGTGTTACAGTATGATTATACGGAAAAGAGTATTTGTTTATTAAGCTGTAAGCAGGGTAAAAGGATCTTAGAGATCCACTTACTGGAGGTCATTTAAGATATGTTAGTGAAAATTGAAGATGGTTTTTATTTAAATAGCCAGCATATTATTGCCGTACATGTCAGCAAGAATCCTGAAAATGGCTTACTTGAAATCTCCATTCAATATACGCCGCATTCCATTCAGCAGGTCGGAGAATACAAAAAAGTATTTCAAAGCCAGCTTGATGCTGAAATTTTCTTAAGTGAACTCAATCAAAAGCTCCGTTAAAAGCCTGCATCATGCAGGCTTTGATCAAGCATATTATTGTCTGACAATGAGTACTGGAATAGAGGAAAGTGCCAGAACATTCTGAGCGACACTGCCCAGCATGAGTTTTTGCAGGCCTTTACGACCATGTGAACCCATAATGATCATATCGGTCGGGGATTCATTTGCAGCCTGCATAATGCCTTCTGACGGTGCCATGCCATGCAGGATTTTTGTCGTCACCTGTATACCATCACGAACAAAGTTCAGTTTCAGTTCATTTAAACGATCCAGTGCATTTTGTTCTGCATGCATAAAGTAATCTGTGACTGCTGGAGCAACTTTGTAAAAATCTACGCCCTTAAAGGGATCCACCGCAATCACACTGAGTAAAGTGACATGGCTATGAAATACTTTGGCCAGTTCCAGGGCATGATCTGCGGCAGCATAGGAAATCGAGGACTCATCGAGTGCTACGAGAAGATGATCATAGTTATTCATGGTGCTTCCTCATATTTATTCTTGCAGGAAAGGGGGAGTGTGGTTTGAGCGAGTAAATCTCCACAGCATGTTTTGTTAGACTTTCAAATGTAAAAGTAGCAAGTACTGCGCATCTTGAAGATGCGCAGCATCAGGATTACTTTTTCACGATTAGTACGGGAATTTCACTCGCACCTAAAACATCTTGTGCAAAGCTGCCCAGAATCATTTTCTGGAAGCCCTTACGGCCATGAGAACCCATGACAATCAGGTCTGCTTTCACTTCACCTGCGGTTTCAGCAATATGCTCTGCATTGACTAAACCTGTGACAATACGGGATTGCGCTTCAATACCTTCACCGGCTGCGATGGCAGTGGCTTCTTTCAAAGCCTTTTTGGCATTGGCATGTGCCTCGATAAAATATTCCTTCATGATGGAGGAGCTGTAATAGAAATCAGCCTCGGTAAAAGGATCTTCTGCGATCAGGCTGATCAGGGAAAGCTGACTACCGAATGCCTTGGCAATTTTGGCAGCATGTCGTACTGCAGAAAAGGAAATTTCTGAACCGTCCACTGGGACTAAAATATGTTGATAAGCCATGGCTTTTCTCCGCAGGTTGTCTGATTATTAGGCTTGGTTTATTGATAGCACAGTGCTGTGGCGGGTGCAATTGCAAAAAAGCGGTAAAATTGAAAAAACTTATTAAATTACAAATATTTTTCATGTAAAAGTGATGAAAAAAACAGAGTAAAAAACTCGGAATTGCAGTTTTCATGATCAAAAATAAGAGCATGAATAGTCCTAGTTTACAGCAGGATGGTTTAAACTGCCGTAGCCTATTTTTAGATCATGTATAGGGGACTGTTTTGAGGTTTTTTGCCATTCATCTTTTGCTCATAAGTTCAGTTATTCTTTCCGGCTGTCAAACCGCACAGAACACTAAAGTCATTGCCGGTGCTTTTAACCTGACCACAGGCTTGCAGCAAAAAGTGATGGACCGTTATGCGCCTGGTACGGTTATCGTCCAGCAAAATATTACCTATGCGCCGCAGCAGAAATTATCTCTGGATCTGTATCAGCCGCAGAATATTGCCAGTATTGGACCACGACCGACCATTGTCTGGATTCATGGCGGCGGCTGGATTTCAGGTTCCAAAGAACATGCACGCGGTTATTTCAAGCTGCTGGCGGCACAGGGCTATAATGTGGTATCCGTACAATACCAGTTTGCACCAAAAGCGACCTATCCTAGCCAGTTACACCAGATCAATCAGGCACTTGAATTTCTAGATACCTATGCAGACACCTACCAAATTGATGCCCAGAACTTATATCTGGCCGGAGATTCTGCCGGGGCGAATATAGCTAGCCATTACGCCGCGCTTTTGACCAATCCTGTATTTGCCAACCAATCCGGTATTCAGCCTCATCTGCAACCCGCGCAGCTTAAAGGTTTAATCTTGCATTGTGGAATTTATGACTTGGAAGCATTTGCCAGCACAGCGCCTGAAGAAATGAAAATTATTGAATGGGGTGTCTTTAACCTGATTCAGGCTTATACCGGCGATCGTAAATATGATGCCGAGTTTTTAAAGCAGATTTCTCCGATTCAGTATATTACGCCGTCTTATCCGCCCGTGTTCATCAGTGGCGGGAATAAGGACTTCCTGACCGATACTCAGTCGCTACCATTTGTAAAAGCTTTGAAGGAACAGCAGATTCCTGTGACTGAAATATTTTATCCAGAGTCTAAGGCCTGGCTCATTCATGAATATCAGTTTTTTATGGGCAAAAAGGAAAGTCAGCAAACTTTTGTCAAAACCCTGGATTTTTTACATCAGCTTTCCCCGTGAAGAGAAAACTGTGCAAAATGAATCTCTCAAGATTGATCGTGTCAGATCGTCCCGACAGCAATCATTGAAAAATAGTTTGGAGTTTAAAAAATGAATCCTGTGTCATGGGCATATTTATTGTTGGCATTGGCTATTATTGCCGAAGTGACTGGATCAACATTTCTGGTGAAGTCTGAAGGCTTTACCCGATTATGGCCATCTCTGGCAGTAGTCGTTTTATTCTGTATTGCGTTTTATTTGCTGTCTCAGGTCATTAAAGTCATTCCTTTAGGCATTGCCTATGCGATCTGGGCGGGAGTAGGCATCGTTCTTACGGCAATCGTGGGCTATGTAATCTTTAAGCAGGCGCTGGATTTGCCCGCTTTTATCGGGATTGCACTGATCATTTCCGGTGTGGTGGTGATTAACTTGTTTTCTCAAACTACAGGGCATTAAAAAGGCAGACAAGGTAGCTGCCTCATTTCTACAATAAGCTTATGCCACTTGCGGTTTCAGCTTAAACAGCAAATAAACCATCAAACCAAGTAGCAGTCCCCAGAAAGCTGAACCAATCCCAAAAAACTGGATATTAGAGGCGCTAAACAGGAATGTCATCAGTGCTGCTTCACGGTCATGACTGTCCTGAAAAGCCAGTGCGATATTGTGGCCAATGGTGCCAAACAGGGCAATGCCCGCCAATACTGTAATCAGAATAGCGGGAAAAGCCATCAATAGACTGGTCAAGGTCGCAGCGAAGAAACCCATCAGAATATAAAACAGGCCGCAGCTCATACCGGCAATATAACGTTTGGCCGGATCGGGATGTGCTTGAGCATCCAGACTGACTGCCGCACTGATTGCGGCAAGATTGACACTAAAACAGCCAAATGGTGCCAACATCGTCTGTGTAATGCCCGTCCAGCCCAGAATAGAATTTACTTTCGGCGGATAACCATAACTTTTGATGACGGCGAGTCCAGGCAGATATTGTGATGCCAGGTTAATCACCATCAAAGGCAAGGCTAATCCTAAAACAGCCTGCAGACTAAATTCAGGTGTAATCCATACCGGCTGGGCAATACTCCAGTTCAGTGCAGGAATAGTGAAATTAATAAAGAAAGGACAGAGAGTAATAGCCATTAACACGGTAATCACGATGCTATAGCGCGTACTCAATTTTTTAGAAACCAGATAAATCGCCAGTACACAAAGCACAAATTCCCAAGACTGTTGCAGACTGCCAAAGACCGAGATACCAAATTTCAGCAAGACACCTGCCAGCATGGCACTGGTCAAACTTTGTGGAATAAACTGGAAAATTCGCTCGAAAATTCCAAAAAATCCTAGACAAGCGATCAGAATGCCAGAAATCAGAAAAGCGCCAATTGCTTCCCCCAGACTATAGTGACCGGCAGAAGCAATGACCAGCGCCAGACCGGCAGTCGACCAGGCGGTTGAAATCGGATAGCGATATTTCCAAGAAAGCAGAAACCCGGAAACTCCAATGCCGATACCCAGTGCCCACAACCAGGAGCTGATTTGCGCGGCATTGGCACCCAGGCTTTGCGCAGCTTCAATGACCAGTACGGCGGAAACACTGATACCAATCATGCAGGTAATAAAACCGGCCATGATGGCAGGAAAGGAGAGATCTTGTAAAAGTTTTGGCATCATCCATGACACTATTTTTAAATGCGTTTAAATCATACGCTTTTCACGTATCAACACAATGTTTTTAACAATTTTATCCAGAGGTCTGGTGGCTTGAAGCCGGTCAATACTAGAAAGTTGAAGTCGCCAGTTTAAGGCCAAAACCACAAAATAGAATCCCGACCGCCGCGACACAGCTGGCAGTCACTTTATAATTTTGATTGAAATAGGACGCCAGTTTTACACCAGAAAAAATCAGGATTGACAGATAGGTCATACTGATCAATTGCAGGATCAGAGCCAGTAGCGTGAACGTCAGGGCAGGATAAGGATAGGCAGGATCGACAAACTGCACAAAAAAAGACAGATAAAACAGAATCGCTTTGGGATTTAAGATGCTAATCGTAAGTGCGGTACGAAAGGGATGAACAGATTCTACCGTATCTGGAGTCGTCTTTTTAATCTGGACGCGTTGTGATGACTTTTCCGGAAAGAAAGTCTGGTAGGCCGCAATGATTAGCTTGATACCCAAGTAACTGAGATAGATCGCTCCAATAACTTTCAGTGCAATAAACAGTACCGGAAAGGCATGCAGTAAAGAAGCTGCTCCCAATGCTGTACATATAATCAGGATCAGATCGCCCGTATAAACCCCCAAGGCACCCATATATCCCGTCTTAATCCCAAAGCGCGAAGCAATCGACATGACATACAGGGAATTCGGCCCGGGCAGTAGCACAATCAACGTGGTTCCAATGATAAAGGTCGTTAGATCTGTGATACCAAACACGAAAAACTCGCATGAACAAAAAAGCCGATGCGGCATTATAGCAACATCGGCTTGGAGAAATTTGCTAAATTTTCTTTAAATCTCAGTGGTACTCAGGAAAGTTTCACGTAATAAAGCAGCCAGTTGCTCACGGGCTTTAATGAAACCGTCAATGCCGCCTTGCAATAATTCACTGGCCATCGGATCCTGTTTCAGTTGTGCTTCAAAATCGGCAGGGCTGATTGGGCTGAGTTCACCTTGAACTTTAATATCTTTGGCTGAGAGTTGGGCCTGCACTTCACGCTGATCATTTTCCAGTTCGGCCAGCAGGTTTGGTGCTACCGTGAGCAGGTCACAGCCGCTCAAGCCTAGAACCTGATCAATACTGCGGAAGCTGGCACCCATGATTTCAGTCTGAATACCATGCGCTTTATAAAATTCATAAATACGCTTAACCGAAAGTACACCCGGATCTTTTTCAATCGGGTAAGACTCAACGCCTTCAGCTTTTTTGTACCAGTCCAGAATACGGCCGACAAAAGGCGAGATTAATGTTACTTTGGCATCAGCACAGGCATGGGCCTGATGCTGACCAAACAATAAAGTCAGATTGGTATGAATGCCTTGTTCTTCCAGTGCTTTCGCTGCCTGAATGCCTTCCCAGGTAGACGCGATCTTGATCAGAATGCGGTCTGAGTCAATTCCATATTGCGCATAAAGTGCCAGTAACTCTTTGGCTTTGGCAATGGTAGCTTCAGTATTAAAGGACAGCGAAGCATCGACTTCCGTTGAAACACGACCTTCAATCAGTTTTAAGATTTCTACACCGAATTTGACCGTCAAAATATCAATGGTACGTTCAATCAGGGCATCATCTGTATAGCCTTCTTGCTGGGCCTGCTGAAAAGCAGCTTCAATCAAAGCCTGATTTTCAGGTTGTTTCGCTGCTGCAGTAATCAGCGATGGATTGGTGGTTGCATCAAGCGGACGAAATTTTTCAATGGCACTCAAATCACTGCTGTCTGCCACAATGGTCGTCAAGTTTTTTAATTGGTTTAATGCAGTTAATGTCATTACGATCTAGTTCTATGGTTATTGCTTATGCTTTCTTATATATCATAAATGGCCGGTTTACCAAGTAGACTGTCGTTGAATTTCTGTGATTAATGCCTAGTTTTACGTTGTTTGCGCAAGTGATTAATCAAAAAATGAGCAGCTGTGCCTAATCGGGTTTCCCTGCTCCAGACCAGGTCAACAAAATATTCAAACTTTGGGGTGAAATCGAGCAGGTTGAGAACCTGTAACTGATCTTGCAAATGTGGCTGCTCATTCAGCATCTCGAGTGGCAGCACGCCCCAGCCCAGACCTTGCCGTATCATGCTGCAAGCCGAGTGGTGATTGTCGGTCCGCCAGTAGTGTCTTGAAAAGAGCAGTTCCGGTTTAATGGTACGATCCCGACTGGCGACCACAATCTGCCTGTTTTGCAAAATCTGTTCATAACTGACTTGATCGAACTGACTTAAGGGATGCTGTTTAGCGACTACAGCCACCAGTACCTCACGTTTCAACTCCACAAACTGTTCCCGTGTTTCCAGCTGTTCGCGTTCAAACATTAAAGCCAGCTGCGCTGAACCTTCAAACAGCATACGATGTGCATCTTCCTGAGGTGCACTAAACACATTGATTTGCAGTGCAGGAAATTCCTGTTCCAGCAACACGATATAATCGGTCCAGCGTGTATGCAGCAATTCTGAAACCACCACAATATTCAGTTCAGATTCCAGGCCTGAACTTAGGGCTTGAGCATGCTGTTTCCACTGGTTCATCTCGACCAGAAGTTGCTGGGTTTTTTCATACAGCACCTGCGCCTGTGCGGTCGGTTTCGGTTCACGACCTATACGCTGAAACAGTTCTAGATTTAGGTCAATTTCCAGATTGGCAATGGCCATGCTGACTGCTGAAGGGACTTTACCCAGTTGTCGGGCAGCCGCAGAGAAGGAGCCAGTTTCCATCACGGTTTTAAACATCAGTAACTGTTCTTGATTAACATTCATAATTTTATCTTTCATTTTTATTGATAGATTCTAACTCGAATAGTCAGATTTAAAGAAATAAACTTCCTGAATCGTGTAAAAAACTGAGCTGATTTGATATGTTAATTTCCAAAAGAAGACTGATTCATGCTGCCTTATATGAAGGCATTTTGCTGGTCGTGATCGCTGTCCTACTAAGTACATTGATGCATATGCCGCTTGAGGTCACTGGTGCACTCGGGATTGCTATGGCCGTGACTTCAGTATTCTGGAACATGCTGTTCAATCACTATTTTGAAAAGTTTGAAGCCAGACATCATTTGAAAAGAACCATTAAAGTGCGAATTGCTCATGCAATTGGCTTTGAAGGCGGTTTGATGCTGGCGACCATTCCGATGGTGGCTTATGCCTTACACATGAGTCTGGCTCAGGCCTTTTTGCTGGACTTAGCTCTAACCCTTTGTATTCTCGTATATACCTTTATTTTTCAGTGGGTTTATGATCATCTAGAAGCCAGACTGGGGCTACAGCCGGATTATCGGAAAATCTCATCATAAAATACGCCATAAAAAATACCACACAGTTCAGACTCCCTTTTCAGAATGCGAAAGGTGAAATATTCAGCGATGAGGACTTGATCAAGTCCTCATTTTTTATGCTCGAACCCAACTGAAAATTAAGCTATAAGACTTTGATTTTTTATTTTAATTTTTAAATTTATTGGGGAATTCAATGCTATTTAGACGAGCGATCTTGTCAGTGTCCATCGTGTTGCTGATGTGGGGGTGGAGGAGGTGAGAGCAGTACGCCACAGCAGACGCTGCCGGATCCAGTGACACCCCCCCGGTTCGGGTGAGCAACTGAGCAAAATTGCGGAATTTAAGGTTCTGGATGTGGGTTCAGAATTAACAGCAGGGAATTTCGGTCTGGCCAGCTGGAATCCCACCGTCATGGTGGTAAATGGCGATGTCCTTTATATAGTCAAACTACTTTATTATTCATACAAGATTCGAAAAAAACTCGAAATAACTCATCGACTGAGTCGATCAACCATTCTTTACGCTTACGTTTAACCCATGCCCACATGTGTTCTATAGGATTTAAATCAGGGCTGTATGCAGGAAGCCAAAGAATTTTATGCCCTTGTTGTTCCAATAACTCCTGAATATCTGCTCTTTTATGAAATGCTGCATTATCCATAACCACTACACTATTTTCTGGTAATGCTGGTATGAGGAATTGCTCAATCCAAAAATGAAAAACATCTGAATTGATTTTGCAGTCAAATAAACCGACTGAAAATAACTTACCCTCATGGATTGCTCCAATGGCATTGGTCTGATTCTTTAATTGCCAATTATATTGCCCTAAACAGGGTACTCCTTTTCGTGAGTAGCCATGAGGTCTATAATCATGTGACTTAAAACCACTTTCATCCAGATAAATAATCGGATGGTTTTTTTCTAATTCATTCACTTGCAGAATAAATTTATCCCTAAGCTTTGTATCTGCTTTAGGATGGCTTAACGTCTTTTTTTAACTGTAATATTTAAGCGCTTTAATGCAGCACCAATAGATGAAACACCACAATTAAAACGTGCAGCACGTTCATATTGATAAGCATCAGGATACTTTTCAACATCTTCACGTAAAGCATCATCGTTAATTTTAGAAGGTTTACGTACACGAGTTTTTTTAATCTCTATACGTTTCTTCCATTCAACAATGGTATTTTTATTAATTTCAAATTGTGCAGCTACCGCTCGAATAGAATAACCTTCCTCAAGCTTAGCTAAAATTTTACGTCTAAAATGTTCTGAATAACTCATTGCACCATTGTATTGGTTTTATAATGATTTGACTATATTGCCAATAGTCAGGCCGAATCGAATATGTTGCGTTATGACTTAAAACAAAAACGTGCACTCAGTTCCATAGATCCTATGAAAATTCCGGGTCTGGTCAAAAAATGGGACAGTCTGAATGATCTGGAAATTCATGCAGGGCGTTTATATGTGGCCAACTATGGCTTAAACCGAATTGATATTCTAGATATTAGTGGTGAGCAACCGAACTTCATTACGGCACTCGGCACAGGTGTATGGTGGGGCGATGCGCTTAATTATGCGCTGGTACATAGCAATGCAGTGACTGCTGACGATCGCTATGTTTATGTACCTAATATTGAAGGCCGGATCAATGTCTGGCGTCAAAGTGATGTGACTGCGCAAAATCATTTAAAGGCCCGCAAATTTGCACGGCTCAGCTTGCCGGGCTGTGCACGCAACTGTAATGCACGTATGGAGGTCATGGGCGACTATCTGTACACCAGTCTGCCCGATGGTATGACTTATGTCCACGATATCAATCAGATTCAGAAAAATGGAAATAATATTGCGCCCATTTTAACAGAAACCAATTTGTCGGCAGTCATGCATCGCCATAACGATGGCTTGGTCTATGTATCACGAAATGATGGAACTGTAAAAAGCTACCGGGAAAAATCTTTTAACTTGGAGTGAACCGTACCGGGTTTGTCGGAGACTCAATATTCTGAGAGACTATTCCGATGAAAAAACCAACCTATACCCCCGAAATTAGAGAAAGAGCGGTTCAATTACTAATTGAATCTGAAAAAGATTATCCTTCTACTTGGGCTGCAATCACAGCAATTGCGCCTAAGATTGGTTGTACTCCTGAAACACTTCGTGCCTGGCATCAAAAGCATTTAGATCAGCAAAATCCTATTAAAGTACAACAGATATCTGATCAAGAAAAAATGAAGCAAATGGAACGTGAAATTAAAGAATTAAAGCGTGCCAATGAAATTCTACGTAAAGCAGCCGCTTTTTTCGCCCAGGCGGAGCTCGACCGCCCACACAAATAATGGTGGATTTTATCCATAACAATAAAGACTTATATGGTGTTGATGCGATTTGTAGGATTTTACCGATCGCAGCTTCAACCTATTACCGAACTTTAGATCTCGCTGACAATCCAGAACATCGAGCGAAACGAGATCTACATGATAAGCATCATGCTGAACAAATTAAACGAATTTGGAAGGAAAGTTCAGGTCGATATGGTGTACGTAAAGTTTGGCAAAAATTGAAACGTGAAGGCTATGTTATTGCACGTTGTACAGTTGCTCGATTGATGCAGAAGCTAGATATACAAGGTGTTTGGCGTGGTAAGAACAAACAAACTACCCGCAACCGAGATGATCAAAAACGAGCAGATGATTTAGTGAAACGTAATTTTAGTGCTGATCGACCTGACCAATTATGGGTCAGTGACTTTACGTATATTCAAACTCATTCAGGCTGGGTCTATACCGCCTTTATTATTGATGTGTTCTCACGAGCAATTGTTGGATGGAAAGTATCTACACGAATGAATACAGATATGGTGCTCGATGCACTTGAGCAAGCATTGCACGATCGAGGCATGCCAAAGAATGTGATTCATCATTCCGACAGGGGTGTGCAATATCTTTCGATTCGCTATACCAATCGTTTAGAAGCAGCAAATTTACGAGCATCAGTCGGTACAACTGGTGATTCATACGATAATGCTTTGGCTGAAACGGTGAATGGCTTATACAAAACAGAGGTGATTGAATATTTAAAAGCAGATTGGCAAGGTTTAGCAGATGTACAACTTGCGACACTAAACTGGGTAGATTGGTTCAATAAAAAGCGTGTACACAGTGCACTGGGTTATGTGTCGCCTTTTGAGTTTGAAGCAATGTACTATGATAAGATTAACCCGTTAGGTCAGGTGGCTTAACTTAAATAAAAAAGTCTCCGACAAACCCGGTACGGTTCAGAGTCTATCTTACCCAATAAAAGTGTAGATACTTTCCGAGATTATATTTTAAAAGGGCAAAACCAGAGCAGTCGACTGGCCAAGGCTAGCGATCTTTATATTTATGGTCAGAATCTAATACACATGGCCAATCAGAAAATTCATATTCTGCCAATGCTGACCCTGCAACAGAATAAATCCACCCAGCTAAACCAAGCTATGATTTTAACCGAATCTAAAGCACGCGAGAGAAGCCGTGTTTTGCAGGATGGTGAATCATGGGAAATCTTGACTAATAGCAGCCAGCGTCATGTTTATATGAACCAGATTTTATCGGCAACTCTAAATGGCAACCACCTGCATGTGCAAAGTTACAGTGCTGTGCCTGTACGTGATTTGCAGATTCGTGCCAAGATTAAAAACTCAGAAGACTGGGTGATTCTGGCTAAGCTGGATCAGTTGACGCCATTTTCGAAGGCAAATTTTGATCTCAAGTTAACCGATCAATCCCGTTTCCCGTTGCTTGATGGCACAGGCTCGATCCAGCTGGCAGGTCTGAGTCAGACCACGCAAAATCCAAGCAATGTTTTTGATCTGAAAATTAGCTCTGAGACTGATGAGCACGTTAAAAAGCTGAACCAGATTAAAGCCAAATGGAAAATTTATTTCGGTACCTATGATGAACCGAATAAATGGTGTCGTATTACGCCGGTCTATGCCCGGGAATGGGTCATGATGATGACTAATCTGGCCTATATGCTCAGTACTCCAGAATTTGAAACCTTATGGTTTAACCATAAAGCGGTCATGGGACACGATTTTTTGGGCAATGCTGGTCAGGTAGAAGGGCCGAATGGTTTCTTTCAGCCAGAAGATTATGTCCGGATCTATCGGGAAATTCTTAACCGCAATGAAATTAATCTTGGCATTACCAATATGGGTGGTGGTTTAGGAGGTGGAGCAGTCTTGGGAGTGGATACCTGGTTGTTCTATGGCCATTACAGATTATCTGGTTATCGAATTATTGCACATGAATTTGGTCATCATTGGGGCGGACATAACAGTGCATGGGCCATGTCGGATTATGGCTTTGAAGCTGTGGTCGATTGGTTAAACTTCTATTTCCAGCGCCGTCCAGGCTCAATTCCTTATATGGATCCAAATGTAAATGCTTTTCATTTGACGCCGGACAACGCACTTTGTCAGGGTGTGAACCAGAATATGGTGAAAGGCGTGGCATCGACTGCACCATGGAATAAAGTAGATGAGTATTTTAAAAATAACCCGATGCCAAATCAATAAGTCATAAAAAAGCCCCTCATTTGAGGGGCTTTTTTTATAGTGGGAACAATTATTTTTCAATAATCGCCGTTACACCTTGACCACCGGCTGCACAGATCGACACCAGTACGCGGCCTGAACCTTTCTGGTTAATCAGTTTTGCTGCTGTCGCAATGATACGACCGCCAGTTGCTGCAAACGGGTGACCGGCAGCAAGTGATGAACCTTTCACGTTCAGTTTGGCACGGTCAATTGCACCCAGTGGAGCGTCTAAACCTAAACGCTCTTTACAGAATTTCGGATCTTCCCAAGCTTTCAGCGTAGACAATACTTGAGATGCAAAAGCTTCATGAATTTCATAATAGTCGAAGTCTTGCAGTTTCAGACCGGCACGCTCTAGCATACGTGGTACTGCATAAGCAGGCGCCATCAACAGGCCTTCTTTTTTCTCGACAAAGTCAACTGCAGCAGTTTCCTGGAAAGTCAGGTAAGCTAGCACTTCATGACCGTTTGCCTTCGCCCATTCTTCAGAAGCCAATAGCACACAAGAAGCACCATCTGTTAGCGGTGTAGAGTTACCCGCTGTCATGGTACGTGCATCACCTTTACCAAAAGCAGGTTTAAGTTTTGCCAGCTTCTCAACTGAAGAATCAGCACGCAGGTTATTGTCACGTTGAAGACCCAAGAATGGTGTAATCAGGTCATCAAAGAAACCTTCTTCATAAGCTGCAGCCATTTTCTGGTGTGAAGATGCAGCCAGTTCATCTTGCGCTTCACGGGAAATTCCCCATTCCAGTGTGGTAATCGCCTGATGATCACCCATAGACAGACCTGTACGCGGCTCACCATTTTTTGGTGCATCCATAAGGTCTTTCACATTGATTTTGGTCAGTGCTTTCAGACGGTCTTTTGCAGTTTTCGCAATGTTTAGCTCAAGTAATGCTTTACGTAAACCGTCACCAAAAGCAATCGGTGCATCAGAAGTCGTATCTACACCACCTGCAATGCCTACTTCGATTTGACCTAAAGCAATCTTGTTGGCAACAAGAAATGCCGCTTGCAAACCAGTACCACATGCCTGCTGGATGTCATAAGCAGGCGTTTCAGGTGCAAGGGCAGTATTTAGTACACATTCACGGGTCATATTGAAGTCACGGCTGTGTTTCAGTACTGCACCCGCAACCACTTCACCTAAGCGTTGACCTTGCAGATTAAAGCGTTCAACTAGGCCGTTCAGGGTTGCTGTGAACATATCAGTATTGGATGCCGTAAAGTAAGCACCGTTAGAACGTGCAAATGGAATGCGGTTACCACCAATAATAGCAACGCGGCGAACTGTATTTTGGCTCATGTTTGGTTCCTGTTGAACAGAAGTCTGTGTTATAGATGTTGAATCTTGTTGGCTTGAAGTCGTTTTTTTGGTACGTGCAGATGTACTGCGTGTACGTGTGGTTTTAGCCGGACTTTTTTCTGTGGCATTGGCTGTATCAGGATTTTTAGTGCTACGCTTGCTACGCGTTGATGGTTTTGACACAGTTTCTGTCGCAGAGTTCTCGACTGCTGGATTATCTTGAGTTGTTTTGCTCATAAGGCTTTACCAGGCAAATAGATCGTCTTCTTGGCGGTTACATTAGCATAGAAGAAGATAAGCTGTATTGACTACAATGACATTACAGACTGCGCTTAGGTCAAGTCATCTGCCTGTTATCTCAAGTATGATTGGGCGGAAACTGGTAGATCTATTGAAATATAAGTGTCTGGCATCATACTGAAGTTTAAGGATAACTTTAGATCAACCAAAAATTAATTTGTATGAGAGATAATAAACATGACTGATCAGTACCAAACTTTTGCAAAATCTCCTATTGGTAAATTTGTCATTAAAAATTTGGGTCTGCCATCCCCAACTTCTTTAGAGCGTTTTGAGTCTGCTACACCTGTAGTCAAAGGTGCAGTATTGTTTGGAGCAGCACCGGCAAGTACCTTGACTGGTGCTATTGCTCAGGTTCTGGCAAATATTCATGCCAATAGCTATGCAGGTAACAATGCTGAATTACAACAGGCTGCTGCATCAGCTGGACTGAATCTGGGTGCATTTAATCCAGGCGATAAAGAATCAAAATTCAAAGTTGTCATTTTTGATGCTTCAGGAATCGAAAACTCAGAACAGTTAAAATCACTTTATGATTTCTTCAACCCGATTGCACGTCAAATCCAAAGTTCTGGCCGTGTCGTGATTGTAGGAACTACGCCTGAAACTGCTAAATCAGTCAGCCAGTCCATTGCTCAACGCGCACTGGAAGGTTTTGTAAAATCTGTGGGTAAAGAGTTTAAAAAGGGAATTTCAGCGAACCTGATCTATGTAGATGCTGGTGCTAAAGCAAATCTTGAGTCTGCTTTACGTTTTGCAGTTTCTCCACGGTCTGCCTATGTTTCTGGTCAGGTGATCCGTGTTTCACCAGCTGAAAAAGTAGACGTAGACTGGACTAAACCATTAGCAGGCAAAACTGCTGTAGTAACCGGTGCGAGCCGTGGTATTGGTGAAGCGATTGCTCATGTATTGGCACGTGATGGTGCACATGTCATCTGTCTGGATGTTCCGCAGCAGCAAGCGGACCTTGATCGTGTAGCCGGTGAAATTGGCGGTTCAACTTTAGCTATTGATATTACTGCTGCAGATGCAGGTGAGAAAATCAAAGCGGCAGCAGCTGAGCAGGGTGGTCTGGACATTATTGTGCACAATGCCGGTATTACCCGTGACAAGACTTTGGCCAATATGAAGCCTGAGCTATGGGATCTGGTGATTAACATCAACCTGTCTGCGATTGAACGTGTAAATGACTATTTAATCTCCAACGATGGTCTAAATGCCAATGGTCGTATTATCTGTGTATCCTCAATTTCAGGCATTGCAGGTAACCTGGGTCAAACCAACTATGCAGCGTCTAAAGCGGGTGTGATTGGTGTGGTGAAATTCACAGCACCAACTTTAAAAAATGGTATAACCATTAATGCCGTTGCACCGGGCTTTATCGAAACACAAATGACGGCTGCGATTCCATTTGCGATCCGTGAAGCGGGCCGCCGTATGAATTCGATGAGTCAAGGCGGTCTACCTGTCGATGTTGCAGAAACGATTGCAATGTTTGCTGCTACTGCATCAACAGGTTTAAATGGCAACGTGATACGTGTATGTGGTCAAAGTCTTTTAGGGGCTTAAAGCATTCAAATTCTCTCTTGCGCTTTTATTGAAGCTCAGGGGGAGGATTTAGGAGAGGGAGATTAGGGGCCTTTTTTTAGCCCTCTCTCTAACTCTCTCCCAAAGGGAGAGAGAAATCCACTCATATATAAATGAAAAGAATATTTTAAAGGTTCAGTATGAATACGCGCCATTTTAGTCAACTTCCAAAACCTTATTTAGCCTATCCAAAAGTGATTCAAGGCTTGATTTTTAAAAAGCCGAAAGCTGAAAAAGTTCTACCGCAAGTTGAATATGTGGTGGATTCATTCAAGGTCGATCAAAAACATCTGAAAGCCTATAATGAAGTCTGCGGTTTTAAAAATAATGGTTATATTCCAGCAATCTATCTGACGGTGCTTTCACAAAGTCTACAAATGCACATGATGACTTCAGAAGCATTTCCGTTTCCGATCTTGGGTCTGGTACATATCCGTAACCAAGTGAAGCAATACCGTAAAATCGGCGTCAATGAAACCTTGACCCTATCATGCAAATTTGGTGAATTACAGCCACATGATAAAGGCGTTCAGTTTGATTTCATTACTACAGTCAAAGTGGCAGGTGAAGTCGTAGTTGAAGCATTAACCACTTATCTGTCACGTCAAAAGACCAATGCTAAAGCGGCTGCTAAACCTGCAGAAAGCCAAGCGCCAGAATACAAACTGAATAATGAATGGAGCATCTCGGAGAATACGGGTCGCCGTTATGCCATGACCTCAGGTGACTTTAACCTGATTCATATTCATGCAGTTACAGCGAAAGCCTTTGGCTTTAAACAGGCAATTGCACATGGTATGTGGAGCAAAGCCAAAGCACTGGCGAATCTGTCATTGCCAGATGCTTATGAAGTTGATGTCTGGTTCAAGTTGCCGATGTACTTGCCATCTAAAGTTGAGTTCCTGACCGCGCAGGCAGCGAATGAGACAGATTTCCTGATTCGAAACAGTAAGAGTCAAAAACCGCATGTCACCGGTCATATCAAAGCGATTTAAATCTGGATCAAAAGCCTAAACCCGATTTAGGCTTTTTCATTTTAAGGGATCAATATTCTATGGATAGAATGATGCAGCCAATTAAAGATTATCTGTTTGCTGATCAGCATAATTATCAGGGCAATGTCGATGAGCGTTTCAGTGACCTTGCCCGTCAGTTTAGCCGTTTGCAGGATGCACGTACCGAACAGGGTGGTGCCGCACTGGTGGTATATTTTGAGGGACAAAAGGTCGTCGATATTTATACCGGTAAAAAGTCTGTCACTGAAAACTGGCAACCGGATACCATGTCGCTGTGTTATTCCACAGGCAAAGGTGTGCTGGCGACTTTGGCGCACATTCTGGTGAGTCAAGGTTATCTGGATTATGATCGACCGGTTGCAGAATACTGGCCTGAATTTGCACAAAAGGGTAAAGAAAATATTACTCTGGCGCATATGCTGAGTCATCAAAGTGGCCTGTTTGATATCCGTAATATGATTGATGATGCCACTGAAATGGCCGACTGGTCGCATATGCTGGACCGGATTGCAGCAGCGGAACCACGTTTTCGAGTTGCAACAGATGCAGCCTATCAACCGCTGACTTTTGGCTGGCAGGTGGGTGGAGCATTAGAAAAAGCGACTGGTAAAAAACTGGGTGAGCTGATGCAGGAATATCTGGTACAGCCACTACAGTTAAATGGTGCTTATTTTAGCGTACCGACGAATGAGTTAGCTCGGGTAGCGCTGCCCATTTTAAAGCCTAAAGCAGCCAAGTCTCAAACACAGACTGCGAAAAAAACTACACCAAGAAAGCCGAACCTGATGGAGCGAGCCTTGGTCTTTAGCGGGCAGGATCCTCAGGATTTTCAGGATGCCATGATTCCCAAAGGCATGAAGAAATTTAGTTTCTTTAGTGAACAGGGGCTACAAGCGATTATTCCCTCCGCCAATGGTGTCTTTACTGCAGAGAGTCTGGCAAAAATCTATACCATGCTGGCGAATCATGGCGAATGGCAAGGTCAGCAACTGATTTCGCCTGAGGTGTTCCAGCGACTTAGTCAGATGCAATACAAAACACGAGATCGGGTCATGCCTTTACCGATGCACTGGCGTTTGGGTTATCACCGTGTTCTCACTTTAGGAAAAGCCTCTAAAGGTTTTGGTCATATGGGGTTTAATGGCTCTGGTGCCTGGTGCGATCCTGAGCGGAATTTAAGTTTTGCCTATACCCATAATTTCCCGACAGGTTCATTAACCGGAGATTATCGTCTTTGGGGCCTGACGCAGGAAACATTGCGCTGTGCGGATGCGGTACTGACCGGCCGCAAAGGCTGGCGCTAGTTATCCCTGATTTGGGAGTTTAGCCCATCAGACAAATATGTTATTTTGTCGCGCAGTCCATGGCTATGGTGTGAAGTAATGAAAAAAGTGCTGGTGATTCCACTGGTCGCAAGCAGTGCGTTGTTCGGATGTCAGGAGCCGAATCAGCCGGCTGTAAAAACGGTGATGGAAGCCAAAGCTCAGATTCCTGCCTGGGTCGGGAATTATCAAGGTACAACGCCATGTATGGGATGCTTTTCAAGTTGTGAAGACTGTCCAGGCATGGCAGTGGCCTTAACTTTAAATGAAGATCAGACCTTTACTTTACAGCGTGAAAGTTTAAGTGGTCATAATGAAATTGAAACGATGAGCGGGAATATTCGGTTTCAGGATGAATCACAACAAAAGATTGAATTGCTGAATGTCGATACCCGGAATCTACTCTATGTCGATCTGAAAAAGCATGTTCTGGAAATTCGTGAAGATCAAACAGGCAAACGCTACCAGATGCAAAGTGACTTTATCTTGTTTGAATCCGTCTGATTTTAAAAAAGCATCTGTTTTATATCCCTTTTTCAATGATTTTGATCAAGGGATTTTTATTCTTTATAAACCGGCATTCATTTCACTATTTTATAAAAAAACAGTATGCTTAGACCTGTAAAAAGGAGCATACATGTATCAAGTACTTGCGCGAAAATACCGTCCTCGTAATTTTAATGAATTGGTGGGGCAAAACCATGTATCACGTGCTTTAACCAGCGCGCTCGAACGTGGCCGTTTGCATCATGCCTATTTGTTTACAGGAACGCGTGGTGTCGGAAAAACCACGATTGCACGTATTTTGGCGAAGTGCTTGAACTGCGAAACCGGTATTACTTCGACGCCTTGCGAGGTGTGTCCGACCTGTACCGCAGTCAATGAAGGGCGCTTTATTGATTTAATCGAAATCGATGCGGCATCCCGTACCAAGGTCGAAGATACCCGTGAGCTGCTCGACAATGTGCCTTATGCACCGACTCAAGGTCGCTTTAAGGTCTACCTGATCGATGAAGTGCACATGCTCTCCACGCATTCTTTCAATGCTTTGTTAAAGACGCTAGAAGAACCGCCGGAACATGTCAAATTCCTATTTGCAACCACCGATCCGCAAAAACTGCCAATTACCGTAATTTCTCGCTGTCTGCAATTTACCTTGCGCCCATTGGCAGTCGATGAAATTACCGAACATCTGGGCCATATTCTTAGCAAAGAAAGTATTCAGTCTGATCAGGATGCGATCTGGCAGATTGCTGAATCTGCGCAAGGTTCATTACGTGATGCCTTGTCGTTGACCGATCAGGCGATTGCCTATGGTCAGGGAGCGATTCAGCATCAGGATGTTAAAGACATGCTGGGGCTGATTGACCGTACTATTATTTATGACCTGATTCTGGCGATTCACCAGAATCAGAAAGCACAAGTCAGTCAGTTATTGCTACAGTTCCGCCAGCAAGCTCTGGATGTATCACTGGTGCTCGACCAGCTGATTTCAACCCTGCATGAACTGGCTTTATTGCAGTACCTGCCAGATCTGAGTTTGAAATATAGTGCCGAGATCAATCGAAAGATCATGCAATTATCGGCTCTAATTTCAGCACAAGACCTGCAACTCTATTATCAGATTGCCTGTAAGGGTCGTGCCGATTTACAGCTTGCAGTTACGCAGGAACAAGGCTTTGAGATGACGGTGCTACGCTTACTGGCTTTCCGTCCATTACAACCAAGTGAAATTCCAGTAATGCAGGAGACTGCATCGCAACAGGCAACAACCCATACAACACGTCTACAGCCACCTGTTCAGACACAACTTCAATCTGAATCAATAGAAACACAATCATTGGAGGCAGAACCGGTATTTGATGATTTCTCTCTGGACGATGGGACAGATGAGGAGATTGATGTTGCATCAGCGTCTGGGCCTTCTTCGGATGATTTTCTCGATGAAGAAGAGCCAACCAGCATCAATGCACCTGAACCTGTCCAGCCTGTAGCAACTCAAACAGTGATTGAAGAGATTCAGTCTGCGGATCAGATTGTTTTTGATCCAAATGATGATAAAGGCCTATTTGGTTTCGATGAAATCGAGAGCACCCCAGAAACAGCGGCTACAAGCAACAGTTCAGATGATTTTCTGCTTGAAGAGTTTATTCCTGCAGATGCTGTGATTCATACCGAGCCAGCACAAGACAGTATGCCTGCTGATGAGGAATTTAGTCTTGCTGCACCGGAATTGGAACTTTCACAGGATTCGATTGCTCAGCCTGCTCTTGAAAACACAGCTCCGGTTCAGCCAGTTGCACAGACAGCTTTGCTGGAAGATATTTCCCAAGATGTAAATACGCAGAATCTGATGCCACAGGATATTTTAAAAATACCTGAGCAAACCTTAGAAGGCGAGTGGAGCGTAGAAAAATGGGAATACTGGTTCCGTAATAGCCAGCTTTCTCCAGCGGTACAGGAACTGGTGCAGTATGGCGTCATGACTGGCCAGATGAATGGCGAATCCGTTTTCCATATTCCTGAACAGTACCAGCAGTTGTTGACCCAGTTGCAACATCATCTGGAAGCTGCTTTGCAACAGCAATGGCCGCAAACCAATTTCCAGGTGAAATTTGAAAATGTGGATCAGTTAACGCCCTATACCATGCAGCATCAGCGTAAGGTACGTGCCTTTAAACGTGCCGAAGAACTGTTACATGCTGAACCGGCAGTACGCGATCTGTTACAGCAGTTTGATGGTGAACTGCAAAATATTCAGCTGAAATAGGCTGGATGTTAAGTCACAACAAATCGAGATAAAGCATCCCGCATTTCGACTGGAATCGGGGTGCTTTTTCGTGTTTCACGGTCAACAAATACATGGACAAAATTGCCTTGCGCAGCGGCTGTATCTGAGTTGCGTTTAAAAATAGCCAGATCATAGCTGAGCGATGAATTTCCCATGCTTTCAATGGCCACGCCCACTTCAATAATTTCCGGATAAGACAGTTCCTGATTAAATTGACAGTTGGAGCTGACCACCAGCCCAATCATCGGGGAATATTTAGGATCAAAATCAGCCTCCTGAATCAGCAGGGCATTGGCTGCGGTATCAAAATAACTGTAATAAGTCACATTGTTGACATGGCCGTACAGATCATTGTCTGCCCATCGGGTTTGAATGGGCAGGAAAAATGTATAGTGTTCGCGCTGTTTGATGGTGGCTTTTATCACTATTCAGTCCTCGGCTAGATAAGGCTTAGGTGGAAATTGATCTAGGCATAGATCGCCTGATAAATCTGATAAGCATCCTCCAGCTTGAGTTCACGGGGATTATTCTGCAACAGCCGGCTTTGTTGCATCGCATCTTTTGCCATGACCTGCAGCATATGTTCTGGAACATTCAACTGATTTAGTTTTAGAGTCAAACCGCTTTGCATCAGATGATTATTAAAATGATCAATAAATAGATCGGTCAGGCCATCATGACAACCTTTACTGCGGGGATCCAGCCAGGTCATTAATTCCGCATAGAGCTGTTTAGCCACTGGCGCATTAAACTTTAATACTTCAGTTAGAACCAGTGCATTGCTATGCCCGTGTGACAGGTGAAAATGTCCACCAAGCGGATAAGCCAGCGCATGTACAGCAGCGACCGGTGCATTGGCAAAGGCTTGTCCAGCCAGCATGGAACCAATCAGCATATTTTGACGCGCATCTAAATCATTGCCGTCTTGCAGCACGCGCTGCAGATTGGCATTCAGTAATCTTAAAGCCTGTTTGGCCAGCATATCCGAATAAGGGTTTTTCTTGTGTTTTGAGGTATAAGCTTCAATGGCATGCACCATGGCATCAATGCCGGTGGCGGCAGTGATCTGTGCCGGAAGATTTTGGGTAAAGGTTGCATCCAGAATGGCAATATCTGCATAGAGAATGGGCGCGACAATGCCAGTTTTGGTCGTTTCACCTGTGGTGACAATCGAAATCGGCGTCACTTCCGAACCTGTTCCAGCGGTGGTCGGTACCAGAATTAAAGCTAAACGCGGTCCGGTAGCATTATCAACGCCATACAGATCGGACAGTGTCTGATGCTGCTCGGGATGCGCCAAAATTGCAATGAGTTTGGCCACATCCATCGAGCTGCCACCACCAAAGCCCAGCACCACATCAATATTTTCCTGTTTTGCAAAAGCCGCCGCTTCAAGCACCACTGTATCGGGCGGATCGGCCTGAACATCCGAGTAAATCACGTACTCCAGCCCGGCAGATTCAATAATATCAAGAAGCGGCAAATGTAATTGCTGCTTCAGCATCCCCGGGTCAGTCACTAGCAGAAGACGTTGATAACGGCCATTTTTTAGAATTTTAAATAATTCCTGAATCGTGCCTAGTCCGGCAATGATATTGGGGACGGTTTGAAACTGAAAACGATTCATGGCGATATCCTTGATTTTTTTATTGCAAATACGAGATTATTCTATGGTTGTAAGATAGGAATCAGTATATAAATAACTTAACATAAGAATCCTTAAAATAAAGTAGCTCTGAGGTTGTTTATGTCATCCAGAACGCCATACAAGGTGTTATGTGTTTGTTTGGGAAATATTTGCCGCTCTCCCACGGCAGAAGTTGTACTCAGACATTATTGTGATGAACAGCAACTGAATATTGTGGTCGATTCTGCCGGAACCAGTAATTATCATCCGGGCAAGGCACCGGACTTGCGTAGCCAGCAGCATGCGCTGAAACGTGGCTATGACCTTTCAGCACTTCGCGCACGTCAACTTATTCCGCATGATTTTATTGATTATGATCTGATTCTGGCGATGGATCTGGAGAATTTATCCAATATCCAGAACATACAGCGTCTGGCAGAAACTCAGTTTGGTCATGTACGTGCACGTGTGGCATTGATGAGTGAACATGATCAGACCTATCCGAAACAGGCCTTACCGGATCCCTATTATGGCGAAGCGGATGGCTTTGAACGGGTGCTTGATCAGTGTGAGTCCAGCAGCCAGGCCTGGATTGAGATTTTTAAACAGAATTTACACAAGGTTTAAGCGATGCAGATTCAAACCCAGGTTCAACTTAAACCTTTTAATACCTTAAATTTAGAAGCAGTTGCTTCGCACTATGCTCAGATTCAATCCACCGCTGATCTGCTAACTGCACTAGATTTTGCGGAACAGCAGCAAATCAATTTGCTGATCCTGTCAGGCGGCAGTAATATGTTGTTGCCGGAGCAGATTGATGCGCTAGTTCTGCATATGGATATTCAAGGCATTGAAATGCTGGATGCTGATGATCAGTCGCAACGTTTACGTGTAGGCGGCGGACAAGGCTGGCATGACTTCGTGCTCTGGACTACAGCACAAGGTCTGTATGGTTTACAAAATTTGGCCCTGATTCCTGGACGTGTCGGTGCTTCGCCAGTACAGAATATTGGCGCTTATGGCGTTGAAGTCGGCGAGTTTATCGATTCCGTCGAGGTCTATGACCGTCAGCTGAAACAATTTGCCTCGATTCAGGCAGCAGACTGTCAATTTGCCTACCGGCATAGTATTTTTAAAGATGATCCTAACCGTTATGTGATTACCCATGTGACTTTTAGATTACTTAAACAGCCAGATTTGAAACTGAATTACGGTGACCTGAAGACTGCGGTCGGTGATCAGCTCACAGCAGAAAACTTGCAGCAACAGGTCATTCAGATTCGTCAGAGCAAATTACCTGATCCGCAAGAATTTCCCAACGTGGGTAGCTTCTTTAAAAATCCAGTGGTTGATCAGGCGGTCTCTGACCAAATTGCTGTATCTTTCCCGAATTTACCCCATTACCAACAAGCCAATGCTCAAGTTAAACTAGCAGCGGGCTGGCTGATTGATCAGGCGGGCTGGAAGGGTAAACAGTTGGGGTCTGTCGGCATGTTTCACAAACAGGCATTGGTCTTGGTGAATTATGGTCAAGCCTCTCTCACCGATGTACGTAAAACTTATCGTGCAGTACAGCAATCGGTTTGGGAAAAATTTAGTCTAATGCTGGAACCTGAACCTGTATTGTTCGATAAAAATGGCTTGATCCGTTCTCATCAGGAAGAGGAATAACATGAAAAACACCCATTGGATGGTACGTTTGCTACAAATTATCACTGGACTATTTGTACTATGCGGCTGTCTACTGGTGTTGGTTTATACGCCTTTTTACTCAAAAATGATCGTCAAGGGTTTAAACCAGTTTGTCTCCCTAGAGCTAAATGAAGTCGCGGCCCAAAGCCAGAAAATGGCAGCGTTAAGCGAGCATGAAAATCTGGAACCTGGCTCTGATTTGTGGATTGCCCGTCAGGCTTATTTAAAGGTCATGGAACAGGATATCCAGCAGAATAATTCTGCCAACCTGATGCTGATTCAGGCGCGTTATAAAGCACTGCAGCAAGTAATTGAAGAATATCAACGCGAGCAGCAAGATCAAAAAACAGAGCAAAGTCCACCTGCTCAGGTGCCGTTATTGTCCTCACAGGAAGATGCAGAACCAGTCGATCCGACAGCAAATGTCCGGGAATTGCTGGAGTGGGACAGTAGTGAAAACAAGGAACGTATTGAGCAATATATGGAGTTTCTGATGACGCATCCGCTGGAACAAGGGGAAGCCAGTTCGGTACAGGAAACTGATGGAGAGGAGATCCAGCAAGACTTGGCTTTACTGCAAGAGCAACAGCAGGCTAAACCCGCGAATCGCTCTCAGCCTTATGCGATTGTGGTATTGGGTGGTGGCTTAACTCTGGATGAACAAAGCAAAGAAATTGTAGTCAATAACTATACGCGACTACGTCTGGAAACTACGCTGGCAGTAGAGAAACATTATCAGTTGCCGATTGTTCTGAGTGGGGTCGAAGCGCCGTATATGCAGCGCTGGTTAAAAAATCATGGTGTCGATGCCAAATTACTGGAAGATCGCAGCATGAACACCTGTGAAAATACCCGTTTCAGTTCATTATTATTACAAAAGAAAGGTGGAGCGCCTACAGTGATTCTGATTACGGATCGTTATCATATGCCGCGTACCCGCCGTTTATTTGCGTTAAATGGCATACAAACCATTCCGGTAGAAGCGCCGATGCCAACGCCATTGACACGATGGCGTCCAAGTGCACAAAATTATGATCACAGTCGTCGTGCCAATTATGAAATGTTGGCGACCATGCGCGATATGTGGTTTGGATCCAGTGACTGTCGGGAGGTGCCATAATGTCTGATATCCCATTTTTAAATCCCACCATTCTGAAACAGCTGGATTTACCCATTCCGAGTCGGGATGTTACGCCTCAACTCTTGCCACCTTTAAACCTGAATCGTAGTGATGAACCGCCGATTGACTTGCAATCCTATCGCAAGCTTTATGGTTTTGATTTACTGGACTGCAAACACTGGCAGGGCTATGTACAGATGCCTTTATTCAGGTTGCATGTACAGGTGTTTGAACCGAATCTGGAAAATACCCGCTTTGACAATATTCAGGGAACCGCTTTTTTGCTGCATGGTTATCTGGAACATAGCGGTATTTATCAGCCGATTGTCAAAGAGCTTTTGGAACAGGGTTTTAGCGTATTGACCTATGACTTGCCGGGACATGGTCTCAGTGATGGTTCACCTGCTAGCATTCAGAATTTTGATCATTATCAGCAGGTCTTGCATGCAGTACATCGCTATGTACAGCACGCTTCACAATTACCGAAACCTTGGGTTGGCATCGGCCAGAGTACCGGTGGTGCGATCTGGATGCACCATTTACTGGAATTTGCAGAACGTCGTGAAAATCCTTTTGTCGAGCGGGTCTTGCTATTATCACCATTGATTCGTCCCGCCAAAACTGCTTGGTGGCATAATTCGGTCGGGCTTGGCATTATTAGCCGAATCAAACGTGAAGTTCCCCGGCATTTTAGACGCAATAACCATAATCCGGAGTTTCTGCGTTTTATCCGGCTTAAAGATCCATTACAACCGCGAATGATGGGCATGGACTGGATTCTGGCGATGTCACGCTGGATGCTGGAAATGGAAGCGCGTCCGGCTTGTCGTATTCCAGTCTGGCTGGCACAGGGTGCACAGGATCAGACTGTTGATTGGCGTTATAATATCGAATTTATCCGGCGTAAATTCCGGCTCCAGACTTTACTGATGCTGGAAGAAGGTTCGCATCAGTTAATCAATGAACGTGCTGATATTCGCGCTGCATTGACGGGTTTGATTCCAGCCTTTCTGCATGCACATGGCAGCAAAACTTATTATTAATAGATTGAAAATTGGATATTTAAAAAGGCGTTTATTAAAACGCCTTTTTTGATTTTAACTGCATCAAATTAAAATTTTTCTAATTGGGCCAAATTCCACATCCTGAAGTAGAAGTTCTCCTCATCCTTATTTTCACAGGATAATAATTCACCTTCTTTGAGCCAAAAATGAATCTGCGCAAAGTTCTTTATTTCGTGATTATTCACGCGTTGTGCCAGATGATGCGCCTTAATAGCGGAAGGGTGTTTGAGACCTGCGGAAGCTATTAGTTCAGACAGGGCATGTAAGGTGTTTTTATGATAATGAAATACGCGCTCTGCTTTGGTGGGCACATGTAAGGCCTTTTGACGATCTTTATCCTGTGTGGTGACACCGACAGGACACTGGTTGGTATGACAGCTTTGAGCCTGAATACAGCCGACGGCAAACATAAAACCACGTGCCGAATTCACCCAATCTGCCCCAATCGCGAGCGTGCTGGCAATATCAAATGCACTAATAATTTTACCACTTGCACCAATTTTGATTTTATCTCTTAAACCTGCACCAACAAGGGTATTATGCACAAATAGTAAACCTTCTCTTAGGGGTGCACCGACAAAGTCGATTAACTCAATGGGTGCAGCGCCCGTTCCACCTTCAGAGCCATCGACGACGATGAAATCGGGATAAATCTGGGTGTGCAGCATGGCTTTGACCATACTCATAAACTGCCAGGGCTGCCCCAGACATAGCTTGAATCCGACCGGTTTTCCGTTGGAAAGTTCACGTAATCGTTGGATGAAATTCATCATTTCAATCGGGGTGCTAAAGGCGGGATGACTAGAGGGTGATACGCAATCATGTTCACGGCTGATGCCCCGGATTTGGGCAATTTCTTCCGAGATCTTGCTTTTAGGTAAAATACCGCCATGTCCGGGTTTAGCACCTTGCGAAAGCTTGATTTCAATCATTTTCACCTGGGGTAATTTCGCTTGTGCAGCAAAACGTTCCGGATCAAACTGCCCATCTAAAGTACGGCAGCCAAAATAACCACTGCCAATCTCCCAAACCAGATCGCCGCCATATTCCAGATGGTAGGGACTGATACTGCCTTCTCCAGTATCATGGAAAAAATCACCTTTTTTAGCACCGAGATTAAGGGCTCGTATCGCATTGGCACTCATGCTGCCAAAGCTCATGGCTGAAATATTTAAAATAGAAGCTGAAAAGGGCTGAGTACATTGCTCATTTCCAATCAGAATGCGAAAAGTCTGCGGATCGGCAACTTTGCAGGGCGTAATAGAATGACTAACAAAGCGGTAATTATCTTCATAGACATTCAGAATCGAGCCGAAAGGTTTATCTGAATTTTCATTTTTTGCCCGCTGATACACCAGACTGCGTTGCATACGGGAAAAAGGCAGTGCATCGCGGTCGGCTTCAATAAAATACTGACGAATCTCCGGACGGAATTCTTCAAAGATAAAGCGGAAATGTCCCATGATGGGATAATTTTTCAGAATGGAATGCTTATTTTGCAGTACATCATACAAACCCAGCAAACTCAGCAGAATACTCAGGATCCATAGGGTATTCACCAACGTTTGTGGAATAAAATAATAGATATAACGCGGTGAATAACCGATATGAAATGTAGTAAAAATCACTGCAATCAGAATGCAGGCAAACCAGACCGAATGGCGGGAAAAGAAAGTATTGAGCAGCTTGTGACGTACTAATTGAGCAGGGTTAGCCATTGTAAAATTAAGTCCCTATTTCTACTTCTATAGGGCTTTATGATGTGCAGAGCGAGGTATCTTATACAAGCAGAGAATTGTTATTCGATTTTATAAACTTGCCGAAAATGCTATTAAGCCAGACAATGAATCGGCAGCGATTATAGATAAATTTTTCGAAAAAAGTACTATAGAAAAAATCTGCAAAAGACATGCATTCTATTTATTTCACAATTAAGACAGATGACTTTATAGTCGGTTTATTCACTACATAGGAGTCTTAAACTATGACCAAAAAATCCATTCGCTTTAATAATGCTGAGCTGGCTTGCTCATGTCTCAGTCATTTTTAAATATTGATGTTTCATCCAAGTTGCATTTCGGGGTATCAAAGAAAAGCAGCTTGGCACAGCGGCAGATCACCACAACAAGAACAAAAATATAAGCATAATTCTCCAGTCCCCAATTTGGGGATTTTTTTATTCTGGAATACCTAAAAGAATCTGGATGAAGCATGTGTGGTTAAGGGTTTTCCTCATCCAGTTGAGCGACTGCATTGGCTACAATACTCGGTTCAATATGTTTAATCTTTTTACCAAAGCTGCGTAACCACCAGACCAGTTGGGAGGTAAATGGCACGGTAGCTGTGATCAGCGACATGCCATTGTCCATTTTTTCAATCTTCTGGTCTTTGCTGAGCTGGCTTTCCTCAAAGTAATGCGCATCCGATTCTGACATGCTGAGTTTAAGCGTGACATTTTCGGTAGGATGGTTAAAGTCCACCCGGAAGCCCAGCGCACCAGAATCAATATACTCATCAATATCGAAATTGACCGGATGCAAGGCGCGGGAATTCAGCACCACAGCCGATTTAAAGCGGTGTAGGGCAAAGGTCTGGATATCCGATTTGTCATGACGGGTACACACCAGATAGATGATTGAGCCTTTTTGTACCAATGCCAGAGGATTGAGAATATAGGTTTTTTCTTCGCTATTATGACCGCGGCCCTGATACACACATTCCAGCTGTTTGTCCTGTAACAGACCTTCATACACCGCTTGCTGCGCAGCCTTATCTACCACAGGTGGAATCAGGGGTTGGGTAGCCGGAACAATGCGTACGCGGTTAATCCATTGCCGGACATTGTTCTGGGAAGAAAGACTGCGTCGTGCCAGATCAAACCACGGATTCATTTCCTCGATCAGGCTCGGTGGCAGCAGATGTTTTAAATGTTCTTCGACCATCATGAAAGTGACCGCTTGCGAGCTGGTCATATGCGGCAAACTTTGCAGCGGCGCATCTGAACGCCAACGCCAGCCTTGCGGCGTGGTTTTACTGCTTTCAATCGGAAAGCGTTGAGCAATCTGATTCAGGTCGCGCTGAATGGTGCGCAGACTGATATCGATGCCTTCACGATTGAGGATTTCCTGTAATTCACGTGTTCCCATCCATTTGCCGGTAGAAAGACGCGACAAGATTTGCCATTGGCGATATAGACTGTTTGAAGTTTCTTTTTCTTGTGCTGACATAATTTATTTTGCTGGCAATAAAGAAGAGGGGATTTAGGCTTAGCTTAACACAATAAAAAAACTCTCATTTTTTCGCAAGTCCCTCTGTGCAACATTTGTCCTACAATTCTAAAACAACTTGGTCGAAAATGGCATTGAGTTCAAAGGGCATTTATTAGATTAATGGTAATTGAAATACAGATGTCATGGCATGGATATTGCTTTGATTTAATTATAATAGATGATAATACGAGGGTTTGTATGCTTAAAGGAAATCAGGATACAAATGTGATTGAAACAATTGATAAATTTAGTTCCCAGAATATTGGAAAAAATTTTATAGACACTAAAACTACAGCGGTATCTACTACAACGAATCCACAACTTTTACTGCAGCAGTTATCTTCAACGTTCTTTAATGAAATGCAGGATGAACATGTGTTGTCCAGTCAGGCTGGTCAAAGACTGGAAGAATGGTTATCACAACATACGCTGGATGAACTCAATGCACTGAATCAGGTAGCAAAAGAACATTTTTTACATCACGGTATTACCTTTACCGTTTATGGCGATGAAGAAGGCGTAGAACGCACCATTCCCTACGATATCATTCCGCGAGTCATAGACCGGAAGCAGTGGAATATGGTGGCTTTAGGCTCGGCACAACGGATACGGGCGCTAAATTTATTCTTACATGATATTTATCATCAACAGGACATTTTAAAAGCCAATATCATTCCTGAGTTGCAGATTTTAACTCATGAAGCCTATCAGCCGCATATGTATCAACATAGCTTGAAAGGCGGGATTTATAGCCAGATTAGCGGGATCGATGTAATCCGTGATTCCAAGGGCGAGTTTTATGTCTTAGAAGATAATCTCAGAACGCCATCTGGCGTTTCTTATATGCTGGAATGCCGCAAGATCAGTGAAAAACTCATGCCAAAAGTATTCGAGCAGTCCAAGATTGCCGGAATCGAGCAATATCCACAATTATTGAAAGAAATCCTGATCGAAAATGCCTACGTCGACAAGCCATTTGTCGTGGTGCTGACCCCAGGACGTTTTAATAGCGCTTACTATGAACACGCCTTCCTTGCAAGGGAGATGGATATACCATTGGTAACATCACGTGACCTTTTTGTTGATGACTCGAAGGTTTATGTAAAAACCATACGTGGTCGCCAACGAGTCGATGTTATTTATAGACGGGTCGATGATGCGTTTCTTGATCCCTTATGCTTTAAACCGGATAGCACTTTGGGTGTGGCTGGCTTGATGTCAGCTTATTTGCAAAATAATGTTGTGATTGCCAATGCACCGGGAACCGGTGTGGCAGATGACAAATCGGTTTATCCATATGTCGACAAAATGATTCATTTTTATTTGGGTGAGCAGCCAATTCTAAAAAATGTTCCGACTTATCAATGTCGTAATTCTGAAGAATTAGACTATGTCGTGGCTCATCTGGATCAACTGGTGGTGAAAGAAGCGCAGGGTTCGGGCGGTTATGGCATGCTCATTGGACCACAAGCCTCTAAACAGCAAATTGAAACTTTCAGGGAGAAAATTTTAGCTGCGCCGCATTTATATATTGCGCAGCCAACTTTGGACTTATCGGTTAGTCCGACTTTGACCAATTTTGGTATTGCTGAACGTCATATCGACTTACGCCCATTTGTATTAAGTTCGCCTTATCGTACTGAAATCGTACAGGGTGGCTTGACCCGTGTGGCGATGCAGCCCGGCTCACTGGTGGTGAATTCATCACAAGGTGGCGGTATCAAAGATACCTGGGTAGTCGACAATTTACATTCATAAGATTCCAAAGAAGGAAAATGTCATGGTTTTGCTGAATAGCAATGCACAACATATTTTTTGGCTAGGGCGTTATTTATCTCGCACTCATTTTTTATGTGCGCGCTTTCCATTTTTAGAAGACGAAGCGGCAGTAGCGTATGCTCATGCCTTTTGTTTACCTGCCTTTGATGCCAGTTCCTTAAATGAGCTGGTACTTGATCCTACGCAAGTGGCGTCTTTTAGCCAGCAGTTTAAAGTGGCCAAAGACAATATTCAGGAATTACGTGGTGTATTGTCTGCTTCAGGCTATGCGGAACTGATGAAACTGATCAAAACCGCAGACAAAAATGCTGGTTATATCTGTGAAGTGGTGACGGAATGTGAAGATATTCTGGAAGCCGAATCTTCCGATATTTTTCTGTTTTTTAGTCTAGGGCAATGTGTCGAACAGCTCGATCATCAGTTACGTCTGGGTGAAGAAACCAGTACTACACTCTGCAAGATTGATTATGTGGTCAGAATTTTGGTAGAGATGGGCTGGAATGATCTGGAACAGTACTGGGAGCAGTTGCGTACAGAACCGAACCGGATTCAGTTTTACCAGTTTAGCGACCATATCCATCAACTGTTTGAGGCAGATGTATGAAATTGATGGTGAATCACCAAACGCATTATATGTACACGGCCGAGGTGAGGAACAGTATTCAGTACATTAAAATGATGCCTTCGAGCAATGCGCATCAGCGGGTGCATTCCTGGGATATTAGTGTGCCGGGTAATAAAGAAATCCGGAAAGATGCATTTCATAATCTGTGGATGACCTGTAGCCAGCGGGAGCCTTATTATTCCCTGACTATCATGGCGCAAGGGATTGTTGAACTGAATCCTGCGCATCAGAGTGGACTGAATGATTCAATCAATCTCAATCTTTTTCTACAGCCGACCGAATCGACACAATGTAATGCAGCAATGAAAGACTTTGCACAACGTCATGTTCCTGCATTAACCCGTCAGCATTTGATTGAACTGGCACAGGCCTTGCTGGAGCATGTGCCTTATATTTCCAACAGTACTTCAGTGCAAGGCTCTGCAATAGATGCCTTTGAGTCCAGACAGGGCGTCTGTCAGGACCATAGTCATATTTTTATTGCCATGTGCAAATATCTAGGTTTACCTGCCCGCTATGTTTCTGGTTATTTATATGCACAAAATGCTTCGCATCTGGCCAGTCACGCTTGGGCAGAGGTGTTTGTAGACCAGACATGGTATTGTTTTGATGTCAGTAATCTGTTGTTTACTCCAAGTTCGCATGTTTATGTGGCGATTGGACGGGATTATTGGGATGTGGCGCCGGTACGCGGTGTCAGAGAAAAGGGCGGTGTGGAATCCATGCATTCCATCGTTCAAGTGCTAGGATATTAATAAGGACGAATGAATGACGTATTGTTGTGCACTACGTTTAGAGCAAGGTATGCTTTTTATCAGTGATACCCGGACCAATGCCGGAGTAGATCACATTTCTGTATTTCGAAAGTTGTATACCTTTGGTATTCCTGGTGAACGTATGATCGTCATACAGGCATCCGGAAATCTGGCAACAACACAAGCCGTAATTGGGCATATCAAAAATCAGCTCGAACTGAAGCAGGAACCCAATATCTTGAGTCTGCACACCATGTTTGATGTCGCTGAGCTGGTTGGAAGTATGCTGAAAAAAGTGATTGCGAATGTTACGAGCGATATTTCGGAACAAAGCAATTACTATTGCAATCTGCTGGTCGGGGGGCAACTTAAAGATCAGGATATGCAGCTTTATCATGTCTATCCGCAAGGGAACTTTATCTGTGCCACACGCGATACGCCGTATTTCCAGATTGGCGAAAGTAAATATGGCAAGCCGATCCTGGATCGTGCGCTGACTTATGATATGCCGCTGGATGAAGCTTTGCGCTGTTCCCTGATTTCATTTGCATCGACCCTACGTTCCAATGTATCGGTTGGTATGCCCCTCGATGTGCTGGTCTATAAAAAAGACAGTCTGATCATGCCAAGAGGCAAGCGTATTGCCGAAGATGATGAGTATTTCACGTCAATCAGCCGGCAATGGTCAGAGACCTTGAAAAAAGGATTGGCGGAACTTCCGGTTCCCTCTAATGAGTATTTCTTATAATAAACCTATCCGGGTTCAGGTTTTTCGCGTACAGTGTTAACTTCTATGCATCAGGTATAATAAAAAAAGAGGAGTTAGCACATGTACCAATTTTGTTATGCCAGTAAAAGTACTTCTCCCAAACCTGACTTACTTGAAGATTTGGCGAATATCCTGAAAGAAGCTCGTGATTTTAATTACCAGCATCAAGTGACAGGTGTACTGTATTTCGCAGATGGGCATTTTTTTCAATGTCTGGAAGGTGAATGTCTTACTTTAAAGAGTCTGCTGGTGGAGCGACTGAATAAAGATCCACGCCATCAGGATATTAAATTATTTGAGACCAAGGAAATTGAATATCCAAGTTTCCCGGACTGGTCCATGAAATATATTTCCAAACGCAGTCAGATCCAGCAATTCTGTCGGGAAATGGGATTTGATGACTTTAATCCTTTTGCCTTTCAGCAAAGTCATGTCGATGCCTTATTAATGCAATTATGCATAGAGCAGGGCGAAGAACAAAAGTCAGCCTAAAGAAAAAGCCCAACCTATGTTGGGCTTTTTTACTTTGAGGACTAGATCAGACTACTTGGCGTAGTGGACGATTGCTGAGCCTGCATAATAGTTCATAACCAATCGTGCCATTCGCTTCAGCCACATCATCCACCAGACGGGTTTTACCCCAAAGTTCGACTTCTGTGCCCAATTGCACTTCTAACCCTGTGACATCAATAGCGATCATATCCATCGCTACGCGGCCGATCACGCGAGTTTGCCGACCATTGATTGCGACATAGTTCTGTTTAGGGAAAGCACGAGGGTAGCCATCACCATAGCCAATTGAAACAATGGACAAAGTCATGTCTTGATCTGCGGTGAACGTCGAACCATAACCGACATGCTCACCCGCTTGAATATCATTCAAGGCAATAATTTCAGCTGTAAACGTCATGACCGGTTTTAAATCTAGGTCATGTACATCACGGTCTGCAAAAGGCGTCGCGCCATAGAGCATGATCCCGGGACGGACATAGTCAAAATGCAATTCTGGATATTTATAGATTGCAGCCGAGTTACAGCAAGAGGCTAAAAGTGGGGCGCAGTCATTTTTAATTTCCAAGAATTGACGGATTTGTTCATCATTCAGTGGATGCTCAGCATCGGCATTGGCAAAATGCATGGCAAGCACGCAAGTAAAGCCTGCGGCTTTTAGCGTATAAATTACGTCTTTGATCGGTTCAATCTTAAAGCCCAGGCGGTTCATGCCGCTGTTCAGTTTGACCCAGACTTTAAGTTCTTTGGCGATATAGGCATCTTTATGTGCAATTAACCAGTCGACTTGTGCCTGTTGATGCACAATGACTTCAATATTTTGTTCAATTACGATTGGCATCTCATCTGGTGAAAAAACACCTTCGATAAGCGTGATCGGCTGTAAATAACCTAATTCACGAATTTCCAGGGCTTCTTGCAGACAGGCAACACCAAAGGCATCGGTTTCGCTTAAGGCTGCTAAGCAGTCTTTAACTCCGTGTCCATAAGCATTGGCTTTCACCATGCTGACGATTTTCGCGGTTGGGGCAAGTTGTTTGACACGGTTTAAATTATATTGCAGCGCAGCGCTGTCAATATAAACTGTAGCTTGACGCACCCTAAATTACTCCTAGAGGGACGATGGAAATGTGATGACGAGAGCCTGATTACTCTTCGTCATCATACTGAGCATAGAACTCAGGTGAGAGATTACTAAAGCGGGTATATTGACCTTCGAATGCCAGACGCACGGTACCAATCGGGCCATTACGTTGTTTACCGATAATAATTTCGGCGGTGCCAGCTTCCTTGGATTCCTTGTTATAAACCTCATCCCGGTAAATAAACATGATCAAGTCGGCATCCTGCTCAATCGCACCGGATTCACGCAAGTCGGACATCACCGGACGTTTGTTTGGACGGTTTTCCAGCGATCGGTTGAGCTGTGACAGGGCAATTACCGGACATTGCATTTCCTTCGCTAAAGCTTTTAAGCTTCGGGAGATTTCCGAGATCTCGCCGACACGGTTATCGCCCATACCGGGTACTTTCATCAGCTGCAAGTAATCGACCATGATACAGCCCAGCTTTCCGCCATGCATTTTGGCAATACGACGCGCACGGGCACGTAATTCTGTTGGTGGTAGCGCAGAAGAATCATCGATATACAGATTTTTTTCTTGTAAATGCACAATGGTACTGGTGACTTTTGACCATTCATCACTGTCCATTTTACCGGAACGTAAATGCCCTTGGTGCACGCGACCAAATGACGAAATCAAACGCATGGCGATGGAGTCGGCTGGCATCTCCATCGAATAGACCAGAGCAGGCAGGTTGTTATTGAATAAAACACTTTCGACCAGATTCATGGCAAAGGTGGTTTTACCCATGGAAGGACGCGCTGCGACAATAATCAGGTCACCGGATTGCATGCCGGAAGTTTTGTTATCCAGTTCCACAAAACCAGTAGTTAAACCGGTAATGCTGCCTTCCATTTGCGACAGTTCATTTAATTTGTCGAATACGTCCGCGACCACCGAGTTGATCGGCTTAGGCCCTTGCGCTTTGGCATTGTTATTATGCTGTTCGGCAATCGAGAAAATATTGGTCTCAGCCAGATCCAGAATTTCACTGACAGTACGGCCTTTGGTGTCATAGGCATTTTGTAAAATTTCAGAGCTGACTTTAATCATACTACGCAGGGTAGAGAATTCTTTAATTTTGCCTGCATAAGTTTCCAGGTTATAGAAACTCGATGGCGAATCTGCCATTAACTGCATCAGATATTCTTCGCCACCAATTGCATCGAGCAAGTTTTGTTTGATGAGCCAGTCATGCACCAGAACCGCATCATAAGGCGAGTTTTCTTTAGAGAGTTGCTCAATGGCACGGAAGATATATTTATGTCGGGTGGCATAGAAATCATTTTCGGTCAGTACATCACCGACCTGCTCAAAAGATTCAGCCACAGTCATAAGGGCAGCAAGTACAGCCTGTTCAATTGCTAAATTGTGTGGCGGAGTACGGAACTCCTTGAGATTGCTATTTTCAGTAACAATTTCTGGTTTAGCAGGAGCTACCTTTTTGCTGGCATTCGCCTGTGACATATAAATCCCTGATTTTAAATACAATGGTTAAATATCGTCGGAGATGAATAGCGTTTATTCACGACGAAATGAAATGATACGCGCTCTGATCAAAAATGCGAAGTGCAATTTTTTGTAAACACGAATAATAAAATGAATTTGACAGTGTTGGCTAGATTATATTTTTTAGAGATAAAAAAAGAGCATGCTTTCGCATGCTCTTTTTGAGGCGAGAAATTACTCAGCTACGATAGTAACTAGAACTTCTGCAGTAACATCATGGTGCAATTGGATTGCGATGTTAAATTCGCCAGTGTGACGAAGCGCGCCATTTGGAAGACGTACTTCAGCACGGTCTACTTCTAGACCAGCATTTGTCAACGCGTCAGCGATGTCACGAGTACCGATAGAACCGAATAGTTTACCTTCATCACCAGCTTTCGCAGTGATAACGATGTTCACTTCGTTCAATTGGTCAGCACGTGCTTGAGCAGCAGCCAAGATAGCAGCTTCTTCTTTCTCAAGTTCAGCACGACGAGCTTCAAAAGCAGCAGTGTTTGCTTCAGTTGCAGCAACAGCCTTACCTTGAGGGATAAGGAAGTTACGGCCGTAACCAGCTTTAACTGAAACTTTATCGCCTAGTTTACCTAGGTTTTTAATGCGTTGTAATAAGATAATATCCACAGCTCAACCTCACTTATGATTGTCAGTGTAAGGGATCAAAGACAAGTAGCGAGCTTGTTTGATAGCTAACGCTAATTGACGTTGGTAACGAGCTTTAGTACCTGTAATACGGCTAGGAACAATTTTGCCGTTTTCAGTGATGTACTGTTTTAAAGTGTCGATATCTTTGTAGTCGATGTACGTAACGTTCTCAGCTGTAAAGCGGCAGAACTTGCGACGACGGTAAAAACGTGCCATGTTATGTTCTCCTTAAGCTTCAGCAGAGTCTTGAGCGTGTTGTGCTTCTTCACGTTGAGCTTTACGCGCACGTTTTTCTTCAGCACTTTTCGCCAATAATGACTCTTCAGTGATAGCGTTTTCACGACGAATGATAAGGCTACGAATGATTGCGTCGTTATAACGGAACAATTCTTCAAGCTCATCAAGAGTAGTTTGACCACACTCAACATTCATAAGAATGTAGTGAGCTTTGTGGATCTTGTTGATTGGGTAAGCCAATTGACGACGGCCCCAGTCTTCAAGACGGTGGATTTGACCTTCAGCTTCTTTGATGTGAGTTAGGTAGCGTTCTACCATACCAACTACTTGATCGCTTTGATCAGGGTGTACTAAAAGTACGATTTCGTAATGACGCATTGTCAGCTCCTTACGGTTTGGACAGCCCCAATTTAAGTAAATTGAAGCAAGGAGTCACAACCAAAGTTGTGTCGCAGTGTTTGCGAAGGGGGAATTGTAGTGATCTTTAGGGATAATTTCAACCAAATAAGACATTTTTGCGCAATTATCTCTATAACCAGATCGATCATCAGAACCTGACTTTGGCTTTAAGTAAATTTGGACTGATTAAATTCAGCAAATGTATTGTTGCGAAGATTAAGCTGTACTTATCAGGCCAGAAAATCTAGAAAACTGAAGGATCGGAGTCTGGAACCAGAAAGATTGAATTTTCTAAGCGATCAGGAAGATCGAGGTTTAGCTTTATTAAGCCGAATTTTTGTTTCTGCTCTACAACTATTGGAAGTAGGGGATTAAGAGAAATCAAAATAAAAAAGATAGAGACTAACTCTATCTTTTTAAAAAAACACAATCTGTGTAGATGGCGCAGTTGAGGTAAAACTAAAGATAATACTGATGACAGTAATCAGGATCACCGAGAACAAGAAATACTTTTTTGCCCAAAGTTGATCATTTTCAGCTTTAAATCCAATGACACCGATATACAACCAGTAAATGCACAGTAAGTTTAAAATCACTGCATAGAACCAGTTAGCATAACCAAAGACAAATAACGCATTCATGGTCAGGGTGAATAACACCACATAAACCAGTGATTCAATCTTGGTACGATGAATCGAACGCGCCACAGGCAAGATCGGAATGCCTGCATTTTTGTAATCATCAAAGCGGTAAATCGCAATCGCCCATGAGTGAGGCATTTGCCATAGCGCATAACCTAAAAAGATCAGTAACGCACCGAGGTCAAATTGATTGGCTACTGCGGTATAACCAATGACAGGCGGAGCTGCACCAGAAATACTGCCTACAACAGTTTGATGAATTGTGGTTCGTTTTGTCCATAGGCTGTAGAAACCAACATATACGACAAAACCAATCACCGCGAATAAGAAAGCGTACGCATTTACCCAGAACCATAAAAGACTAAAACCAGCGATGCCTAATACCAGAGCAAAGGCCAGGGCAACAGGTTCGGAAATGGTTTTGGTGACCAGAGCACGGTTTTGGGTGCGCTGCATTTTTTGGTCGATGTCCTGGTCAATCACGTTGTTGACCACACATCCTGATGCTACGACAAGCGTAGTACCGAGAAGGGTAATAAGCAGGAGAAGGAAATCTACAGAACCTTGGGTGGCTACGAAGTAGCCACCCAAAGTGGTAACAAAGTTACCGAAGAGAATTCCTGGCTTAGTCAGGAATAAATACTTTTTCAGCATGACGACCAGTTTAGATCATCATGTTGTAGTGTAGGTAATTCATGATCCATACAGAACCCACTAAAAGAATAGCGATAGTTAAGATGGTATACACGAATGCAATCACGTTCCAGCGTTGCTCTGAAGAAGAGTTCATATGCAGGAAGTAAATTAACTGCACAAGAATCTGAGCAACCGCAGTAATCGCGATGACAGTAATCAAGATACCACGGCCAAAACCGCCTGCCATCACCATACCGAATGGAATTACGGTAAGGATGACAGAAAGGATAAAGCCAACAGTATATTGCTTAACGTTACCGTGTGATTCGCCAGCAGCGTTATGATCGTGACTCATTACAGAACTCCCATCAAGTAAACTACGCTGAATACACAGATCCAAACGATGTCAAGGAAGTGCCAGAACAAGCTTAGGCAAGCTAGACGACGCGTGTTTGCAAGAGTCAAACCATATTTCTTGATTTGAACCATAAGCACGATCATCCAGACCAGACCAGAAGTTACGTGAATACCATGCGTACCTACCAAAGTAAAGAACGCAGATAAGAACGCACTTGTGCTTGGACCGTGACCCGCATGAACTAAATGATTGAACTCATATAGTTCCATGCCGATGAAGATAGCACCGAATACCCAAGTAATCGCTAACCAAGTCAGTACTTTTGCAACGTCTTTTTTGTATGCAGCAAGAACTGCAAAACCAAAGGTTACAGAAGAGATCAAGAGGGCGAAGGTTTCAGTAAGAACGAAACCTAAAGAGTCGCCAAACAGGTCTCTCGCACTTGGAGTACCCACAGGAATGTGGCTACTCAAAACAGCGAACGCAATGAAGAGTGTACCGAACAGGACAAGGTCACTCATCAAGTAAGTCCAGAAACCAAAGACGGTGATGTCAGTATCATCGTGATGATGATGCTCATCGTGTCCGTGGTTATCGTGATGAAGTACTTCAGCCATTGTCTTAGTCCTTCTTCAAGTGTTTTTCAAGAATCGCATAGCGTTCGTTTTCAATACGTTCAACTTCAGCAGCTGGAACATAGTAATCCACTTTCTTGGTGAAAGAAGACACAATGAAGCTAATGATAGAAGCAATGAACGTAACAACTACTAACCACCAGATGTGCCAGATTAAACCGAAGCCCATAACAGTGATGAACATCGCGATAACGAAACCGGCAGCACGGTTAGTTGGCATATGAACATCTTCGTACTTCGTTGGTTTTGCATACGCAACACCATTTTCTTTCTCGATCCAGAAAGTATCAATACCATTGATCTTTGGAAGATGAGCAAAGTTATAGAACGGAGCAGGAGAAGATGTCGCCCATTCAAGGGTACGACCATCCCATGGATCGCCAGTCAAATCCAGACGTTGGTCACGTTGTAAGAAACCAACCACGATTTGCAGAATGAAACATACGATACCAAGCGCAATCAGAACTGCACCGAACATCGCGATATTTACATACGGGTCCCATTCTGGGTTGTCAAATGTATTCAAACGACGTGTCATACCCATGAAACCAAGGATATAAAGTGGCATGAACGCAAAGTAGAAACCGAAGAACCAGAACCAGAACGCTGCTTTACCCCAAGTCTCATTCAGTCTCCAACCGAACATTTTCGGCCAGTAGAAGATGATACCTGCGAACATCGCAAATACTACACCACCAATAATTACGTTATGGAAGTGAGCAATCAGGAATAAAGAGTTATGTACCAGGAAGTCCGCTGGTGGAACCGCCATCAATACACCTGTTAAACCACCGATACCGAAAGTTACCAGGAAGCCTAGTGTCCATAGCATTGGAGTAGTGTAAACAATACGACCCTTGTACATGGTGAATAACCAAGAGAAGATTTTCACACCTGTAGGAATCGCAATAATCATGGTCATGATACCGAAGAACGCGTTAACGTTGGCACCTGCACCCATGGTAAAGAAGTGGTGAACCCATACAACGAATGACAATACTGTGATTGCTACTGTTGCATACACCATTGATTTGTAACCGAACAATGCTTTGCGCGAGAAAGTCGCAACAACTTCAGAGTAAATACCAAATGCTGGTAATACCAAGATATATACTTCCGGGTGACCCCAAGTCCAAATCAAGTTCACGTACAACATCGGGCTACCACCCAAGTCGTTAGTAAAGAAGTGGAAACCGAAGTAACGGTCAAGCGTTAACATTGCAATTGTTGCAGTCAACACTGGGAAAGCCGCAATAATCAATACTGCTGTACATAAAGATGTCCAGGTAAAGATTGGCATTTCCATAAGTTTCATGCCAGGCGCACGCATTTTGATGATGGTAACGAAGAAGTTAACACCCGTTAATAGCGTACCTAGACCTGAAATTTGCAGTGCCCAGATGTAGTAGTCCATACCTACGCCTGGAGAGTATTCGATACCAGACAGTGGAGGGTATGCCATCCAACCTGTTGCAGCGAATTCACCTAACGCAAGTGAAACCATCATCAGACCTGCAGCGCCGGCGAATAACCAGAAGCTTAAAGAGTTCAACAATGGGAATGCAACGTCACGTGCACCGATTTGAAGCGGTACAGAGATGTTCATTAAACCAACTACAAGACCCATTGCCACGAAGAAGATCATGATCACGCCATGCGCGGTAAAGATCTGGTCGTAATGCTCAGGGTGTAAATAACCTTCGCCGCCACCTTTTGCAAGGAACTGCTGAAGACGCATCATGATCGCATCGGCGAAACCACGCAAAAGCATGATCACAGATACGAAGATATACATGATACCAATTTTTTTATGGTCTACAGATGTGAACCATTCGTTCCACAGGTAGCCCCATTTTTTGAAGTAGGTAATACCAGCAAAAACTGCGATACCACCCAGGATCATCATTGCAACAGTTGCCAATACGATTGGATCGTAAGGAATTGCATCTGGACCTAACTTACCTAAGAAGCTCATGTCTTATTCTCCTTGAGAAGCAGTCGCATGTTCACCAGCTACATGAGCTTCAGAAGCAGCCGCTTCGTGAGCAACAGCATCAGTCGCTGCAGCTTCTACAGGAGCTGAATGATCAGCACCGTGATAGTTACTCATATACTTGTGAATCACAGATTCAAACAAACCTTGCTCTACAGAAGAGTAGTAAGTCACAGGATGTGGCTTAGTAGGGTAAGGCTTCATTGCTTCAGCAGCAGCCTTCTCTTCAGGAGTTTCAGCTTTTGCAATAATCGCTTCGATCTGGTGTTTACCACGGTTGCCGTCACGTAAAGTTGCAAATTCAGCTTGGTCTAGAACAGTTTTTTGTACTGCATTAGGGTTAACTGAAGTACCGTTTCCTGCCTGAACAGCAGAAATCCATTCAGCAAATTGAGCATCAGTCACAGAATGTGCACGGAAGCGCATTTGTGAGAAGCCATAGCCTGAATAGTTTGAAGAGAAACCACGATAACCTTCAGCTGGACTAGTTTCATCAGCTAAGAAGTTAAGGTGAGTTTGCATACCTGCCATTGCATAAATCTGACCACTTAACGCCGGGATGAAGAACGAGTTCATCGTGAAGTTAGAGGTTAAACGAAGGCTTACCGGAGTTTGCTCTGGGAAACGCAATTCGTTAACAGTTGCAATGCCTTGCTCAGGATAGATGAAGATCCATTTAAATTGCTCAGCAATAACCTGAACAGTTAATGGCGCTTTATCTGCTTCAATTGGACGGTATGGGTCATACTTGTGGGAACCCCACCAAGTTAACCAAGCTAAAATACCAATAATAATGACAGGGATACCCCATACTACAATTTCAATCGCAGTAGAGTGTACCCATGTAGGTTTATAGTCTGCGTCTTTATTCGATGCACGATATTTCCAACCGAACCATAATGCCATGATGATTGATGGAATAACCACCAAAAGCATTAAGTAAATCGCAGTCATCATCAGGTTACTTTGACCTGCTGCAACTGGACCTTTAGAGTTCAGAAGTACCATATCACCACCACACCCGGTCAAGAGTGCAGTCATCGCAGATAAAGACAATACAGCTAAAATCGTTTGTCTCATTTTACAACCTCGGTGAAGAGTCCCATTCCCTAATTTAATATGGGATAGCGATTAAAGTGCACATGACAAAAAAGGCTGAATTTTACAAAACATCCTATTAATCACAATACACCGCTACGTTGTAGGGCATTATGCCTGAGATTCACGAACTAAGCTATATCTAGGGCGCTTTAAATGCCTGTAATAAAAACCGATTTTGCTGGTCTGGATTGGGGGGGTTATGGGAATTTTATTTCAATTTCAAAGTTCTGTAATCAAAATGGGATGATATTCATCCCATTTTGTGTATTCCTGCACTATTGTTTCACAACTTGCGTTTTTGCGAGTTTATCGTGCAAGGTTTGACGTTTTTTGCCCAATCCGAAGGCCCAGTCAATAATTAAACTCAGTGGCATAAATACAATATTTAAAAATATGAAAAATACACTACGAATAGTGAAGGCGCGCAACAGGCTGGGCTTTTCACCTGATTCTGCATCTACAATTTTGATTTTTGTGAGCTTTTTACCAATACTTTGGCCTGATTTGGCAATCAGAAAGGCTTGAATGGCCAGCATGATAATCAAATAGACCGCTGTGGCAAGCCACGCCTGCTGAGAAAACATCTCAAACATTTGAGTCTGTAATTGCTGAGCCATTGCAGGATCTGCATCGCTACTCAGCACAACATTCATGAATTCTTCATTCAATTGAGCAAACCGGGTTTCCTGTTCAGGGGTGAAAAATGCAGTCAAAATGAAGGTTGCTGGTAACCACAGTAACACGTCTACAATTTTGGCCAGGATACGGCTTGGAATACTGGCGAGTTCATTTTTTTGAGTTGCTGTTTGAGTATGAGGCTGTGAATAGGCCGAAGTCGTTGACTGATTGTTCTGGAATACTGGCGTTTCAGGTGTGACTGCCGGAGCGACATAACCTTCAGGTTGATATACCGATTTTCCTTGGGTAAGTTCACCTAAGGCTTTCCACTCTGTCATGCCTTGATGCCATGCCAGGTCAGTCAGCATGACTTGTTGATTCGCCAGCATCTGATTCAATTGCTCGAGCGTATATGGACCAGCTTGTTGATTGTTTCGGGCCAAGTAAATCTGCATATAGACTGAATCTCAATATATAAATGTGAACTGATAATAGCTTTGATCAAGATTGTATTGAATTCTGTTTTGAAAACAAACATCCTCTCATCGTAAGATATAGATTAATTGAGGATTTTCAATCATATTTGTCATTAAAAATGAGCCCATACAAAATTGCAAGGATCTGCATTCTTAAAAATATCTTCCTGAACATTCGATGGTTATTTATTATTATTGCCATTTTGATATGACTTTACTGTTGGTATTTGTTTTGTCATTACAGTCTTTATGTGTTGATAAGCGTTGATTTGATTATATTTATAAATTCAATTGTTTAGCTTGTGATTGGGTCTTTAGTTATCAATTTTCAAACAATAAATCATAATATCTATCTCATAAAAAAGACCCTATCAAAGGGTCTTTTTTATTCACAATTGCTTATGCTTTTTGCACTTTTTCTTCAGCCAGGAAGAACCAAGTTTCAAGTACCGAGTCTGGGTTTAAAGACACAGAGTCGATACCTTGTTCCATTAACCATTGTGCAAGATCTGGGTGATCGGAAGGACCTTGACCACAAATACCGACATATTTGCCAGCTTTACGACATGCTTGAATTGCAAGAGAAAGCAACGCCTTAACTGCAGGGTCGCGCTCATCAAATAGGTGAGAGACAATACCCGAGTCACGGTCAAGACCAAGCGTTAATTGTGTCAAGTCGTTTGAACCAATAGAGAAACCATCGAAATGTTCAAGGAATTGATCTGCCAATAAAGCATTGGTTGGAAGTTCACACATCATGATCACTTTAAGGCCGTTTTCACCGCGCTTAAGACCATTTAATGCAAGAAGTTCAATTACACGTTTCGCTTCAGCAACAGTACGAACAAATGGAATCATGATCTGGATATTGGTTAAACCCATTTCATCACGTGCCTTTTTCAATGCACGACATTCAAGTTCGAAGCAATCACGAAAGTTATCAGAAACGTAGCGACTTGCACCACGGAAACCTAGCATCGGGTTTTCTTCTTCTGGCTCGTATAACTTACCACCGATCAAGTTTGCATATTCGTTAGACTTGAAGTCTGACATACGAACAATGACTGGCTTGTCTGCAAATGCAGCAGCAAGTGTCGAGATACCTTCAACCAGTTTCTCTACATAGAATTCAATTGGAGATGCATAACCTGCAGTACGCGCCATGACTGCTGCACGTGTTTCACGTGGAAGGCTGTCAATATTGATTAATGCTTTCGGGTGAACACCAATCATACGGTTAATAATGAATTCAAGACGCGCCAGACCAATACCTGCGTTTGGAATTTGAGCAAAGTCAAATGCACGATCCGGGTTACCCACGTTCATCATTACTTTAAATGGAAGAGCAGGCATAGACTCAATTGAATTCTTTTGAATTTCAAAATCTAGTGCGCCTTCATAGATAAAGCCAGTATCACCTTCAGCACAAGACACAGTCACTTCCTGACCGTCTACAAGAACTTCAGTTGCATTACCACAACCCACGATTGCAGGAACACCAAGCTCACGTGCAATAATTGCTGCGTGACAAGTACGACCACCACGGTTTGTTACAATCGCAGCTGCACGTTTCATGACTGGTTCCCAATCCGGGTCAGTCATATCAGATACAAGAACATCACCGTCTTGTACTTTGTCCATTTCTTTAATAGACGTCACAATGCGGACTTTACCAGAACCAATGCGTTGACCGATTGAACGGCCTTCACAGATCACAGTACCGCGTTGTTTCAACAGGTAGCGTTCCATGGTGCCGACATTTTCACGGCTTTTTACAGTTTCAGGACGCGCCTGAACGATGTAAATCTTGCCATCATCGCCATCTTTTGCCCACTCGATGTCCATTGGTGCACCGTAGTGGTTTTCAATGATCAGCGCTTGTTTAGCAAGTTCTTGTAATTCCTGGTCGTTTAAAGCGAACTGTTGGCGTTCAGCTTTTTCAACATCCACGACAACGACAGATTTACCTGCAGATGCTTCTTCACCATAAATCATTTTCTGGTGCTTAGAACCCAGGTTGCGACGAAGGATCGCGTGTCGGCCTGCATTTAAAAGCGGTTTAGAAATATAGAATTCGTCCGGGTTAACTGCACCTTGAACGACCATTTCACCCAAACCATAAGATGCAGTAATGAATACTGCATCACGGAAGCCTGATTCAGTATCTAGCGTAAACATCACACCTGCAGCGCCAGTTTCTGAACGAACCATGCGTTGTACACCAGCAGACAGGGCAACTACATCATGGGCAAAGTTTTGGTGTACACGGTATGAGATTGCGCGGTCGTTGTACAAAGATGCAAACACTTCTTTGATTGCGATCAGAACGTTATCGATACCACGAATGTTCAAGAAAGTTTCTTGCTGGCCGGCAAAAGAAGCATCCGGCAAATCTTCTGCAGTTGCAGAAGAACGAACGGCAACCGCGATGTCAGGGTTGCCGTTAGAAAGTTCTGCAAATGCTGTACGAACTTCTTGTTCTAATGCAGGCGTAAGTGGAGTATCCACAATCCATTGACGAATTTTTGCGCCAGTTTCAGCAAGTGCATTTACATCATCAACATTGAGTGCAGCAAGCTCTGCATTGATTTTAGCGTTTAGGCCACTTTGCTCGAGAAATTCACGGTAGGCATCGGCAGTCGTTGCGAAACCACCTGGCACAGATACACCAGCATTTGATAAGTGGCTGATCATTTCGCCTAGTGATGAGTTTTTCCCACCGACCAGCTCAACGTCGTGCTTCCCTAATTTTTCCAGACCAATTACGCGCGCTTCCAAAGTTGTTACTCCACTTTTGCAGTATTAATCACTATCTCGGCATGAGAGTATAGCAAATCATCTAGGTTTTTGATTTTACTAAGCGACAGTCATGTAAGATCGGTTTACTATAAAGATTATATAGCACTAAGACAAATGTTGGAGGAGAATTTTAATGTCGGAAGGTAAACAAATTCAGCGTAGTGTTTTCTTTATTTCAGATGGTACCGCCATCACCGCTGAAACCCTTGGACACTCGCTGTTAGCGCAGTTTCCGCATGTGAAATTTGACATTCATATTATCCCTTACATTAGTTCCGAAGAAGCGGCTACAAATGTGGTGGCAGAGATCAATGCAAGAGCTCAAATCGACGGTGAGAAACCCCTGGTATTTGATACCCTAGTTGATCCCTATGTGCGTGACATTATTAATACTGCAAATGCAGTAAATCTCGATGTATTTGAAGGGCTTATTAGTAAGTTGGCTGATGAATTAGGCACGATTCCTACAACTTTAGTCGGGCAGACCCACGCGGTGACCGACTCTGAGTCCTATAAAGCTCGTATTGATGCTGTTCATTTTGCTTTAGACAATGACGACGGCGCACGTACCCGTCATTATGATAAAGCTGACCTGATCCTGATTGGTGTATCGCGTTCAGGTAAAACCCCGACCTCTATTTATCTGTCTTTGCAGTTCGGTATTCGCGTAGCAAACTATCCACTGACTGAAGAAGATTTGGACGATAACCGCCTGCCAGCCGTGTTGCGACCGCATAAAAACAAGCTGTTTGGCCTGATGATTGATGCGGAACGCCTTGTAGCTATCCGTTCTGAGCGTAAAGCCAATAGCCGTTATGCCAGCTTTAGTCAGTGTCAGATGGAGTTGCGTGCGATTGAAGGGATTTATATTTCGGAAGGCATCAAGTACCTGAATGTGTCTGAAATGTCGATTGAAGAAATCTCAACACGTGTGTTGCAGATGACCGGTTTAAAACGTCGAATCGGTTAAGAAACCTACCAGAGCCAAACTTCAGTTTGGCTTTGATTTATAGCTAAAAATTACAAGTAAGCATTGATTAATCGAAATAATGTATGAGTTTTATAATTTAAATAAAATATCAAGTATCATTTTTAAAAATACCTAATAGTATTCTTTGAGTACTTTGTTGAATAAATCATCAATTGGTTCGTGGCATGTAATTTAAAATCTTATTACTAGCTTACCAATTTTTCATTTTTACTCGCCAGTGTGAGTTATCTTTATGCTAAATAAGTGTGAATAATGATATCAACCGGATGCTGCTCGCCATTGATACAATGAATCGTATTTTCCGAAATTTTCAGAATCGGCCAGGTAATCAGCTGGCAATTTTCACGCTGTAGGGCAGCATAATAATGATCTGATTTCAGATAAATTTTACCGGAAGATGCAAGATTTGGCATTAACTGGCGTCTTAGCCACAAATTCTGCACCTGATTTTCTAAAAACCGCAGAGAGAGTAGGCTTTTAATCCGGTTGTTAAATAAGCGGCGATTTTTACCAATCAATGGATGATTAATAATTCGTTGCAGAATTCGGTCGGAACCGGGCAGTACAAAAGCTGGATTAATCTGGAAAACTTTCACCGAACGGGCATGTTGACTGATCTTATCCAGCTGGCTCACGGTAAACTGGTCAGTGCCAATAATCGCAATATCTTTATCTGCATAATCCAATTCTAGCAGTTCGGAAGAGGGTGCTTTAATTCCAGTAAACTGCTGAAAATGTTCGGGGCGATTTTCAAAAATACCAGCGTGTGGATCCTGCTTGGTAGACATTAGAATTCCTTGAATTTATTTAATAATTAATTTTCTTTGTATGAGATATAAACAAAAACTCAAGCCAGGGTAAAGTGAAAAATTTAACTTAGACAGTCATCTATTTGACCAAAATATAAAATCTGACTTTATTGAAGACTGAATGGATTTATATGCAATCCAAAAGGAATGACTTTTAACTTGACGAGATCGACGAAGGAAATAAAGTTGAGTTATTTGTCAAAGAAGAAGCAGTTTAATGGTGTAGTCGATAGAAATGATTTTACTGGGATGTTTCTTTTAGTCATTTATCTTTAAAGATGAAAAACATCTACCCATTGCTGAGAATAGGTAGATGCAACTCTCATTCATTTACTAACCGTTTTTTATTTGCATCAATAGCTCAAAGTTGTGCAGACGTTTGTCAGTGTCATAGATGTCACAAGTAAAGATAAACTCATCCACATCATATTTGGCTAAAAGCGATGCCAGACCGGCTTTAACGGTTTCTTTGGAACCGACCTGAGCCATGGCAAAAAAATTATCGACCGACATTTTTTCCGGCGGCGACCACAGACCTTTCATGGAGTCAATTGGTGCTTTAAGTTTCAGGCTTTGTCCACGAATCAGTGATAAAACCCGCTGATAGGCACTAGTCGCTAGATATTCTGCTTCTTCATCAGTATCTGCGACACAGGTCGGTACACCCATCGACACATAAGGACGATCCAGGTATTCAGAAGGTTCAAAGTTTTCACGATAAAGCTGAATGGCCTGACCCAGCATACGCGGGGCAAAATGCGAAGCGAAGGAATAAGGTAGACCAAGTTTCGCCGCTAATTGTGCACTAAACAGGCTGGAACCTAAAAGCCATACGGGTACGTGCGTACTTTGACCTGGCGTCGCTACGATACGCTGATGTGGTTCTGGATCTTTAAAATATTGCAGAATTTCCAGAACATCTTGTGGAAACTGATCTTCGGTTTCCTGACGGCCACGACGCAGGGCACGCATGGTCATTTGATCAGTTCCAGGAGCACGGCCCAGACCGAGTTCAACACGATCTGGATATAAGGTCGCTAAAGTTCCGAATTGCTCAGCCACCACCAGCGGCGCATGATTCGGGAGCATAATCCCGCCTGAGCCTAAAGTTAAGCTTTTGGTGTTCGCCAGTAAATAGCCTAAAAGAACGGCTGTGGCTGAACTGGCAATGCCATCCATATTGTGATGTTCTGCCAGCCACATTCGGCTATAACCCAGTTGTTCTGCTGCCTGGGCAAGCTCCAGCGCGTGGTTCAGCGCGAATTGAATAGTCTTATCGTCACGAACAGGAACCAGTTCGAGGATAGAGAACCGGGTATCGTTAAGTGTACGCATCGTATTACTCTTAAATATAGTCAAATCATTATAAAACCAATACAATGGTGCAATGAGTTATTCAGAACATTTTAGACGTAAAATTTTAGCTAAGCTTGAGGAAGGTTATTCTATTCGAGCGGTAGCTGCACAATTTGAAATTAATAAAAATACCATTGTTGAATGGAAGAAACGTATAGAGATTAAAAAAACTCGTGTACGTAAACCTTCTAAAATTAACGATGATGCTTTACGTGAAGATGTTGAAAAGTATCCTGATGCTTATCAATATGAACGTGCTGCACGTTTTAATTGTGGTGTTTCATCTATTGGTGCTGCATTAAAGCGCTTAAATATTACAGTTAAAAAAAGACGTTAAGCCATCCTAAAGCAGATACAAAGCTTAGGGATAAATTTATTCTGCAAGTGAATGAATTAGAAAAAAACCATCCGATTATTTATCTGGATGAAAGTGGTTTTAAGTCACATGATTATAGACCTCATGGCTACTCACGAAAAGGAGTACCCTGTTTAGGGCAATATAATTGGCAATTAAAGAATCAGACCAATGCCATTGGAGCAATCCATGAGGGTAAGTTATTTTCAGTCGGTTTATTTGACTGCAAAATCAATTCAGATGTTTTTCATTTTTGGATTGAGCAATTCCTCATACCAGCATTACCAGAAAATAGTGTAGTGGTTATGGATAATGCAGCATTTCATAAAAGAGCAGATATTCAGGAGTTATTGGAACAACAAGGGCATAAAATTCTTTGGCTTCCTGCATACAGCCCTGATTTAAATCCTATAGAACACATGTGGGCATGGGTTAAACGTAAGCGTAAAGAATGGTTGATCGACTCAGTCGATGAGTTATTTCGAGTTTTTTTCGAATCTTGTATGAATAATAAAGTAGTTTGACTATAGACATGACTAAAAGCATACGACTTTGCATTGTATTTGTATATCGAAAAAAATCGATATAAGTGTAAACGAAAATAACAGGCAAAAAAATAAGCATCCGAAGATGCTTATTTAAGGAGGGAAGCTTAGAGAGTGCAGCCTTAACGACGACGGTTGTTGTAACGATAGTCATTCGTGCGGTAGTTTTTTGAACTGTAGCGACGGTCATAGCGGTCATCATAACGGCGATCCTCACTGACTTTTTTACCCAGTGCTGAACCACCCGCAGAACCTAGTGCTGCACCGATATAACCGCCATTGGTACCCGCCATGTTTCGGCCGACTGCATAACCCGCACCACCACCGAGGGCACCACCGATAATCGCACCATTACGGTCACGTTTGTTTGCCGCAACAGCTGCACCAGCACCACCACCAATCGCAGAACCGATGGTTGCACCGGTTGTACCGCCCATTTTATTACCCACGGCTGCACCAACCACACCACCAAGTGCTGAAGCTAAAGCTGTATTGGTGGTATTACCGGCATTGGCTGCTGTCATACCCATGGCTGAGGTTGCTACAACAGCGATCATTAGAGATTTATAGTTCATGAGTACACCTTTTCGTATATCTAGCTGTATTTGTTGATAAGATCAATTTAATCTAGCAAGCGTCAAACAGCATGAAGGCCGTGTTGACGAATTGTGATTTTTATCTCCTTAATTTATTCATGATTTTGAGTGAATAATTTTATGTATTACATGAATTTGACTGTGTTTGAAAAGCATAAAAAAAGCACCCGAAGGTGCTCTTAATGACGAATGTCTGAGGTCTAACGCATTGATCAGTTATAACGGTAATGACGTTTTTTCTTGTAGTGGCGTGATTTGGCTTTTTCTGCAGTTTTGTCTTTGGAAATCTTGTTACCTAATGCAGCACCACCGGCAGCACCCAAGGCTGAACCGATATAACCGCCATTGCTGCCGCCCATGTTTTTACCTACGGTGTAACCTGCACCGCCACCCAAAGCACCACCGATTGCAGATTCAGTACGGTTCTTTTTGCTACTTGCCACTGCTGCGCCGCCTGCACCACCTAAGGCTGCGCCAAGTGTAGCACCAGTATTGCCGCCCATGTTTTTACCTAGGGCTGTACCTGCAACACTACCTAAGGCACTTGCTGCTGCAACACGTGCTGTACTGTCTGCATGTGCATTTACCGCCATCATTGAACCAGCAGCTAAAACTGTACTCATTAAAAGTGCGTTGAGTTTCATGTCATCACTCCGTGTCCATTAACAGGACTGTATTTATTTCGATGTGGAAAATGTAACAAATCATGCCCAGAATAATATGAAGATGTTTCTCCATAATTTACTGCTTTATTTGATGAATTGTAAAATCTGCATGAAATAAGCATAAGATCGATTATAAAAAAGGCAATTCCACTATTTTTAATCTTATTTGTTAACAAATGCTGCCGAGAGAGAATGATAGCGGCGTGGACTTACTCAATAATGATGTTCATTAGAAGCCAGAATCGTTAAACTAGGCGCAATTTTTTGATTTCGCTGTGCTAAATCGGTTTTTAGTTGCAGCCTATGTTTTGAGATTTTTTAAAAAATGAAAGAATCGTTACGTTTACGATTAGACCAACTCTCTGACCGCCACGAAGAGCTGACAGCATTATTGGCTGATATAGAAGTAATTTCAGACAATAAACGTTTTCGTCAGCTGTCGCGTGAGCATAATGACCTGACAGAAATCACCAGCGTTTGGAGCAAGTACAGACAGGCTGAAGAAGATATTGAAACAGCTCAGGCCATGTTGTCGGACCCAGACTTTAAGGAAATGGCACAAGAGGAAATCAAAGAAAATAAAGCTTTGATTGAAGCGCTTGAATCAGACCTGAATATTCTGATGATTCCAAAAGATCCAAATGATGCCAACTCTGCTTATCTGGAAATTCGTGCCGGAACCGGCGGCGATGAAGCAGCGATTTTCTCGGGTGATCTGTATCGCATGTATAGTAAATACGCAGAAAATCAAGGCTGGCGTATTGAAATCCTGTCAGAAAATGAAGGTGAACACGGCGGTTATAAAGAAGTGATTTGCCTGATCAATGGTGACGGTGTATATGGTCGCTTGAAGTTTGAGAGTGGTGCGCATCGTGTACAACGTGTGCCAGCAACCGAATCGCAAGGTCGTGTACATACGTCTGCTTGTACCGTTGCGATCTTACCGGAAGTCGATGTCGATACTTCGGTAGAAATCAATTCCTCGGATTTGCGGATTGATACTTACCGTGCCTCAGGTGCTGGTGGTCAGCATATTAACAAAACTGATTCTGCGGTACGTATTACCCATTTACCGACAGGCACGGTAGTGGAGTGTCAGGATGAACGTTCGCAACACAAAAACAAAGCCAAAGCGATGGCACTTTTGGTGTCTCGTTTAGAAAATGCCAAACGGGCTGCTGCCGATGCTGCAACCTCTGAAATGCGTCGTGATCTGGTTGGTTCAGGGGATCGTTCAGAACGTATTCGTACCTATAATTACCCTCAAGGTCGTATGACCGACCACCGCATTAACCTGACTTTATACAAGCTGGATGCGGTCATGGAAGGTGATTTGACCGAATTGCTGGACAGCCTGCATCGCGAATATCAGGCGGATCAATTGGCCATGCTTGCACAGCAGAATGGTGGATAATGAATATTTTACAAGCGCTGGCTTTACGCGGTGAAGCTGAAAGTTATGAGCGTCAGGAAAATGCCTGGTTGCTGGAACACATCACCAAGATTGATTCATTTGATCTGTTGATGAAAAAAGATCAGGAATTGACGCCTGAGCAGGAACAAGCTTATAAGGATGGTCTGGCACGAATTGCTGCCGGTGAACCTTTGGCTTATGTCACCGGTTCACAACCATTCTGGACTTTGGATCTGAAAGTCAGCAAAGATACGTTGGTGCCGCGTCCTGATACTGAAGTGCTGGTTGAAACCGTGTTAAAGTTAGATTTGCCTGAAGATGCCCGTGTGGTAGATTTGGGTACAGGCACAGGTGCAATTGCCTTATCGCTTGCATCGGAGCGTCCTGAATGGGTGATTGTTGCATCAGATATTTATGCGCCTACGCTTGAAGTAGCCAAATATAATGCAGAACAACATGATATTGAGAATGTAGAATTCGTTCTGGGTTCGTGGTTGAAACCATTTGGCCGTCAGTTCTTTGATGTGATTGCTTCAAATCCGCCGTATATCGATCCGGATGATGCACATATGCAGCATCTGGCGACCGAGCCGCAACGTGCACTGGTTGCGGATAAAAAGGGCTTGGCTGATTTGGAAGACATTATTATTCAGGCCAAAAAGCATTTAACCGTCAATGGCTGGGTGGTGCTTGAGCATGGTTATGATCAGGCTGATGCCGTGCAGCATCTATTTAAGCAGGCCGGTTATAAAAAGGTCCGTACCGTAAAAGATTATGGCGGTAATGATCGGGTGACTTTGGGTCAGTGGCCGCATTAATTTTTAATCCTTCTTTATGAAAAGAGCGACCGATTTGGTCGCTTTTTTTTTGGTTTTTAAATTCTTAGATTAACATCTGAAATATCCAGTATTTTTAATGACATTCTATTACTATCCTATAAAGAAAAAAGTGATGCCAGAGCATCACTTTTGTTAAATTCTTTAAAAGAATTACATCGGATAGTCTTGCAGGCAGTCATAGACTTCGACTTGATCTAAGCCACCGGTTTCCATTGCCAGACAAAGCGCTACAACTTTCACGGTATCTGCCAAGTATTGTTCATCTTTGAGTGCAATACCTTGTTGCAGGGCGACAATGCGATCTGCCGGAATTTCTAAGGCTGCCGCAGTTTCAGTTGCATCAACACGGTTAAAGAACTGAACCACAACATCTTTAAGCGCTGAGTCAGAGGTACTTAAAATAGCTTGATTAAGCTGTTCAGAGATTTGATCAGCTGAATGAACTAAAGCATTGGCGAAGTTTTGAACAAGATTCTGTTCAAGAACATCAGTCATCTTTAACATGAAAATACCTTCAACTTAGGAGAAAATTTGGGAGTACAGCCAATAGCAAAGTGCTATAAATTGAGTGAAAAATAATCTATTCTCAGTCGAATTGCAAAGCTTTCTGGATGACTGTGTAGTCCTGCTAATATATGTTTTGGGGCTTGAAATATATAATCATAATAAAAATAAATGCTTAGAATCCAAGTATTTTTCGGTAATATTTTTGAAGTCTAAATTTATATAAATTATCTAATATTATTTTGTCGATACGCGCCTGGACTGACGCCAGTCCACTTTTTGAATGCACGATGAAATGCACTGGATTCCTGAAAATTAAGCTGATCGCTAATCTCTTGTAAACTTTGTTCAGTACGGGTCAGTAACTCAATGGCGGTATCCCGGCGTATCTCATTTTTTAACTGTTGATAGCTGACTCCTTCGCTTTTTAAACGCCGTTGCATGGTGGCTTCAGACATATTCATTTTTAAGGCCAGTTCATTCAGTTCCAGCCATTCTGCCGGTGAAACATGCAGCAATTGTCGGCGAATCTGGGTGCTCAAAGCATAGGGGTTTTTAAAACGCACCAATAAATTTTGTGGAGTTTGCTGAATAAACTGATACCAGGACTGAGCATCCTGTTTAATTGGCAGTTGCAGATAGCTTGCATCAAATTGCACATAGTTTTCGCTGGCCTGATATTCAATCTGTTCACAAAAACGGACTTTGTAATCGAAATCATCCAGGGGAGCTGCACATTTGAGTTGAATCTGATTAAGCAAAATCCGTTGTCCACTTAACCAGCAGATCAGGGTATGAATCAGCATCAGATAAGTCGCATAACTAAACATGCGTTTAGTCTGTTGTAGATCATAAATCACGATATAGGCATAGTGTTCCTCAACCATGAGCGTGCTTTGCAGATCGTCCAAAACCAGGTTGAGAAATTGCAAAATATGTTGCAGCGCTTTTTCCAGTGTATCTGCCTGCATGACCATTTTCGAAAGTAATTTAAAACTACCACGACGCATGGCATGGCTGTCCATACCAAAAAATTCGTCATTCATGCTGTCTGCAAGCACAGTCCATAACTGGGCAAATTGGCTAACGGATACGCGTGCCTTGGGAGAATTCAATACTTCTGCTGGGATATTGGCTTTTTTCAGAATGGCAGGGAGATCAAATTGCAGCCGTTTGGCATCCAGCAATGCTTCATTCACCAGATCAATCGAGATGGTGCCTTTGCTATATTCCAGTGCAGGCTTATGCATATTCAGTCTGACATCCTTGTTTTCATTGTCCAAATACATCATGCAAGATGCAATATTTGGAAATTGTACAGAAGAAAAACTCTGTTTACTCTGCATATTAAGTCGTATCTGAAATAGAAAAATCGCTAGGAAATAAACATGAACATTCAGGGAAAAGTTATTGTGATCACCGGTGGTGCCTCGGGTTTGGGTGCAGCCACAGCAACTCATTTGGTTGAACACGGCGCTAAAGTGATTCTGGTCGATATGAATCAGGAGCAGGGCCAGGCATTACAGCAGCAACTGGGTTCACAGTCTGAATTTGTACAGCTTGATGTTACCGATGAGCAGGCAGTTGAAGCTTTCTTCGCTCATGTTGAAAGCACGTATGGTCAACTGAATGGTCTGGTGAACTGTGCAGGGATTGCACCGTCTGCCAAAGTATTGGGACGAAACGGCATCCATGAATTGGCGATGTTTCAGAAAGTGCTGAATATTAATGTGAGCGGTACTTTTAACATGCTGCGTCATGCGGCGGCTTTAATCGCAAAATATGAGCTGCAATCGGGTGGAGAAGAACGTGGCGTGATTGTGAATACCGCTTCGGTTGCCGCTTATGACGGCCAAATTGGTCAAACTGCCTATGCGGCATCCAAAGGCGCTGTAGTCGCTATGACTTTGCCGCTAGCACGTGAACTGGCTCGTGAAGCGATCCGTGTCATGACCATCGCGCCGGGCATCATGGAAACTCCAATGTTGAAAGGCATGCCGCAAAATGTCCAGGATGCTTTGGGGCAAATGGTGCCGTTTCCACCACGTCTGGCAAAACCACAGGAATTTGCTCAGTTAGTTGGTCATATTTTCGAAAATAGTTATTTGAATGGTGAAGTGATTCGTCTGGATGGCGCAATCCGTATGCAGCCTAAATAAGTCTTCGATTTATATAGGACATGATGATTTGCACATCTGTAAATTTCTCATTGAATTTAAATGAATTTGCTCAAGCATGCATTTTCTTTTGAAGGATCAAAAGAAACAAAAATCCTTTGCGAAACTGAAGATACATCCCTGTATCTCAGTTTCGCAGGCGACATCCATGCCGCCTTATCCGACGTGCCAACGATCTCAATAGTAAAAAGCTTGAAGTAAATAAATAGATATAGAAAGGGAAGTTCAATGATTTTAAATGATGAACAAAAAATGATTCAGGACATGATGCGAAATTATTCGCAGCAGAAACTGAAACCGACAGCGGCCTTACGCGACAAAACTGCACAATTCCCTGCACAAGAACTTAAAGAACTCGGTGAGCTTGGCGCATTGGGTATGACAGTGGCTGAAGAATGGGGCGGCGCAGGTCTGGATTATGTGTCACTGGTCTTGGCACTAGAGGAGATCGCCGCAGGTGATGGTGCAATATCGACGATTGTCAGTGTGCAGAATTCTTTACCTTGTGGCATTACCCAGCGTTATGGCACAGAGGAACAAAAACAACAGTATTTAACCAAGCTGGCAACAGGTGAATGGCTCGGGTGTTTCTGCTTGACAGAACCTCAGGCCGGTTCGGATGCCAGTTCGCTGGAGTGTAAAGCCGAACGTGATGGTGATGAATGGGTGTTAAATGGCACCAAGCAGTTTATTACCACAGGGAAACACGCACAGATTGCACTAGTCTTTGCTGTGACTGATAAATCGGCAGGGAAAAAAGGTATTTCATGCTTTCTGGTGCCGACCGATGCACCGGGTTATATCGTGTCCAGTCTGGAAGAGAAAATGGGTCAGCATTGTTCCGATACCGCGACCATCGTTCTGGATAACTGCCGGATTCCTGCTGCCAACTTGTTGGGGCAGGAAGGAGAAGGCTATAAGATTGCCTTGTCGAACCTTGAATCGGGGCGGATCGGCATTGCAGCACAATCTGTCGGTATGGCCCGGGCTGCGCTAGATGCTGCAGTGGAATATGCCAATGATCGCAAAGCCTTTGGCGTAGAAATTGTGCAGCATCAGGCTGTGGCATTCAGGCTTGCAGATATGGCGACACAAATTGAAGCCGCACGTCAGCTCGTCTTGCATGCTGCAACCTTAAAAGATGCTGGCCAGCCATGCTTAAAAGAAGCTTCTATGGCCAAATTGTTTGCTTCAACTATCGCAGAGCGAGTCTGTTCAGATGCGATTCAGATTCATGGTGGCTATGGCTATGTGTCGGATTTTCCGGTTGAACGTATCTATCGTGATGTACGAGTGAGCCAGATTTATGAAGGTGCATCAGATATTCAACGACTGGTGATTGCACGTGAAGTGTGTCAACGCTGATTGTTAAATTAAAAAAACAGACTTTGATTGATGTTCAAATCCTGCACTTACATTGATGGATATGGAAATTGCAGGATTCAACTGAACATGATGATCTAAAGACATACAGTACGAATAATCGAAAAATAAGCCTTATTCATGTTCTAGCCCTAGGGCATGAATGCAGATTTGAGAAAGTATGCTGAGGGAATCAGCAGGAACAACAAATACAAATGGATAAACTCAGGTAAGGTCGCCTGAAAACTACAATAGGAAAGAGGTTGTCGTCATGAAGACACTAGAGCAGGCATATGCTGATTTTAATTTTGAAAATATGGTTCAGGAACATCTGGTTGGAAGCGCAGAGAACATCAATGCGTATACCGAATGCTGTGGTCGATACCTGGGTCAAAACCGAACTGCACTGATCTGGGAAGGTAAAAATGGAGATGCAGAGCAGTGGACCTTTGAACAGCTGGCAACAGCTTCAGGACAGCTGGCCAATTATATGCATTCTCTGGGTTTAAAGGCCGGTGACTGTATTGCAGGATTGCTGCCAAGAACGCCAGCACTCTTAATTACCATATTGGCCACCTGGCGGATCGGTGCCATATACCAACCTTTATTTACTGCCTTTGAAAGCAAAGCCATTGAACATCGCATCAGTACCGCTGGCACCCAGTTGATTGTTACTGATGAAGAGCAGCGACTGAAACTTCATGATCTCAATGTCCCTAATATTCTGACTGTGCATCAAACAGCGGCAGATGATTATCAAGATGCTGATTTCTGGACAGCCTTACAGCAGCAACCGGAAGAGTTTGAACCGGTAAATTGCCAGTTTAATGATGTCTTCCTGATGATGTTTACTTCAGGCACCACAGGCTTGGCGAAATCGGTTCCTGTGCCTTTAAAAGCCTTGTTGGCCTTTAAGGGTTATATGCTGCACGCTGTAGATCTGCAAGATGAAGATTCCTTCTGGAATCTGGCAGACCCAGGCTGGGCGTATGGACTGTACTATGGTATTGCAGGGCCGTTGAGTTTAGGGCACAGCATTATCATGGATGAACGTGGCTTTAGTGTCGATAACGCCGTACAAATCATTCAAAAATATCAGGTCAGCAACCTGACCGGTTCGCCAACTGCATTTCGCATGTTCTTTGGCTTTAAAGAAAAATTTGATGCAGGCATCAGCTCACATTTACGCGTGGTAAGCAGTGCGGGTGAGCCGCTCACGCCTGAAGTGATTCAATGGTTCAATCATGATTTAAATGTGAATATTTATGATCAATATGGACAGACTGAACTGGGTATGGTGATCGCCAATCATCATGGCTTGGAGCATTATAAAAAAGTTGGTTCAGCCGGTTTTGCTATTCCTGGGCATCGTTTTGCTGTATTGAACAAAGAACATCAGGAAGTAGAAAAAGGCGGGATTGGAACCTTGGCAATTGACTGTTTAGCTTCACCGTTGATGTGGTTTGAAGGCTATGCAGGGCATAACCGCAAGTCATTTGTCGGGCAGTATTATCTCACTGGTGATACTGTGAAGCTGAATGAATATGGCGGTATTGATTTTATTGGACGTGCGGACGATGTCATTACAACCTCGGGATATCGGGTTGGGCCTTTTGATGTAGAAAGTACTTTGCTTGAATGTGAGGAAGTGCTTGAATCCGCAGTCGTTGGCAAGCCAGATCCAGAACGAACAGAAATAGTGAAAGCCTTTGTAGTGCTTAAATCAGCCTATCCTGCCACTGAAGATTTAATGTTAAAACTGCAAAGTTATGTACGTTCACGCTTATCCAAACATGCCTATCCGAAAGAGATTGAGTTTGTGGCGTCTTTGCCTAAAACATCGAGTGGCAAGATTCAGCGCAATTTACTCAAACAGCAGGAAATAGCCAAAGTCCAAGAGATGAAGCGAGTCAGTTAATTTAGTTAGTTAGTTTCTCAAATTAGTTTTTTGATTGAATGCTAAAAGGTTGCCATGGCAGCCTTTTGGTTTTTTAGGAAATAAATCTTCTACTTAAATTTTAGTCAGATATTGAGCTGATTTTCCCAAGCTTATATTTTTAAGAGAGCAGATTAAGGCAAGCAAAAATTATAATTTTTTATGTCATTACAGTGGAATTACATTGATATTTAAAATTAAATATATCAAAAAATTAGCCTCTTAATTTCAAGAGGCTAAATCTCATTCATTACCAGATATTACTTTGTAGATTCACTTTTTGATGTTCTGCATGCGGTTCGCCCGCTTCACCAGTTACGCCGCCTTTTAAGGCTTTAAAAAGCTGGGTGACTTTGTTGTCTGTCACATTCCAATATTCTGCGCTGATTGCTTCAGCAATCAATACCCGTACGGTAGGATCATCTTTGCCTTCAAACCAGTTTTCAGCCCACGGATTCCACAACTGTTCAATCAGAATGCGGTCAGTACTGATCTGGGCATGTGCACTAATCGACACGTAAATACCATCTGATGGTTTTGCAAAAGACAGACCAATCTGACCACGGCCTGTTTCTGCTGCTTTGACCAGATCATTGGTGTTACGCAGGATGAAATATAAGTTTTGACGTTCATTCATCTGCTCGGAGTTCAGCATGGTCATCGGCTGGGAGTGTATTTCATGTGTGTCGGTTAAATGGCTGATCATGGTGTAACGGACATCCTTGATCAATTCCCATAATTTTTCACGATTATCATGTTGAGTATTGTTATGCTCGGTCACGTATGTTCTCCAGACGATTTTATGAAAGCTGAAAAGATTGCTTGGTATTTTCAGATTAATCATATTTGGAGACAGATGCCTTAGGTCTCACTGAACTCATACATTTTCATACTCAAATATAGGCAGAGACTACAGAATTGCTAAACAAGACAGCTCGATTTACAGGGAAATTTAATAACAAAGATTTTAAAAACTTCAGGTCTGACACCTTTTATAAGTTAGAAAAAGCTGTTTGCCGGAACCATTGAATTGAGGTGATTCAAAAAATCTTGCCAAGCCATAGCCGCTGCAGCTTGATACCGAGCGTTTAGCTGATATGCTATTTGGCTCAACGATTGCCGAACCAATTATTGATATGCTGTAAATTGACTGTGAGATTGATCTTCCATAGATTTATCAGTCCTTAAAAACTTCAGTAAAGTTAATTTTACGATCATTGTTAAAAATTTTCGAAACAAGGAAAGACGTTGTCTACATTTAACATGGATGCCATCTCCCCAGAATTTGAACTCACTGATGCTGAACTACATCTGTATAGCCGTCAGATTCTTCTGGATGGCTGGGATATTGACGCTCAAGAACGGTTAAAATTTTCTAATGTCTGCATTATTGGGTGTGGCGGGATTGGCTGTGCACTGGCAGAACTTCTGGCACGCGCAGGCGTGGGAAAAATTACCCTGATCGATCCAGATACCATCGAGATGAGTAATTTACAGCGACAACTGGCATTTATGCCGCAGGATATTGGATTTTATAAGGCAGAAACTCTGGCCAAAAGACTGAGTCAGGTTAATCCTAACGTACAAGTTGAATATGTGAATCAGGCCTTAACGGCTGAGAATGCAGCGCACTTGATTGAGCATCAGGATCTGGTGCTAGATGGCTGTGACCAGTTTACCACACGCTATCTGGTCAATCAGATTTGCGTGGAGCTAAATGTGCCCTTATTGAGTGCTTCTGCGATTGGCTTGCAAGGTCAGCTATTTATGGTCGAAGGGGATTCCGCCTGTTATGCTTGCCTGTTCCCGCCAGAAAATCAGGCCGATGAAAGTCTGCGCTGTGCAGATTCCGGTGTACTGGCCACCACACCGAATGTGATGGCCAGCTTACAGGCACATCATGCCTTGTTATATCTGGGATTAGGTCAGATACCACTTCGACAAAAGCTGTTGTTGTGGGATGGGCTGAGCTTTAAACAGCGGATTCTTGCTTTCGAAAAAGATACAGATTGCCCAATCTGTCAGGCAAGATAAGCCTGCAAAGTGAATTTTTTTGCTACACTGCGTTTAATTAATTTTTCCTAAGACATTATGAAAAACAATATCTGGTTAGATGGAATACGTTCAGTTGCCCGTATGGGAGAAACAGCAGTCGTTGCGGCAAAGGCGGGCTTTAAATATGCCACTGAAAAGCCGAGCAATGCCAAACTCATGCGTGAAACTTTTGAATCCTTAGGTTCAACTTATATCAAGCTGGGTCAGTTTATTGCCAGCACACCGTCGCTGTTTCCACGTGAATATGTTGAAGAATTTCAGGGTTGTCTGGATCAGACTCCACGCTTGCCGTTTAGCTATATCCAGCAAGTATTGGCTTCTGAATTTGCAGGACGTAATCTGGATGAAATCTTTGCATCGATTGATAAAACGCCGTTAGCTTCTGCATCTATTGCACAGGTGCATGCGGCCAAACTGGTGTCTGGCGAAGATGTCGTGATTAAAGTACAAAAACCGGGCGTAGAAACCATTTTGTACACTGACTTGAATGTGCTGCATTGGGCAACCAAGTTGCTGGAAAAAGCAGTCCCGAAAGTTAAGTTTGCTTCACTGGCTGACATTGTCGAAGAAATCAAAACCCGTATGGTGCGTGAAGTCGATTTTATCGAAGAAGCACAGAATCTGGATGATTTCGTTAATTACCTGAATATCACCAACAATCAGGCAGCCACTGCACCTAAGGTTTATCATCAATATTCGACCCGTCGTGTGCTCACCATGCAGCGTTTATACGGTGTGCCTTTGACAGATTTTGAAGTGGTCAAAAAAGTATCCAAAGATCCATCTCAAGTACTTATCACTGCGATGAATACCTGGTTTGGCAGCTTGATGATGTGTAACAGTTTCCATGCCGATCTGCATGCAGGCAACCTGATGCTACTTGAAGATGGCCGTGTCGGTTTTATTGATTTCGGTATTGTTGGTCAGCTCAAGCCTGAAGTATGGACGGCATGTATGGCATTTATGGATTCATTGCAACATACCAATTATGAGCTGATGGCGCAAAACATGCTGAAAATGGGTATGACCGCTGTGCAGATAGACACCAAAGTTTTGGCTGCTGATCTAGAGCGTTTATTCAGTGGCGTGTTGATGGCAGATCCACAGGAATTGTTAACGTCGAATCCTGCTGATCTGAACGATATCATGATGGATATGGTGGCTGTGGGTGAGCGTCACGGGATCCGGTTCCCGCGTGACTTTGCCTTGTTGTTCAAGCAAATGCTGTATTTCGACCGTTTCATGCGTATTCTGGCGCCGTATACCGACATCTATGCCGATCAGCGTTTGCAGATGGTACAGAGCATGGATCCGAATCTGCTGTTAAAGCATTAATCTTAAACCCTATCTAGACTTGGAAAAATCCCCCTAAATCCCCCTTTTAAAAGGGGGACTTTAAAAGCTCCTCCCTTTGTAAAGGAGCTTGAGGGGGATGTGGTCAGTATTAAATTCTCGAGCAATCCAATGGACGCCATTATTATTGAAGGTTTAAAGGTTGAGACAGTCGTGGGCTGCTTTAACTGGGAGCGTCAAATTATTCAGCCTTTAATGCTGGATTTGATCATTCAAACCGATTTAGAACAGGCATCAAACTCAGATGCACTTGCAGATACGTTGAATTATGCAGAAATTTGTGAGATTTCCAGTAAAGTCATTCAAGACGCCAAGCCTGAATTGATTGAACATGCAGCAAAGTTAGTGCTGAATGCACTTTTTACTACCTTTACAGCAATTGAATCGATTAATATTACGATCCGTAAGCCTGCCATTATCGCGCAAGCCAATTCTGTAGGGATACGTCTTGAACGCCACCGAAACGATTTTCGCCCTAGCATTAGCGAGTAATTGTCATCCTCAGCAACATTTTCAAGCTGCACAGCAACGTATTTCTGAATGGGGAGAAGTTCAGTTTTCTCCCATTTATATGATTCCTTGCCGCGATGGCATCGGCGCAGATTACTGGAATGCAGCGTGTTTATTGCGAAGTTCGGTGTCTAGTGAAGGCCTGATTGAGCTGCTCAAACAGCTGGAACAGGCATCAGGGCGAGTACGTCCATCTCATCAGATTACTTTGGATGTTGATTTGATTGCCTGGGGATTAGATCTTCAACATATGCAGTTTAATGAAAAAAAGTTGCCCTTGGCTCTGGATGTGAAAGTGCCTATGTTTGATATCTGGCATGATGCCATGTTCGAACATGGATCACATAGCTTCCCAACAGTTGAACAGCTGATTTAAATCAAATCACCTAATTTTTTGCTAATACATTTTATCCAGTAAGAATAATTAACCAGCCTGATCAAGCCAGATCAGGCTTTTTATGGTGCAGTTTTTTTGTCTTTAGAGTAAAAGAAAAATTCAGATAAGATGGTTCAGGTGGAGTTTAGGAATCATTTAAAAATGAAAATATTAGAAATCTTGGTTTCGGTCATTTTAATTCTTGGAATTCTTTATGTGATCCAACAGGGAATTAATATTTGATTGATTTAAAGCTCTGAAATGTATTTTAAGATCAATAAAAATCCTCAAAGTATCAAGAAATGAATCATCGCTCTTTCACTTTTTCTTGTTATAAAAAATGATCAGTAATACGATAATGATCGCCAAGATGGCAAGAATGATCGTAGTTTCCATAACAATACCTCTCAGGCATAAATCTTAAGTTTTAAGCATCTAAATTAAAACCGAATATATATTAATTAAACTCAAGTTTTGTTAGAGCCGCTAGTTTTTTGAAAAACATTTTTCAGTGATGTTGATAGAAGAACCGCTCAATCCTATTCTGTGTCTAACTAAAAAAATAAACATATATTTAGCCAACAGACACATTAAATAATGATCCGATCCATGCACTGAATAACATGGCGATAATTCCCCAGAGCATGACCCGAACTGCACCTCTCCAGACACTTACTCCACCCGCATAGCTCGCCAGTGCACCCATCATCCCCAAACTTAAAACGCCAATCAGCATGACGCCTTTATCCAGATAGTGTTCCGGTAAAATCATAATTGAAATTAAAGGAAATAATGAACCTACCGTAAAGGCCATGGCCGAAGAAAATGCAGCGAGAAAGGGTTGGGCAGAGGTATGTGCTGAAATACCAATTTCATCCCGGGCATGGGCATCCAAGGCATTATGGTCGGTCAGCTGTTCAGCGACCTGTTGTGCCAAAGCAGGTTCCAGACCTCGTTGTATATAAATCGTTTTGAGTTCATTTAACTCATGCGTGGGATGGCGCTGAAGTTCGCGCTCTTCCATGAGTAGATCATTGGTTTCAATATCTTGCTGGGATTTAACCGAAATATATTCACCGGCCGCCATCGAGGCAGCGCCAGAGATTAAGCCGGCAACACAGGTCACCAATAAAATTTCTGTGGATGCTCCACTGGCTGCAATACCCACCACCAGACTGGTGACCGAAATAATTCCGTCATTTGCCCCCAGTACAGCTGCACGAAGCCAACCCGCGCGTTCGATATAATGTTTTTCAAGATGGTATGAATGGCGCACAATGAAGCCCCTTTTTTATTATCATCATGATTATAGTAAATTTAAGTCATGTATAGATAGTAGGATTGAATCGATCTGAAAATTATCTTGAATGATCTGATCATCGTGCGCTTGGCTGAGCATTTTATCAATCCAAGATAAAATCGAAGTGAGATTCATAAGTTCAAGAAATCAGACGCACTTGATACATAATTGATTTACGAATGGTAAAAATGATTAAAGCAAATCAAATATATCGAACAAAATAATAGCTGAGTGAGCTGGTTTAAAAAGAGAATCATCATGAAAGAAAAACATGAAAGCCATAAATGCTTGGTATGCGGCAAGCACTTTCTTCTGAAAAATCTCACTCCGATGGGAACAGTCAGAAAAGTCATTACCGAAGAGATTGCCAGGGATATTCCAGGCTGGACACCGCAAGATTATATTTGCCAGGCAGATTTAACCCGGTACCGCATACAGTATGTACATTCATTATTAAGTTCGGAAAAGGGTGAAGTGACTGATCTTGAGTTTGAAGTGATTGATAGCATGCATCAGCATGAACTGATTACCAAAAATGTGGAAACAACCTTAGAGCAAAAGTGGACCTTGGGAGAAAGGCTCGCCGATAAAATTGCAACTTTTGGTGGAAGCTGGACCTTTTTGATTTGTTTTGCAATCTTCTTGGGCCTGTGGATTACGATAAATACTGTGGTGATGGTGACACGACCTACTGATCCTTATCCATTTATTCTGTTGAATTTAATCCTGTCCTGTCTTGCGGCGATTCAGGCACCTATTATTATGATGAGCCAGAACAGACAGGAAGCAAAAGACCGCTTACGTTCGCAAAATGATTATCAGATCAATTTAAAAGCCGAGCTGGAAATCCAACACTTGCATGAAAAATTAGATCATCTGCTGCTACATCAATGGGAACGGTTGGCGCAAATTCAGGAAATCCAGCTGGACCTGCTTTCTGAAATGAGCAAAAAAGATTAAAGGAAGCTGTGGGGAATCTCTATTATTTTATAGAACTTATAAGCAATAAGATAACGATATCCCTTGAGCTGATAGATACCAGTGAGGATTTCAGATGTATTAAAAAGCCCACAAATGAGTGGGCTAAAATTAAAATAGTGGGATTTAAATAAAATAACTGGTTTTGGTCATCAACTTGGAAATGCCTGTCATGGCGATCTTAACTGGAACGGGTAGATCTACACCGCCAGCATTTAACGCTGTATCCCGATGATGCAGTTCATCTTCATTCATCTGTTCTAGAATACGACGAGAACGTTCATCCTGCGGTGGCAACTGGCTAAGATGATGCTGTAAATGCATGCTGACCTGACGTTCTGTTTCAGCCACAAAACCCAGACTGTATTTATCGCCTGCGATTCCGGCAATTGCACCCATACCGAAGGAAAGACCGTACCAGACCGGATTGAGCAGACTGGTATGGCTATCCAGTTCTTTTAAGCGGTTTTCACACCAAGCCAGATGATCCTGTTCTTCAATCGCTGCCTGTTCCATTTCGCGACGTACATTCGGGAGTTTCGCCGTCATCGCCTGACCATGGTACAGCGCCTGTGCGCAAACCTCACCACTATGATTGACCCGCATTAAACCTGCCACATGACGTGCATCACTGACGGTTAACTGTGTTTCTACCGGTTGGGCCGGATTTTCACGTTGGGCCGAAGTCGTGCCCGGGACTAGACTGCGTAATGCCTGGTCAAAAGAGTGAATCAGTTTATCGAGACCTGTATATTGACGCATGAATTAATCCTCCAAGGGCGCTTTTGCAGTTTTGATCATTGGTTTCAGCCGGTAAAGTAGCCAGAGAGTAAACAGGCCGCTTAATACTGCGGTAATACAAAAAAGTATTTTAAGATCAAGCTCTAAAACACTTAAAATAATAATCGAGAATATAGCAGAAGATACCATGAAAACGGCATTCAGAATGTTATTTGCTGCAACCACACGCGCACGATGTGAGCGGGGAGAATGCGCCTGCATCATGGCATACAGCGGTACAATATAAAAACCGCCGCTAATTCCAAGTAAGGTGACGGCCAGCATCACATGATAATAGCTCCAGCCTTGCTGAAAGACATCTGCCAAGCCGATTAATGCACCTGTACGCTCCGGAACAAAGGCCAGACTCGCGGCCAGATACAGGGCAAAGATCACCAGACCGATCGCGCCAAAAGGCACCATCTTGATATTGACCTGGCTGCCACCAATTTTACGGCATAAGTATGAACCCAGACCAATTCCGACAGAAAAAAAGGTTAAGAGCAGACTGGCGACATTTTCAGATGCATGCAGATTTTGTAATGTCAGCTGAGGAATCTGGGTCAGATAGGTTGCACCATAAAACCAGTACCATGAGTTGCCCAGTAAAATTGTAAAAATCAGAGGTAAGCTTTTGGCATATTTCAAGGTCTGCAAGCTGGTGCGGAAGAAATTCCAGTCAACTTGCAGCTCAGGCGCGGGAATACTTTGTTTCAGGATATAGCGACTGGATATATAACCAATCAAGGCGATGCTGATGACGGTTAAACTGATCCAGATCAGGTTGCCGGCGGAAGCTGCAATGACTGCACCGCCCAGAATCATACCGAATAGGATTGCCAGAGAAGTTCCGGACTGAAACAGGGCATTGCCGGACATCAGTTCATTCGGTTTCAGGACTTCAGGTAAAATCGCATATTTGATCGGGCCAAAGAAAGTGGAATGGGTGCCCATCAGGAACAGGGCAAATAACAGAATCCATAAATTGCCCATGAGGAAACCGACAGTTCCCAGCAACATAATGGCAATTTCCAGAAGCTTGAGATAGCGAATCAGCTGTGAACGTTCGTATTTGTCGGCAATCTGACCGGCCGTGGCTGAAAAAATAAAATAGGGCAAGATAAACAGTAAAGCCGCCAGATTATTTAAAGTGCTGATGCTGGCCGATTGCTGTTGAATCCAGCCATAAGTAATGACCAGCAGTAACGCCTGTTTAAATACATTATCGTTTAATGCACCAAAAAACTGCGTCAGAAACATCGGTAAAAAGCGCCGAGAAGCTAACAAATGTTCATTTTTGTTCATATAGGCCGTGCTACATTAAGTTTTATTAAGAAATGTCAGTTATGCGTAAACATTGAGAAAAATCATGTAAGATACTTTCAGCCATGTAAAGGTAAAAACCAATTAATTAAGCTCCTTAGCTTATATTTTTCGGTCAAATAATCAATTAAAGAATGTATTCGTTTAGAGTTTGCTATGCCTGCAAAGAAAAATTTTAAAAAAACGATGCTAAATCGCAGTATGGGGCCTCTCATACCACAGCATAGTGGTATGCAGCTGTGTATGAGCATCTTTTTTATGATGTTATCCCATCAGAGCATGGCACAAACCGAACAGCCCGAAACACCTGTGGCCATTTCTCAGGCAGAAATGGTGGACGAGCTATCCAAAGAAGCGATTCGTCAGGGAGTGGCCACGTCCGAAACGGAAGCGGAAGAAAAAATCGAAGAAGCCTTGGAGCCTGAAGTTCCAGTGGACAGCATGTTGATGCTGGAACAACAGCAAAATGCAGGATCTGGTCTGGGTGAATTTACGCCGATCGAGTTTGATGATCTGGAAGATCTGCCAGTACAGACTATTGATCAGAACATGGCGAATGAAATTTACCAGGTAGCCGAGCAAGCCAAACAGGAAGCACAAAACTATCGCAATACTCAGACCAGCGAAACGGTGGTGGCCGATATCAGCCAGCAAGAACTGCTGGAAATCAATCAGGCGCCGGTTAATGTCGATCAGTTGATGCAATCGATTCAGGCTGACAGCCAGATTATTGTACAAAATAATGAAGCCGGATTGACCTTGCCAGAAGTGCCAGGTCAGCTTGTCGCTGAGGATGATAAACGTCCGAATCTGTTCAAACGACTATTTTATAAAATCCGTCCTCCACGTCAGATTATGACGGCAAGAGTTCCTCGCATTAGTGCAGATGTGGTGATCATGAATGGACAAGGTGTTGCACAAAGTAATGGTATGCTGAACCGTAAAGATGTGCCTGAAGGCCATCTGAATTTAAGAAATAATGTCAAAGCCAAATTATCCAGTTTTACCCAAGAGTCTTTTGGCGACTTTAATTCGGCTTTGCCGCAATTACGCACCTTGTCCAGACAGGCAGCGCAGGCAGTGGGTTATTATAATGCCCAGTTCAGGTTTGAAAAAATCTCTGACAGTCGGGTTCAGGTTTTTGTGACCCCGAATGAACCTGTGCTGATCAGCAGTCAAAATATTGAATTTACTGGAGAGGGTGCGGAACAGCCACAATTCCAGGTCATCAGTCTTTTACCTGAACAGGAAGAAGGCGATATTTTCAATCATGGCAATTATGAAAAAACCAAAACACGCATTACCACAGCAGCCAATAACAATGGTTATTTTGATTCATTCTGGCGTCTGCATGATGTAAAGATTGCCCAACCACAAAACACTGCAGATGTGAACCTGCGTTTTGAAACGGGTGAACGTTATAAATTAGGCAATGTCGAGTTCAGAATGAGCGATCCTGAAAAGGAATTCCCGCTGGACCGAGACGTACTGGAAAGTCTGGTCACCTGGACAGATGGTGCTGATTATACCTTCTGGCGGGTCAATAGTCTGGCCAACAACCTGACTAACTCACGTTATTTTAATTATACCCTGGTAGATGCAATTCGCCCTGATCCGCTTGATAAAGAGCTGGAACTGGCACCCGATATTCAAAGCCTGATTGAAGAACAGAAACGGACTGAAGATCAGGCTGCTACTATGCAACCAGCTCGCTCGGTATCCTCTTCTCAGGAAGTGACCCAGAATGTCGTAGATGAAGACCAGTTTGCCGGTAGCCGCGATCAGGAAAGCGCAAATTTAAGAACTTTACGGGTTGAGCAGCAAACCAAAGAGAATGAACAGGACCGTTTAAAAGTACAGGCACGGGAAGAGAAAAAGATTCCAGTGATTGTGACTTTAAATGCAGACCGTTTAAATAGTGCTGAAGTGGGTTTGGGTTATGGCACAGATACCGATATCCGCTTACGTGGTCAATATCGTCGTGCCATTGTGAACAAGCGCGGACATTCGTTTGATGCCAACATGGAGTTATCTGGCATCCGTCAGTCGATTGATGGACGTTATAATATTCCCTATCACCATCCGCTGAATGATTATGTCAGTATTGTGGGTGGTTATGAGCGTGAAGAGCGTGAAGGCGTCGCACAGGGTGAAGGCCTGTTGATTGAATCGGCAGTCTTAGGTGCAGACCGGATTATTAAAAATCCACTGGGTAACTGGCAACGTACTTTTGGCGCCCGTTATCGTCTGGATCGCTTAACACAGGATGGTTCTGTTGATTTTAACCAGATTCCAGAAGCGTTTCGCTTTAATACCGAAGATGAACAGCAATCGCTACTGGTGGGTTATGAAGTTTCACGTACCGAGAGTGATCGTCGGGTCAATCCGACAAAAGGTTTTAAGCAGACCTATAAGATTGAACTGGGCAGTGAGGCTTTACTCTCTGATGCCGATATGGCCATTGTGAATGCAGGTTGGCGGTTTATCTATTCATTGGGTGAAAATGCAGACCATCAGTTTGTGGGTCGTGCCGATGCAGGCTATATCTTTACTGAAGATTTTGCCAAAGTGCCGTATAACCTGAGATATTTTACCGGGGGTGATCAGAGTATCCGCGGTTTTGATTATAAGAGCCTTTCTCCGGAAATTGACGGTTTTAAAGTAGGTGGTCAGGCCTTGGGCGTGGCTTCATTAGAATATAATTATCAGTTTAAGGAAGGCTGGCGTGCTGCGGTCTTTGCAGATGCCGGAAATGCCTATAATAAAGAATTCAGTAATCCGACCGAATATGGCGCGGGTGTGGGTGTGCGTTGGGCTTCACCGATTGGGCCAATACGTATAGATGTTGCGACTGGACTGTCTGATGACAATTATCCGATTCGTTTACATTTCTTTATTGGATCACAGTTATAAAACATCATTTTAAAAAATAGTTATTTGGGTAGATCATGGTCGAGAACCAACCACAGCCAGAACAAGAACCACAAGATAGCGTTGTGCCGAAAAAGCGCCGTATATTCAGAAGCATCCTATTGTCGGTGCTTTTTTCGCTGATTTTTCTGCTGTCTGTGTTGGCTCTACTGTTTTCGACCAATCAGGGCAGTAAATTTCTGCTGGATCAGGTGCTGGAACGTCAGCAAATTATTCAATATGAATATGAGGGCGGTAATTTATGGCGCGGGATTATTCTTAAAAATGTGCTGGTCAGCCTGAAACCAGTCGATGTCAAAATTGATCGTGCTGATGTTAAGCTGGGCTGGCGCGCGATTGTCAAAAAAGAAATTCATCTGACTGAAGCCGATGTCCTCAATCTGCAAATTATTAACAAGCAACCATCAACGGGCGAACCGTTCAAGTTTAATGCTATCCGTTTGCCTTTTATCTTGCGCGTTGATCATTTATTGCTGGATCATTTGGTCATTAAAACCCAGACCAATGCAGTTGATTTCTATAATATTGAATTAAATGAGGCGCTCTGGTCTGGCACCGAATTAAATTTTGAAGATTCCCGGATGGATATGGGCTATCTGTCAGTACGTGAAGCCACGGGTAAAATGCAGTTTGAAGGCAAATACCCTCTAGATGCCACGGGCATCGTCAATCTGCCTTCCTTAAGAGACAGCTTGAATATTCATGATACTCAGGTGAGGGCACGTGGAACACTGGACACGATTCAGGCTGGCGTAGCGACCAATACGCCTGATTTATTAACCGGTTGGGTTATTGTACATCCTATGCGCCCTCAGGTACCGATGCGCGGCGAGTTGAAGTTCAAGGATTATCACTGGCCTATTCTGGCCGAACAGAAACTGTTTACCAAAGATGGCATTGCCGAGTTTAATGGCGATATCAAGCGTCTGGACCTGAACGTCCAGACTGACCTGATTGGGGAAAATATTCCGCAAGGCCAGTATAGTGCGGTGATGTATACCGATCTGGTCAATCAGCTGAATATTACCGATTTGAATGGTCAGTTAATGAAAGGTGCAGTTAGCCTTGCCGGGACAGTAGGCTGGAAAGACCGGGTTAGCTGGGATCTTGCTGGGCGTTTGAACGGGATTGATCCTAAACATGAGCGCATTCCGCAAGTCGTACAAGATTTCTTGCCGCCAAGTCTGGATGCGAATATTGCTTCTGCGGGTAACCTGGAAAATGGCTTGCACCTTACCGGACTGGTTGATTTTGATCGCTATGAAAGCTGGAATCTGAAGCTGGATCAAAACCCGGTCAAAGGCAATAAAGTACAACCAATGCTGCTGGATGTTGCCTGGAAAAATATTGATCGCGCCGTACCTTATGTGGGCTGGCTCAGCAGTCAGTCTGGCGATGTTAAATTGGCATTGGTCGAAGGTCAGCAGAATATTCATGTGGCCACTAAAGTCGAGCAGCATGAAGAAGGACTTCTACCTGCAGGCATGTACCAAGCCAAGCTCAATCTGAACAAGAATATCCTGAATGTGCCGAGCTTTAATTACAGCGCCAATGCAGCAGGCAGCTTAAGTGGCAATGCACGGATTGAACTGCCACAGGAAAAACGTCAGTTAAAATGGACCGCGGTATTAAATGCCAAAAATTTGAATACTCAAAGTATTGCCGCAGCTTCACCGGTAGATCGTTTGAATGGCGAGGTTAAAGCCAATGGTTATGCGCAACCGAATCAGCAGATTATTAAACTCAATAATGTCGACCTGACCGGACGACTGGCAGAGCAAAATGAAACCGTACGTCTGACCGGTAACAGTACCATTGCCTTGTTATTCCATAATGAAAAAGCGGGTGGCGGATTTAAAGGTTACGCGGTCAATTATGATGGTGCTTTAAATGCCAGCCAGCTTAAAGCCAGTCAGGGTATGCTGAAACTGCGCGTTTCAGGCACCCCGGAAATGTTGAAGATAAATGAATTCCGTCATGATGGTGTGGCTGGCAAGATTAATGCGAGTGGTCTGGTCAATCTGGCGAATGGCATTGGCTGGGATATCAATGCATCCTTAATCCGCTTTAAGCCGCAATATTTTAATGCCAAACTGAAAGGTGAATTGTCAGGCAATGTGCAAACCCAAGGCGTTTGGTCAGATGCTTTAAAACGCATTCAGATTCAACGTTTAAATCTGGCCGGCATGCTGAATAACAAGCCAGTACGTGGTACAGGTAATTTATCGGTCATCATCAATTCAAACCAGCGCGGTTTTGTACCAGAGCAGTTTGAAGCCAATAACCTGTTCTTGTCTTATGCGAGCAACCAGATTCAGGCGACCGGTAATGCACAGAATCTTCAATTGAAAGTGAATGCGCCAGCACTGTTTGAATTGTATCCGGGCTTAAGAGGTCGTGCACAAGGCTATATCAATATGCAGGCGCAGCCGCGGTTGCAGGCTTCGGCCAACTTGTCTATCGACAATTTTGCCTTTAAAAACCTGTTTAGTGTGCAGAAAGTTCGTGTTCGCGGACAGTTGCCGACATCGCTAAGCACACCAACTTTATTGACCGCGACAATGGATCGCCTGCGTAGCGGTTCACGCGAGATTGTACGCGGTGAGATATCACTGGCCGGTACCCGTGCTGCACACATTCTCAAAGTGCAGGCAGAAAACCGCCTATCAAAATTCTTTGTACAGCTCGCCGGTGGCTTTAATGCCCAGAATAACTGGCTGGGTCAGATTCAAAAAGGTGATTTCGACTCTTTACGTGCCCGTCTGGTGCAACGTCAAAATGCAGCAGTGATTTATAACAGTGCTCAATCGGATCTGTTTGTTGGTGCTCATTGCTGGATGAGTCAGCAAAGCCAGTTGTGTTTTGATCAGCCGATTCGGGTCAACAAAACCCGTGGCAGTGCCTCTTTTATTACTCAAAACCTTGATCTGGAAGACTTCAGTGCATTCCTGCCTGATGGATTGGCATTGACGGGTAAAGTCAATGGTTATGCCAAGGCTGCTTGGGCACAAGGCGCCAAACCTAAAATCGACGCACGTCTGGTGACGCGTAATGGTGTGGTGGGCTTATCTTCTGAAGATCCAGATTATTTGGGTTCTACACTCAAATATGATGAAGTCGGGTTGGTCGCAAAAAGTGTGGCAGATGGCTTGCAGCTTCGTCTGGATGTCAAAACACCAGATATCGGAACCGGCTATGCCAATGTCATCATTGATCCATATCGGGACAGTAAACCGATGCGTGGCGAAATTGCCTTTAACCAGGTACAGCTCAAGGTCTTTAAGCCATTTATTCAGGACATCCGTAATCTGGACGGGATTTTATCTTATGCCGGAAAAATTAGCGGAACTTTAACGGATCCTTTGCTTGAAGGTGAGGTTCGGGTTAAAGATGCTTCGATTAGCATGATCTCCTTACCAGTGAATCTGACCAATGTACAACTTTATTCATCCATACGTCAGAATTCTGCCAGCATCAATGGCGCATTTAACAGTGGTCGTGGTGTGGGTAAATTAACCGGATCGGTCGACTGGAAAGGCGATCCGCGAGTGCAGTTAAAACTGCAAGGTGATAATCTGCTGATTCGTCAGGCCCCTTTAATTACCGCTGTGGTGACACCTGATTTGACCCTGGACATGTATCCATTTAATAAAAAACTGAGTCTGAGTGGCACAGTCGATGTACCACGTGCGCTGATTTCAATGCCTGAAGCCTCAGAACCTGTAGTCGGTTTATCTTCAGATGTACGTGTCGTGCGTGAAGGTGATGATCAGCTAGCGATCTTGAAGTCTGCACGTCCTTGGGATATCCGTGCAGATGTCGCCGTTTCTTTAGGGAATCAGGTGATCTTTCAGGGCTTTGACAGTCGTATTCCACTCTTGGGTCGAGTCAATCTGTCACAGCGGGGGCTGGAAACCGCAATGCGTGCCAATGGTGCAATTGGGGTATCACAACGAGTGAAAATCGAAGCCTATGGCCAAAGTCTGGACCTGAATCGTGCTATCGCCCGTTTTAATGGTGAACTTACTAATCCGACACTGGACATTGATGCTAATAAATCGGTTCAGGGTAGTACGGTCGGGGTACGGGTAACAGGGACGGCATCGAGTCCAAGTATTCAGATTTATAATGATGCGGGCTTGTCAGAACAGGAAGCCTTGAATGCCTTGATTACCGGTCGTGTTAATGAGGGTGTATCTGGTTTAAGCCAGGCTGAAGGATTTAGATCCGATGTGAATAATACGATCGCTGCTGCGGGGATTAGTCTGGGCTTGGGTAGCACCCGCGCACTGACCAACCAGATCGGGCGCAGTTTTGGCTTAACTGGTCTAGCTCTGGATGCTCAAGGTACAGGAGATGATACCCAGGTTTCTGTGACCGGTTATATTACGCCGGATTTATATCTGCGCTATGGGGTCGGGGTATTCACACCAGTGAATAAGCTGACTTTACGTTATCAGGTAAATCAGCGTCTGTATTTAGAAGCGAGTCAGTCTTTAGAGCGTGCGATTGACTTGTTCTATAACTGGCGATTCTAATCCGAATAAAAAAGCCCTAATTTTAGGGCTTTTTTATTATGAGACAGCACACAGATTTTATTGGCTATAAAGTAGATTGATGTATTAGTCAGCAGAAGCATTGATATCTAAATTCAATCCCTATCCATATATGACAATAGAGTTACGAGTAGAGAAAGAACTTAGGGGCAGCTTTTATGCTGAAGAAAACTGCTCATCGCATGAGTCAGCTATCACATATAGAAAATCAATTAAAACATGCAATAACAGACTGAAAATCAATAAACCCATAATAAAAATAGGTGTATATTGAAAATACGATTTCACGCATAAGAGCATCTTCGCATGTCGACTAAATTTATCATCCGTTTTGCTGCGATTCTATTTTCTGTACTTATTTTGACTGCATTAGCCATTCAATTTTTCTTTAAATCTGATGTAACCGTAGTTCTATGGATTTTCGCTGTACCTTTCATTTTGGGCATTCCAATTTTGGCTTCTATTGTATTGACCACCAATGATGAACTTGATATTCATAGCGTTAATTAGGCTTGAACCTTAAAGTGACGTATTTAAAAACATCTGATCTTTGCTGATAGAGCAGCTGACATTTGCACTTTGTTCGATAAAACAGACCTTATTTTAGAGCAATGCCAGTCAGTTAAGCATGCATTAGAAAATGTAGTAAAAGTGAGTGTATATTTACGCTCATTTTTTTATCAGGTTATTCCAGAATTTGGATTTAACTCTCAAATCATCATGATTTACATAAACTCTAAGAAATAAGGGAATATTCTTATCATTATTCATTCAAAATAGGTCTTCATCATAAAACTCATCATTTTAGAGAAAACAGAATGCCTAAAAATAATTATCTACCAGCTCTAGAACAAGTTTATGACTTTTTAAAGGAACGACCAGGTTTTAAGGATAAAAGTGAATTTGATAAAGCGGTAGAATATTTTAGAACTCTACATGAAAGTGATCCTCTGGATTTCAGAGTTCAAGCACCGAATACTGTCGCTGGAAAATTTGGTGCTAAAGAAACTATAAATTTAGGGTCTATGCCAGAATTCAGTAATAAGGAAAATTTCCTTAACTGGATAGATACGCAAATTAACCACTAGTTGAAAGACTTTAAGCAAACGCATCATACGGCAGGTTTTCATTTATTATTCATACATTCATTAACATGTAGTACAGAAAACAATCGAAACTGAGTTGGAAAACTACAAATTTGAATGATAACTTTGTATTCAAATCTTCCCAGTAAAGAGGTGAGCAATGAAGTTGTTGACTTTGGTTGGTATGGGAGTAGCAGCGAGTTATTGTTATAAAACTATGAAAAATGGCAAGCTTGCTCTTTCAAAACCTGACTTTGATGAAAGTGTAAAACGATTTGTACTGCAAGAATTTGCAGCTTAGTCTTCACGATATATTTCCCAAAAAGGCTCATCGAATGATGGGCTTTTTTATTTTCTAAAAACTTATAATTTTAATATTCAGATTAAAAGCAGTTTAATTATAGCCACCATGTTATAAACCTACTTCGTGATCTATTTTAAATAATTAAATGAGAGCTAATGGATGATGAAGATGGAAATGAATGGTGCGAGCTTATATATTCTGAAGCCTTGAGAATATATAAACCAACAAAATACAACACAGTCAACAAACTGAGATTCTTTGCGCTGATTTTAGAATTATTCGCAGAAATGCAGCATGAGGATGCAATGATTCAAGTAAAGGCCGTGAATGTGAAACTTAAATTGAGATCTAAAAATTACATTTTTTGGGTGTTTGAAATGCCTGATTTTCAGGATAAGACGTTATTTTTAACTTATATGTCTAGTAAATTAAGTCAGCTATAAGGTGCCGTTGAAGGTTAAAATCGTCAATCAATTTAACAAGTATAGTTATTTTTTATAAAACGATAGTTTCTTTATATAATGCTGGGATATTTATATATTTTTATCAATAACTTAATTATTCTCTAGTCGTTGCTCACTTTGACAACATACCTAAATCAGCGCAAAAGTGATAAAGGGGAAGGCTCATCGAAAGATGGGCTTTTTTAATATGTATAGCTTACTGAACGAAAAGTAACTTAAAGCAAATGTAAGAAAACAGTTTATTAATACTCTCTATACTTTATTGGTAAATTCACAGTGCTATATTCATTTTGCAAAAACAAGAAGACGCAAATAATACGAAGAAAATGACTACAGCACTAGCCCGCTTATTTGAAAAAGTAAGCGGGCTTTTTAATTGAAAAATTAATGTAATATTATGCTAATGTATAAATTATAATTTTATATATAATGCATGAATAGATTCTATCGCTGTAGTTTCTTTCCAATTTCAGCCTCCTTCCCTAAGGAGGCATTTTTTTGTCGATAGGAAAGTAATGTTCCAATTCCTATTATGTTTATTCAGTTACACAAATGATCATCGTTGACTATTGAATGAATCTTTCAAATATTTGAGCATGATATTTTATTGGTTAAATAAGAGATGGATCGCCATGATAGATGAAGAAAAGCCTTTGAACTTTGACGACGATAGTGAACCTCAGGATTTCGAAGATGAAGAATTTATCGATGATAAGAAAGAGGATGAAATGTACAATGCTATTACCAAAGATGGGTCAAGTGTTGATCCTGCGGATGATGGGACGCGTCATATTCGCCCTGAAGACGGTGATCCGATAGAAATTGAAGAGTAATAAAAAGCCCAATTCAATATTGGGCTTTTATCGTCTGGTGGATGAGAATGAAAATACAATATTTCCCATTTAGAATTGGGCGGATTGATCAAAATCCCCATCTAGAAAATTTAAATAGTCATTGAAATGATTTTTTTCACTTAATAAAAAAGCCCCCATGAATGAGAGCTTTTATGTCAACTCAATCTAGCAGAATAGTCTAAGCTAATATTTGAAATGACATCCAATTAATCTTTAAAAGTATCATTTAACGCAGTTTGAACTGCTTCAACCCGTGCCTTGCAAGCTTTATAGGCGGTCATGGATTCTTCCACGATTTTCATCAAGTTATCAATATCCGGTTCTTGCTGAGATTCGAGCAATTCCGCATTCTTTTTCAAGATGTCATAGCCTTGTTGGAAGCTCAAAGTATCATGATTCATGAGGAAGTACCTGTATAAGTTGTGCTGAAAAAATGCCGTCATGTAATTCGACTTCAACCAGATCGCTGGACTGAATCTGTTGAATAGAGGCAACCACATGTTCTTGCTGGCGCACGATGGCATAACCCTTGGATAAAACATGTTTAGGATTTTGTAGTAGCGTTTCCCGCATCAGGGCATCAAGCTGCTGATTAATCAGCTGGGTATGCTGCTGGGCCAGACTGGTAGTATTGGCCTTGATCTGTTGCAGACGTTGCAGCGCATCCATAATCTGGTTGTTGGCCAGACTTTGAATCAGTTTCAAAAATTGATCATTCTGATTTTGATAAGCTTGAATCTGTTGCTGGGATAAACGCTGAATGCGCTGTAGATAATTCAGAATATCCTGGGTCAGTTCAAAGATATGATTGCGGATTCCGGCAATGGCTTTACTCGGAGTATCAAAGGAGCGATGCGCAATCTCATCCAGAATGGTACGGTCTTTTTCATGCCCGATGCCGACCCAGACCGGTACCGAACGTTTACAGAGCAGGGCAGCCAGATCATAATCATTCAAATAAGCCAGATCATTGACCGCGCCACCCCCTCGTATAATTACAATCAGATCCGGTGCAGTGTTATAGGTCTGTGCCCATTGTTTAAGTGCTTGTGCCAGACTGTACATAATACTTTGCGGGGCAGTATTTCCCTGAAAAGTCGCACTGTGATAGACAAACTTACACACCTGCGCACGCTGTAGTGTATCGGCATCTTTTTTGAAATCTCCCAGGCCTGCTGCATTTTCGGGAGCAATCACCAGAATCCGGTTTAGGTCAAAAGGGCTAGGCAAGTTTCTATTGCGCTGAATCAGTCCTTCATTCGTCAACCGCTCAACAATCTGCTGATAACGCCGGGCAATATCTCCCAAGGTATAGCCTGAATCAATCTCGACAATATTTAAAGAAAAGCCATATTGCGGATCGAAATTAGCTTTAACTTTAATCAGCACTTTCAGATCGCGACTCAGCTCAATTCCGCTTTCACGTTCAAACTGCGTGACAATTTTCTGGGCACTAAATTTCCAGATGGTCGCTCGGCAACTGGCAATCACCTGATCGCTATCGGCTTCTTTTTCTGCCAGCTCCAGATAATAATGGCCGGCTTTAATACTTAGATTACGAATTTCGGCTTTGACCCATACTGGTGTATCGAAAGTGAGTTTGACCACTTCCTGAACCGTAGCAAGATATTCCTTGAGGGAGAGTTGAGGATCGTCTGTCATGCCAATAGAAAGTTTAAAATTCAATCAAATATTAAATCAATCCAGCACAGATCACAAATCTAAAAGCGAAGTCATATTTGAATGATGTAATGACAATGCAATGCTATTGAGGTGCATAATTACTTGGTCTAGGCGATTCATTCGGCATTTTCGTATTTTGTAGAGGTTCTTCTCTTCTGTTTTTCTTGTTCATTGAAAGAAGTTATAGCGTTGAAGTCCTTAATTCATAAAGGTGTTATTTCCATTCTTTAATGAAAAAGCACGGTTAAAAATGTACACAGACTTGTCTCTGGCAAGGACAAGGAAATATGCTAAATTGGTGAAGAATTATTGAAGAAGAATAGGCTCTCATGAAAAAAACAATGCTGTTCGGTTTGTTGGCTCTCGCTCTAAGCGCATGTACCACCACGCCGCAATCTGAGACGGAAGCTCCTAAAATAGGTTCAGCGAATCCTGCAAGCGCTTATTGTGTCAATCAGGGTGGCAAGCTTGAGATTCGTACTGAAAGCAATGGTCAGGTCGGATATTGCCATTTAAAGAATGGTCAGGTGGTCGAGGAGTGGGAATTACTGCACATGAATCAACCTAAATGTATTGCTGATCAGGCAGCGGCATTGGTGGGTCAGTCCAATTTGACTGAAGCGCAAATCAAGCAGAAAACCAAGGCACAAATTGTACGTATGGTTGAGCCGGGTCAAGCGGTGACGATGGATTATCGTGAAGAACGAGTGACTGTAACGGTGGATCCTACAAGCAAAAAGATTATCCAGGCTTCATGTGGTTAATTACACAAAATGAAAAAGCCCATGAGTGGGCTTTTTTAATTCCATACAACTCGCATTTTGAAATGACAAATCTTCCCCGATCTTTTATATTGCCCCTCGGAAGGAGAAATTCATGAAAAAGTTATTGGCTTTATCGTTTATGCTGGCGCTGGCCGGTTGTGCCGAGAAGAAACCCTTAACCCCTGAAGAGCAGTGGCAAGGTTATTGTCGAAGCGTCGGTAATGCGGCGCGTACCATTATGCTGGATCGTCAGAATGCGATTGAGAAAGAAAAAGCAATCGAGCATGCCAACAAGATCGATGATGAAACCACCAAAGGTTTTATCCTGAATATTATTGATGAAGTCTATGCGATTCCAGCCGACGAGATTAAGGGAGATGTAAAAGCAGCACGTGAAAAAGTCCGCGCTGAATTTACTGCAAAGTGTATTGCGACACCGCATGACGAATTACCAGATTACAAACCGTTCTAAGGAACGGTTTTTTTATATTTAGATAAAATTATCCAACCCATATTTCCCATTAAACGTATTTAAATATAAGCATCTTCAAAAGACTAAATAATAAAAATAGCCTAAGCAAAATGTACACTTTGTGACAATTTCTAAATCTAAAATATAGAAATACTTATCTTTATATTGAATAATGAATTTAACTCCAATTAACCGAGGAGTAGCACAATATGGAAGTCGTAAGATATTTGCATCATTCTGATCTGCTGTTGGAAGATGAAGAAGGTGTGGTCATTATTGGCGGCAGTCGCTATGTACTCAGCGTCGGTGACAAAGTCGTTTTAAAGAACATGCTAGAACAAGATAAAAAGCTTTATCAGATTGATATTTCCTTTGCCAGCAATAATCACAGTAGCACCTATGAAGATGAATGCGTGGTGAAATTCCAAGGCTGCCGAGACTCATATCAGCAGTATTTAAACTCGACCACTGTACACTAAGGTGGAGTATCTTTTTAACGTCAAATCAGGCAACATCAGGGTTGCCTTTTTTTATGCATTAAATTCAGTTAAAAGGGCCTATTCATGGGCTTGTTTCGTGTGGTGTAAGCTGGAACTGATTATGGAATAATCATTAAGAGCATCATTTAGTTATAAAATAACGAGCATCACGAAGAAACACTTGAGTTGCATTAACTTTTAACTGGAAATTTAGTAAAATTTTGGAGTCCATATTATTTATGAAGCTTGGAATAAGCAGGAATTCATAAGTAATTTTTTAAAAAAGAGGAATAACACTGTGCTAGAAGCTTACCGCCAACACGTTGAAGAACGTGCCGCACTCGGAGTCCCACCGAAGCCACTTGACGATGCCCAAACAGCTGCATTAGTTGAACTACTAAAAAACCCGCCAGCTGGTGAAGAAGCATACTTGGTAGATTTGCTTGAAAACCGTGTACCAGCAGGTGTTGACCAAGCTGCATATGTAAAAGCTGCGTTCTTAGCTGCATTGGCAAAAGGCGAAGCAACCTCTCCACTCGTTTCTAAAGAACGTGCTGTTTATTTACTAGGTACTATGCTTGGTGGTTACAACGTAGCGCCTTTAGTTGAACTTTTAGACAATGCTGAGCTTGCTGAACTTGCAGCTGAAGCATTGAAAAAAACGCTTCTTGTATTTGATGCATTCCATGACGTTGCTGATAAAGCAAAAGCTGGTAACGCAAATGCTCAAGCAGTTATGCAGTCTTGGGCTGACGCTGAATGGTTCACTAGCCGTAAAGACGTTCCTGAAGAAATCAAACTGACTGTTTTCAAAGTAACTGGCGAAACCAACACTGACGACTTGTCACCTGCACAAGACGCTTGGAGCCGTCCAGACATTCCATTGCACGCAAATGCAATGTTGAAAAACGTACGTGACGGAATCAATCCAGAAGTTCCTGGTGAAGTGGGTCCACTTAACCAGATTAAAGAACTGATCGCGAAAGGCAACCAGGTTGCTTACGTGGGTGACGTTGTTGGTACAGGTTCATCTCGTAAATCTGCAACTAACTCGGTTCTTTGGTTCTTCGGTGACGACATCCCGCACATCCCGAACAAAAAAGACGGTGGTTACTGCCTAGGTTCTAAAATCGCTCCGATTTTCTTCAACACCATGGAAGATGCGGGTGCATTACCGATCGAGATCGATGTTGCCAACATGAACATGGGCGACGAAATCGTTCTTAAGATCGATCACGCTGCTGCTAAAGTAACTGCGTTCAAAGACGGCGCGCAAATCGCTGAAGCTGAACTTAAAACTCCAGTACTTCTTGACGAAGTTCGTGCTGGTGGTCGTATTAACCTGATCGTAGGTCGTGGTTTGACGACTAAGGCTCGTGAAGCTTTAGGTCTTCCAGTATCTACAATGTTCCGTACTCCGGTTCAGCCTGCTGCAACTGGTAAAGGTTTCACTCAAGCTCAGAAGATGGTTGGTCGCGCTTGTGGTCTTCCTGAAGGTCAAGGTGTACTTCCAGGTACTTACTGTGAACCTAAGATGACTACTGTTGGTTCGCAAGATACAACAGGTCCAATGACTCGTGACGAATTGAAAGACTTGGCTTGCCTAGGTTTCTCTGCTGACCTTGTTATGCAATCTTTCTGTCATACAGCTGCTTATCCAAAACCAGTTGACGTTCAAATGCAACACTCGCTTCCTGATTTCATCATGAACCGTGGTGGTGTGTCTTTACGCCCAGGTGACGGTATTATTCACTCTTGGTTAAACCGTATGCTTCTTCCGGATACCGTTGGTACTGGTGGTGACTCGCATACACGTTTCCCAATCGGTATTTCATTCCCGGCGGGTTCTGGCCTTGTAGCGTTCGCTGCAGCAACTGGTGTTATGCCACTAGATATGCCTGAATCTGTACTTGTGAAGTTCAAGGGTAAAATGCAGCCTGGTATCACGCTACGTGACCTTGTACATGCAATTCCTTACTACGCAATTAAGGAAGGTGACTTAACTGTAGAGAAGAAAGGTAAGAAAAACATCTTCTCTGGTCGTATCCTTGAGATCGACTTAACAGAAATGGAAACTGACCTGACTGTTGAGCAAGCATTCGAACTTTCTGATGCTTCTGCTGAACGTTCAGCTGCTGGTTGTTCTATCACGCTTTCTGAAGAGAAAGTTGCTGAATACCTTCGTTCAAACATCACTATGTTGAAGTGGATGATTTCTGAAGGTTATGGCGATGCGCGTACGATGGCTCGTCGTGTTGAGAACATGGAAAAATGGTTGGCTAACCCAAGCCTGATCAAAGCAGATGCTGATGCTGAATACACCAAAGTGTATGAAATCGATCTTGCAGATATCAAAGAACCTATTCTTTGCTGCCCGAACGATCCAGATGATGCAAAACTTCTTTCTGATGTTCAAGGCGCGAAAATTGACGAAGTATTCGTTGGTTCTTGTATGACTAACATCGGTCACTTCCGTGCGACTGGTAAATTGTTAGAGAAAGTTCCAGGTGGTGCATTGTCAACTCGTTTGTGGATTGCTCCACCTACGCGTATGGACGAACATCAGTTGATGGAAGAAGGTTTCTATAACATTTATGGTAAAGCTGGCGCGCGTACTGAAATGCCAGGTTGTTCATTATGTATGGGTAACCAAGCACGTGTAGCTCCGAACACAACTTGTGTATCAACTTCTACTCGTAACTTCCCGAACCGTCTAGGTCAAGGTGCTAACGTTTACTTGGCTTCTGCTGAACTTGCTTCTGTTGCTGCTGTATTGGGTAAATTACCTTCTCCAGAAGAATATCAACAGTACGCAGCTCAAATTGACAGCATGTCAGCTGACATCTATCAATACTTAAGCTTCGACAAGATGAGCGAATATACTGACGCTGCTAAAGACGTTGATACTAAGAAAATTGCTGCTGCTCAGTTAACTTAATGAGCTAGGATCAAGAAAAGCCGAAAGGCTTTTCCCTAGCGCAAGAGCAAATCTATGATTTGCTTTGTTAATTAGGCAATAAGCGGTATAAGATAAGGGCTGAGTAATCAGCCCTTATTTTTTTTATATGAATAATCAGACTTGCTATATGTGTGATAATTTGGCGACAACAAAAGAACACGTGCCACCAAAATGCTTATTTCCAGAAAAGAAGGACTTAAAAGATATTAGCCTAGATTTAAGGAAAGCCCTAATCAAGGTACCTTCATGCGTGGATCATAATTGTAAGAAGTCAGGTGATGATGAATATCTGTTTAATGTTTTGTCAATGACGATTCAAACGGGTAAATATGGACTTTTAAATTTTGAAAGTAAGGTAATGCGTTCTTGGACCAGAAAGGATCGAATTTCTAAACTAAAAGAAAAATTACTATCGACAGCTAGAACAGTAAAAATAAAAGATCCAGAGTCAGAAGATATTTTTGAGGCTTTAGAGTTAACAATAGATAGAGATAGATTAAAAGAAGTTTTAAAATGTTGTGCTCTAGGACTTTATTATTATGAATTTGGAAAGAAATATAAGGGGTCAATACACTCAACTCCTCTATTCTCACCAATCCTTGATAAAAATTGGATAGAACAACAAAGTCAAATGGAGGATTATTATTCTAATAAATTTAAGAATATTAAAAGAAAGGGCGATAATCCTGAGATTTTCCAATATGCATTTTATCAAGACACTTTTAATAATATGCTGGTAGTACAAATGTGGTTTTATGAAGAATGTAAAGTAATATCATTTTTCAGATAGTCATATATTAAAAAACTTCTGTAAATTACATATTTATTAAATATATTATTTAATTCAAACATTAAAAATTATTGAAAGTTGACGTAAAATGCCCAAACAATCCCGATTCCTCTGTATTGGTGGTTTCCTCAACGGAACGCAGGTCAAAGACCAAGGTGAAAATTTTACTTGTGTCGAAAATGCCAAACAAGTGACTTATCACAAACGTGAAATCTTCCATCCAGATGCTTGGGATCATGACTATTATGTTTGTGAAACCACGACTGAGAAACAAGCCCGAAATTGGGTGTATGACATTGAGTCAAAATAATATTTAATTCGATAAAGAAAGACATGGGTTGGCATTATCGTCAGTCCATTTTTATATCTGTTTTAAAATATTCAGACAATAAAAAGCCCCATGGTTAGGGGCTAGTCGTATATAGGTCAAGCCCATATACTGTAAGAGGCTCATCTCAAACTGCGTGTATTAGAACACAGCAGCCCGCAAATAACCATCTAAATCTGATTTAAACAGCCAATTGCTGTTCAATCACCGGCCATAAATTCTGATGCGACTTTTTAAACATCAGCATATGACCAATGGTTTTATAGGCATAACTTTTAGGTCTAAGTTCAATTATCTGGGTTTTTGCGTTTGGATATAAACGCAGTAAATCTTTCACGTTGGCTTCCGTGGCAATTTCATCATCCGATGACCAGATTGAGGTAATCGGGCAGGTGACTTGAGCATGATAATCATGGGATGGTGCAATATTTTTACCAATCGCGTTGATTACATAACCCGGTTTACTACAGAACTGCGCCCATTCGCGAGCTACATCTTTCGGCAGGTTTTCACCCATACCAATCGCTTGAGTCGGGCCATAGCCTTTAGTGATGCGTGCCAGTGGGAAAATAACATTAAACATCACTGGCGCAAGTAACTTGGTTTTACCTTTGAGTCCTTTCACATGTCCAGTAGAGCCAGAGACGGCCACCACTTTTGCGACTTTATCGTAATTTGGCACAATACCTAAAAGCTGACCACCGGCACTATGTCCAAGTAGTATCACTTTTCTTGCATTGGTACGCGTTAATAAAGCATCAATCGCGGCCGGTATATCCAGTTGACCCCATTGCACAATACTGGCTTTTGAATTTTTCAACGGGCCATGTAGTGAATCACCAATCCCCCGGAAATCAAAGACCATAACGGCATAGCCTTGAGCTTGTAACCACACACAAAACTGATGATAAAACTGTTTAGTAATGCCAGTTGCCGGACAGACTAATACTGGAAGTTTGTCAGTTTCAGAAATAGCTGCATAAAAACGTGCACTTAAGCGATAGCCATCTTGGCACTGGAGAGTCAATGTTTCAAATTCAGACATAGGTTACACTATATTTTTTAGAATCCTGATGAAGCTTTTACTGTATAGATTTTTAGCAGGGTAGCTCGGGGAAAACATGACTTTAAAGTCAGTCAAATAATAAACATGGAATGATCTTATGCAGCTAATGGAACTTGAGCTGGCCGTTAAAATCGGCATTATTTTTAGTGGAATCTTCTTGTGGATCGGGATGTTTACTGGTGTCTGGAAATATTGGCAGATTCGTCAATCGTCTCAGTCACGTGCACATTATTATGTCGATATTGCCCATCGTAGCAGCCTACTTTATGCGCCCGCGACCTTAATTTTGGCAATGCTGGCCTATTGTTCAGTGTTGCCGAGTATGGTGAATCTGATTTGCGTACTAGTCAATATTCTGTTTTTTAGCTTCTCGATTGCCGTTTATATGCTACATGGTTTTCTGCAAGACACGACGAATCAGTTTAAACAGCCGCATCAGCTGGGTAAGTTTTATTTGCCAGGAAGTTTGATGACTTTCGCCATGCTGGGTTTAATTGTCGCAGAATTAGGCGGGACAGGGATTTTGCTCTATGGAGCATTTATCGGATTATTTTAATCTTATTTTTATAGTTATTCTGAAAGGATACTGGAATGTTGGAAAGTTAAAACACTTTTTTCACCAGATGGATGATTGGCCAAATCATCCATCTGGGCTAATTTAAAATTTGTTTATCGGTATTTCTGGTCTATGGCAGCCCATAGGAAAAATGCAGCTGAGACAATCAGTGCATAGCCAAAGTATTCAAGTTTTAAATTACCTTGAATTAAGCAATGGACGGTTAAAGTCAGCATGAGTGCAAAAGTGGTGCATATAAATGTCACCAGATTGGTGTTGTTGGCTTTAAGAGCGTCAATGAAGACTTGCTTGTTGAAATGTAATGATAACATCTCCATCCCTCCCATTTATTTATGTTATTGAAGATTAAAGCAGATTTAATCAGTCAGAATTGAATATATAGTTGTACTGTTTAATTTGGACCTTTGCAACTGCTGTGGCAGGCTTTTACAGTCAAAATGGCCATCTTTAGTCGTATAACCACATAATCACTTGATTAGGCAAGAATTATATTTTCAGATTTCACCTCCAGTTAATTTTGGAAATAAGATGTAGTCATCATTTAATTAATGCGACCAGATAGAAAATGCAAATTTTACGCCAAAGATATGTAGGGTTAATCAATACTTTGTAAGTCTGCGTATGACTCGGAAGGGAACTTGGTTTAAGTTGGCAACAATAAGTATCTAACATCAGAAAATCAAAAGTTCTGTTTATATTTATATAAAAATAAAATAATTAAAGCGCGATCCTATTTATAGAAACGATTTTTATAGAAAATCTTAGTATCAAGATTTACAGCGGTGATTTGATGTCATTATTAAGAAACAATAAATGTCCGTTTGGGTAAAACCTGACAATTATTGATCACGCTCAAACCGGATTTTGGGTAAAAATACGATTTTTCAGACATCCTAGAAATTTTAGTTTCTAATACGGTCAATCACAGCTGTAATCAGCAATACAATCATGGATGGAATAAACCAGGCCAGATTCTGTTCTGATAGAGGTAAGTTTTGCAGTAATGCAGGCAATTCAAAACCAGCAACTTTTAATCCGTCAAAAATACCAAAGATCAAGGCTACCAGGGTCACTGGCGCAATCACATGAGATGGTTTCTTGAAGAAGCTTGCACAGAAGCTCAGCATAATGACGCTAATCGCAGGCGGATAAATCGCGCTCAAGACTGGAACCGAAACAGCAATCAGTTTGGTTAAACCCAGATTTGAAATCACCAGTGAGAAGCCCACCAGAATAAATACAAAGATCTTGTACGGAATTTTGGTCAAGCTGGAAAAATACTCAGCGCAGGCACAGGTCAGACCAATTGCAGTGACCATACAGGCAATAAAAATCATGCCGGACAGGAAGTAAGCACCCATATCGCCAAAAGCATGTTGTACATATGCATGCAGGATAATGGCACCATTGGCTGCATTTGGTGCAATCTCATGGCTACCTAGTCCAAGTTTAAACAGACTTAAATACACCAGAGTTAAACCAATACCAGAAATAATGCCGGCATTCACTGCATATTTGGTAATCAGTTTTTTATCGGTTACACCACGTGAAGTAATGGCTTTAACAATCACAATACCGAAAACTAAAGCGCCCAAAGTATCCATGGTTAAATAACCATTTACGAAGCCTTCAGTCACTGGACTGGTAACGTAATTATCGATCGCTGCAGGCGGATTGCTGGCAGGGATCATCACGGCTGCTACACCCAAAATTATCAAAGAAATAATTTTAAGTGGTGACAGGAAATAGCCGACGGTATCCAGAATCTTGTTTGGATATAAAGATACGATGGTCACCACAGCAAAATAGATGATGCTGTAAATGAGCAGGCTGCCAGATTCATTGCCAAAGTAAGATGAAAAACCGATTTCATAAGAAACGGTTGCGGTACGCGGCGTCGCAAATAAAGGGCCAACAGCTAAGTAACAGATTACAGTCAGCAAGATGCTGGCTGCTTTGCCAAGAGGCGAGCTTAGTGCCTGAATGGAACCTTCAACGCGAGACAACGCAATAATGGTAATCACGGGTAAGCCGACTGCTGTAATAAGGAAACCTAAAGCAGCGAGCCATACGTGTTCACCGGCTTGTTGAGCCACAATCGGTGGGAAGATAATGTTGCCCGCACCAATAAACAATGCAAAGGTCATAAAACCTAGGGCGACAATATCCCGGGTACGCAGACTTGTCATAAAGGGAGATCAATAGAACAAAAGAAAGCGATTTTAGTGTATATGTCCAATTTTTTGGAGTTTATTTTAAGGCTGGAAGCCTTGATTCTAGTGAGTTTGCGGATCACATAACCGGTCATTCAAATCTTGGTAGAAATATATGTTTGATAATTCGCTGAAAAATATATTTTTCCTTACAAGCTCAAAAAATATCTGCACTTGATATCAAAATATGTCAGTTATTGTTTGTACAAATAAGCAGCAGTGAAAAGTCCTATTTCAAGGAAAATTGCTGTGCCGAAACTCAACAACTGCGACATATTTCGCAAAAAAGGGATTATAATTCAGGGATTCATAGTGAGGATGGGTATATGCGAGCTACAGCGATTAGTCTTAAAACTGAGCAAGATGTTGAAAAATTGCGGATATCTGGGCGTTTGGCTGCAGAGGTTTTAGCGATGATCGGGGAGCATGTCAAGCCAGGTGTCACGACTGAATATCTGGATGATCTCTGTCATGATTTTATTGTAAATACATTAAAGGTGACGCCAGCCAATATTGGCTATTATGGCTATACTAAAACCACCTGTATTTCACCGAATGAAGTGGTTTGTCACGGCATTCCATCATCGAAACTCGTTCTTCAGGATGGCGATATTATCAATATTGATGTTGCCATTATTAAAGACGGTTATTTCGGTGATACCAGCCGGATGTACTATGTCGGAACTCCATCTCCAGAAGCCAAGCGACTGGTCAATACCACCTATGAAGCTATGGTAGCCGGGATTCATGCAGTGAAGCCGGGCGCGACCCTGGGTGATATTGGTTATGCGATTCAAACGGTCGCACAGCGTGAAGGCTATTCCATCGTGCGCGAATATTGCGGTCATGGCATCGGCAAGGTCTATCACGAACAGCCAAACATTCTGCATTACGGACAGCCAGGACAGGGCATTAAACTGGTTCCGGGTATGGTGTTCACCATTGAGCCAATGGTGAATATGGGTAAAGCTCGCGTCAAAGAGCTGAAAGATGGCTGGACTGTGGTCACCACGGATAAATCCTGGTCTGCGCAATGGGAACATATGGTCTATGTGACTGAAACCGGGTTTGAAGTCTTGTCGCCTTGGCCTGAAGGTACAGGTGAGTATTCGGAAATTTAAAATATTGATTGAATGATCTTTATTCAGATAATCCACTTACATAAATTACAACTCACTCGTTCTTGCTGACGAAAACATACAAAAAACTACATTAAACAGTGGTTTAGGATTTTATATCTGATTAAACTAAGAGTCAGATACATAGGTTCCCTTTTTTTCGCTCACTATGCTGTAGTGAAAGTTTCTCTAGCTCATTTTTCCCCAAGAATGAGCTATTTTTTTGTCCAGTTTTTCTCAAAAGTACTTCACTTAGCGCCGATTTAATTCAGCAACCAAATAATCAATAAAGACCCGGACTGCGGGCAATAAGCCGCGACGTGAAGGATAAACCACATGGAAAATACCATGCGGTGCTTTCCAGTCAGGAAGCACTCGAACCAGTTCACCACTTGCCACGTACTGCTCGACCACATTATCTGGCAGCAAAGTGACGCCTGAGCCTGAGGCGGCCAGTTGTGCCAGCATATTTAAATCAGACCCCATAACTGTGGGACTGACACGGATTTTTTTCTGTTCCTGCTGTTCATTTTGTAGGGTCAGAAACTGTTCGGTATGATCTTCAGCCATACTCAGAATTTTATGTTCAGCCAGTTGCTCAGGGTTTTTCAGTTCACCAAATTCATTTAAATAACCTTGACTGGCAAATAGATGCTGCTCAATTTTTTCAAACTGGCGGATCACCAGATTCGGGTCATCATCCAGGCTGGAACGGACACGTAAGGCCAGATCAAAGCCTTCATTGATAATATCGACCCGTCGATTGGTGATCATCATCTGGACTTTAATTTCAGGATATTTTTTCAAAAAATCCGGCAGAATTTTTGCCAGTTCGTTTTGGGCAATAGAGACGGGCAAGCTGACTTTAATAGTTCCGCGCGGTTCGGTACTCAGGTGGTCCACCAGATCATGCGCCGCCTGTGCAGCACTCAGCATAACTTGGGCATGCCGGTAAATATTCATGCCGATATCGGTGACGGCAAAATGACGAGAACTGCGCTGAATCAGACGTACACCCAGACGCTCTTCCAGATTAAACACCCGACGGCTGAGTTTGGATTTGGGAATATCGGTCGCACGTTCGGCTGCACTAAAGCCGCCATGTTCCACCACCTGAGCGAAACAGTAAAAGTCATCCAGATCAGACAGCATGGTTTAATTCCATTCTTGCAACGATAAGCTGATTAAAAATTGATTGTTGCATACTGTCAATCAGAGAATGCAGCATATAAAAAAAATTTAATTCCCGGATTTCAGTAAACCTAGCAGTGTTTGCATGCCATCGGTCGCGTTTTGGGGGATTTTGTAAAACTGTGCAGGCAAATGCTGCTGCTCGGCTTTCGGGTCGATGTAATAGGCCGGACATTTCGCAGGAATCTCATGAATTAACCCGGCAACTGGATAAACTTGAAGGCTGGTGCCAATCACCACGAAAATATCGGCATCCTGTACACAGTCTTGAGCTTCTTCATACGCGGGTACGGCTTCGCCAAACCAGACCACATGAGGACGCAGCGGATAGCCTGCCTTACAAAAGTGTTGATTTAAATCTAATTCAGAGCCTTCAATTGGATAAAACTCGGTTGTGCTTTGTGCATCGGGGCCTGAGCTTTTGGCCAGGCGAATATTGCCATGTAAATGGATCACCTTGGAGCTGCCGGCACGTTCATGCAAGTCATCAATATTCTGGGTGATTACATGCACATCAAACTCATTTTCAAGATCGGCAATTAATTGATGTGCGGCATTCGGCTGTGCTTCCAGAATGTTTTTACGGCGGGCATTATAAAAGCGTTGCACCAGTTCTGGATTTTTGGCCCAAGCTTCAGGTGTCGCGACCTCTTCAATCCGGTATTGTTCCCAAAGTCCATCACTGTCGCGAAAAGTATGAATGCCACTTTCGGCGCTCATGCCTGCACCGGAAAAAGCCACCAACTTTTTCATTGTTCTATCTCCTGAATCTTTAGGCAGCTGAAGTGCTAGATTGTGAATTTTCATTTAAAAAGATGCCAAGTTCTCGGGCAAATTTTAGCGGTTCAGTCAGTAAAGGTGTATGGCCGGATTTGCTGAAAAGTATCTGTTTGGCCTGAGGCAGGCTTTCTGCAATCAGGCGCTGACCTTCAAAAGGATACAACTTGGATTGTACGCCGCTAAAGAAAGTCACCGAACAGCTGAGCTGGGCCAATGCCTCTCGGTAATCCTCACGATGGTATAAATAATTGTTGATATACCACGCCATATAATCCACCCGGCTGGAAGGCATTAACAGACTTTGCAGGCGAGGTTGATTCAAAATGAATTCGAAAGCTTTCAGACTATATTTTTGTTGATTTTGTAGCTGAATAAACTTTAGCCATAGGGCGGCAATTTGTTTACGGACAGAAACGTCAAGATCACGGATCAATTCAACTTGCTGATATTGCGTAAGTAGGACAGAGAGCTGCTGCAGGATGTCGATAAATTCCTGATAACGTGGACCAAAAAGACCAAAATCCCAGGCATCATCGACCGGAATTTTGGGAGTCTGATCAATGTGCAAATAAGCAGAAATCTGACTGGCAAAGTTGTCATAATGCATGCCGTGCATTGCGGTGGTTGCACCCATGGAATAGGCAATGACGATGACTTGATCTAATTCTAGCTGGGTCAGAACTGAACGCACATCCAGCCAGTGACTGGAAATTGCATCGAGATCTTGCGGAATTTTACAGCGACTGGAAGCCCCAAAGCCGCGCCATTCTGGAATAATGAAACAGAAATTTTTCTGATGCGGATAGAGAAAAGCTTTCCATTGCCAGCTCAGCATGCCAAGTCCAGAGAGTACCAGTACCGGCTGTCCCCGACCATATTCGCGTACAAACAGCTGTTCACCATCGGGCATGCGATAAAAGGGCATGTGTGTCTCCGTATTTATAATTGTTGTGCGTCAAATTGTTGCAGTCGCGGAATAACCTGTTCCAGCCAGGAAATCCAACCCAGTTCCTGATCAATTCCCAGTTGCAGAATCATTTTATGAATATATAAGGTACGGTCAGTTTCGTCCGCTTGAGCAAAGTCCTTGGCAAAAATCTGCTGATAGGTTTTCAATTTCTCTTTATGCAGTTCCAGATGGCGTTCCAGCTCTGCCAAAGTGTTATTGCCACCAAGTTGGGCTTCGGCACGTAAACGTACCATCAGCTCTTCACGTAATTGTGCTGGTGGGCTCTGTTGCAACATCCAGTTGGCCAGTTCTTCGCGGCCCAGACGTTCTACCTGATAAGTCTTTTTGCGGCTATTCGAGTCTTCCTCTTCTATCGTCGAAATCCAGCCTTTTTGCAGCATGGCATTCAGCTCGCGATAAATCTGCTGATGAGTGGCATTCCAGAAGAAGCCCATGGAACGGTCAAAACGGCGAGCCAGTTCGATTCCGGTGCTAGGTTTTTCAATCAGGCTGGTCAATAAAACATGCGCTAAAGACATAAACGTCTCAAAAAAGTGACTCGGGATTATTATGCAACATGTTGCATAATAATCAATTCTGGCATATAAATTAGTGCAACAAGTTGCATTAAACTGGAAAGATTGAGGGATCAAACTGCCAGTTGCTAAAACAATAGCCAGCCTAAACGCATGCTCAGGAGTTGAAATGTCTAAATATCCGAATTTACTTGCCCCATTGAACTTGGGTTTTACCACACTTAAAAACCGCGTATTAATGGGTTCCATGCACGTTGGTCTTGAAGAAGCACCCGGCGGATATGATCGGATGGCAGCTTTTTATGCAGAGCGCGCCAAAGGTGGAGTCGCTTTAATCGTCACCGGCGGGATTTCACCAAATGATCATGGCGTAACGTTTCATGGCGGTTCCAAACTTGACACCATTGAAGAAGCTGAAAAGCATAAGGTGATTACCCAGGCCGTACATGAAGCGGGCGGGAAAATTGCCATGCAGATTCTGCATACCGGACGTTATTCTTATCAGGCTGAAAATGTCGCGCCATCCCCAATTCAGGCACCGATCAATCCAGTCAAACCGCATGCTTTAACTTCGGCTGAGGTGCAGCAAACCATTGATGATTTTGCCAATTGTGCCAAGCTGGCTCAATACGCCGGTTATGACGGTGTAGAAATCATGGGCTCGGAAGGCTATCTGATTAACGAATTTATTGCAGCACGTACCAACCATCGTGATGATGAGTGGGGTGGAAGCTATGCAAACCGCATCCGTTTCCCGATTGAAATCGTACGCCGTACACGTGAAATGGTCGGTGAGAACTTTATCATTATTTATCGCCTATCTATGCTGGATCTGGTCGAAGGCGGTTCAACTCTGGAAGAAGTCATCCAGTTGGCCAAAGAAATTGAAAAAGCTGGTGCCACCATTATCAATACCGGCATTGGCTGGCATGAAGCGCGTATTCCGACGATTGCCACTAAAGTGCCTCGTGCAGCCTTCACCTGGGTGACGCGTAAGCTGAAAGGTCAGGTGAAGATCCCTTTAATCACTTCAAACCGTATCAATACTCCGGAAATGGCTGAATATGTATTGGCGTCTGGTGATGCTGATATGATTTCCATGGCCCGCCCAATGTTGGCAGACTCTGAGTTTGTCCTGAAAGCGGAGCAGGGTCGTAGCGATGAGATCAATACCTGTATCGGTTGTAATCAGGCCTGTCTGGATCATATTTTCTCAATGAAAATTGCCACCTGTCTGGTCAATCCACGTGCCTGCTATGAAACAGAGCTCATTTTTAAAGAAACCAATGTAGCAAAAAATATTGCCGTGATTGGTGCAGGTCCTGCAGGTTTAAGTTTTGCTGTATATGCGGCAAATCGCGGTCATCAGGTGACGGTATTTGAAGCCGCTGCTCAGATTGGTGGGCAGTTTAATATTGCCAAGACCATTCCAGGCAAGGAAGAGTTTTATGAAACCTTGCGTTATTTCAAACGCCAGATTGAATTACAGCCACGTATTAAATTGCAGCTGAACCATAAGGCGAGTCTGGAAGAACTGGCTCAGTCAAACTTTGATGACATTGTGGTGGCAACAGGCGTGACACCGCGTCAGCTTGAGATTCCGGGCATTGATCATGCAAAAGTACTGTCTTATCTGGATGTTCTGAAAGAGCGTAAGCCAGTGGGGCAGCGAGTTGCCATTATTGGTGCAGGCGGTATTGGTTTTGATACAGCCGAATTCCTGAGCCATGAAGGGGAAAGTGGCAGTATCAATCCGGAAAAATTCTATGATGAATGGGGTATTGATACTGACTATGAAAATGTCGGTGGCTTAAAAGCCGCAAATGTAGAAAAACCGCAACGTGAAATTTATTTATTGCAACGTAAAGCCGCTTCAGTCGGCGCGAGTCTGGGTAAAACCACAGGCTGGATTCATCGTACCGGTTTAAAACACCGTGACGTAAAAATGATTGCGGGCGCCAATTATGAAAAAATTGATGATCAGGGCTTACATATCGTCGTGAATGACAAACCTGCAGTGCTGGAAGTCGATCACGTGATCATTTGTGCCGGTCAGGAATCTTATACCGCCATGTTTGATGAGCTAAAAGCAGCCGGGAAAAATGTGCATCTGATTGGTGGAGCGAAAGAAGCGGGTGAGCTGGATGCCAAGCGTGCAATCCGTCAGGGTGCTGAATTGGCGGCGGTGATCTGAAAATATTAAAACCTGCTTTTTCCCCTCTCCTTTATTAAAGGAGAGGGTTAGGGAGAGGATTTGTAAGAAAGAATCCCCCCTTGCGAAGCAGTACTTCTCACCTTTAATAAAAGGGGGAATTCTTTCAATTAAAAGAAAGAAGTATTTAAGCTTTTATTAAAAAATATCAAAAAAGAAGGAATCCAAAATGACCATCGAAAATACCAGAAAATCCATTGTACGCTGGCATGAAATGCTAGAAACCCGTGATATGTCGATCTTGAATGAACTACTTGCTGAAGAAGTGGTATTTCGTTCACCCGTAGCGTTTCAGCCTTATCCTGGAAAACAGATGGTATTTTTTATTTTGACCAATGTCATTCAAGTCTTTGAAAACTTCACTTATCACCGTGAATTTATAAGTGAAGATGGTAACAATGTCGTACTTGAGTTTTCTGCCAATGTGGGCGATAAAAAACTAAAGGGAGTTGACATGATTCAGTTTAATGAAAAGGGTCAGATGATTGATTTTGAAGTCATGATCCGACCTAAGTCCGGACTTGAAGCCTTGGCTGTACAGATGGGCCAGCGGATGCAATCATTCCAAGCTAAAACTTAATTCTAACTATTGATTCAAGTCGGCATGAAATTTGTAAATCACAGCTAGTACAACTAGAGGGGGATGACAGATGAAAATGTTGCTTAAAAAATTGGGTCAGCTTTCCAGTGAATATCTGGATCGTTTCAGCGGAGCAGACGAACCGACCCTGTATTACCATCCGAATGGTGTATTTTCAGGACTCATTGAGCGCTTACCGCAGCTGCAACAAAAATATCGTCCTACGCCGTGGTTAGCCAATGCACACGCACATATTCTGTATTTTGATTTAATTAAAAAACGTACCATTAAGCTGAAATACGATGCGCTTGAACAGCTGAAAATGTCAGATGGCGGAATTACCGGTATTGCCTGGTATGGGCTGGATCTTCCGGCAAGTACGCCAACCATTGTCTTACTCCATACTATTACCGGTTCTCCTGAATCGATGCGTGAACTGGTTCGCGATCTGCATAAACATACCGGTTGGCGTGTGGCATTGTGTTTACGCCGTGGTCATGCAGACTTACCCATGCCTGTGCCTAAAATGAACCTGTTTGGTTCAACTCAGGATCTGCGTGAACAACTCTTGTATATACAGGACAGATTTCCTCAGTCCGATCTCTATGGAGTTGGCTCTTCTGCGGGTACGGGATTGTTGGTGCGTTATCTGGGTGAAGAGGGTGAACAAACCCCACTCAAAGCAGCTTTTGCTTTATGTCCTGGCTATAACACTGAAACCGGTTTTGCCAATGTGCATCCGTTTTACAGTAAAGTCATGGCCAAAAAACTGATTAAGCGCTTTATTCATCCTTATCAAGAAACCTGGCAGGTCTGCCCAAGCTGGAAACAGTTATTAGACGTTAAAGATCTGTCCGAATTTGAAAAACTCTATTTTGAACTGGCTGGATTTACGGATTATGCCAGTTATACCCAGGCAACCAATCCGATTTATGTGTTTGAAAGTATCAAAATTCCGCTGATGATTCTAAATGCGGAGGATGATCCGGTGTGTCACATCCGAAATTTAGAACCTTATAAAGAAAAAATTCGGGCGATGTCTAATATTATGGTGATTACCACCAAAAAAGGCAGTCATTGCGGCTTTTATCAGGGCTTGATGCAAACCGAATCTTGGGCTACCCGACTAATGGCAGACTATTTGATTCACTTATCTCGTGCACCGGCAACAGTATCTGCTTAAAAAGTTCTAATAAAAAACCCAGCATCTGCTGGGTTTTTTGATGAATGATCCTGTAATTAGTCAAGTGCTGGCATCGCTGCGGCAATCGCGTCAGCAACCGCATCATCCTCAGACTTGTTTTCTGGATTTGAATTGGTTTTAGGTGTGGTCTCAGCAGGCTTTGACGCAGGTTCTTCGCGGGTTTCAGGCACTGGTGCCGGCTCAGTAGTTTCTGGTTTTTTGATTTCACGACGGATTTCAGTCGTGGTGTTTTCAGTTTGCTCACGTTGAATTTCAACCGTTGGCGCTACTTCCTCTTCAATTGCCGCTGGCTCTACAGGTTCAAGCGGTTCAAATTGCGTTGGTTCTGGAGTCGAGATTTCAGATGCTGGAGTAACTTCTACTTGCTCTTCTTCTTTTGGTGCTTCTTTTTTTACACACGCAGTTAATGTCAGGCCAGTCAGGATTAGGGTGGAGATTAAAAGTTTCTTCATCATCATTGCATCAAACATAAAAGTGTGGAGGGGATACACTATTATAGCAGCAAAATGCAAGATAGAAATCATATGAACTTACTGTAATTTTTTATAGGAATTGCTGTTAGAATAGTCAATTGTTTATTGTTCTTTGAATTGATGCGGATTGACTTTGCTTTCTAGGTACAAGGTAAAGTAAAATTGCGCAACATTGCAGGCCGATTTAGGCTCGATTGTACGAGAAACCCAATGACCCATTTTATTTTCGTTACTGGTGGTGTAGTTTCATCACTAGGTAAAGGTATTTCAGCTGCTTCTGTTGCTGCACTTTTAGAAGCTCGTGGTTTAAAAGTGACCATGGTAAAAATGGATCCATACATTAATGTCGATCCAGGGACAATGAGCCCATTCCAGCATGGTGAAGTTTTTGTTACAGAAGATGGTGCTGAAACAGACTTAGACTTGGGTTACTACGAACGTTTCTTGCGTCGTGCGAAAATGACCAAATTGAATAACTTCACATCAGGCCGTGTTTACCAGGATGTTCTAAATAAAGAACGCCGTGGCGACTACCTGGGTGGTACTGTGCAAGTTATTCCACACATTACTGACAATATCAAAGAGCGTGTACTTCGTGCAGGCGAAGGTTATGACGTTGCGATCGTAGAGATCGGCGGTACTGTAGGTGACATTGAATCTCTCCCATTCATGGAATCTGTACGTCAGTTGATGGTAGAGCTTGGTCATAAACGTACCATGTTAATGCACTTAACGTTACTCCCATACATTAAGTCTGCAGCAGAATTAAAAACCAAACCAACACAGCACTCTGTTAAAGAACTCCTGTCGATTGGTATTCAGCCAGACATTCTCATCTGCCGTACAGAATACGATGTAGATGCAGATACGACGCGTAAGATTGCATTATTTACTAACGTTGAAGCACGTGCCGTTGTGGTATGTAAAGATGCACGTTCGATCTACCAGATTCCACGTACATTCTACGAACAAAATGTTGACGATTTAATCTGTGAACGTTTTGGTTATAACGATCTTCCTGAAGCTGACTTAACAGATTGGGATAACGTTGTAGAAGCACTGCTGAACCCTGAATACACCGTACGTGTTGCAATGGTCGGTAAATACGTTGAACTTCCAGATGCATACAAGTCTGTCAACGAAGCACTTCTACATGCGGGTATTCAAAACCGTGTGAAAGTTCAGATTGACTACGTAAACGCTGAAGAGCTTGAAAGCCAAGATGTAGCAGAAGTATTGAAAGATGCTGATGCGATTCTGGTTCCTGGCGGTTTCGGTGAGCGCGGTACTGAAGGCAAAATGAAGGCGATTCAATTCGCACGTGAGAACGGTGTGCCGTTCCTCGGTATTTGCTTGGGTATGCAGTTGGCTGTGATCGAATACGCACGTAATGTTGCTGATATTGCAGACGCGACCTCGACTGAATTTAACCGTTCAACCAAATCTCCATTGATTGGTTTAATTACTGAATGGTTAGATGAGCGTGGTGAAGTTCAGCAACGTTCTGCTGATTCTGATCTGGGTGGCACGATGCGTTTAGGCGCGCAAAAATCTGAACTGGTTGCAGGGACTAAAACTGCAGAAGTTTATGGTTCTGAAGAAATCATCGAGCGTCACCGTCACCGTTACGAGATGAACAACCGTTATATCCCAGTGCTGGAAGAAAAAGGCATGAAGATTTCTGGTTATTCTCCGGTACAGCATCTGGTAGAAACTGTTGAAATTCCTGCACATCCTTGGTTTATTGCAGTACAATTCCACCCGGAATTTACCAGCTCGCCACGTGATGGTCACCCATTATTTGCCGGTTTCATTGATGCTGCGAAAAAGCAGTACCAAAAAACCAAATAATCGGTGCGTAGGACACAACTAGGGAAGTTTAAATGTCGCAATTAAAACCACAAGAAATTGTACGTTTGGGCGATATACAAATGGCAAATCATTTGCCATTTGTATTATTCGGCGGAATGAATGTACTTGAATCTAAAGACCTGGCTTTTGAAATCGCAGAGACTTATGTCGATATCTGCACACGTTTGGGCATTCCTTATGTGTTCAAAGCCAGCTTTGATAAAGCCAACCGTTCAAGCCTGAACTCTTTCCGTGGGCCTGGCCTGGAAAAAGGTCTCGAGTGGTTAGCTGACATTAAAAAACACTTTAATGTACCGATCATCACCGATGTGCATGAGCCGTACCAAGCGGCTCCTGTTGCAGAAGTGGCAGACATTATTCAATTGCCAGCTTTCTTAAGCCGTCAGACGGATCTTGTGGAAGCAATGGCAAAAACGGATGCCATCATCAATATCAAAAAAGCCCAGTTCCTGGCTCCACACGAAATGCGTCATATTTTGCATAAGTGTCTGGAAGCCGGAAATGACAAGCTGATCATTTGTGAACGCGGTTCGGCATTTGGCTATAACAATCTGGTTGTAGACATGCTGGGCTTCGACATCATGAAAGAAATGAATGTCCCGGTTTTCTTTGATGTGACCCATGCCTTACAAACCCCAGGCGGCCGTGCAGATTCTGCCGGTGGTCGTCGTGCGCAAATTACAACGCTTGCACGTGCGGGTATGGCAACGGGTCTTGCAGGCTTGTTCCTGGAAGCACATCCAGATCCGGAAAAAGCCAAGTGTGATGGTCCATGTGCGCTGCGCATGTCTCAGCTTGAGCCTTTCCTGGAACAGCTAAAAGAATTGGATACCTTGGTTAAAGGTTTCGAAAAGTTAGATACACACTGAGTTTATCACTCTTGCGCTGCCGTATAGGCAGCTCATATTAATCAACTGAGGAATAGTTCATGAGCCAAATCGTTGACATTCGTGCACGTGAAATTTTGGACTCTCGTGGTAACCCTACCATCGAAGCAGACGTAATCTTAGCATCTGGCGTAGTTGGCCGTGCATGTGCACCATCTGGTGCTTCAACTGGTTCTCGTGAAGCTTTAGAACTTCGTGATGGCGATAAAGCGCGTTACTTAGGTAAAGGCGTTAAAACTGCGGTAAATAACGTCAATACGTTAATCCGTGACGCTTTGGTCGGTAAATCAGTATTCGAACAAAAAGACATCGATAACACGATGATCGCGCTTGACGGTACTGAAAACAAAGAAAAACTAGGTGCAAACGCAACTTTGGCAGTGTCTTTGGCTGCTGCTCGCGCTGCTGCTGAAGAAAAGAAAATTCCTCTTTTCCAATACATCGCAGATCTTCGTGGTCAAACGATTTTAACTATGCCTGTACCAATGATGAACATCATCAATGGTGGTTCACATGCAGACAACAACGTCGATATTCAAGAGTTTATGATTGAGCCAGTAGGCTTCACTTCATTCTCTGAAGCGCTACGTGCCGGTGCTGAAATTTTCCATTCACTTAAATCAGTTTTAAACAAAAAAGGTTTAAACACTGCGGTAGGTGATGAAGGCGGTTTTGCACCGAACTTACGTTCAAACGAAGAAGCAATTACGGTTATTCTTGAAGCAATTGGTCAAACTGGCTACAAAGCAGGTTCTGACATCATGCTTGCGCTGGATTGTGCATCTTCAGAATTCTACAAAAACGGTCAGTACATTCTTGCAGGTGAAGGCAACAAAGCGTTCACAAGCAACCAGTTCTCTGACTATTTAGCAGGTCTTGTAAACCAGTACCCAATTATCTCGATTGAAGATGGTCTGGACGAATCTGACTGGGAAGGCTGGTCTTACCTGACTTCTATTCTTGGCGACAAGATCCAGTTGGTAGGCGATGACTTGTTCGTAACGAATCCGAAAATCCTGCAACGTGGTATCAACGAAAAAGTGGGTAACTCGATTCTGATTAAATATAACCAGATCGGTACCTTGACTGAAACTTTAGATGCCATCTATCTTGCGAAAGAAAATGGTTACTCTACTGTAATTTCACACCGTTCAGGTGAAACTGAAGATTCAACGATTGCTGATCTTGCAGTAGGTACAGCAGCGGGTCAAATCAAGACTGGTTCACTTTGCCGTTCTGACCGTGTAGCGAAATATAATCAATTACTTCGTATTGAAGAATTGACTAATGCTGCATATCGCGGTAAAGCTGAGTTCAAAGGTTTGAACTAAGCGACTTATGTCAATGTTAAATGTATTCGACTCGACTGCGAGTAAAGTACTGTTGGGCCTTGCGATCATTTTGATCGCAGGGTTTCAATATTTATACTGGTTTGGTGAAGGTGGTTATCATGATCATCAGCAACTGACCCAGAAAATCCAGCAACAGATGGAATTGAATGATGAGCTAAAAGAGCGTAATCGCGTTCTGGCAGCAGAAGTTTATGATTTGAAGAATGGTATTGAAGCCATCGAAGAACATGCGCGTTTAGATCTTGGTCTGATTAAGCCACGCGAAACTTTTATTCAAATGAGCACGATCAGTACTCAATATAAACCGATCTATCTTAATCCTAATTCTAAAGTAGACCTGCGAACCAATGAGTCAGCTGAAGCACCAACCACACCCTAAACTTTGGGTCATTCTTCCAGCTGCAGGTTCCGGTAGCCGTTTCTCCAAAACAGAACTGAAACAATATCAGATGATTCAAGAGCGAACTGTTCTTGAACATACGGTGGCTCGTCTGAATCAACTGCCTTTGACGGGTTATGTCCTGGCGATTGGTGTACAGGATAATGTCGCAAAAATGCTGCCATTTTCCAGTCAAGAGAAAGCCCATTTCTGTCTGGGCGGTGCCGAGCGGGTGAATTCCGTGTTAAATGCACTCACGTATTTATCTCAAATCGCTTCTGAAGATGAGTGGGTGCTGGTACATGACGCGGCGCGTCCCTGTGTCGGTCTGGATTGTCTGCAACAGTTAGTCAATACGGCGATTACAAATGATCAGGCTGCGATTCTGGCGATTCCAGTAAGAGATACACTTAAGCGTGTAGTAAGCAATTTTGATATTGAGGAAACAGTGGATCGCTCAATGCTATGGCAGGCACAAACACCACAAATGGCCAAGCTAGGTGTGTTGAAACGGGCGATTGAGCAGGCTTTGCAAGATGGTGCTACGATTACTGATGAAGCCAGTGCGCTGGAACATATCGGCGAACAGGTGAGTGTAGTACAAGGGCGTTCCGATAATATTAAAATTACCTATCCGGACGATCTGGAACTGGCCAGGCTGATTTTACAGGCTCAGGCTTAAAAATATATTCAAATAATATTTAAATAAAAGCAGAATAAATCTGGCTATAGCGATCTATTCGCTATAGCTTTCACTTATAATTTTGCCATCATTCTTTTTCACCTTTTGGCCAATGATACCTTCACAGCAGTATCGGTTTTTACGTCACTCTTTGCGTGATGGACGTAGTATTAATCCGCAAGATTCATCTCGATGGACCAAGTTGCACCTTGATCCATGGTTATTATGCTTTCTGGTTCTCAATGCAATTCTGGGTTTAATGGTGGTGTATAGCGCGACCTCTGAAGACTCTGGCATGGTGATGCGTCAGGCCATCAGTTTTGGAATTGGTTTTGTGCTGCTGTTTATCTGTGCGCAGATTCCACCGAAAGTTTATCAGGCGATTAGTCCATACCTGTATGCCTTCGGGATCTTCATGCTGCTTCTGGTCTTTGTGATTGGTGAAAAACGCTTGGGTGCAACCCGCTGGATTACCTTGCCGGGGGTAGGAAGCATGCAACCGAGTGAGGTGATGAAATTTGCGATGCCTTTGATGATGGCATGGTATTTTGCACGTAAGCCGTTTCCTCCCAAATTTTTGCATATTGTGGGGGCTCTGATTTTATTGGGCGTACCATTTGTTTTGGTGGCGCTTCAGCCTGACTTGAACATTGGCTTGGTGATTCCCGGTATTTTTGTTCTATTTTTAAGTGGGATGTCGTGGCGTCTGATTGGTGGTGCAGCCGCTGCAGTAGCCGTGGCAGCTCCGGCTGCATGGATGTTTGTATTACAAGAGTATCAAAAAAAGCGTATTACTACGCTATTTGATCCGGAGTCGGATGCCTTGGGTGCAGGCTGGAATATTATCCAGTCCAAAATTGCCATTGGTTCAGGTGGTTCCACGGGTAAAGGCTATACTGAAGGTACCCAATCACATTTAGGTTATCTTCCTGAACATCATACTGACTTTATTATGTCGACTTATGCCGAAGAATTCGGTTTTATCGGTGTTTTCCTACTGTTTAGTTTATTCACTGCCATTATTATTCGCTGTCTGATGATTGGTTTAAACAGCTTTCATAACTTTGGCCGTTTATATGCTGGAGCCATGGGGCTGACTTTCTTCTTCTTTGTATTTTTAAACTCCGGCATGGTGAGCGGGATTTTACCTGTGACCGGAGATCCATTGCCGCTGATGAGCTATGGCGGAACGGCGGTGATTTCCATGCTGGCTGGGATGGGCATTGTGATGTCAATTCATACCCATCGATAAATTATTCTAAAAGTCGGACTGGTTCCGGCTTTTTTATTATTCCTAATAAAAAACATAAACCTCTATTAAGTATAAAAAAGGAAGTTAAGTTTGAGTAATATTTTTCGTGAATCAGAAAAAATGTTGGAAGAGCTGGGGAGTGAATTAAGTAATTCAATATTTTTGGAGGGTGGGCCTCGGCTTGAGATAGTTTATCAATGCTGTGAATTGTCGATTGAGCATGGTGTGGCTATTCTCAGTTTACTTGAAATGAAAAGAGATATATCTGCGCTTGCCTTATTTAGAATTCAGTTTGAGGCAGTCGTTAGAGCTTACTGGTTACTTATGGTTGCCTCAAATCAAGAAATACAAAAGTTTGAATTAAATAATGCAGATGACCTTTTAAAGAATATTAAAATCCCCACAGCAGTAGAAATGATAATGAAATTAGAGAATGTTTTAGAGATAGCTCATATAGTAGAGATGTTTAAAGAGTTTAAATTTTACTCATTAAAACATTTGCATTCTATTGTTCATACAGGACGAAATTCATTAATTCAAAAAAGAGCAGGATTAGCTGATGAGCAAAGGCTTGTGATTATTAAACAAGTAAATGGATTTATTACGATGGCTGCACAAATATTGTTAAGACATGCGGGTAAAGAGAAGTATCTTCATCATATTCATGCTCAATATAGAAATTGTTTCCAAATGCAGAGTGATATAACAGTAGAACAAAAAGCAGAAATCGATAAACGATATAAAAAAGCCCTCAAATGAGGGCTTTTTTAATTTAATACTTTAACTGAGAAACCAGGTGTAATAGCCCCAGATCATTAAAGGCCAAGTTAAAAATGGACTAAATAGCCATTTCCAGAACCAGTGGCGCGGCACAAAGCCCACACCATGGACAAAGCCTCCAGAAATACCAATCATGATATACATCATGGCACTATGGCTATATTCACCATTGGCATCCAGCATTGCGGAAGGATGAACCAATAACACGGCTGCGAGAGGAAAAGCCAGGAGGCAGGAAATCATCATCGCAAATTTGTTTGGTTTCTTGTCTACAACGGTTTTCTCAAGCGCAGCTTCGGTCATGTTTTATTCCTCATCCAGGTCTTGGTGTTGTTCCATGTAAATGGCAGCAATCACACTGGCAAAACATACCATCAGTACACCCAGAATCCAGGCAAAATACCACATAGTTGTCTCTCCTTAAGACATAGCCTTAGTACAGGCTATGTGAATTATCTTCAATGTGTTTGTTGGTAATCACGCCCCACATCTTGTAATAACACCAAGTGGTATAGATCAGGATCAGTGGAACAAAGATACAGGCAGCAACGGTCATTACAGTCAGAGTATTTCTACTAGATACCGCATCCCACATGGTCAGACTTGCAACAGGATTAATGCTTGAAGGCATCAGGAAAGGGAACAGGGCAAAACCAGCAGTTAGAATTGCACCGATGACAGCCAGAGATGAACCCAGGAAGCTCAGGCCTGCTTTGTTTTTACCTGCTGCCAAGACAATGATCAAGCCACCCAAAATGCCGGCAATTGGAGCAGCCATTGTGATTGGGTACGTCGAGTAGTTATTCATCCAGCCTGGATTGGCATTGGTCATCACTTCTTTGGCGAGCGGGTTGGCAACACCATTGGTATCAAAAGGTGTAACCAGGGTATAGCCTTGAATACCACCGAAGTACAGCCAAGCGCCTGCAGCCAGGAAGGTAACCAGATAAACCAGACCCATGATTTGTGTTGCTTTGGCAGAACGTTGGCGTAGGTCACCATCTGTACGCAGCATTAACCATGCACCACCATGTGCACATAGCATCGATAAACTGACCAGACCGCATACAATCGCAAACGGATTGAGCAGGGCAAAGAAGCTGCCAGTATAAGTAGAACGTACAGTTTCATCTAAAGTAAATGGTACACCGAGGAACATGTTGCCGAATGCTACACCGAAGACCAATGCAGGCACTGCACCACCAATGGCTAGCCCCCAATCCCATGAATTACGCCATTTGGTATTTTCCAGTTTTGAGCGATAGTCAAAACCGACTGGACGCAGGAATAGGGCAAACAGGACCAGCAACAGTGCCCAGTACATGCCAGAGAAGGCTGTTGCATAGACCATTGGCCAGGCAGCGAATAACGCACCGCCGGCAGTAATAAACCAGACCTGATTACCGTCCCAGTGCGGCGCAATGGTATTGATCGCTGCACGGCGCTCGCTATCATTTTTGCCCACAAATGGCATGATTGCCATAGAGCCCATATCGAAGCCATCGGTGAGGGCAAAGCCAATCAGCAATACGCCGACCAGCACCCACCAAATGATTTTTAATAATTCATATTCGATCATGCTTGAGTCTCCCCATTTGCCTTTTCTGCAGCTGCAAGCTTTTCAAAATGATATTTACCGGTATGCAGTGAGCTTGGGCCAAGACGTGAGAACTTGATCATCAGATACATCTCAATAATCAGTAACACGGTATAGAACGCTGCCAATGCAAGGATTGAACCCCAGACATCACCTGTGCTTAAGCTTGATGCTGAAAGATGCGTCGGTAATACCTCACCAATAGTCCAAGGTTGACGACCTACTTCTGCTACATACCAGCCGGTTTGCGCAGCAACCCAAGGTAAAGGCAGTGCAAATAAAGCAAATTTCAATAACCATGGTTTGTTTTCTGCATTACGTTTGGCTACCGCAAAAGTTGCCAGTGCAAATAAAAGCAACATCAGGAAGCCGGAAGCCACCATGGCACGGAAGGCCCAGAACAGGCTTGGTACGTGTGGAATAGTGTCTTTAGCAGCTGCTTTGATTTGCTCATCAGAGGCATCAACGACATTTGGCGTGTATTTCTTCAGTAGCAGACCGTAGCCTAAGTCTTTTTGGCTTTCTTCAAAAGCAGTTTTCAGTTCTGGAGACTGATCACCAGCACGTAATTTTTCCAGTTGCGAATATGCCACCATACCATTGCGGATACGTGCTTCATGCTGAACCAGCAGGTCTTTAATACCTGTGACTTGTTCAGTCGTAGAGCGTGTAGCAATCAGACCCATCACATAAGGAATTTTCACTGCATAATCTGTAGTCATGGTTTCCTTATTCGGGATACCAAACAAAGTAAATGGCGCAGGCGCAGGGTGAGTATCCCATTCGGCTTCAATTGCTGCTAGTTTAGTTTTTTGTACATCGCCCAGCTCATAACCTGATTCATCACCCAGTAAAATCACTGAAAGTGTAGAAGCAAGCCCGAAGATGGCTGCAATGGCAAAAGAACGGCGTGCAAAAGGTAGGTCACGTTTTTTCAGCATGTAGTAACTTGAAATAGCCAGTACGAAGATGGCACCTGTGACATAACCCGCAGATACGGTATGCACAAATTTAACCTGAGCGACCGGGTTAAAGATCAGTGCAGCAAAGTCCACCATTTCCATACGCATGGTTTCATAGTTAAATGCCGAACCGACCGGGTTTTGCATCCAGCCATTGGCGACCAGAATCCAGAGTGCGGACATGTTCGAGCCTAAAGCTACCAGCCAGGTTACGGCCAGATGTTGCACTTTGGAAAGACGATCCCAACCAAAGAAGAACAAGCCAATAAACGTCGATTCAAGGAAGAAGGCCATCAAACCTTCAATCGCCAGCGGTGCACCAAAAATATCACCGACATAATGCGAGTAATACGCCCAGTTGGTTCCGAACTGGAATTCCATGGTCAGGCCTGTGGTTACCCCTAAGGCAAAGTTAATACCAAACAGTTTTCCCCAGAACTTGGTCATGTCTTTATAGATTTCTTTGCCGGAAATCACATAGGTGGTTTCCATAATGGCAAGCAGAAATGCCAGACCTAGCGTTAGTGGAACAAAAATAAAGTGATACATCGCGGTCATGGCGAACTGGAACCGCGAGAGATCGACCACGCTTTCAGAAATCATCAACGTGTCTCCTGGATTTGGGAAGGATTGCCGGCGATACGCTCGGCGACTTGGTTATCAAAATTTTTAGGAATCGTAGGCGCATCAAACCAGATATTTTTAATTATCATCAGTAAAATAACCTTGATAATTAAAATGGCGGTTATTTCTCTAACCACTCTCTGGTTTAGATTTTTGGGAACTAAGCTCATTCGACTAAGCCTGTTATATGACTTGTTGTATATTATTAATCTATTGTAACTAAAAAATAAATAGACGATACAGTTTAAATAAATATATATTTACAAGTATCTGAAAATAATAAATATATATTTATATGAGTTAAAATTTATTCTAAATATTTTTTATTATTTTATGTAATTTTATTGGTTTTTAAATCCGACTAAAATGCTTATATTTCTATATTAGAATGTAGATTATTTTAGTTGGATTAATATTTTTTAATCTGATTAAAATGCTTGGTTTTAAAATAAAGAATAAAATTAATCAAACTAAATTAGATCTCTTTCATAAATCAAAAAACGATCTTCTTTTTGGTTAATATTTGCACTCCGGATTTCTTAGCATTCGTGCATAATCTGCGGATGAAATACATCGATTCAAACAAGCTCTCTGATCCTCAGTTCAAGCGATACACAGGCATCTCATGGTCAACTTTCTATTTGATGGTTGAGCAATTGCAGAAGCATGTCTCTGCCAAAGGCAGACCGCCCAAGTTAAGCCTGGAGGATCAGGTTCTGCTCTGTCTGAGCTATTGGCGGGAATACCGAACCTTATTTCACGTTGCGACGAGTTACGGGGTTTCAGAGCCCACAGCCTCAAGAATTGTCCGTCATGTTGAAGACTGCCTGATTCGGTCCAATCTGTTTAATTTACCCAAAGATTTACCCGAGGGCGAAGGCATCGACTGGAATGTTGTGATCGTGGATGCCACGGAAATTCCAATCCAAAGGCCTAAAAAAACAGAAGAAAAGCTATAGCGGCAAGAAAAAGACCCATACCTTTAAAGTACAGGCCATGATTCACTACAAAACTCAGCAAATTCTGAGTTTATGTACCAGTCGCGGTGCAGTGCATGATTTCGAGTTGTTCAAACGCAATTTAAACCAGATTCCTTTTGGGGCTTTTATCCTTGCAGATAAAGGCTATCAGGGGATTTATGTGTTGTATCCGAATAGCCTGTTGCCATTAAAAGCCAAAAGACACTGTAAATTGGATCCTGAATTGAAAATCTATAATCAAGAAATCAATAAAAGAAGAATCGGAATTGAGCATGTATTTGGCAGCCTGAAAACCTTCAAAATCCTTGCTGAGCGTTATCGAAATAGAGGTAAAAGGCTTGGTTTGAGATTCAATTTAATCGCTGGAATCTACAACTTGGAACTGAGCAAAAAATGATTTATGAAAGAGGTCTATTGGTTGGTTTTATAAGGGTTGAATATCAGTATCGTAATCTTTCTCATCATTTTATATTGATAAAAAACACGCCAAAAAAAGAACATGCTGGAAACATGTTCTTTTTAAGCTTTGTGAGGGGGACTGGACTTAGAAGTCGTAACGCATGCCTAGGGAAAGACCTAAGCTATCTTCACCGCGTGCGCCACCTACGGCATTGGTACGACCTTGTGCCCAAGGGGTAAGGTTTGAGTTTTCATCATTTAGTACAGTTGCTATGTTGCCATAAACGCGGACTGTTGGATCTAAACGGTGCTCAAGTCCGATTGCCAGTAAAGTTGCATTTGCATCATCAGCATCGACATCGCGGTGGAATACTTCACCACGGAATGAGGTTTTTGGTGCAAATTTATATTCACCGGCTACACCAAACACTTGTGCATCTGGGTTTGCTTCAGAATTATCGTGTTGAAGGAATTGGTATAAACCACCCAAGTTGAATTCAGGTGTGATTTTGTAAGCACCTGCGATACGGAAACCGTCGCGCTCACCACGGGCAGCTTCTTCTTCATAGTGTTCATAGGCAGCAGCGAAATCAACTTTACCTTCTTTATAGGTTAAAGCGAGGTCGTAAGCTTTATCTTTGTCTTTAGCGCCATCTTTAGTGGCATCCGGGCTATTTGTTTCATGTAGTGACATCGCACCTAATACGTTGAAACCGCCACCAAATTTTGGTGATTTATATTCAATGGTATTGGCATTACGTTCATCAAAACGCAGGTTGCCTACACGCGTAACGTTACGAACGTCACCGACCATATCACCAAAGAAGTTGACCGGGCCACGTGCTACTTTGAATGGGCTGTCAAAACGGCCGATACGCGCTTGACCAAAATCACCTTTTAAACCAACAAAAGTATCGCGAGTTGCAAATTCAACATCATCATTTGCAGAACCACTTGCAAAGTTAATTTCCTGTTCGATTTGACCAAATACAGTCATACCATTTTCTAGTTTTTGTTCAGCTTTAAAGCCTAGGCGTGAAGAGTTTGAAGAAAGACCTACTTCGTTATAATCCTGGCCATCATCCAGATAATCTAAAGAAACGTGTGCACGACCATACACTTTAACATCAGCAGCAGCTGCCATCACTGGTGTTAAAATTGTTGCCCCGATTGCTAATGCAGATAACGTTTTTTTCATGTGTTGCTCCAATAAAGACTTTTTTATTCATCGTCTTAAAAACAAGTTTCAGTATTGTTTTGAAACATCTACTGCTCTATTGGTGCCAAGTATTCATTACAAATAAGTCAATATGATTAAGGAAATATTTCAGAAATATTAAAGACAATCATTGTCTTATTTTTTATAGGATTATGATTGGGGTAAGCAGGATTGATGCAAATACAGCTAAGCTCGGTGTTTGCTGCAAAACTTAAAAATAGGCTAGGTGACTTTTACTGATATTTTATTGGCTTAATCAAGAGTGAAATACATTAGACATAAAAAATGGAGCCGAGGCTCCATTTTTAGGTATTAAGAATAGCTTAAAGGGCAGCTTTAATTTTCTCAGCCAGCGCTTTAATTTTTTCCTGGTCGCCCATTTGTGCTGCATGTTTGCCCAGATTGTGCAAAGAGGTAGGAACCAGATGGAAATGTACGTGTGGTACGGTCTGACCCGCTGCTGCCCCTGATAATTGCATCAGCACGATACCGTCCACACCTAAACCTTTTTCAATGGCTTTTGCAACTTTCTGTACGATCTGAATCGTATAGGCTGCAGCTTCAGGTGGTAGATCCAGTAAAGTGATCGCCGGAGTTTTCGGAACCACCAGAGTATGACCTTCTGCCTGAGGCATGATGTCCATAAATGCAAGAACCTGGTCGTCTTCATACACTTTTATCGCAGGAAGTTCACCGCGTAGAATTCGTGCAAAAATATTCTGATCATCATAAGTCATAAGTATATTCCTTGAGCGTCATTAAACTGAATTATTTACAGTTCAATTCTTTCTGACGATCTTTGATCGCGTCAAGACGTTGTTGCTCTTTTTCCGAGAATTTTGGCTTGGTTGTATAGCAATTGTCATTACCAAACTTGGCTTTTGCTTCAGGATCTTTGAAACAGAAACCTTTAGACGCATAAATCACGTCATGATCATTTTTTAATTTTTTGCACTCTTGTTCAGATGCAAGAACCGATGTTGAAGCCCCGAACAAAGTTGCAAAGCCAATCAATGCTGCAACAGAAAATTTCTTCATGAGAGTTTCCTCTGGGTTATCCACTATATGTGCCTGCCTACTAGTCACAATATGAGGTTTCGTTATCATTATTCAATGGCGAGATATTACTCGATGGTAATATTACTCCATGATTCATACATTTTCACAGCACTGGAAAAATCACTGTTTTTATCCGACAGATCGCTGGCCGCCTGAATCAGATTCTGGGTCAACGAGAGCACAGGCGCAGAAAGTTTGGCTTCACGCGCAAGGTCGATTGCGATACCTGTATCTTTGGCCAAGAGTGGCAGGGCAAAGGTTACAGGAAAACTGCGATTTAAAATACGCTGTGGTAATACGGTTTCAGTCACCATACTTTTACCACTTGAAGCATTAATACAATCCAGCGCTTCATGAAGGTTTACCCCATGCGCTTTCAGTGTAGTAAAGCCTTCTGCGACGGCACACAGGTTTACAGCCATTAACATATTATTTACGGCCTTCACTGCAAAACCCGCGCCAGATTCACCGACATGCTTGATCAGCTTGCCAAAAGCCTGCATCGCAGGAAGGGCTTTTTCATAACCCTGCACATTACCGCCTACCATCACGGTTAAAGTACCATTTTCAGCACCAACGGTTTGGCCACTGACCGGTGCATCCAGAAAGATTACCCCCTGTTCAGCCAGTTGTGCTGCCAGTTTTTGAGCAGAATCTGGTACACCACTGGTGCAGTCGACCCAGACTGAACCGGATTTAAGCGGTAAATTTTCCAGAAGTTGTTCTACATCGGCACTGGTGGGCAGGCAGGAAAAAATCACATCTGCCTGTGCGGCCTGTTCCAAGGTTACGGCCTGGGTGCCATATTCAGCAGCATGTTGCTCTGCCTTGTTAAAGCTGCGGTTCCAGACGTAGACCGTATCAAAATGCTTGGGTAAATGTGCTGCCATACGAAAACCCATTGCACCTAAGCCGATAAATGCCACTGACTGAATCATGCTGTACCCTCTGAATATGTTTAAATCTATTTAATATTTTTTCTGGTGCGGGGAATCTACACTAAGCATCAAGACGTGTAGAGCGCTGCATCAGCCAGGTCGTCATTTTTGGCCAGAATGTATTTGCTGTTTTCTGGTTCGACATGAGTCCAAGATGACCACCCGGTATAAGAGTAAACGTCTTATCCTGGCTACTTGTCAATTCCATCAAAGGCTTAGCTGACTGTTCTGTGACAATCTGATCGGTTTGACCTGCACCCACCAATAGGGAGCAACTGATATTTTTAAGATCAATGATACGACCATTCAAAGTGATAGAACCCTGTTTTAAAGGATTTTGCAGCCATAAATGCAGCACCATGTCCTGATTAATCCCACCTGGATAATCAATCATCTTGTTCAGGAAATTCCCCATGGTGGCGTGTTCATAGACATCTTCGACATGATCCAGATTTAACAGAAACTGTTTCTGGCTTTTGAGCCAGCCAATCGGATCGAGTAATTTAAAGCCCAAGGCATTTACAATACCCGGCGTATGAATATATTGCTTTGGAATCAGTCCTTGATGAATGGCCTGTTGCAGATTTTTGTTTTTAGAGATCAGTTTATTGGTCGTAGAAAAAAGTTTACCGACACGTCCTGACGCATAACTGTCGATAGGACTGCCCACCACGATCAGATTCTTGACATGTTCAGGCGAATGCAGGGCTGTATAGAGCGTGACAAACACCCCAGCCATACTCCAGCCGTGTAAGGAAATGAACTGACTGCCTGAATGCTTGCAGATGGTTTCAATGGATTGAGGAATGGCTGCATCGATAAAAGATAAAAAATTCAGGTGACGGTGCTTAAAGTTAAAGCGTTTCCATTCCACCAGATAGACATCAAAACCGCTATGCTGAAAATGCTTGACCAGAGAGCGATAAGGATACAGATCATAGATATCCATATTAATGGCTAACGGTGCGATGAAAACCAGAGGCTCCTTATATTTTTTCTCAGGTGAAGCGTAATAACGAATCTTGCAAAACTCGGTGCCGGCAATATATTCAAAAGGGTTTTTTTGCGACAGGATCAGTGAGGAGGCATTAAACACCCGGGTGCTGAGGTGTTTCAATTTTTTTTGCTGGCGCTGAAAGTTTTGTTTTAACTGAATCATGTAAATAAAATATCCGTATCCGCGGGAGGATTGATCGAAGTCTAAGCAATAATCGCTTATTATGCCTTGACCTGAAATAGCTTAGGCGCTCAAAATGTTGGCAAATTTTTACAAAAGGCAGCCTGAGGGCTGAGGTAAAGCGATGAGCCAGCAAGACGATATTTCTTACCAATTAGAAACTTTAGCCATTCGTACCGGTCATACCCGCACTTTTGAAGGTGAGCATGGCGAACCGATTTTTCTAACATCGTCCTTTGTTTATGAAAATGCTGCAGAAGCCGCAGCCAAATTCTCAGGCCAGGAACCGGGCAATATCTATTCTCGCTTTACCAATCCGACCGTTGCCATGTTTGAAAAGCGTCTGGCTGCACTTGAAGGTGCAGAACGCGCCGTCGCCACCAGTTCGGGTATGGCAGCCATTATGGCAGTGATGATGGCTTTTTTAAAAGCAGGCGATCATGTGATTTGTTCACGTGCAGTCTTCGGTTCTACGGTTTCCATGTTTGAAAAATATGTCGCAAAATTTGGCGTCAGCGTTGATTTCGTTGATTTGACCGATCTTGATGCATGGAAAAATGCCATCAAGCCTGAAACAAAAATTCTCTTTGTTGAATCTCCATCGAATCCTTTAGCGGAAGTAGCCGATATACAGGGACTCGCTGATATTGCGCATGCCAATGATGCTTTACTGGCGATTGATAACAGCTTCTGTACACCAGTGTTACAACAACCAATCAAATTTGGTGCAGACCTGGTAGTGTATTCTGCGACTAAATATCTGGATGGTCAGGGCCGCGCCTTGGGTGGTGCTGTCGTAGGTAATCACAAGTTACTAGAAGAAATCTTCGGCTACGTGCGTACCACAGGCCCGTCAATGAGCCCATTCAATGCTTGGGTCTTCCTGAAAGGCTTGGAGACACTACGTTTGCGTATGCGTGAACATTCAGCAAATGCTCAGCAACTGGCTGAATTTTTGAATCAGCATCCAAAAGTAGAAAAAGTATATTATGCGGGCCTGCCTGAGCATGTCGGTCATGAACTGGCAGCAAAACAGCAGAGCGGTTTTGGCGGTATTGTGTCTTTTGAAGTCAAAGGTGGCCGTGAGGAAGCGTGGACTGTCATTGACAATACCCAGTTTATCTCGATTACCGGCAATCTGGGCGATGTAAAATCGACTATTACCCATCCGGCGACCACGACACACGGTAAATTGTCGCCTGAAGCCAAAGAAGCCGCTGGTATTCGTGAAGGTTTAATTCGCGTATCTGTTGGTTTGGAAGAGATTGGTGATATTATCCAGGATATTCGTCGCGGTTTAGACCTGATTTAATTTTATAAATTTATGTTCGGAGATATTTATGAACATTAACATGTTGATGCAGCAAGCTCAGCGCATGCAGAAAGAAGTTGAAAATAACGTAAAAAAAGCCAAAGAAGAGCTTGCGCAAACTGAAGTGCATGCCGAGGCGGGTGGTGGTCTAGTGAAAGTAACCATGACTTGCCGTAACGTGGTGAAACGTATCGAAATCAATCCTGAATTACTTCAGGATGATCCAGACATGATTGAAGACCTGATTGCAGCTGCAATGAATGATGCAGCACGTCAGGCAGAAGTGGTATCTGACGAAAGAATGAAAGCAGCAAACTCAGGCATGGGTTTGCCGCCTGGTCTTGCAGGTATGTTCTAAGGAAGAATGCGCAATGTTTAGTGATCGTTTTGATCAACTCGTTCAAGCATTACGCATTTTGCCAAGCGTTGGGCCGAAATCGGCTCAACGTATGGCATTGCATATGATCATGAAAAATCGTGAGGGTGCTATTGGTCTGGCACATGCGCTGACTGAGGCAACCAATCACATTCATGAATGTTCAGTCTGTCATTCTCTGACCGAAGACGAAGTCTGCAATATTTGCAGCTCTCTGGATCGTGATGATGAACTGCTCTGTGTAGTGGAATCACCTGCAGATGTCATGGCGATTGAGCAAAGTGGTAGTTTCAGAGGTAAATATCATGTATTGGGCGGACATTTATCGCCACTGGATGGTATTGGTCCCGAAGAAATCGGTATTCCGTACTTATTGCATCGTTTGGCCAATGGTCAGGTGAAAGAAGTGATTCTGGCAACCAATGCCACGGTAGAAGGTCAGGCTACGGCGCATTATCTGGTTGAGGCCAGTAAGCATTTGCCGATCCAGATGACCCGAATTGCCCAGGGCGTACCACAAGGTGGTGAGCTGGAATATGTCGACAGTCATACCTTGAGTCAGGCAGTACATAACCGGATGCGCATGAAGTAAGCTAAGCTTAAATATCTTGTTAGTTTTAATATAAAAAAGATATTAATTAGAATATAAATCCTGATAAGTAAGCGCCATTTTTTAGGAAATAGGGCAGAATTGACGTTATTTTTTATACAAAAATTCTATAGATCAGTTAATATGGATCTATCGAGAATCTAATCTTAGACTCAGTTCTATGTTTCAATTTATTCAACATCAAAACGACTTAACTCATGTACTGAAGCTGATGGATCAGAATTCAGTGTATGGGCTGGATACCGAGTTTATCAAGGTTGATACCTTATGGCCTAAGCTGGGTGTTTTTCAGATTAACGTAGACAATAAGGTCTATTTGTTGGATGGAACCACGCTAGATCTGACTGAGTTCCTTAATAAAATTTTTAACGCACAGCAGAATATTTTTCATGCCTGTAGTGAAGATATCGATCTGATCTATCACTATACCCAGAAGAAATCGCTGAGTAATGTGTTTGATACCCAGGTCGGCATGTCATTTTTGGGGCATGGTCTGCAAGTCAGCTATCAAAATGCGCTGAAGCAGATGTTGGAAGTCGATATCGAAAAAGACCAGACCCGTTCTGACTGGCTGGCGCGTCCACTCAGTTCCGAACAGTTGCTCTATGCTGCCAATGATGTGCATTATCTGGTGCAACTGTCAGAGAAAATCAAACGGGATCTGGAGTCGAAAGATCTGCTGGATTTTGCCTTGCAAGATTGCCGTTTTCTGACTCAGGAAATTGGCGAAGATACCCCAACTGCCTTGTTGTATCAGGATGTCGGCAATTACCGGCATTCACGCCGTCAGCTGATGCAATTGCAGCAATTAATGGTTTGGCGTGATCAGATTGCCAAAGCACTGAATCAGCCACGCAGTTTCATTTTGAAAAATGCCAGCATGATTGATCTGGTGGAAAAATTCCCGCGCAATAATTTCCAGCTGAGTCATGTGAAAGACATTCGTTCGAATGTGGTTCGTGAGCATGGTAAAACGATTTTAGATTTACTGAAATTCCTGCCGGAGCCGGCAAATTGGCCTTTACGTCTGGCACGTCCAATTCGCCATTCTTCCAAAGATATTGGCGAAAAAATTGACTCAATTATTCAGAATGTCGTCAATGAAACCTCAATTCCTAAAGAAGTCCTGATGCGTAAGAAATGGCTGAATGCCTTGTATCAACATGTGGTCTTTCATAAGGACGAGCAGGATCTGCCGGATTATCTGCTTGGCTGGCGCTATGAGTTATTGACTCAGCCACTGATTCAGGTATTGCATCAGGATGAATCTTATCTGTCTACCCAGATGAAAGTCAGCGAGTGATTGGCTACAGGATTGGTTAAAGAAAAAGCAATTATACAAAATCACGACTGATGCATGAGACGTGGCTAATGTTTCTGTCTTTTTTTTGATGTATCCTTGCGGTTGTTTTTCCAGAAAAGTCGTTTGAAATATGCAAGTGTCTATCTACAAATCCAGCAAAAAAAGTGAAATGTATCTGTATGTGGCGCGTCCTGCGAATGAAAGCGAAGCTGAAACATTCGAACCTTTAAGCGTATTGACTGAAGCAGTACAGGCAGCATTTGGACGTGCGACTTTTGTCATGCATCTTGAATTAAGCGAATCCCGTAAACTGGCACGTGCCAATGTCTTGCATGTCATGGATTCTATTGAAACCCGCGGTTTCTTCCTGCAAATGCCGCCAGAAGGCTTGATTGATCCAAACGCTGTGGCACCAGAAGGTTTACGCGGTGCTTAATGTTAATTCAGGAGTTGTGAAATGAATGGTTATGTGGCTGTATTAGACTCAATTCCTGAACAGAGCATTGCCGTTGCAGTTTATCTGCTCGGCAGCCTGATTGCTTTATGGTGCTGGTATGGCGTGACCAAGCGTCTGCCTAAACCCATGGGCGGTTTTTTGTGGATTGTAGCCTTTGCCATTCTGCTAACACCGACGGTATCCGAGGGGGCGAATGCATCCATTGCACCCGCGATCTTCGGTCTGTTATTTGGGGTGCTGACCAAAGAGCAGTCCCTGGTTTGGATTAATGCGTCACTTATTTTATTTGTTATTGGGATTGGATCTGTGATTGGCTATTGCTGGTCGACCTATGTGTCGAACAAAAGTAATATTCGTGTTCACGAGAAAAGTTCACCGCTGTAAGTAAAAAATAAGGTTCAATCATGTCTGCTGATATTCAACAATTTTCAGGTACCGATCAGTACATTGCGACTGACAGTTTAAAACTTGCGGTGAAAGCTGCACGCAGTTTGCAAAAACCATTGCTGGTCAAAGGTGAGCCGGGTACAGGTAAGACTTTGCTGGCCGAGCAAGTTGCAGAAAGTCTGGGTTTGAAGCTGATCACCTGGCACATCAAGTCCACTACCAAAGCACAACAAGGCCTGTATGAATACGATGCCGTATCCCGCTTGCGCGATAGTCAGTTGGGTGATGACCGTGTCTATGACATCAAGAACTACATCAAGCCGGGTAAATTATGGGAAGCGTTTACCAGTGAAGAGCGCTGTGTCCTGTTGATTGATGAAATTGATAAGGCAGACATCGAGTTTCCAAATGACTTGCTGCATGAACTCGATAAAATGTCGTTCTATGTGTACGAGACTGGCGAAACCATTACGGCAACTCAGCGCCCAATCGTGATCATTACCTCAAATAATGAAAAAGAATTGCCAGATGCTTTCCTGCGTCGTTGCTTCTTCCATTACATCGAATTCCCGGATGAAGCCACCATGCGTGAAATCATCGATGTGCATTTTGCCAATATCTCGACCACATTGGTCAATGAGGCTTTGCAAGTCTTCTTTAAATTACGTCAGATTCCGGGTTTAAAAAAACCACCTTCAACTTCTGAACTGATCGACTGGCTCAGCCTGCTTATGGCTGACGACATGCCGGAAGATATTCTGCGCAATACTGATAAATCCAAAGCAATTCCGCCCCTGTACGGCGCATTAATCAAGAATGAGCAAGATGTGCAGTTGCTCGAACGTCTAGCATTTATGTCACGTCGTTAAGGGAGAAACACGCATGTTTGTGCGACTGTTTTATACCTTACGCAAATACGGCGTGCCGGTATCGACTCGTGAGCTGATTGACCTGAATCAGGCGGTTGCTGCAGGTCTGGTGTTTGCCGATCAGGATGAATTCTATCAGCTGGCCAAAACCGTCATGGTCAAGGACGAGCGCTATTTCGATAAGTTCGATCGTGCTATGAAAGACTATTTTGATGGTATCGCGACCTTTGATCTGGATGAGCTGCTGAATCAGGTGCATAAGCTGCCCAAAGACTGGTTCGATCTCGAATTACTCGAGAAGCATCTGACCCCGGAGCAGCGCGAAGAGCTGAAAAAAGCCGGATCGCTGGAAGAACTGATGAAAATGCTGGAAGAGCGTCTGCGCGAACAGCATAAAAAACATCAGGGTGGCAACAAGATGATGGGTACCGGTGGCACTTCACCCTTTGGTGCCTATGGCGATCATCCTGAAGGTGTGCGTATTGGCGGGCCGGGGCGTAAGCGTTCTGCGGTGAAAGTCTGGGAACAGCGCCAATATCGAAATCTGGACGATGAACAGATTTTGGGTAGCCGCCAGATGCAGATGGCATTGCGCCGTCTACGAAAATTTGCCCGTCAGGGTGCTGCTGAAGAACTGGATATTGACGGGACGATTCGTGAAACGGCCAAGCAGGGCATTCTGGATGTACAATTGGTACCGGAGCGTCGTAACCGCATCAAAGTTTTAATGCTGTTCGATGTCGGTGGTTCGATGGATGCGCATATTGCCCAGTGTGAAAAGTTGTTCAGTGCTGCGAAAACCGAATTCAAAACCCTGGAATATTTTTATTTCCATAACTGTCTGTATGACTATGTCTGGAAAGACAATGTCCGTCGTTCCAGTTCACGCATCAATACCTGGGATTTGTTCAATACCTATGGCCGTGATTACCGCGTGATTGTGGTCGGAGATGCCAGTATGGCGCCGTATGAGCTGAATTCTGTCGGTGGTTCGGTTGAATATATGAATGATGAAGCTGGACAGGTCTGGTTACAGCGTCTGCGTCAGCATTTTGATAAAACTGCCTGGCTGAATCCGGAAGAAGAAAAATACTGGCATTACACCCATACCATTGGTCTGATCCAGCAGATATTTGAAAATCATATGTTTCCAATGACGCTGAAAGGCATTGAAGACATGACCAAATATCTGGCGCGTTAATTCCATTTATCTATAAGTGACTTTAGTTAGAGTTATTAGTGATTTCAAACAAATTATTCTAGTATAAAGTCACTCATTATCTCTTATTTAAAATTTCAGGCATCATTATGGCTCATCAAATTAATGGTATTGCGTTACCAAATGAAGAGGGTTTTTTTGGTCAATATGGCGGTCAGTTTATTCCACCCGATCTGAAACAGGCCATGGATGATATTAATGTGGCCTATCAGGAAATTCGTCAGACTGAAGAATTTCAGAATGAATTGAAAGACCTATTTGCTCATTATGTCGGTCGTCCAAGTCCACTATTTCATGCCAAACGTCTTTCTGAACAGCTCGGTGGAGCCCAGATTTATTTGAAACGTGAAGATCTGAACCATACTGGCGCGCACAAGATTAATCATTGCCTAGGTGAAGCACTACTGGCCAAATATATGGGCAAGACCAAAGTCATCGCAGAAACTGGTGCCGGCCAGCATGGTGTTGCTTTGGCAACTGCATGTGCCTTGGTGGGTATTCCGTGTGAAATTCATATGGGGCAGGTGGATATCGAAAAAGAGCATCCAAACGTCGTCAAGATGAAAATTCTGGGTGCCAAGCTGATTTCTGTGACTCGCGGTACAGCCACACTCAAAGATGCAGTCGACAGTGCTTTTGAAGAATATTTGAAAGATCCGAAAAATTACATCTATGCTATCGGTTCGGTGGTTGGACCGCATCCATTTCCGATGATGGTTCGTGATTTTCAGTCGATTATTGGTGATGAAATTAAAGTTCAGGCCAATGAACGTTTTGGTGCAAATCCTGATTATGTCGTTGCCTGTGTCGGTGGCGGTTCTAATGCAGTGGGCGCATTCACTGCATTTTTAAATGAACCAGATGTGAAACTGGTAGGCGTTGAGCCGGCAGGTCATGGTCTGGATACTGACAAGCACTCAGCAACATTGACTTTAGGTAAACCGAGCCAGTTACATGGGATGGCCTGTTATGTGCTTGAAGATGAACAAGGCGAGCCATTGCCAGTGCATTCAATTGCTTCTGGTCTGGATTATCCGGGTGTGGGGCCGCAGCATAGCTTGCTTAAAGATTTGGGTCGGGTTGAGTATACGACTGCAACCGATCAGGAATGTCTGGATGCATTCATGACCCTTTCACGTGTAGAAGGAATTGTTCCTGCACTAGAAAGTTCGCATGCGGTGGCTTGGGCCATTCGTGAAGCGGGTAAATTGCCAAAAGATACCAAGATTGTGGTGAACTTATCGGGTCGTGGTGATAAAGACACAGATTACGTCGCAGAAAAATTAGGTCTAAACTGATTTTATTCAGAATGTTCATATAAAAAAATCCCGATACACGTACCGGGATTTTTTATGCATCAGATATAAAACTTTATCTTGGTGTCACTTAAGTGATCTTCAAATGCCTTAGAGAAAGCTAGATGATGTTTTAACCTGAGATATATTGCTGTAACTGTTCAATCAATTTACGTTGGTCATCCATGGCGGCCTTGACCAAATCCCCAATTGAAATCAGACCGATCAGTTTTTCATGTTCGACCACGGGTAAGTGGCGTAGGTGGCGTTCAGTCATCAGAGATAAACAGTCTTCTACGCTAGTAGCTGTATTTACGGTAATCACTTTAGAGGTCATGATCTCATTAACAGTGGTGTCGAATGAGGTTCTTTGCATCAGGGCGATCTTACGCGTGTAATCCCGCTCTGACAAAATCCCCACCACATTGTCTTCATGGGTTACCACAAGCGCCCCGATTCCTTTATCCGCCATCAAGGTGATGGCTTCTAAAACAGTAGAATCTGGACGGATGGTATAAATAGCTTGATGCATTTTTTCACTGAGCACCTGTGCCACATTGGTCATGCTTAATCATCCTTATTGGTCAATTTATTATTAATCCTAGAGTATGTATTCAACCTGAACATCTCTAAGTGTTTAGGTTTTAGTCTTTATAAATAGCATGTTATTTAAGCAATGTGCAGTCTTTGTTGCGAAAAAAACAGATGACGCATCTGTGCAGCAGTCAGTTTGAGTTTGGTTCCATTGGTGTTGAACAGCGCTGGCGTAACATTCAGTCGCGACAGGGTCGGCAATAACGCATTTTCAAAATCTTCAGAATTGATTTTACGTGGAATGTAATCCGGCCAATGTTGCTGGGCATAATTTTTAGCATCCAGCGGATTGAGCCAGAATGGAAAGATACAATCTTCCTGGTCACGCATCATCGCCCAGCCTTGGTGATATGCGCCCCATAGCTCGCCACAATTCATCAAAGATTTAAGCATCGTGATCTTTAACAGAAAGTTTTTGCAGATCGGATCAATTTGAATAATTTTTCGTGGTTTCATTAGAATAAAGTGCTATTGGAGTTCAGGCTCTATTCTAGGAACTTTATATGAAATTACTGTTTCAGCTTTGCAAGGATTCGTAAGAAAATATGTATTGATTGCTATTTATTGAAAAAAGGGCTGAAAAAAAACGCCACCTAGGTGACGTTTCTTTATGCTTGCATGGTGGCCATGTTTTGCCAGTACTGGGCTTTGAGTGAATCTCGTTCTACACGGAAACCTTGATAATAAAGTTCTGCTAAAAAGAGCGCTGCTTTACCATGGCCTGCACGAGCGGCTTCTTCAAGCTGTTTTACCGCATCAGCAAAGTTCATTTGCGATTGAATGGTATTCACGGCATCTGCGTACAGATGTTCCAGATCGTGTTGAGAGAGTTGTTGTATCATATAAAAACTCCTTAATTTTAATTATGATTACAGGATAGACTATTTAGTCTAAATACAAATATAAATTAGTATTGTTAAACTAATATTACAAAATAATGGAAAAGTCAACTATTCGATTTTATTTGTTTACTTCAGTTATAGTTTAACTGATTAAACTATACACAACTATAAATATTATTAAGCTACATTGTAAATCGATAGCAAACAATAAGGAGAAGGCCATGATGACAAGAACTTTAGATGGTGTGAAATTTGATATGCCTCCGACTGCAGGTCAAATTATGGAACTTGCCGATTTGCATCGTAAAAAACTCGATCAAGCTATATTTAGTAAATATACCCATCTAGGCGATTATGGGCTGGCACAACGTAAAGAAGTCTACGACTTTACCCGGGCGCTGGACGAAAACCAGCGTGAGCAGTTTTATAAACTCTATAATGGTGAGCTGGTCCGCATTGCAGATGAGGATCGCTTACATCCGCCTGAAGCAGAAGCCGGTTTAAGTAAATTTGCAATTGCACTAGTATTACTTGTTGTTGCATTGGTGCTGTATTCAACAATTATTACTAGAATAATGAATTAATGCCCAAAATAGCAGGATTCAGCTCTTGTGAATATTCAGTGCGCTGACTTGAACTTATGTAACTGCGACCATACACTACCTCTAACCTGAGGTAGTGTATGTCTATAGATACAGAAAAACTAAGCCAATTTTTCAGCAGAATCAAACTGGAACAGATTTATAACAGTGTGGTTATTTTTATTATTGCGGTCATTCTACTTTTAGCCGCATTTGCTTTATATCGTCCGCTTAGCCTTTCCCAAGTCACCCAGATTCAACAACTGTCTAAACAGCAAAACCTTCCCCAAACCCAAGATATGGCACTCGCCTTGTTAGAGCAGCAGCATATCCGTCGTGGGCAGTACCTTAAATTGATGCAGGCTTATCAGCAGGAATCGCTTCGGGCACGTCAGCTTCCGCCGGTCTCTGTGGAGATGCCTTAGGCATAGGATTTGTTGGTAAGTAATAATTGGCATCCATTAAATTCTGTTCCAAACGCATTTTCAAAGCATTTTGATCCAGTTCTTTATTGACAACGACCAGGGTTAAGCGATCAGGATGAAAATGCTTGCGCACTGCATTTTGTACATCTGCCGCTGTGATTTTAGCCAGCCGATCTGGATAACTGGATAGATAATTACTTTGCTCACTATAGAAGCCCATATTGCCTAGCTGGGCATTAATGGTGGCATTACTGCTGTAATTATTAGGAAAAGCACGTAACATGCCTGCTTTGGTTTCTTCCAGACGCTGAGTATCAATAGGTTGACTGACAAAGTTGATAAATGCTTGATGTGCGACCTGAATGCTATCTAGCAGTTGATCCTGACGCGTGGAATACTTAAAGCTGAATACGCCCGGTGCCTGACTAAAGCTCAACGAACTATAAGCGCCATAAGTAAAACCACGTTTCACCCGCAGTTCCTGCATCAATACCGCATTAAATCCGCTACCGCCAAACATGCGATTGGCGACCTCTAAAGCCAGTTTATCTTCAGTAAAGCGGGTTGGGCCTAAATGCCCAAAAGTGACATGCGCCTGAGACGAGTTATAGGGTAGATGTACTACTTCAAAACCAGATTGGATTTCAGGCTGTGGCAATGCCTCTGCTTTTTGCCCTTGCGGTAAATTGCCGGCAATTCGTTCAGATAGTTCCAGTGCCTGTTTCGGGCTGAGTTTACCCGTAATGGCAATATTCATATTTTGCGCCACCAGAAACTGATCACGGAATTTTTTTAATAATTCTGCGTTAATTTTCTTGGTGCTGCCTTGGGTGCCGCTGATTGGTTCTGCATAAGGGTGCTGACCATATAGGGCACGATAAAAACGGATATCCATCAGTCGGCTTGGGTTTTCCTGCAGCTGTTTTTGTCCCACTTGGGTATTGCTTAAAGCCAGATTAATGCTGGATGGTTTAAATGATGCATTCTTGAGAACCTCCATCAGCATGCCCAATGCGGGTTCCAGTTTTTCCGGGTCTGAAAGCGTACGCAGACGAACCACAAACATATCCCGATAGGCTTGTACGCTGAATTGTGCTCCGGTTTGGTCAAAAACTTCCGCCACCTGATTGGCGCTATATTTGTCGGTTCCTTCACGCATCAACTTGGCTGCCATATTGGATAGACCATATAGGCCTTTGGCAATTTCCTGATCACGGGCCGAACCGGCATTAAAGGTCAGCTGGATATCTACCATGGGAAGATCTTGCGTTTCAACAAACAGCGTGCGTACTTTGTAGCGATTATTTAGATCATGAATATAAGGCGCCTGAAAATCCCGTTGCTGATTAATATTTTTTAAGCTTTGCAGCAAAGGGATAGACTGTAACTGACTCGGATTATCATTTTGGTTAGGCTGGGGATCCAGATAGTTTTCTGCATGGGTAGCCGAGCTAAGACTTAAAATTGAAATAAGCAAAAATGAACGAAGTTGAAGCATTATAATCCCCGTTGCTGGGTGTTTTGTTCAGGAGAGAGATAAAGCGTGCTGAGATTTTCACGTACAAAATAGGCGTTTGCGACACGCTGGATATCCTGAACGCTGACACTTTCAAAGTGTTTCGGTAATTCATCCATCAGGCGATAACTCAAGCCATTGACCTCTAGATTTCCAATCATTTTGGCTTGTCCGGCAATATCATCCTGGCTATAGATCAAATTGGAAATAAAGCGGGTACTGATACGATCCACTTCCTGTTGGGTCATCGCTGTAGTTTTAAGTAAATCCACTTCATCCTGAATTGCTTGTTGTGCTTCTTGCAAAGAGATGCCCGGCGCAGGTAAGGCAGAAATACCAAACAGGCTGTCGCCGCGATTATAGGGATCATAAGAAACGCTGACAGAGGTCAGAATTTTACGATCACGTACCAATCGGTCTTGCAGGCGCGAAGAAATGCCACTGTCCAAAAGACTGCGAATAATGGTCAAGGCATAAGCATCTTGGGGGTTTTTGGCAGTGCCAAGGGATTTTACATTCCAGGTCATGTACAGATTGGGCACCTGAATATTGCTATTGATTTCCATATGGCGATAACCCAAACGCTCAAACTCCAGTACATCATTGCGTGCTGGGGTTGGGCGTGCGGGAATGTCAGCAAAATATTTTTGTACCTGAGCCAAAGCAGCTTCAGATTCTACATTTCCAACAATCACCAGAATGGCATTATTCGGACTGTACCAATCCCGATACCATTTTTTGACATCATTCAACTGAATATTATTCAGAGTTTTCATGTGTCCAATCACCGGCTGACGGTAGTGGCTGGTCGGATAACTGATCCATTTAAACCGTTCAAAGGCTTGCGCCCGCGGATTGTCATCGGTACGCTGGCGCCGTTCTTCCATGACGACTTTAATTTCTGGTTCGAAGTCCTGCTGCCGTAGCAATAAATTGCTCATACGGTCAGACTCGAGTTCCAAGGCCATAGGAAAATAGGCCTTAGGATAAAGCTGATAATAATTGGTGTAATTGGTGAAGGTGGCTGCATTGATACTGCCGCCATAAATCCGGCTCAGGCGGGTAAATTCGTCATTTGGAACTTTGTGAGTACCTTTAAACATCATATGTTCAAGCGCATGTGATACCCCCAGAATATTTCCAGATTCATCGCTGCTGCCGACTTTGTACCAGATTTGTGTCATTACCATGGGCGCACGATGGTCTTCCCGAATAATGACTTTTAAACCGTTACTTAAAGTGGTTTCAAAAGTAGTCCGTGATAATTCGCTTCGGGTTTGTGCCTGAGCCGTACTAAAAGTCAGACTGAGTAAGACAGCGCTGAGTGGATAAAGCGTCTGTTTGATCATTTGCGAGAAAGAGGAGATAGTCAAAAAGGTGATGAACACTAGATCTCCTGAAATAGGCATTTGTATTTAGAGTTATTTTTAATAAATGTGTGCTTGAAAGCAACCGAGAGCTGTAGCTTTTTGGTATGTTTGTCCAGCATTTCCATTGCTAGCTGCAAAGCAGGCAAGTTATGGTAGAATCTGGGTTTTTAACGCAATGCTTTTCAAGGATTCGGCATGCAACAGCAATCTAATGGGCAAAACAAATTTTTGATTGATGCTGATATCGGAGATGATGATGTCACATTACCGAGCTTACCTGCGGTCAATGTGCCTATCGTAGAAACGCCAAGCGAAACAGCTGTAGTTTCTGCACCTGTTACCACAGAAACTGAAAATGAAGATTCTGCTGCGAAAGGTGGCTTCTTTAGCCGTATGAAAGTGGGTTTAACCAAAACCCGTAAAAACCTTGCCGATGGGATGGTGAATATCCTGATCGGTGGTAAAGAAATTGATGATGAATTATTAGAAGAAGTCGAAGAGCAGCTTCTGGTGGCAGATATTGGCGTGGAAGCAACCAAGACCATTATCGCTAACCTGACTGAACGTACAGCACGTGGTGATTTGATCTACTCGCATTCACTCTATAAAGCACTTCAGGAAGAACTGGTGGCTTTATTGGCACCACGGGTAAAACCGCTGCATATTGATCCGAATAAATCGCCTTATGTGATTCTGGTGGTGGGTGTAAACGGTGTCGGTAAAACCACCACGATTGGCAAACTGGCCAAACGCTTACAAGGTGAAGGTAAGACTGTCATGCTGGCAGCAGGCGATACTTTCCGTGCGGCTGCAACTGAACAGCTCCAGATCTGGGGTGAGCGTAATAATATTGCGGTTGTTGCTCAGGGTCATGGTGCTGACTCAGCTTCAGTGATTTTCGATGCTTTTGAAAGTGCGCGTGCCAAAGGCGTGGATGTATTGATTGCAGACACAGCGGGCCGTTTGCATAACAAAGGTCATTTGATGCAGGAATTGACTAAAGTAAAACGTGTGATGCAGAAAATTGATGCCACTGCACCGCATGAAGTGATGTTGGTGGTCGATGCCGGTACTGGCCAGAATGCCATTAATCAGGTCGAGATGTTTGATGAGGCGGTAGGCTTGACGGGCTTAACTATTACCAAACTTGATGGGACTGCCAAAGGTGGTGTACTGTTTAATATCGCCAGTCGTACTCATGTGCCGATTCGCTTTATTGGTGTCGGTGAAAAAATTGATGACTTGCGTCCATTCTCTGCCAAATCTTTTGTTGCTGCATTATTTGAAACTGAAAAATAAATAATGCGCAATGCTTCACATAAACTCCGCCAAGTGCGGAGTTTATTGTTTTTAGCCAGTTCGAGTGTTGTAAAAACCGACAGTAAAACCACCACTAAATCTGCCTATCTTAATAAAGGCCTTATAATTGTAGGGGATTCTCTAAGCTGATTTGGCTTGTTTTTTGTGGGATAGAAAATGGCATTGCTAAATAAGATTGGTCAGGTATTAACAAGCGATATAACCAAGGATTTTAAATTTTCAAGAAAAAATAAACTGAATGATGATTTAGAATTGACTTTTGTCGATCAATTGAAAAAGCGCCGTAGTATCGATCAACTCGGTAAGCGGGTACATTCTAGTCAGGCTTATCTTGGCGAAATCATTCAGGAAGCAGTGCGGAGTTGTCCTTCGGCTTATGATTCTCAAACTACGCGCATTGTGGTGTTATTCGCAGATTCTCATCATCAATTCTGGGAAATTGTGAAACAGGTACAGCGTCAGCATATGCCGGCATCTATTTACGAAGGAATGGAAATCAAGTTGAATCAATGTGCTGCTGCCTATGGCACGGTTTTGTTTTATGAAGATCAAGCCGTGATTCAACAATTACAAAAGAAAATGCCATTAAATAGTGAAGATTTTCCAGCATGGTCGGAACAAACTTCCGGTATGGCGCAATTTGCTGTGTGGACGACGCTGACAGATTCTGGCTTAGGGGCATCCTTACAGCACTACAATCCACTGATTGATGAAAGGGTCGCTGAGCATTTTGAAATTGAAAAGAACTGGTTGTTGCGAGCCCAACTTTGCTTTGGATCAATTGAACAAACAGTAGAAGAAAAATTACAAAAGCCGGATCAGCACCGTTTCAAAGTATTTAATTAAAAGTTTATAGAGAACTTTATATGTGACAGCATGGAAGCTGCGGATAAAATCAGATACAAATACGCTACCCAGATCTAAATCTGATTGTTCTATAAATAAAACACATTGTTATCGAAATGCACCTGTCTTGGGTGCTTAAAGCACGTAATATAACTTTATCGATTTTCAAATAATCAAAATATACAGAGGTGGGTTCATGGCATTTTTAGATCAAATCAAACAACGCCGTAGCATTTATTCAATTGGAAAAAATGTAGATCTGGATCAAGCAGAAATTGAGAAAATCATTAAAGATGCGGTGAAGCACAGTCCGTCATCTTTTAACTCGCAAACCTCGCGTGTGGTGATTTTATTTGGTCAATCACATGATACTTTCTGGCATATTGTACGTGAAACTTTACGTGACCTGGTTTCAGCAGATGCATTTGAATCAACTAATAGCAAGATCAATGCTTTTGCTGCGGGTTATGGTACCGCATTGTTTTATGAAGATCAGAATGTGGTGAAGTCGATGCAGGAGCAGTTTGCACTCTATGCCGATAACTTCCCGGTCTGGTCTGAGCATTCTTCCGCTATTGCACAGTTTGCAACCTGGACCGCTTTGGCAGAAAAAAATATCGGTGCTTCATTGCAGCACTACAATCCAATTATTGATGAAGAAGTCGCACAAACTTTCGAGATTCCATCTCACTGGAAGCTTCGCGCTCAACTGGTATTTGGGTCAATTGAAGCACCTGCAGGTGAAAAAACCTTTATGGATGATGCAGAGCGCTTTAAGACTTTTGCATAAATGATTTTAGATTATAAAAAAAGAAGCACTTTGATGCTTCTTTTTTTATGTCTTAGAGTTGGATTTGGATATGATGTGATATCTCTAGCAAATAAATGCTAAAAACACAGGCTGTATCGCTCTAGCTTATGTCATAAGATTGTCATTTAAGCGCGGCATAGTGCAGCTAATTTTTAATAAACAACCAAAAATGAGTAAAGGATATGGGTTTACGTATTGCGGCAACTGCAGCAGTGTTTCTGTTTAGCACATCAGTTTTTTCGGCAGTGACCGTAACAGTACCTGAAGAAATAAAAATTATTGCTGTAAATGATCAGGAGGTGAACTCGGGTCTATTGCGTTCTAATCAGACTTATAGCTTGGATGCAGGTATAAATGCGATCAGTGTGCGCTATAACGAATTTTTCCAGCATTCAGATAATTCACATGACATTTTAAAGTCAGGTGTGGTTACGGTAAAAACACCAAGCCTTAAAGATGGCGAAACTTATCGTTTAGCACTCATTCAGGCGCCTAAAGATTTTGATGCAGCGCAAAAATATAAAAATCAGCCCATTATTGGGCTATATGATGCAAAAAATCAGCTCCTAGTCCAGCAGACGGGCGCTAAAGATGCAGCGAAACCATGGTTTGGAAATCGCGTGTTGACTAAAAAATTAGATATGACGACTCAAGTTGCGACACCAGTTCATCAACCGGCAGCTGTATATACTCAGTCAGCAGACCAGAATGATCAGCAGCTGATTCAATTATGGCAAAAGGCTTCTAAAGCTGAGCGTCAAAAATTTATGACTTGGCTGGCTGAGCAGGCAAATTAAAATATTTTGATGAAGAATCAAAAAGATCACCATTAGGGTGATCTTTTTTTATGAGATGAGGGCTGGAAAATTAACATTTGCTTAAACTTTTCATGCGGAATTAGCTAGAAAAACGCAAAAAAAGTGTTAAAAATAGCTTTTTAGATTAAAAAATAAACGTATGGTTGGTTTTTTTGGATATTTTTAAGAAAATCCCTTGCGCTCGTTTTGAAACTGTATAGAATACGCAGCACACCAACGCAATGCATGAAACGAAACGTTAAATAATTGGGTTGGAGCTTGAAACTGACGAGGTTTTAAGAAGATCATTAAGAGATTATGAAGAACAACTTGTGTGGATTTTTACTGGTTGATCGATCGAAATTATTTTCATTGATTGATGGTAGAAATTACTCGAAGTTTATTTGAGAAATATTTGTCAGAAAATTGATGAGCCAAGATTGGTACCCTTTAAAGGTACTACTGATTTTAAACTGAAGAGTTTGATCATGGCTCAGATTGAACGCTGGCGGCAGGCTTAACACATGCAAGTCGAGCGGGGAAGAGTAGCTTGCTACTTGACCTAGCGGCGGACGGGTGAGTAATGCTTAGGAATCTGCCTATTAGTGGGGGACAACATCTCGAAAGGGATGCTAATACCGCATACGTCCTACGGGAGAAAGCAGGGGACCTTCGGGCCTTGCGCTAATAGATGAGCCTAAGTCGGATTAGCTAGTTGGTGGGGTAAAGGCCTACCAAGGCGACGATCTGTAGCGGGTCTGAGAGGATGATCCGCCACACTGGGACTGAGACACGGCCCAGACTCCTACGGGAGGCAGCAGTGGGGAATATTGGACAATGGGGGGAACCCTGATCCAGCCATGCCGCGTGTGTGAAGAAGGCCTTTTGGTTGTAAAGCACTTTAAGCGAGGAGGAGGCTACCGAGATTAATACTCTTGGATAGTGGACGTTACTCGCAGAATAAGCACCGGCTAACTCTGTGCCAGCAGCCGCGGTAATACAGAGGGTGCAAGCGTTAATCGGATTTACTGGGCGTAAAGCGCGCGTAGGTGGCCAATTAAGTCAAATGTGAAATCCCCGAGCTTAACTTGGGAATTGCATTCGATACTGGTTGGCTAGAGTATGGGAGAGGATGGTAGAATTCCAGGTGTAGCGGTGAAATGCGTAGAGATCTGGAGGAATACCGATGGCGAAGGCAGCCATCTGGCCTAATACTGACACTGAGGTGCGAAAGCATGGGGAGCAAACAGGATTAGATACCCTGGTAGTCCATGCCGTAAACGATGTCTACTAGCCGTTGGGGCCTTTGAGGCTTTAGTGGCGCAGCTAACGCGATAAGTAGACCGCCTGGGGAGTACGGTCGCAAGACTAAAACTCAAATGAATTGACGGGGGCCCGCACAAGCGGTGGAGCATGTGGTTTAATTCGATGCAACGCGAAGAACCTTACCTGGTCTTGACATAGTAAGAACTTTCCAGAGATGGATTGGTGCCTTCGGGAACTTACATACAGGTGCTGCATGGCTGTCGTCAGCTCGTGTCGTGAGATGTTGGGTTAAGTCCCGCAACGAGCGCAACCCTTTTCCTTATTTGCCAGCGGGTTAAGCCGGGAACTTTAAGGATACTGCCAGTGACAAACTGGAGGAAGGCGGGGACGACGTCAAGTCATCATGGCCCTTACGACCAGGGCTACACACGTGCTACAATGGTCGGTACAAAGGGTTGCTACCTCGCGAGAGGATGCTAATCTCAAAAAGCCGATCGTAGTCCGGATTGGAGTCTGCAACTCGACTCCATGAAGTCGGAATCGCTAGTAATCGCGGATCAGAATGCCGCGGTGAATACGTTCCCGGGCCTTGTACACACCGCCCGTCACACCATGGGAGTTTGTTGCACCAGAAGTAGGTAGTCTAACCTTAGGGGGGACGCTTACCACGGTGTGGCAGATGACTGGGGTGAAGTCGTAACAAGGTAGCCGTAGGGGAACCTGCGGCTGGATCACCTCCTTAACGAAAGATTGACGATTGGTAAGAATCCACAACAAGTTGTTCTTCATACGATGTATCTGAGGGTCTGTAGCTCAGTTGGTTAGAGCACACGCTTGATAAGCGTGGGGTCACAAGTTCAAGTCTTGTCAGACCCACCACTACTGACGAAGTACGGAAAATCAGAAACATTGACTTATTGATAAGCTGGGGACTTAGCTTAGTTGGTAGAGCGCCTGCTTTGCACGCAGGAGGTCAGGAGTTCGACTCTCCTAGTCTCCACCAAATTTCAAGATCATAAAAGCACTGCTTTTACTTGAAATTTAAGCAAGAAGCTACGCTTCGCGCAGTATGTAAGCATACAGTGATGAAGTTGTTTAGTTCCTAAGCGATCAAGTGCTTAGATCCTAGAGATTAGCAAGTACAAGCGTTATGATACGCGCACTTGATAATCTCTGTGATTTATCACAGTTTCCTGACCTGACGAAGGCTGGAAAAATCATTAACAGAATATATTTGAGTTGAAATAATTTGTTCAAACTCGTTTCAAGTAGGCAACTACAAGAAATGAGTTCTAGCGAAATTAACTGAATCAAGCGTTTTGGTATATGAATCTAATTGAAGCTGTACTGTAGTTAAATCTACGAAACGCCAACTGTATGAGAGTGTTGAAAGACACGATCTGTTGCTTATCCCACTTGTAAGGATAAACGACTGTTTGGGGTTGTATAGTCAAGTAATTAAGTGCATGTGGTGGATGCCTTGGCAGTCAGAGGCGAAGAAAGACGTGATAGCCTGCGAAAAGCTCCGGGGAGGCGGCAAATATCCTGTGATCCGGAGATGTCTGAATGGGGAAACCCACTTACCATAAGGTAGGTATTGCAACATGAATACATAGTGTTGCAAGGCGAACGAGGGGAAGTGAAACATCTCAGTACCCTTAGGAAAAGAAATCAATTGAGATTCCCTCAGTAGCGGCGAGCGAAAGGGGAAGAGCCCATTAAGTCATATAAGTTCTAGTGGAACGCTCTGGGAAGTGCGACCGTAGACGGTGATAGTCCTGTACACGAAAGGGCTTATATGATGATGTCGAGTAGGGCGAGGCACGTGAAACCTTGTCTGAATATGGGGGGACCATCCTCCAAGGCTAAATACTCCTGACTGACCGATAGTGAACCAGTACCGTGAGGGAAAGGCGAAAAGAACCCCTGTGAGGGGAGTGAAATAGATCCTGAAACCGCATGCATACAAGCAGTGGGAGCCGGCTTAGTCCGGTGACTGCGTACCTTTTGTATAATGGGTCAGCGACTTATATTCAGTAGCAAGGTTAACCGAATAGGGGAGCCGTAGGGAAACCGAGTCTTAATAGGGCGTTTAGTTGCTGGGTATAGACCCGAAACCAGGTGATCTATCCATGAGCAGGTTGAAGGTTGGGTAACACTAACTGGAGGACCGAACCCACTGTCGTTGAAAAGCCAGGGGATGACTTGTGGATAGGGGTGAAAGGCTAATCAAACTTGGTGATAGCTGGTTCTCCCCGAAAGCTATTTAGGTAGCGCCTCGGACGAATACCATTGGGGGTAGAGCACTGTTTCGGCTAGGGGGTCATCCCGACTTACCAAACCGATGCAAACTCCGAATACCAATGAGTACTATCCGGGAGACAGACTGCGGGTGCTAACGTCCGTAGTCAAGAGGAAAACAATCCAGACCGCCAGCTAAGGCCCCAAAATTATAGTTAAGTGGGAAACGATGTGGGAAGGCATAGACAGCTAGGAGGTTGGCTTAGAAGCAGCCACCCTTTAAAGAAAGCGTAATAGCTCACTAGTCGAGTCGGCCTGCGCGGAAGATGTAACGGGGCTAAAACTATATGCCGAAGCTGCGGATGCATAATTTATTATGCGTGGTAGGGGAGCGTTCTGTAAGCCGATGAAGGTGGATTGAGAAGTCTGCTGGAGGTATCAGAAGTGCGAATGCTGACGTGAGTAACGACAATGCGAGTGAAAAACTCGCACGCTGAAAGACCAAGGGTTCCAGTCCAACGTTAATCGGGGCTGGGTGAGTCGACCCCTAAGGCGAGGCCGAGAGGCGTAGTCGATGGGAAATTGGTTAATATTCCAATACTTCTGTGTAATGCGATGAGAGGACGGAGAAGGTTAAGTCAGCCTGGCGTTGGTTGTCCAGGTGGAAGGTTGTAGGCATGTATCTTAGGCAAATCCGGGGTACTCTATGCTGAGAACTGATAGCAAGCTGTACTTGTACAGTGAAGTGGCTGATACCATGCTTCCAGGAAAAGTCTCTAAGCTTCAGTTACACAGGAATCGTACCCGAAACCGACACAGGTGGTCAGGTCGAGTAGACCAAAGCGCTTGAGAGAACTCTGCTGAAGGAACTAGGCAAAATGGTACCGTAACTTCGGGAGAAGGTACGCTGTTGTCTGTGATAGGACTTGCTCCTTGAGCGGCCGACAGCCTCAGAAACCAGGCCCCTGCAACTGTTTATTAAAAACATAGCACTCTGCAAACACGAAAGTGGACGTATAGGGTGTGATGCCTGCCCGGTGCTGGAAGGTTAATTGATGGGGTTAGCGTAAGCGAAGCTCTTGATCGAAGCCCCAGTAAACGGCGGCCGTAACTATAACGGTCCTAAGGTAGCGAAATTCCTTGTCGGGTAAGTTCCGACCTGCACGAATGGCATAATGATGGGGGCGCTGTCTCCAGCAGAGACTCAGTGAAATCGAATTCGCCGTGAAGATGCGGTGTACCCGCGGCTAGACGGAAAGACCCCGTGAACCTTTACTGCAGCTTGACATTGAACTTTGATCTTACTTGTGTAGGATAGGTGGGAGGCTTTGAAGTCGCGACGCTAGTTGCGATGGAGCCGTCCTTGAAATACCACCCTGGTAATATTGAGGTTCTAACTCTGTCCCGTTATCCGGGACGAGGACCATGTCTGGTGGGTAGTTTGACTGGGGCGGTCTCCTCCTAAAGAGTAACGGAGGAGTACGAAGGTGCGCTCAGCGTGGTCGGAAATCACGCGTAGAGTATAAAGGCAAAAGCGCGCTTAACTGCGAGACCCACAAGTCGAGCAGGTACGAAAGTAGGTCTTAGTGATCCGGTGGTTCTGTATGGAAGGGCCATCGCTCAACGGATAAAAGGTACTCTGGGGATAACAGGCTGATACCGCCCAAGAGTTCATATCGACGGCGGTGTTTGGCACCTCGATGTCGGCTCATCTCATCCTGGGGCTGAAGCAGGTCCCAAGGGTATGGCTGTTCGCCATTTAAAGAGGTACGCGAGCTGGGTTTAGAACGTCGTGAGACAGTTCGGTCCCTATCTACCGTGGGCGTTGGAAATTTGAGAGGATCTGCTCCTAGTACGAGAGGACCAGAGTGGACGAACCTCTGGTGTACCGGTTGTCACGCCAGTGGCATCGCCGGGTAGCTATGTTCGGAAGGGATAACCGCTGAAAGCATCTAAGCGGGAAGCCTACCTCAAGATAAGATTTCCCCGAGACTTTATGTCTCCTAAAGAGCCGTTGAAGACTACGACGTTGATAGGTTGGATGTGGAAGCATAGTGATATGTGAAGCTGACCAATACTAATTGCTCGTGAGGCTTGACTATACAACACCCAAACAGTTGTTGTACGAACTTCGAAAGAAGTGAGGATCAATTGATTCGATATTAAGCAAAACAGCTTGATTTAGTGAACGCTAAAGATGAACGAAGAATAAGCAAACGCGAAAGCGTTTGCCTGAGTGCAAGGCATAAAGCTACGCTTTATGTTACACTCACAACTCAGATATACCTGTTAATGAATTCTATTTGACCAAGCATTGGCATCTAAATAAGACCAAATGCAAAGTCATAAACAGTTGTGCTGGCGACCATAGCAAGAGTGAACCACCTGATCCCTTCCCGAACTCAGAAGTGAAACCTCTTAGCGCTGATGGTAGTGTGGGGTTACCCATGTGAGAGTAAGTCATCGCCAGCTCATTATTCAAAACACCCCCTCCGCTAAGGCAGAGGGGGATTTTTTTGTGCGTGGAATTTTAGATAAGATATTTAACATATCTATATCTCAAAGTTGATCAGATTCTTCTGAGACAGAGAATTCCTGTTAATTTGTTTGACCTATTGGGATCTCTGTAAAACTAGCGCTATAAGAGTTTACAAGCTGATCTTATAAACCTTACAAAATAAAAAACCAGCGAATCGCTGGTTTTTTATTGCAGACTATTTTAGCTGAATATATATATCATGGCTGAGATTAATAGGTTGTAGGTATACTTTCATGGTAAAAACTTTAATGGACACAATTAGCGATTACTATTTACCAAATATTAAATAAAATAGCCTAAGTATGGTTAAATTAATTCTCTTTATTCAGTCATTAGAGAGAGTCTTTTAGCATTTTTTTATGCTGTTTTACTTGGTTGGCATAACGTTTACCTTGTTTACGCATTTTACGATTATTTTCATAACCTGACGGACCTACATTATAATAGGCAAGCGCTTTCTTCCAGTCACCGGATGATTGATTATATTTAGAAAGAATATATGTACCACATTGGATATTACTGCTTTCATTGTATAAATCACCTGGACAAGTTTGTTGCCAATATCTCGGAATCACTTGCATCAAGCCTACCGCACCTGCTGGCGAAGTTGCTTGGCTACGATAAGTAGATTCCTGACGAATCACAGCCGCCACTAGAAGCGGATCTACACCCTGATTTTGTGCATGTTGAACAATTAAAGGTGAAACACGATTAGCTGTACTGGATGGGGTGGAATAAGCAGTTTGAATGCCTTTAGACAGCTTAGCTGCGCGTTTTTCTACCGAGCCTCCGCCCAAGGATGAACAACCCGCAAAAAGAAAAGTGCTCAATAAAATAGAGGAAAATTTAAAAGATTGAGAATGAAATAGTGAACGTTTAGATTTAATTGGATTGAATAAATGAGAAACAAACAAACTGTGAATTCCATGCCTGAATAAACGTATTTCGATGTTAGGCAGCCTATATACAAGAGTCAAGCTTGCTGCTGATGAAAGCACTTTATTACTATACAAACTTTATCTATCTACTAAAAAACCTCTAAGTTGAAAGAGTTTTCAGCATCCAGATTTCACAGGCATCACTATGTCCGGTATTGCCTTCAGGATAATCAAGATGCTGAAAACCTAATTTTTCATAGAGTTTCACCGCTTGCCAAAGCACTTTAGTTGTTTCTAGATAGACTGACTTAATCTGATGAGCCTGTGCAAATTCAAAGGATAATTCTAAAATTTTCTTGGCAAAACCTTGCTGACGGATCTCAGGTAAAAAATACATTTTCTGAATTTCTAAAATATTTGCATCGCCTTTTAAGGGTGCAATTCCACCACCACCGTAAATTTTATTTTGTTGATCCACAATAACCCAGTAAGCTGATTTTGTTTGTTGATAAACTTGATATAGCTCATCTAGAATAGAATCGCCTACTGCGAAACCAGATTCTGCTGCCAGTCCAAACTCTTGGGAAACACGACGAATAATGCTTGCAATTTGGGCATTATCTTCAGGCTGAATAGGACGAATAGAGTACATATAGAACTGATTTTATTTTAAAAAAACGATGAATTTTTATAACCTTAAATCCTTAAAAAATCCATCGTTTAATTAACTCATGTAAGTTTAATTCGCTATTTAATGAGCAATCATTATTTTAATTCGCTTGATGATTTTCCCAACTCCCGACGGGCAATAATGAGTTTCTGAATTTGCTGGGTGCCTTCAAAGATATCCAAAATCTTGGAATCACGCGCCCATTTTTCCAAAAGTTCAGTTTCGTTATAACCAATGGCTGCTGCCAGTTCGACACATTTTAAGGTGATTTCATTACCGATCCGACCGGCCTTGGCTTTGGCAATAGAGGCTTCACGTGAATTTGGTTTGCGATTATCGGCCATCCAGGCAGCTTTCAGCATCAGCAAGCGTGCTGCTTCCCATTCAGCTTCCATACGATAGATTTGTGCTGCGATATTAGAGCTTTGTAAATACGGTGTGGCATAAGTAGAGTCCAGCTGCTCCTTAAAAATCTCCTTGATGCGTTCCAGCGAGGCTTTCGCACAACCAATTGCCATGGCTGCAACCAGCGGGCGAGTATTATCAAAGGTTTCCATCACGCCAGCAAAGCCTTTAGCAATATCGATTTCTGCATGGCCGAGCAAGTTTGCTGCAGGTACTCGACAGTTGATAAAGCTAATCGTGGCAGTATCGGATGATTTAATCCCTAATTTATGTTCCAGTCGTTCCACCTTCATTCCTGGAGTACCTTTGGTCACCACAAATGATTTAATGGCTGATCGTCCCAGTTTTTTATCCAAAGTTGCCCAAACGACCACTGCATCAGCACGATCTCCGGAGGTTACAAAAATCTTCTCACCATTCAGAATATAGTCATCACCGTCTTTGATCGCAGTAGTACGAATCGCAGCGGAATCTGAACCACAACCTGACTCGGTAATCGCCATGGCTGCCCAAGTTCCATGAAAACGGTGCAATTGCTCATCATTGGCAACAGCTGCAATGGCTGAATTTCCTAATCCTTGGCGTGGCATCGAGAGTAATAAGCCAGTATCGCCATAACACATTTCAATAATGCTCAGGGCGGTAGACATATTAATGCCATTTTTATTAGTCGTATCTGCATCGCCACGTTTATTGACTGCTGCACCTGCATTCATGCCTTCACTACCTTGGTTCATGCCATCCACGACAGAAGCGAGCATGTCTAGTTCTATCGGATAAGCATGTTCAGCCTTATCATATTTACGTGAAATCGGACGCAAAACATTGAGGGCAACTTCATGTGCTTGATCAATCAAAAGCTTAAATTTTTTTGGAGTTTGTAGATTCATCATTGTTCTTCTTTATGTTTTGATCAGGCATGCAAGCCAGAATGGAGAATGGCAGTAGATCTAAGATCTCTATACCAGCGTTCGACCGGATGTTCTTTGGTAAAACCATGACCACCGAAAATCTGTACACCATCGGTGCCTATTTTCATGGATTTTTCTGCACAGAGTAAGCGTGCCAAATAGGCTTCACGATGAAAAGTTTGACTAGATTCAGCCAGACTCGCGGCATTCAGGATCAGCATTTGCATCGCGTCAATTTCAATGGTCATATCGGCAATCATAAAGGCGACACTCTGACGATGGGAAATCGGTTCACCAAAAGCGATACGTTCATTGGCATATTGCACACAGTATTTTTTGACTGCTTCACAGGTGCCCACCGCCATCGCACACCACATTAAATTACCCAGATCAATAAAAGCCGGGCGAATTCAAACATGAGGTGCGACAGTTTGAAAAGTCTTATGATAATCAACAAGCTGAGCAAATTTCTCTAATGGTGTAAGCCAATCTAACGCTTTTCTAGGACGAGTATTCAGTGACATGGCAACTTGATTTAAATAATGCTGATCTGCCTGATTTAAATCAATCCCTTTAGGTAAATATTGCCTAATTAAACCATTCATATTTTCGCATGTGCCTTTTTGCCAGGGTGAATGTGGGTCACAGAAATATACATCTATGCCTAAATCTTCTTCAAGTATTTTATGTTCTGCCATCTCGCGTCCACGGTCATAGGTCAACGTTTTACGCAGTTCTGCAGGTAAATATTTCAGAGCTTCAGTTAAAGCCTTGCGCACTGATTCTGCCTTTGCATCAGGTAATGTTGCCAAGATACAGAGCCGTGTATTTCGTTCAATAAGTGTTGCTATCGAACTTTTATTGTCTTTACCTTTAATTAAATCAGCTTCCCAATGACCCGGTATTTTTCTTTCTTGAACTTCGGCTGGGCGCTCATGAATAGTTTTAATATCCTGTAATATAGAATCTTTTTTAGGTTCACCGTTAGCTTTTCGCTTTTTATTTTCATGACGTAGACAGGATAATAAGTCTTTTTTCAACTCACCCTTGGGTAATGCTCGTATCGTTGAATAAATCGTTGTATGGCTTACATTCATTGTTTGATCCAAATCAGGAAATGTCTTTAAACGCTTTGCTATTTGCTGAGGAGACCATAAACAACGGATCGCTTCAACAATAAATTTCCAGAGGATTGAATCGATTTTGAGTTTTCTGTGACCACGTCTACGTCTAGCAAAAGTGTTATCAGAAGCATATCGAGCTTGATAAACGTCATTGATGCTATTTCTTTTAAGCTCACGATAGATCGTACTAGGATGTCTTTTAATAAGTTCAGCAAATTTTCTGGCTGAAAAGCCTTCTTTTCTTGACTCAAGCATTAATGCAGTACGATCTTCAAAGTTAAGATGATGGTATGACAATTTTATATACTCCATAAACCCTTTAAATTAATTAGGTGGTTTATGTCGCACTTCAAGTTTTACTCTGCCCCGTATAATCAAAATCCACATCTCCCAGACGATATGCCGGAGTATTTTCAAATTTGAGCGTAACGGTTTCAGTAGCTTTTAATCCCATAGCCGGCGATTTTTTCGCAGTGACGGTACTATCGCGTTGCACCACAAAGACCTCAGCTCTGCCATCTAGATCAGCACTGACCAGGTATAGATCGGCACTTTCTCCCAAGAGCACCAAGGTCTTTTGACCCCGAATCAGATAATATCCCTGATGTGCAACAGCTTTAGTTTTAAGTTGCTCCGGGTTAAACGCTGCTGTTTCTTCCTGCACCGCAAAGGTAGCCTTTAATTCAGGATTTTCTGCGAAAGCGCCCAGATATTCTGACTGAATCTGCTCTGAGCCCCAGCGGGTAATGGCGTTAATGACACTAAAAGTCGAAAGTAAGCCAGCCGTCAGACTGAAATCACCCTGAGCCAAATGTTGAGCGATTAAAATATTGCTGACAATATTCTGTTCTGATGCAACGCCCCCCAATGCTTCAGGCAGGGCATAGAAATTCAAACCTAAATCAGTGCTGTATTGCCAGAGTTCATGGGGGAATAATTCATGCTGATCTGCATTATGCGCTAAGGGATACAGCACCTCTTGGGCAAATTGCTGCATGGCATTACAGGTCATTTGCTGTTCTTGAGTCAGATTCAGATCAAATAAGGATTTAGACTGATGCGGCAGACGCTGTTTTTGAATCTTCTGGCCAGATTTCAGGATTTTCTGAGTTTGACTCAGGGTTTTGAATCCTGCTTTTGAACTTTGATAAAGCGATTTTTCTACAAATTTACGCAGTTTTAATTGATCTAATACTTCGCTGCCCGCGATTTTGGTCAGTATGGACAAGCCAAATCCTTGGGCTTTATTCACCATATTATTCATTCTGATTATCCTAAAGGTGTTGTCACGTTATTTTTTAATACTGACATGCACTCAGAGATAAAACTATGTCATCCCTGACATGAATGATTGACAATTTTTAGGTTTTTGGGATTGAAGAAAGGAACGAATAAATCAATGAAAATTAAAAAGAAAGATAAAAATACAAAAAATCCATTTTGGATAAAAATTGACCCGAATGACAAAATCATCCGGGTCTTTTTGATGCAGGTTTTATTTTAAGAGAGATGATGTTTAATCATGGCACGCACATTGGTTTTGGCATCAATCACGGTCATAAAGGTGTAAGCACCAATAAATTTACGGCTAATAAACATAAATTCTTTGGGTGGAACACTGAAATAACGTGAAGCCATAGATCTCGACGCCTGTTGCATCACACGGCTATGCAGCTGACTTTTTTTCCAGTCATAGCGATTATGTTCATCCATGATGCCAGCTGGCAATTCTTGATTATTTAGCGGTGAACTAAACGCTTCAGTAGCTAATAAGAAGACCTTGGCCATATCCGGTTTGATGCTTTGCGGAATTGAATCAAAAAATTCATAGCCGGTCATGGCCTTGACCATCATATCCGAGTCATGATGATAGCCTGCCTGAATCAGGTTGCGCGCAACACTGAGCAAATGCTGGTCAAACTGACGGATTGCGCCAAAGTCGAGCAGAACAATCTTGTCATGCACATCAGCACCATTGCCCAGACGAACCAGATAATTACCAAAGTTCGGATCTGTTTGCATCTCGCCCCATTCGAAGATTTCACGCACTGCAATTTCCAGAGACGCTTCACCTAACTGGTTGCGGCGTTCTTGGGGCAGGGACAACATCACCGGGCTGTTGATCGGCACACCACGTTCAAAGGTCATGCACAGCACACGATCTGAGCAATATTCATTAATAATCGTTGGTACGATATAGCGCGGGTCATCTTTTAAACGTGCAGCGAAACGACGCGTGGTATCTGCTTCAATCTGATAATTTACTTCACGGTGCATCATCTCACGGACTTCATCGAACCATTGGTCGAATTCGCGGGTCTGCGGCACGATACGAGTCAATTTCAGCATGTTTTTAAACAGGCTCATATCCGAATCAATCGCTTCTGCTACACCCGGATACTGAATTTTTAACACCAGTTCCATGCCGTCAGATTTTCGGGTGGCACGATGTACCTGTGCCAAAGAAGCTGTGCCCAAAGGTTCATGATCAATGGTGAGATCGTCGAGTTTTGAACCGAGTTGTTGCTGTAACTGGGTCTTGATGGCTGGCCATGCCAATGCCACCGTCTGATTGTTCAGGGTATTTAGAGCCTGAGTGACTTCTTCTGGCAGAAAATGCTCACCGTACAGCGCCATCATCTGGCCAATTTTAACGATAGACCCTTTCAGCTTACCAATTTCTGCTACTAGATAATCGGCCTGTTCTTTCATGGCTTTTTTACGTTTCTTTTCTTTTTCTTCTTCGCTCGAGAACATGGAGCTTGCACTAGAAGCCGCCCAACGCGTGCCTGCTAGCAAGGATGCCTTCGCGATCGATAAGCGTCGATCCATAGAGGAGGTTTTCAGTTGTTTAAGCTTATCGTTCTGATCTGACATGTAAACTCGATCCTTTCATCATCAGCATGAAGCAGAATAAATCATTGTAAGGGATAGTAGCGTTTCTGCACGTATTAAAAAAGTTTAAGCCGCTGAATTTATAGTAAAAGCTAGGCAAGCTTTCATTTATTCACCAACTTGTATCAGTTTAGACAGGGCATTATGCCATTTGAAATTGGATTTTTAATTCAGATCGTTGCTGTAACTGTTGTTTATTTGTTTGAATATGTTGATGAATCAGGCGCTGTACGCTGTCATGCATAAAGCCCAAAGCATAGCCTTTTACAATCACAATACTTGGCAAGCCAAAAAACAGATATTTGGCATCTTCCAGTGTCGCATCGGTAAATACGCCATGCTGCATTAAGGTCGACTGCAAAAATACCTTTTCTTGCTGCACCTGACTGGAGGCTTGATCATTCCAGTAATTCTGGCGCATCGCCATAAGATTATTGTGCTTATAGCTCATAGATCTGGGCTCATTTGAAGATTGAATGCGGATTATATGTGGGTCATGTGCCAATTTTCAATTGTGCAACTGTTTAATCTTTCAGTCCGAGAAAGGCATAGGATTTTTGTCCGGACTGCGTTAATATCAGTGGATAATTTAAACAATATTGATTGTTAAACATTTATTGGGATTGTACCGGTTTCGGTCAAGGGGAAGTTATGCGTCTTGCATGGTTTTTAGTTGCAATTTTTGCGGGTACTGCGGTTCAGACACAGGCTGCTATTGGGTATTCCAAGGAATATACACAATGCATGAATTTTAGTTATGGTAATACACCTAAAGCGGAAAAATGCCTGGAAAAAGAGCTGAAAGTTCACAATAAACGTCTGAAGAAAAACTATAAAACTTATCTTAAATTGAATCCGAACCAGACCGCTGCCATTCGCAGTCAGCATATATTGTGGGAGCGTAAACTGGCCCAGCAATGTAATTTTAGAATGTCAGGAAAATATGCCAAGCAGCAGCAAGGTCAATGTATGTTGGCTTTGATTATGGATCAAGCCAATCTTTATCAATCCCGTTCTTATGCATCCGGGTTTCGATAAATCTTCATAGCATTAGCATCGACATTTAACACAAACATCTCTGAATAAAATAAACATTTATCTGCGTAATCGCTCACAAAAACAGGAATTTTATAATTTTTGTGGGCGTAGAGAATTCGTGTTTTTCATGCTTTTAGCATTATAAAAGCAGGCAAAACAAGGTATCATAAGGCGTTTAAAAAAATGACCTTGGAGACACCTTAAGTGGATCGACCGACTATTAGCCCTGAACACATGCAGGAAGCCGCTGAAAATTTAACCACCATTCGTGATTTTATTCGTTTTGGTGTGACAGCATTACGTCAATACGATGCACATTTGGGCCAAGGCACAGAAGATTATTTTGCTGAAAGTTCAGCGTTAGTGCTGCAAACCCTGTCACTAGAATGGAAAGCGGACGCTGAAATTCTAGATGCCAAATTATTACCAAGTGAAAAAGCCGAATTTTTAAGTCTGCTGGAACGCCGTATTAATGAAAAAGTTCCAACTTCATATTTATTGAACCTGGCTTACTTCGACGGTAAACCTTATTACGTTGATGAGCGCGTGCTAATCCCTCGTTCACCGATTGCTGAACTGATTCAAAACCGTTTTGCCCCGTATTGCCTGGGTGAACATGGTCAAATGGGTGAGGCAGTCAATAACTTGCCGGAAAACCCGAATCCAAAGACGCCTCAACGTATTCTAGATATGTGTACCGGTTCAGGCTGTATCGCGATTGCCTTGGCTTATGCTTTCCCTGAAGCGGAAGTGGATGCGACTGATATTTCCAAAGAAGCCTTAGAAGTTGCGCAAATCAATACTGAGCATCATGACAAGCAATATCAGATCGCATTGCTTGAATCGGATTTGTTTGAAAAAATTCCAGCCGAAAATCAATACGATTTAATCGTATCTAATCCGCCGTATGTCGATGCGGAAGATATGGCTGATTTGCCTGAAGAATTCCATCATGAGCCTGAACTTGCGCTTGCTGCAGGTCAGGATGGTCTGGATCTAGTACGTAAAATGCTGGCTCAAGCTGCAGATTATCTGACTGAGAATGGCCTGATCGTGATCGAAGTGGGTAACTCAGAATGGGCAATGCGCCAAAACTTCAATTCGGTTGATTTCTACTGGTTACAATTCCAGAAAGGTGGCACTGGTATCTTTGCATTAACTGCAGAGCAATGCCGTACCTACCGTGATTTATTCATTCAGTCTATTCAAGCATAAGGAGTCGTTTGACATGGCAGGTAATAGTATAGGGCAACTGTTCCGTGTAACGACTTGTGGTGAATCTCACGGTGTTGGCTTGATGGCCATCATCGATGGGGTTCCACCCGGCATTGAGCTGACTGAAGCTGATTTGCAAAAAGATCTGGACCGCCGTAAGCCGGGTACATCGAAATTTGCAACCCAGCGTAAAGAACCCGATGAAGTAGAAATTATTTCCGGTGTGTTTGAGGGTAAAACGACTGGTACTTCAATTGGTTTGTTAATTCGTAATACGGATCAAAAATCGAAAGACTACGGCAATATCGCGCAGACTTTCCGTCCGGGTCATGCCGACTATACCTATACCCAAAAGTATGGTTTCCGTGATTACCGCGGTGGTGGCCGTTCAAGTGCCCGTGAAACGGCAATGCGTGTCGCAGCGGGTGCAATTGCTAAGAAATTCCTTTTTGAGAAATTTGGTATTGAGATTCGTGGCCATGTGACTCAAATTGGTACTGAAAAAGCAGAGAAACTGGACTGGAATGAAGTTCCAAATAATCCGTTTTTCTGTGGCGATGTGGATGCAGTACCACGTTTTGAAGCGCTGGTGACGTCTTTGCGTGAGCAAGGCACCAGTTGTGGCGCTAAACTCGAGATCATTGCATCTAAAGTGCCAGTGGGTTGGGGCGAGCCAGTCTTTGATCGTCTGGATGCTGACATCGCGCATGCCATGATGTCGATTAATGCCGTTAAAGGTGTAGAAATCGGTGATGGTTTTGGCGTTGCTGAACAGTTTGGTCATGAAAGCCGTGATGAACTCACCACAGAAGGCTTCCTGGCCAATCATGCTGGCGGTATTCTAGGTGGTATTTCTAGCGGTCAGGACATTCGTGTCGCAATTGCCTTGAAGCCGACGGCATCTATCACCACGCCGGGTAAAACCATTAATATTGAGCGTGAAGATACGGACGTACTGACTAAAGGCCGTCATGATCCTTGTGTGGGTGTGCGTGCAACGCCGATTGCTGAAGCGATGCTGGCGATTGTTCTTATGGATCACTTCATGCGTCACCGTGCGCAAAATGCCGATGTAGTTGCGCCATTTGCACCGATTGAACCTAAATAATTTGCTTTAACTTTAAAGTGAAATTGTTTTAAAGTCAGACTCCGGTCTGACTTTTTTTATTTATAAAATGAATCACTATAAAAATATACGATTGGCAAACAAGGCTGATATTCAGCAACTTACCATACTGATGAATACAGCTTATCGTACTCTGGGTGGATGGACGACTGAAGCAGGAATGATCCAGGGTGATCGTATTCAAGAACAACAGTTATATGAATTGCTCAATTTAGAAAATTTTCAGCTCTTTGTGCTGGAAATTGAAAATAAGCTTCTTGGTTGTATTGGCGTGAGCCTAGGACAGCAGATAGCAGAGATTGGAAGCTTTGCTGTTGCACCTGCTGAGCAAAACTCGGGTTATGGCAAGCAATTATTGGACTTCGCCGAATCCCATATTTTCGAAATATTTAAGAAGAAAGTGATTCAGATGTCAGTATTAAATGTCCGTACTGAACTGCTGGCATATTATCAGCGCCGTGGCTATCAGCTGACTGAAAAGATTAAAGCATATCCACTGGATCAAAATGTCGGAGAGCCGTTGATTCCGTTACATTTGCTAATCTTAGGAAAAATCAGCAAATCAATATGATTAGTTGATGAAAATTCAAGCTTTTTACTGCTTAAATTGAGTAGTGGGAAAGCTCCTGAACATGCTAAGTTTTCTGTTCAGTCTAAGTGACTTAAGATTAGGCAGAAAACAGACCAGGATGTCATATGCTGCATATTATTTTAACTTCTTTATTTCCTCTCATCGGACTGATCAGCTTTGGCTATCTGCTTAAGCACAGGCAATGGTTGAGTGAAGATTTTTGGCGAGGTGCAGAAAAGTTAAATTATTATACACTGTTTCCGGTGATGCTGTTTTTAAATCTGGCCACAGCCAAGATTCAACTAGATGTCATTCAGGATGTAGTGCTGGTCGTATTTAGTATCATGGTTGTGGTCAGTATTGCACTGTATATTTTGCGTCATATTTACCAGATCTCTTATGCGCGATTCGGCGTCTATGTTCAGGGCTTGCTGCGCTTTAATACTTATATCGGACTTGCAGCAGTCAGTACCTTATTCCATCAGCAGGGCATGACCATCTTCGCTGTGATCATGGTGCTGTGTATTCCTTTGGTAAATATCTTGTCAGTGCTGGCATTTACCTGTAGTCACGATATGCAGCTGAAAAAAATCATCCTCGATTTGTCTAAAAATCCGTTAATTCTAGGCTGTATTGTGGGTGGTTTATTTAATCTTTCTGGTTTGTCACTCTGGACTGGAGCAGAGCAGTTCCTTAAACAGATTGCACTGTGCAGTTTGCCGCTCGGTTTGATGTGTGTGGGAGCAGCCTTACAGTTTCAGGGTTTTCAGCGTGACGTTCTACCACTCAGCCTGATAACCTTTGGTCGCCTGTTCGGAATGCCGCTGATTGCATTTTTAGTGTGTAAAATTTTCCAGATTGATGCATTAACTACTCAGGTATTGGTCTTGTTCTTTGCACTTCCTACCGCCTCAGCTTCGTATGTCTTAACCCGGGTGTATGGTGGCGATAGTGAGTTAATGGCTAGTATTATCAGTGTACAAACAGTGGTCGCAGCAGGAAGCTTAGTACTGATGCTTTCTTGGATTATCTAAAATTCTAAAATGGATAAGGAAAACTCTACATTTTGAATTATTAAAATAGCCTAAGCAAAAAAAAGGTTAAATTTTATTTAAGCGCCAAAATTAAATAAGTTCTGGAATTTTATAAAGGGTAGAACTTACTCGTTTTACTTACGGCAGCAAAATCTAAAAATTTAATATCTAGGCAATATCCTCTATCACACATGTATACTGTTAATTAAAAAAAAGAATCATGGATAAATTCACGTGAATTAACATAAATAAAAACTGTGTTTCTCCTAAAAATGGTATATAAATTGCTCATGATAATAAAACATTATTGCAGGAGAGAAATGCTTCTGCATTCGCCGAAGGAGCAAGGTCCCAGGAAACTCTCAGGCAAAAGGACTGTGATAATGGATAAAGACTCTGGAGAGAAGTGTTGAATCACTCACCGAAGGGGAAGGTGGCCGCATTGATGTGCAATGTATCTACCGAAGCTCTCAGGTACACATGACAGATGGGAAAAGACATCAATACAATCAAGGAGGTGTCTATGCGTCATGTCGTGGTGATTGGGGCCGGGATTACTGGAGTAACCACAGCTTATGAGCTGGCATTATCAGGCTATCAAGTGACCGTGGTTGATCGGCATCTATATCCGGCAATGGAAACATCCTTTGCCAATGGCGGCCAGCTTTCTGCCTGTAATGCCGAAGTATGGAACCAGAAAGCCACGGTACTCAAAGGCATCAAATGGATGTCACAAAAAACCGCACCACTTTTGCTCAATCCTTCTTTCAGTATACATAAATACAGCTGGCTCATGGAATTTCTGGGCAATATCAAACATTATGAAGCCAATACCCGAGAAACGGTACGGCTGGCTTTACTGGCAAGAGCACGCTTATTTGAAATTGCCGAAACAGAAAATATTGATTTCGATCTGGAAAAACGCGGCATTTTACATTTTTATCATAACAAGACGGATTATGATGTTGCGATCAAAGTGAATGATCTGTTGTGTAGCGGTGGTCTGGAGCGCAACGCAATTTCTAATGCAGAAATCAAACAGATCGAACCCGCATTAACGGGCGATTATTACGCAGGATTTTACTGCCAGAGCGATGCCACCGGGGATATTCATAAATTTAGTACCGTTCTGGCCAAAGCCTGTATGCAAAAAGGCGTGAAATTTGAGTTTGGTCAAGATGTTTTCGCTATTGATCATCAGGCTCAAAATATTCGGGTTAAATGCAAACCCAGTACTGAAAATGTCCATTCCTCTCCAGAGGATGTTCTAGAAATTAATGCAAATGCCATTGTGATCTGTGCAGGTGTTGGCAGTTATCAACTGGCTGAGATTCTTGGTGAACGTGTCAATGTTTATCCAGTCAAAGGCTACTCGATTACCGTGCAACTCAATGATGAGCAGAGCCAGAACAACGCACCTTGGGTCAGTTTGCTGGATGAAAGCGCCAAAATTGTCTTGTCACGTCTAGGCAAGGATCGTTTGCGTGTTGCAGGAACAGCCGAGTTTAATGGCTATAACCGGGATATTCGAGCTGACCGGATTCAACCTTTAATTGACTGGACCAATCGTAATTTTGATCTGTGTACTGAGCATGTCTTGCCTTGGGCAGGCTTACGCCCCATGATGCCAAATATGATGCCTGTGGTACGTCGTGGCAAACATGAGCGAGTCTTTTACAATACCGGACATGGTCATCTGGGCTGGACTTTATCAGCTGCAACGGCCGCAATGATCAGTCAGGAAATTGCGCAATACTATCCTGCTTAAATTGATAGCCCGCTTGCGGGCTATTTTTTACACCAAAAATCTCATTTTATATGACAATAAATTATAATATTTTGAAACTAAATCAATCATATAGTCGATAAATACCGGTAAAACGTTCACAGCCTTTTTGCTGGCTACTGACCGCTAAAATGGCTTTACTATAGTTAAACTCATAGCGGCAGTCATTTTCATTATCGGTGATCTGGTTTTTTGTCTGAGGCGTAGTATAGGCTAAAAAAGGAATGATCTGCTTCTCGGTCCGGTTATTCGGATTACGATACGCTAGGCCTTCAATCTTGATCCGGTCTTTGGTCAGTTGATGAATCTTGAGATGCACGGGCTGCTTGGCAATTTGCCCCTGTTCAAACTTAATATAATGCTGGGTCAGACTTTGATTCAGCGAAATATAGACATTTAAATCATCTAAACGCCATTCGAATTGCTGTTTAAAACAGTCTAGCGTTTTGCACTGCTGTAAACGCGTGGCCCATAATTGTTGGCTATCTTGCAATAAACGCACAGGTGCATCAGTAATCAGAAAAGCAGTAAAGTATTGGTCTGTGAGTTTTTCACGAGATTCAGCCAGCGATGCTGAGCAGACTTTATTCATGGCAGCCTTTTTTTTGCTGTCATCGCTACAGTTTAGTGTGATCGCTGAGCTACCCGTAGAAATCATCCCCAGAACGAGCATCAGGCCAATTATTTTCAACATATTTATATCAGTTTTCAGTAGCATGATCGCTTATACTTTCACTGTGTTACGCTTGGTCTAACTATAGCGAAATAGAAAGCAAGTGTACAAGATTTCAATGGGCTATTTCTAAAGGATGTATAAGGTGATTGCACAAATTCGTATTGGCCAGGGTCTGGATGTGCATGCATTTGAAGAAGGTGATTTTGTCACTCTGGCAGGCATTCAAATTCCGCATACTCACGGTCTGAAAGCACATTCGGATGGTGATGTGGTTCTGCATGCACTCTGTGATGCTTTGTTGGGTGCATTGGCGCTTGGAGATATTGGCCAGCATTTCCCAGATACAGATCCTGGGTTTAAAGGTGCAGATAGCCGGGTACTACTCAAGCATGTTTATCAGCTAATTCTGGATCGTGGTTATCACCTGAATAATGCCGATATTACCGTGGCCTGTGAACGTCCAAAACTGGCTAAGCACAATCTGGCGATGCGTCAAAGTATTGCAGATGTCTTGGATGTTGATGTGACTCAAATCAGTATTAAAGCCACCACCACTGAACAGTTAGGTTTTACCGGTCGTCAGGAAGGCATTATGTCCATGGCAACCGTGCTGTTGAGCCACAGTAAATAAAATCAGGCAAAATAATTTGGATTAATCAGGGAAAGTTCCAGTTCCTGCGTTGCTTTACGACCTTGTAGCTGTAGGGCAACCGCATGCATTAAACCGGTCCAGGTTTCATTTGGTTCCCAGATCTGATGCAAGTGTTCTTGTGCTGTAGGCATATCGATATCCATATAGTACTGACGATATAAGTACATCAGACAGCTGACATGGTAGTTTTGCGAACAATGTACCCAGACCATTTGCTCTTTTACCAGATGATCGATCAGGTCCAGTACCAGCAGGCATTGATTGTCTGAAGGGGTTTCCCAGGAAATCGGAACCTGAATATAGTTCAGTCCCAGCTCAAGGCAAATTTTATCTTCATGCGGCTGATACTGTTCGCTATCGGTCAACGCCACATTGATGACTGTAGATACACCGTATTCTTTCATCAGCTGTAATTGGGTAGTGGTCGGTTGACCGGAGCTAAACAGATGTTCGTGTATGAACTGAAAATTCTCAATCTGGCTTAATGCCGTTTCAATATCATTCATCAGATAAATTTTCCTTGTTCTAGAAATGCAAACGCCATCTTGGCGATGGCGTTGGTCAGATCATTTAACGATTAGGTAAAATGTCTTTCAATGCCTCATGCATGTCGAGTAAAACTTTTTCAGTCGTTTCCCAGTCGATACAGCCATCCGTAACGGATTGACCGTATTCCATATCATTCAGGTTCGCCGGAATGTCCTGACGACCACCCTTAAGATGACTTTCTACCATAATACCAACAATTGACTTGTTTCCATCAAGAATTTGTTCGGAAATGTTTTTAAGTACAAGTGGTTGCAGGTACGGGTCTTTGTTAGAGTTGGCGTGGCTGGCATCAATCATGATCTTGGTGCTGACTTTGGCCTTGACTAGAGCAGCTTCTGCATCGGCAACCGAGCCTGCATCGTAGTTCGGTTTGCCATTACCGCCACGCAGTACCACGTGAGCATAAGGATTGCCTGAAGTGCGAATCACAGCCACCTGACCCTGATCATTCAGACCGAGGAAGCTGTGACCATGTTTCACAGATTGCATCGCATTGGTCGCGACCGTTAAACCGCCATCAGTACCATTTTTAAAGCCGACTGGTGAAGAAAGACCAGAAGACATTTCACGATGGGTCTGGCTTTCTGTGGTACGTGCACCAATTGCTGACCATGAAATCAGGTCTTGGTAATACTGTGGCGAGTTTGGATCAAGTGCTTCAGTGGCACATGGCAAGCCCATTTCATTCAGTTCAAGTAATAGCTTGCGACCGATACGCAGACCTTTTTCAATATTGAATGAATCATTCATGTCTGGGTCATTGATCAGACCTTTCCAACCTACGGTAGTACGTGGTTTTTCAAAATAAACCCGCATCACGATATATAAGCTGTCTTTAACTTTTTCGCTCAGCACTTTTAAGCGCTCAGCATATTCATGCGCCGCCTCTGGATCGTGAATAGAACAAGGGCCAATTACAACGAACAGGCGTTTGTCTTCACCATCCAGAATTTTACGAATCGTTTCACGACCATGCAGTACGGTTTGATAAGCAGTTTCAGTCAACGGTAACTCTGCTTTAAGCTCAGCAGGGGTTACAAGAGGAATCATGCTGTGGATATTCACGTCATCAATATCTGATGCTGAAATAGGATTTGACTGTTGTGTATTCATTGCCGTCACTGGTTCGATCATACAAAAGGTTGTTTAATAGCCCGAATATAACATGAATGATGCGTCACTTTGTTATAAAAAAGATGAATACTTCTTTGAAAAAAAAGTGATGAATCGGATAGTTAACTTAAACGGACGGGGAATTTTGATTCACAATTATCATTGCTGTTTCAGCAGGTTGAGCCGGTTTTGATTTCACAGGATTAATCATGAAATTCACGCCCAGCGCAAATAGGGTAATACCTAAAATTTTGCGGATCAGTTTTTCCGGCATACGTGAGCTGAGTAAAGTGCCGACAATAATCGCCGGAATAGACCCCACCAATAACCACATGAGCAGCATGAAATCGACGTTGCCTGAAGACATATGACCTAGACCTGCGACCAGTGTCAGTAATACCGCGTGCACCACGTCAGAGCCAATAATACGAATCATCGGCAGATTCGGGAACATCACTACAAGTGCCATGATACCAAATGCACCGGCACCCACTGAAGATAGCGTGACAAATATGCCCAAGATAATGCCCATGATGATGATAGCAACGCGCTTTTCTTTGGCTTGCAGCTTCACTTTTTCCAGATCCTGCGTCATATCCGGTAGTTCTTGTTTTCTGTATTTATTAAAAAGATTTTCGATCTGGGTGCGAAACAGAATGGATAAGCCGGTAATAGTCAGCATAAAGCCCAAGACCATGGTCAGGACGGCTTTGTAATGCGTCGATTGGCTCAGATAGTTCTCGAGTACCCAATGCGTTGCAAAAGATGCGGGAATACTGCCAACGGCCAGCCAGATCACAATCGGCCAGACAATATTCATTTTCTTGGCATGCACAAACGAGCCACAGAATTTAGAAATCGCGGCATAGAGCAGGTCAGTACCAATCGCGATATGCGGTTCAATCCGGAATAAACTGATAAGAATTGGCGTCATTAATGAACCGCCACCGACACCGGTGACACCTACACAAAAACCTACCAGAACGCCTGCTAAAATAAATTCAATCGGACCAAACATGCATATATGCCAAAATCAAAAAACGAGCATATCTTATGACTTTTGGATATAAGTCGTTGTCTTGATTATTGATTTACTTATGCATAAAAAAGATAAAGCTAGGTGAAGAATATTAGGTGATCTTTCATGTTTATTCACTGGGTTATGTATAAAGTGCGAATATAATGATTGATTTTAACTGTCCGATTTGCCCCATTTCTGTCTAATTGAATGTACCTGTAAATGTCGATTTAATTCTTTTTATGCAAGCTCCCTTATTGACTAAGTTATTCTAAACGGTGGGTTTCTTAAAATTAGAAGATACTTAAGCTTCTTCCGGAATAGCCATAGGATTATGTTAGAATCCCGATTCAATAAATTTCCATGCGGATCTGAGAGGAAACCCACTTGCTAAATCGAAAACTTAAAATTGGAATCGTGGTCGGTGAAGTTTCTGGAGATACGCTTGGCGCAAAATTGATTCGCCGTTTTAGTGAGCAAGGCATTGATGCTGAATTTGAAGGTATCGGTGGGCCACAAATGATCGCTGAAGGCTTTAAAAGCTATTATCCGATGGATATTTTATCGGTGATGGGCATTGTCGAAGTTTTAAAAGATATTAAAAAACTGTTTGCTGTGCGGGATGGTCTGGTGGAAACCTGGACTAAAGATCCGGTCGATATTTTTATCGGGATTGATGCGCCTGATTTTAACCTGCGTTTGTCAAAAACCATTAAACAAAAACAGTTACCGATTAAAACCGTGCAATACGTCAGTCCTTCGGTCTGGGCATGGCGTCAAGGCCGTATACATGGCATTAAAGCCAGTATTGATCTGGTGCTGTGCCTGTTTCCATTTGAAAAAGCGTTCTTTAAAAAATGGGATGTTCCTGCAGCTTTTGTCGGACATCCGCTCGCTAGCCAATTGCCGCTTGAAAATCCAATTCTGGAGGCTCAGACAGAATTAGGCCTCGATCCACATCAGAAATATATTGCATTATTACCGGGAAGCCGCCGTGGCGAGATTGAGCGTTTGGGACCTTTGGTTCTGGATGCAGCTAATATTCTGCATCACAAATATCCGGATTATACCTTTCTGATTCCTGCGATTAATGATGCACGCAAGCAGCAAATCGAAAGTTTACTGGCCACTTATCCTGAGAGCTTAAAACCCCAAATTCGCTTGATGGAAAATACCAGCGCTGAATCCAAAATTGGCCGTCAGGTCATGAATGCATCCAATATTATTGCACTGGCGTCTGGAACTGCAACGCTTGAAGCGATGTTGCTGCACCGTCCGATGGTGACTTTTTATAAATTGCACTGGCTGACCTATCGAATTGCCAAATTACTGGTAAAAATCCCATATTTTTCATTACCAAATATAATTGCTGGCAAAAAAGTGATTCAAGAACTCATCCAATCCGCTGCTACACCTGAAAATCTGGCAGCTGAAATTGAAAAACTGATGGATATTGAAGCAGCGCAGATTCAGGTTATGCAGCATATCACCATGCACAAGCAGCTACTTTCTGGCAATAGCGAAGATCCGGTCACAGCAGTATTGGCATTAGTCCAGTAATTTTAGTCTGGTAATAAAGACTGGTTCTTCTGACAATTCAGCCGGTATTGGGTCGGCGTCTGTTCAAACTGTTTTTTAAAACTTTGACTAAACGCCGTCTCGGATGAATAACCAACCAGATAAGCGATCTGCTGGATACCAAATCCACTATTTCTCAAATATTGCGCTGCCAGACGCAGGCGGTGCTGTTGCAGATAGGCAAGGGGCGGTTCACCGACAATCTGGGTAAATAACTGGGCGAATTTGGAACGTGACATATGACATTGTTCGGCCAGACTTTCTACAGTCCAGAATTGTTCAGGTTTGCCATGAATCGCTGCCAGTGCATTGGATAGTTCCGGATGCGAAAGAGCATTCAGCCAGCTCGAGGCATTTTCCAGGTTTAAAATATAATCTCGCACGCATTCAATCAGTAAAATACTGACCAGATGATCCAGAATTTTGTCACGTCCGGGACGAAGCTGCTGGGTTTCCAGTGCAAGAAATTGCAAGCCGACCTGTAACCATTCCGGTGCGGTATCACCCAGAATATGTTGAATATGCAGGTATTTAGGTAATGTACTCAAAAGAGGTTTGGCCATCTGGATATCCAAGCTAAAACGAATAGCCAGTATGAAACTATGCTCCGCCGAATTTTCCCGATTGAGATCAATACATTGCTGTACATTGCTCTGAAAATAAGGATTAATCGCATGGTGCTCAGAAAAATCGGCATTGTCTGGGCAGGAAACATGATGGGCAGAACCTGCAGGTAATAGCACCAGATCACCTTGCTGCAGCTCCAGCCGATCACCATTTATGAACTTTAATTGCGCCTGTCCCTGTAACAGGATATAGGCCAGCATAAAAGGCTCATGCTGATAGTCAAAGCCGCCTGGATGAAATACATTCAGATAAAGATATTCCGATTTTTCCAGATGAATATCATCAAAAATTTTACTTAAAGCATCCATGCTAACTCTATTCTTCTATTTTATTTCATTTAATTGACTATAAGTATTTTAAATTTGTGCTTATAGGCCAGAATTTGGCAGCATGTGCCAAAGACGCTGACATAGCTTTTCTGGACGTTGAATACTGTTCGCTGCTGCTGAAATATTCAACTATAAGTGCAGAGTAACATAAAAAAGGAAGGTCGCAATGAATGCCCCTGCACAAATCCAGAAAGCGCAGTTTACGCAGGAAGCGTCGGCACTAAAAGGTGTCAAGCTGGATAAAAAACGTTTTGGCTGGTTGCTCAGCCCAGGTCTGCCTGTGATCGGAATGGGAATTCTGGCTGGCTATCATTTTGGTCCCAAAGCCACTAAAAAAGTCTTTGCGATGGGTGGGCCTTTATTATTACATGGGATTATCCCAACATTAGATGCTTTAATTGGTGATGATGCCAATAATCCAAATGATGAGCAGATTCAGGCTCTGGTCAAAGATCCTTATTATGATCGGATCGTGAAGATGTTTATCCCATTGCAAATGGCTGCCAATGCTTTTGCAGGCTATATCGTATCCCGCCCAAATGTTTCTCTGATCGATCAGGTGCTACTTGGCGTATCTATGGGGGCGATTAATGGAATCGGCGTGAATACTGCACATGAGCTGAGCCATCGCCCTCAGAAAAGAGACCATTACTGGTCTCATGCCAGCCTGATGCCTTTGGGCTATAACCATTTCCGGATCGAACATCCTTATGGACACCATAAACGGGTGGCGACACCAGAAGATCCGGCATCTTCAAAAATGGGTGAATCTTTTTACCGTTTCTGGCCACGTACCGTAATAGGCGGATTAAAATCTGCAATCCAGATTGAAAAAAGACGGCTCGAGCGTAAGGGACTGAAATTCTTTAATCAGGAAAATGAGCTGTTTCATGGTTGGGCCATGAGTGCCGGCTATCATGCCTTGATGCTAAAGGCGTATGGCAAGAAAATTATTCCTTATACACTGACACAGGCATTTTATGGCGTCAGCCTGTTTGAGATTGTGAATTATATCGAGCACTATGGACTGAAACGCGGACAGAAAGCGGATGGCAGTTATGAGCGAACCTTGCCGGAACATAGCTGGAATAACAACAATATCGTGACCAATCTGTTTTTATACCAGTTACAGCGCCATTCTGACCATCATGCCTTTCCAAGCCGGCCATTTCAGGCATTGCGGCATTTTGATGAAGCGCCAGAATTACCGAGCGGTTATGCAACCATGCTGATTCCAGCCTTGATTCCACCTTTATGGTACAAAATCATGGATCAGCGGGTATATCAGCATTATCAGGGCGATCTGACGAAAGCTAACATTTTGCCTTCCAAACGTGCCAAACTTTTTAAAAAGTTTGATGTGCAAGAATCCGCAGCTTGATGATTCAAAAAATAAAATGCGCCTAATACAGATAATGCTGATCAGTTAAGGAGTTTAGAAATAAACTCCTTAATTTTTAGCGGAGCCTTATTGTTTTAAATCAAAATTTTGCAGCTCATTTGTTACTTTGGTTTCGCCCAAAGTAACCAAAGGCATTTTTCATCCGCAAAACTCGTCAGCCCCTATCAACTAACAAATTTATCGCAGAAACAATCATTTTTTAATGTAGTCCGGCCTCAAACAGTTGCGGATGACTTTTCTACATATCAAATACAGCCATGAATTTAAAAAAGAAAATGCCAGTCAATTTTGTAAGTGACTGGCATTACCTAATACAGGCGCATTTTTTGATAAATTCTGTCTAGAACCAGTCGGCTTGCATATTCAGGCAAGTATCATCCAGATGCATCAGTAATTTGGCCTGATGTTCAATTTCAGGGAGTTCCCAGCGAATAAAATATTGAGCTGCCTGAATTTTCCCTGCCAGAAAAGTCTGATCTTCTGCCTGCGAAGATGTGCCAAACTTGAGTTGAGCCTGATTCGCCATTTCCAGCCATAGCCAGGCTAGGATGGTCTTACCCATCATATCCAGATACAGGCCTGAATTGGCCAAAGCTTCGCTGACTTTGCCTTGATGCAAGGCCTGGCCTAAAATCTGTGTAGTCTTTTGCACAGTGGCAAGATGCTGTTTATAGATCTTTGCGAGTTCCACTATCTTAGGTTCATGAATCTCTGACAAGGTCTTCTGGATGCGCTGCATGAGCAGATTGAGCCCTTTGCCATTATGCTGCCAGAGTTTACGTCCCAGCAGATCCAGAGATTGAATGCCGTAAGTTCCTTCATGAATCGGATTGAGCCGGTTATCACGATAACATTGCTCCACCGGATATTCACGAGTATAACCCGCGCCGCCCAGGACCTGAATAGCCAGATCATTGGCTTTCGGACCATAGGCAGAAGGGAAAGATTTGACCACCGGGGTGATGAGATCAAGCAGAATTGCACTATCTTCATCTTGAGCTGCCTGAAGTTCATCAATTAATCGGGCTGCAAATAAGCAAAGTGCCAGCGAACCTTCTACATATGACTTTTGCGCCAGTAGCATGCGTTTGACATCGGTATGTTCAATGATATTTACTGGTTTCGAGTCAGGTGTTTTTTCATGAACTGGCCGGCCTTGCGGACGGTTTTTAGCATAATCCAGAGATTCCAGATAGCCACGATAACCAATCATGGCTGCGCCCAGACCGACACCCACACGTGCTTCATTCATCATCTTGAACATATATTTTAAGCCATGACCGGGTTCACCAATTAAATAGCCTAAGCAATTATCATTTTCTCCAAAGCTTAAAACTGTAGATGTAGTACCTCGATAGCCCATTTTGTGCAGTAAGCCAGCCAGCTGTACATCATTAGCTTCACCGAGTGAACCATCCTCGTTGGTTTTGAATTTTGGTACGATAAACAGGGAAATTCCTTTCACGCCTTGCGGCGCATCCTGAATCCGCGCCAAGACCAGATGCACAATATTTTCGCTAATGTCCTGATCGCCACCCGAAATAAACATTTTCTGGCCTTTAATTTTATAAATTCCATCTGCCTGAGGAATGGCTTTAGTGGTCAGATCGCCCAAAGAGGAACCTACATTCGGCTCTGTCATGGCCATGGTGCCAGCAAAGCGGCCACTCAACATATGCGGTAGGAATATTTGCTTTTGTTTTGGGGAGGCAAAAGCCTGTATCAGGTTCGCCGCAGCGGCCGTTAGAAAAGAATAAGCCACGGTGGACGGATTGGCCGACATGAAATACGCATTGCAGGCCATATTCACCAAAGTGGGCAGTTGCATGCCACCATCTGCATAATCATGCTGGGCGCAAAGCAGGCCGGCATCGGCAAACTGTTGCCAGGCTGTCTTCACTTCATCAATGGTTTTGACCTGTTTGCCATCAAAGTTCGGTTCTTGTTGATCAGCTTTGGCATTATGCGGCGCAAAATAATCAGTCGCGATACCTTTTGCCGTTTCCAGAATACTGTCGAAAGTATTTTTGTCATGATCCTGATAGCGTTGCAGTTTAGTCAGCGCTTCAAGTTTGAATACGTCATAAAGCTGGAAATGCAGATCTTTATTATTAATCAGTTGGGTCACGGTACTATCCTGAATGTGCAATTCTTAAGATAGCATTAAGACTAGCAGTTGCTTTTATTGAGGAGGATTGTCAATAATGACATGAATCGGGTGAAAAGTGACAATTAGTAAAGTATGCAACAGGTGGTGATTTTAGGCTTTCATGGGGCTCTGGCTTCGGCCATTACGGGTGTGGTCGATTTATTTACCATGGCTGGCGTAAGCTGGAACCGGATCCAGCAGCAGGACGTACAGCGCCTGTTTAAGGTGAGTATCGCCAGTCCGGAGGGACATCCGATTCGGTGTATCAATGGGCTGCAGTTGCAGGCACATTTTTCTTATCAAGAGATTCAAACTGCAGATATTCTGGTGGTACCGACCATCGCTGCACCGATTCAGGATGTATTGCAACAGAATCCAGAACTGATTCATTTTTTAAAATCTGCACATGCAGAGGCGACTTTAATTGCAGGAAACTGTACGGGGAATTTTTTTCTGGCAGAAGCAGGCATTTTAGATGACCGAGTTGCAACAACGCATTGGGGTTTTCAGGAAGTGTTTCGTTCACGCTATCCTAAGGTGAAACTGAATGCCGATCTGATGATTAGCCGGGATCAGAATATCTATTGCGCGGGTGGAGGCCTGGCCTGGTTTGACTTGGGTTTGCATCTGATTGAGCGCTTGTATGGCTTTGAGGTGGCCATGCAATCGGCTAAATCTTTCGTAATTGATTACCGCCGTGATAGCCAGTTGTCTTATTCATTGCTGAATATTGGCCAGCCGCACCATGATGAACTGGTACAAAAAATCCAGAACTGGCTAGAGCAGCATTTTCATGAAGATTTTAGTTTGAACCAGCTGGCAGAGCAGTTTAATGTGACTGGCCGAACCCTGATTCGACGCTTTAAACAAGCCTTAGACATACCGCCCAATCAATATCTACAAGCGATCCGAATTGAAGCTGCCCGTAAACGACTGGAAGAAACCGATCAAGCTGTGGATGTGATCATGCAAAATGTCGGCTATCAGGATCCAAGTTCATTCCGCCGTTTATTTCATAAAAAAACCGGTCTGACGCCGTTGGAATACCGGCGCCGGTTTAGCCGGCGCTTTTAAAAGCTTTTAATGAGAAGGCTGTACTTTTCCTGCTTTACGGCCATGCAGAAGGTAATACCAGACCAGGCAGCTCAGGGTGAGCAGCGCCGAGAACAGATAAAGCTGGCGATAACCGATCTGATCCAGCAGCATACCCAGGAAATAAGGGCCAAAACCAAGACCGGCATCCAGGGCAATAAAGAAGGTTGAGGTTGCGAGTCCCATACGCTGCAATGTCGTACTTTTCACCGCAATGGTTTGACACACCGACTGGATATTACCAAAACCAAAACCAAGCAAGGCAGCACTGGCAAGTAACATCACAGAGTTTTGCGCCTGACTGAGTAGCAATATCCCCAGTGCCATAATCACAATGGCAGGATAGATAATGATATTTTCGCCTTTACGATCCATGAGCGGGCCGGTAAAAGGACGCGAAAGCAAAATGGCAAAGGCATACATTAAGAAAAAGAATGATGCTGCTTCGACCAGATTAATGTCTTTGGCATAAAAATGAATAAAGGACAGTACACCTGAATAAGAAGTAGCCACCAGCAGTACAATCAGTGCAATCGGTAGGGCATTCGGTTCAATATACTGGGCCAGTTTACTGGTGCTTTGCGAAGTAGAATCTGCTGACGAATGACCTGCCTTAAGGCGTGGTGGCTGGATGAACAAGCCACAAATCAGGCAGCTGAGCGCAACGATACTGGTAAAGATGAAAATTACCTGATAATTAAAATTTGTCATCAGCCAGATTCCGGCAAAGGGACCAATCGCTGTGCCAAGGGTGCTGCTCATGCTGAAATATCCAATTCCTTCACCACGCCGTGTGGCAGGAATGGTCTGTGCAATCACTGTACCCAGTACAGTAGAAGCCATACCCATCATAAAACCGTGTATTAGGCGGATACCCAATAAAACTTCCAGCTTGGCCGGAATCATATACAGTCCGGAAAAGAGCAGAAAGCCAGTCAGGCCAATGACAAGCGTATTTTTCAAACCCAGACGATTCAGTAATTTTCCGATCAATAAGCGTCCGAATAGGGTGCCGACAATAAACAGACCTGATACCAGACCGGCTTGTGCAGTCGAAGCCCCTAGCTCAGCCACTGAGTAGCCGACAATCACAATCACCAGTAAGTAGAACACCAGAACCAGCTGGAAATTCACCAGACTGATCAGGATAAAATTGGGCGTCCATAAAGGCGCTTCTTGTTCTTGGCTCATTGAGGTCTGTCCTGAGATGAGGGATATAACTGCTGAATGAGTTGCATCAAGGTATTTTTACTGCCTTCAAGATCATCTGATTCAACGTGCTCAAGCAACTGATCTTCAAATGTATCGATCTGTTTGGAACACATCGCAAAGGTCTCAATTCCTTGCTCACTCAACTTGAACAGCTTTTGACGTTTGTCTTCAGTTTCGAGTTGGGCAATCAGATCGAGTTCAACCAGTTGCTGAATCCGCTTAGTAATACCGGGCTTGGATACATTGAGATAACTGGAAATATCTGCCAGCGTGCATTGTTGCTTTGACTGGATGACGTATAACACCTGCCATAAGGAATAATTTAATTGAGATGACAACAAGATCGTATTGATCTCATCGCTCATCAGTCGTGCGCAGCGTAATAACAGCGTACGAAGTCGGGGAGATTCGGAAAACATATGGTTAGTTAACCTGGGTAACTAAATTTAGGCCTAATTTACGCCTGTTTTATCTAAAGCTCAAGAGGAGAGTTTTAAAAATTATTCAGAGTAATATTTTCTTTATCAGCAAGAGTTACATAGTTTAACCTGATTAAAAAATAATCAACAAAAGACTACATACTTTTTATAACAGCCACGCCTAAGCTAGCCATGTCACTAGAAAAATTCATGACTTAAAAATTGAAGGGCAAAGATGCCAAATAACAATGCATAGGTGAAGCTTATGACTCTGGGTTTAACTGCATTAGAGTTAGCACGAATACAGTTCGCCTTTACTGTATCTTTTCATATCATTTTTCCGGCAATTTCTATTGGCTTGGCCAGCTTTCTGGCCATTCTGGAATGGCGCTGGCTCAAAACCCAAAATCCGATTTTTCAGGATCTATTCAAATTCTGGGTGAAAATTTTCGCTGTGGCATTCGGGATGGGTGTCGTCTCTGGTGTGGTCATGAGCTACCAGTTTGGAACCAACTGGAGTGAGTTTTCCCGGGTGGCAGGCAGCGTGACTGGACCTTTATTGGCCTATGAAGTACTCACCGCTTTCTTTCTGGAAGCGGGCTTTCTGGGCATCATGTTATTTGGCTGGGGGCGAGTGGGACCAAAGGCGCACTTTTTCTCGACCTTGATGGTTGCGATAGGCACCTGTATTTCCATGTTCTGGATTCTATCGTCCAATAGCTGGATGCAGACCCCACAAGGCTTTGCGATTGAAAATGGCCTGATTGTTCCGCAAGACTGGCTTGCTATCGTGTTTAACCCATCTTTCCCTTATCGTCTGGCCCATATGGCCATGGCTGCCTTTCTGGTTTCCGCCTTACTGGTCGCTGCTACAGCCGCATGGCACCTCATCAAAGGCCGTCGTGATGCACTGGTCAAGACTTCATTTTCCATGGCGATGTGGCTGCTTCTGGTACTCGCGCCCTTACAGGTCATCGTCGGTGATATGCACGGTATTAATACCCTTGAACATCAGCCAGCCAAACTTGCAGCCATGGAAGGGCACTGGGAAACCAATCATGACGAAGGCATGCCCTTATATCTCTTTGGTATTCCAGATATGGAGGCCGAAGAAACCAAATATGCAGTCGCAATTCCCAACTTGGGTAGCCTGATTCTAACCCACTCGATGGATGGAAAGGTTACAGGACTTAAAGACTTTGCGCCTGAAGACCGGCCGAATTCGCTGGTGGTGTTCTGGAGCTTCCGGATTATGGTCGGACTCGGCGTATTGATGCTGTTACTGGCGTTATGGGGAGCGTGGGCACGTACCCGTGGTCGCTTTTATGAGTCCCGTGCATTGCACCGATTTGCCCTGATTATGGGACCTTCCGGATTTATTGCCATGCTTGCGGGATGGTTTACCACAGAAGTCGGCCGTCAGCCTTGGGTAGTCTACGGCATCATGCGAACCAAGGATGCATTGTCTCCGGTTTCCGCTGAACAGGTGGGGCTGACCCTGATTATTTTTGTAGTTGTCTACTGTGTGGTATTTGGTATCGGGATTTACTACATGTTGCGCCTGATGCACAAAGGCCCGGATTTTATTCATACCCGACCAGATCATGAATCAGATAGCGATGTGGTTCAGGCCTCGCGTCGACCATTAAGTAGTATTCGCGAACGTATCGAAGAAGTTCCTGAACAACCGGATCAGGAGGACAAAAAATGATTGATTTATCATTAATCTGGATTGTGATTATTGGTTTGGGTGTATTGATTTATACCATTCTCGATGGTTTCGATCTGGGCATCGGCATCTTGTTTCCTTTCTTTCCGCATCAGGATGAACGTGATGTCATGATGAATACCGTGGCTCCGGTCTGGGATGGCAATGAAACCTGGATGGTACTGGGTGGTGCAGGGTTATTTGCAGCTTTCCCACTTGCTTACTCGACCGTACTCTCGGCACTGTATATGCCAATTATTCTGATGGTGATTGCCTTGATTTTCCGCGGCGTGGCTTTTGAGTTCCGCTTCAAGGCAAACCGCAGTAAGCATTGGTGGGATAAAGCCTTTATCGGTGGTTCTGCGATCACCAGTTTCCTGCAAGGCATGATTTTAGGCGCCTATATTCAGGGCATTGAAACCCGAAATGGTGTCTATGTTGGGGGTGGTCTGGACTGGCTCACTCCATTCAGTATTTTCACCGGAATCAGTGTGGTGGTGCTCTATGCGGCATTAGGCTGTGGCTGGCTCATCTATAAAACCGGAGATGACTTGCAGGATCGAATGTTTAAACTGATGCCTAAGCTGATTATTGCCTTGCTGATCATATTGGGTGCTGTCAGTATTTATACGCCGTTGACTCATCCTCAGATTGCTGAACGCTGGTTTAGTCAGCCACAATTTACCTATTTTATGCCAGTTCCAGTTCTGGTTCTGCTATTTACCTGGCTGGCTTTGCGTGCCTGTAAAAGACGCAGTGAATTAGGCCCATTTACCTATATGCTTGTTCTGGTTTTCCTTGCCTATACCGGATTCTTGATAAGTCTATGGCCATATATTATTCCGCCAAGCGTGACTATCTGGCAGGCAGCAGCGCATGAAAATAGCCAGCTATTTGCCTTGATTGGCGCCTTGATCCTGATTCCAATTATTGTGATTTATACCGGTATGTCCTATTGGGTATTCCGGCATAAGGTCAGGGTCGGCGATGATGGCTATCATTAAGGAGTGGTCATGAAAGGCAAACAGGCATTATGGTTTGTAGGATTATGGCTGGCAGGATTTTTAACGCTGGCCCTGATTGCTGGCGCATTCCGCTTTCTGGTGCATTTGGCTTATTAAATTAGTAAAACTAAAAAAATGAAAAAAGTGATCTGAATGTCCTGATCACTTTTTATTATTTGCCATTTATCTTTGATAAAACCAAATTTACGATTTTACCTGTTTACGATAAACACTTGGACGTACAGGACGGCTACTTTTCCAAAGGCCTTTTTTCTGTTTCTTGGCTTTATTTTGCAGTTCCATCATATAGCGTAAATGGGTTTTGTCCTTGATATATTCTTCATAGACCCACGCTGCACCACGTTTGACAATCTCTTCATTGATATTTTTGCGATAGCGATAGACGACACCCACACAGCGGCCATAACGGTCAATGTCGGTAATCTTGACCCGAACCATTTTATTATTCACCATGCTTTTGACCAAACGTTGCGATTCCTTGCCATAGGCTTGTGATGATTCAGGGGCATCGACAAAAGCAAAGCGCAATTTGGTCTCAGAGCGACGAATATTAAAACGGTAGCAGGTGAGGGTATCACCATCACTTACGGCTTTTACACGGCACCAGTATTTTTTGCCTTTCTTAAAGGGGCGGAAAACATCTTTTAAATAAACTGTAATTTTATGCAGCAGATAATAAGAAAAACACAGCAGTACGAGGCCCAGCACAATTTGCCAGGTGATGGAGAGATTTAACAAAGGCAAGATCCAAATCAGCAAAACCAGCTGTAAAATCACAGCTAAAAGTCGAGCCATTTTAGAGCAAAGCCAGTAGATCTACGGCTTAAAAGCTAATCACTCAGTGTTTAGTTTTGTACCAGCTAAAATAGCCTAAGTATATTTTTCTGGCGAAAAGATGAATCTGCAACCATCTAAACTTATATATAAAATAGCCTAAGCAATTTAAATTTCTTTATAAATAGCTTAATTAAAAATTTTATAAATTTCAGCTCTCAAAAATTGATGTCTCTTATTCTCGTGCAAATCCTTATGCCAATATATCCCCATATTAATTTTCGGCAGTTCCACAGGGACTTCAAAAATATTTAGACTGGTAGCCAATTGTAAATGTACCAATACATTTTTAGGAATAGTCAGCATAGCTGTCTTTTGTTGTTCCAAAATTTGCAGAGCAGTTGAGTAATGCTGACAGCGTAAAAAAATCTGTCGTGAATATTGTTTACGGCTTAAATAAATATCCTCAACTAAAACGCCAGTACGGCGTGATGACACGCCAATATGAGGTGAGGCAAGATAAATCTGCTCATTCATTTCTGTTAATTGTGTACACACTACAAATTCATCTTGAACCAGACGCTCAAACTGGATTTTTTCAGCAATGTTTTGTTCCAGATCTATGACAAAATCGACCTGTTGAGAGGCGAGGTCTGCTGCTATATTTTTACGGTCCAGCTTCATGCTGCTAAGTTGAATTTCCAGATTGAGTTGTTGAAAGTGCTGAACCAGTCTGGGAAAGATCATTGGCTCAATTTCATCATGTACGGCAATTTTCAAACTCTGAATCATTTCCGGTCTGAAGTGCTGATGCTGTATTGAAATATTTTGAATCGCAAAAAGTGCATTCTTCAGCTCAGGATAGATCTGTTCCGCAAACGGCGTAGGTTGCATTTTGCTGCCAGTACGTACAAATAAATCATCCTGTAAATGCTGTCTTAAACGTTGTAAAGCATGACTGGCAGCAGACTGGCTAACTGATAAAATCTGTGCAGCTTTAGAAATACTGTTCTGCTCATAAATTGCCATAAAAAGCGGATAAAGGTTAATGTCGATACGATGAAAATTTCGCAGGTCCATGACTGTTTTAGAATGAATGCTATGCATAATAATGTATGGAGTAAAATCATTTTATTCATAATAGGTTTTGGGTTAAGGTGTTGTAAAGCGTATGAATTAGAATATTTAGAGGGATAAAGAGATGTTTGAGCTTTCAGCACGTGCACAAGATTATTTAAATAGAACCAAAAAATTTATTGCTGAGGAAATTGAACCAGTTGAAGCTGATTTCTGGCAGCAGGTTCATGAGTTGAATCAAGGCGGTGACTGGACCAAATGGCAATGGCCAGCAGAACTGGAAAGCTTAAAAGCCAAAGCCAAGGCAGCTGGCCTCTGGAATATGTTTCTCCCTTGTCCTGAACGTGGCCAAGGTTTATCAGTTCAGGAATATGCACATATTGCCGAACTTTCAGGTCGTAGCCTGATTGCACCAGTCGTATTTAACTGTAATGCGCCAGATAGCGGCAATATGGAGGTATTGTGGCGTTATGGTTCTGAAGAACAAAAACAAGAATGGCTGATGCCACTTTTAGAAGGAAAAATCCGTTCAGTCTTTTGTATGACTGAACCTGCAGTTGCATCCAGTGATGCCACCAATATGCAGGCAACGGCGATGGTGGAAGGTAATGAGATTGTTTTGAATGGCCGTAAATGGTGGTCATCAGGTCTGGGCGATCCTAACGCCAAAATCATTATTTTTATGGCACATACTCCAGATGAAACAAAAGACCGTCATCATCAGCATTCGATGGTTCTAGTTCCGGTAGATACCGCAGGGGTAAAAATTGAACGTATGCTGCCAGTGTTTGGTGACTACGATGCTCCGCATGGCCACGGCGAAGTCAGCTTTGAAAATGTCCGTGTCCCTGTTTCGAATTTTATTGGCGGTGCCGGTCAGGGCTTTGAAATTGCTCAAGGTCGTTTAGGACCAGGTCGTATTCATCATTGCATGCGCTGTATTGGCGCGGCTGAAAAATCCTTAGAGTTGATGATTGACCGTGGTATGAGCCGGACAGCATTTGGCAAAGAGATTTTAAAACTCGGTGGCAACCTGGAGCGTGTCGCGGAAGCACGGGTTGCGATTGATCAGGCACGCCTTTTGACCTTGTATGCCGCCTATAAAATGGATACTTTAGGGAATATGGCGGCACTGACTGAAATTTCTGCAATTAAAGTCGTTGCGCCAAGTGTATTGGAAAAAGTTGTCGATATGGCGATTCAGATCCACGGCGGTGCCGGAGTCTCTCGTGATACGCCACTGACTGGATTCTTTGCTCAGGCACGTGCCTTGCGTTTGGCTGATGGCCCGGATGAAGTGCATAAGGGCATGATTGCCAAACTGGAACTGGCAAAACGTGGCTACAGTACTCGTCGCAAAAAATAAGCTGGCTTTAACTAGAAAATTGCAATGTATTAAAAAATTTTAAGGAAAAATTATGGCGGTTATTGATGTAGGTGGAGCAGTTCGTCAAGGTGAAGAACTGGATGTACAAGCCATCACCAATTGGCTAATTCAGCAAAATGTGAATGTTGAAGGCCCTGTGCAAGTGACCCAATATTCAGGCGGAGCTTCAAACTGGACCTACCGTTTACAGTATACCAATGCCGATCTAATTTTACGTCGTCCGCCGCAAGGTACCAAAGCCAAATCAGCCCATGATATGGCACGTGAATATCATGTACAAAAAGCCTTGTCTGAGCATTATCCGGTGGTGCCTGAAATGGTCGCGCTTTGTCAGGATGAATCAGTGATTGGTTGTGATTTCTATGTGATGAAACGGCTTGAAGGAATTATTCCTCGCGCCAAAATGCCAGCTGAGCTGCAGCTTACTGAATCCGATATCCGGACTTTATGTATCAATGTGATTGATAAACTGATCGAATTGCATCAGGTGCCTTATCAAGGAACTGAACTTGAAAATCTCGGTAAGGGTGAAGGCTATTGTCGCCGCCAGGTCGAAGGCTGGGATGTACGTTATGAAAAGGCTAAAACTTTAAATGTTCCATCGTTTAAATATGTGCGCAACTGGCTTAAAGATAATATTCCTTCAGATTCTAAAACCTGTGTGATTCATAATGACTGGCGTTTTGATAATGTCATCTTAAATCCGGAAAATCCGACTGAAGTGATTGGCGTACTGGACTGGGAAATGGCGACACTCGGCGATCCGCTCATGGACCTAGGTTCTGCTTTAGCCTATTGGGTGGAAGATACTGACAATGCCATCTTTAAGGCAACACGCCGCCAGCCGACCAATCTAAAAGGTATGTTTACCCGTAAAGAAGTGGTGGATTACTACTTGGGAAAAACCGGCCTGCAACCGGAAAACTGGGCGTTTTATGAGGTGTTCGGAATTTTCCGTCTCGCGGTGATTGCCCAGCAGATCTATTATCGTTATTACCATAAACAGACTAATAATCCAGCGTTCAAGGATTTTTGGGTGGTGATTCATGCCTTGCATATTCGTGCCTTAAAACTGATTGGCAAGCAAAAACTGGAAGCCAATGAGATTGCACAAAAGTATGTGCTTAAATTTAAAGAGATAATGCCAAAATGACAACCATTTACTTGATCCGGCATGGCCAGGCCTCTTTTGGCGCAGAAAGTTACGATCAACTTTCGCCCAACGGCGAGTTACAGGCAAAGCTTTTGGGTCGCTATTTTGACGAAATCCTGAAAGAAGCGCCTTATGTGGTGGCTGGTTCCATGCAACGCCATCAACAGACAGCGCAATTATCACTGAACAAATGTTTTCCGGAAAGTGAGATTCTGACCGATAGTGCCTGGAATGAATTTAATCATCAGCAGGTATTCGCCCGTTATGAGCCGCGCTTTAATCAGCCTGAATTGCTGAAACAGGATGTATCAGAACATGAAAATCCACGGGATTATCTGAGCAAGATTTTTAGCGGTGCAATTGCACGCTGGACTGGCGATGATTATCACCATGAATATGATGAATCTTGGCCAAGTTTCAAAGCACGCGTGGAAAGCGGCTTAGAAAATCTGTGTGACCAGTTGTCCAAAAGCCGACCACGCTATGCAGTAGTTTATACCTCAGGTGGGGTGATTTCTGTGGCTGTAGGCAAAATTTTGGGCCTTAGTCCGGAGAAAACCTTTGCTCTGAACTGGGCGATTACCAATACCAGTATCACGACACTACGTCTGGTGGGTAATGAACCGCACCTACTCAGTTTAAATGAACATCATTTTATTAAAGCACAGCGTCCAGACTTATTGACCTGGATTTAAAACCTAATACGCTAGAAAAATAAAGGAATAGGGTAAATACATGGCTAAAACAATTTTAATTACCGGTGCAAGTTCAGGGATCGGCGCCGGTATGGCACGTGAATTTGCGAAAAAAGGCTATAACCTGGCGATTTGTGCACGTCGTTTGGAGCGTCTGGAAATCTTAAAGCAGGAACTGGAAAGCCAATATGGCATCAAAGTCATTGCCAAAACACTAGATGTCACCGATTACGATCAAGTGTTTGAAGTGTTTCGTGCTTTTAAAGAAGACTTTGGCACCATTGACCGAGTTATTGTGAATGCTGGTGTCGGTGAGGGCCGCCGGATTGGTAAAGGTAATTTTGCTATCAATAAAGCCACGGTTGAAACCAACTTTATTTCGGCATTAGCACAATGTGAAGCTGCAGTTGAAATCTTCCGTGCACAAAACTCTGGCCATCTGGTGATGATTTCATCTATGAGTGCAATGCGCGGTATGCCAAAACATTTAACGGCTTATGGTGCAAGTAAGGCCGGCGTGGCTCATTTAGCGGAAGGCATTCGAGCTGAATTGATCGATACGCCAATAAAAGTGACCACCATTTTCCCAGGATATATTCGTACTGAAATTAATGAAGGGGCAAAAAAGCTACCTTTTGAAGTAGATGAAAAAACTGGTTCGCGTTTATTGGCAGCAGAAATTGAAAAAGCACCAGTTAAGGCTTATGTGCCGAAATGGCCTTGGTTGCCACTCGGTCTAGCCATGAAAGTATTACCACTTAAACTGGTGAACAAGTTAGGTTAAAAGCGCTCTTAGATCTATAAAAAGAGAAGCTAGAGCGCTTCTCTTTTTATTTTTTATGACAAACTGAGAAAAATTTCTGAATCAGTATTTTTTTCTAAAAAATGTATAGCTTGAATTTACAAAAAAGCGAAATTTTATAAATCCTAATATATTGATTATTAAAATAAAGTTTTAAATTATCAAAAATTATATTTTTATTTTATTGATGAATTTGCAATTAAATCAATTACTTTTAAATTTTCGTTTCATGAGAAAGACCATCTTTTACTTTTCCTAATTTTCGCCAATTTTAAGAACTTTTCCAAACTGTCCAAAACTTAGACATACTCACTCTAAAAGTGGAAAGATAACTTCTCTTTTTTAGAATTTCCTTTAATGTACAACCGTTCAGAAATTAAAGGTTGTCCATATGTCTACATCTGCGGATATGACTGACCAGCAGCGAATCTCCAAGGTCAGAAGTATCGTTACCCAGGCCGGGGAAGAGGTGCGTGCTCGTTATCCCATACTCAAACATCAGAACTTTATAGGTGCGAGTATTTTAGGCTTTGCCTGGGCAGGCATGATTGCATGCGCGGTAGCATATGGAACAGGTTATCTCTCAGCATGGTTTACCATTCCCTTGATTGCGATTTTTGCGTCATTGACCCATGAATTGGAACATGACCTGATTCATTATATGTATTTCAAAAAAACACCTTGGGCACATCATCTGATGCTGGCACTGGTCTGGTTGGCACGTCCAAACACCATCAGTCCGTGGGCACGTCGTCGTTTACATTTGCATCATCATAAATATTCAGGCACTGAACATGACCTGGAAGAACGTGGCATCAGTAATGGTATGCCTTGGGGCATTCGCCGAATTCTGGTGATTAGTGACCAGTTGATGTCAGTGTATCTGCGTCCATTTCAGATGATTAAAATGATTCATCTTTTTCTGGAAAAACAGCCTGAAAAAGAACGTAAAATTGCCATGATTTCTCAGCTATTTGGCTTTTTACCTCTCAGCATTATTTACTATGGATTGTGCTACCTGTTTGTGGTCTTTCATGGTTTAAATGCAGTTTCACCGCTATTCGGTTATGAGATGCTCTGGTCGCAAGGCATTGTCGACGCGATGCCGATTGTAAATCTGCTGGCAGTCATCTGGGTGATTCCGAACTTTATCCGTTCTTTTAGCTTGCAGTTTGTCAGCTCAAATATGCATTACTATGGCGATATTGATCCACGTGATGTGATCAAACAAACCCAAGTGCTCAATCCATGGTGGATGGTTCCGTTCCAGTTATTCTGCTGTAATTTTGGTTCGACCCATGCGATTCATCATTTTGTGGTCAAAGAGCCATTTTATATCCGTCAACTGACGTCCAAAACGGCGCATAAAGTAATGAAAGAAGTGGGCGTGCGTTTTAATGATGTGGGAACTTTTAAGCGTATGAATCGCTGGAATGACTATAAAATCTAAGCTTTAATTTCCATAAGAAATCCCGTTTTTAAGCGGGATTTTTTTATATTTATCCTTGATGTTTTACCCAATGGCAAGATGTATAAGCCTGTATTTTGCAAGAATCCTATCTTAGTTAAATTTAGGTGAACATTCATTTAAAATGACTGTTGAGGAAATAGTTCAAAAGAATAAACTCAGGTAAAATTAAGTATATCCCTATATAAATTAGCCCGCTATGTTGCTGAAAGCCGCCACCATTGCCTTGATTCCTGCACTTGTCATTCAGGGTAATCGTGTCAAGAAAAATACCCTAAGACTGCCGGAACCTGAAGGTGCACGTGAAGGTCAAACCGGAACCGGCAACAAACTGTCTCTGCTGATTTTAGGGGATTCGGCAGCAGCAGGTGTAGGAGTAGAACATCAGGATGACGCATTACTGGGTGCAATTCTGCATGAACTGAAAGATGACTTTGAAATTGACTGGAAATTACAGGCCAAAACAGGCGATACCAGCTCAAAAGTAATTCATGCTTTGGACCAAATAGAAGTCCAGCACTATGATGTAATCGTCACGTCGGTTGGCGTCAATGATGTGACCAAACTGATACCTGTCGAGGTTTGGATTCAGAAACAGGAACAGCTTTATAGTAAAATTCAGCAAAAATTTAGTCCGAAACTGATCATTGCTGCCGGTGTGCCGCCAATGAATATGTTTCCGGCGCTACCGAATCCTTTAGCCTGGCTATTTGGCCAGTATGCTAAACAGATGAACCAGCAACTAGAAAATTTTGTGAATCAGCAAGTGAATATGCAATGGATTGAATACGATATTGAGAAGTATCGTGCCATGAATTTACAAATGGCTGCAGATGGTTTTCATCCGAGTAAGGAAGTTTATACACTTTGGGGACAAGAAGTAGCTGGCAAGATTCGGAAGACCTTCTAAAATAGTTGAAATCTCTCAATTTAGTTAATTCTATGTCTGATATTGAAACGCATCCGCTACCGCCATTTTTACCGCCCAATGCCAAATTACTGATGTTGGGTAGTTTTCCGCCACCTGCCACACGCTGGAAAATGAACTTTTATTATCCGAATTATCAGAATGATATGTGGCGGATTTTTGGACTGATTTTCTTTGAAAATAAAGATTACTTTTTAGATCTACCCAATAAAAAATTTCAGGAACAATTGATCCGGGAGTTTTTAACAGAAACGGGGATTGCGATTTTTGATAGTGGCTATCAGATCCGGCGTTTAAAGGGCAATGCTTCAGACAAATTTTTGGAAATTGTAGTACCTACCAATATTGAGCAACTACTCAGCCAAATGCCGCAGTGCAATCATATTATGACCACAGGCGACAAGGCCACAGACACCATGATGCTGTCTATGCCTGAAGGGACTTTAAAGCCGAGTATTGGTCAGCCTAGCGAGGCCCATTTTGTCGGACGTGATCTGTATTTATATCGCATACCTTCATCTTCTCGAGCATATCCGGTTTCTCTAGAGAAAAAAGCTGAAAGTTACCGGACAATGTTTGAGCATGTGGGTCTGGTTTAATATTTAATCCAATAATCTGATAAAAATGATTAAATAGGTTTTAGGCTATAAATAAGAAATAAACTTACTATTTGTAAGTTGGTAGCTTCATTTATTCACATATTTGGATATTCGACCCAGCGATAGCTATTGATCTTAATCTCCCGGACATAATGAAAGCTGGACCAGATTAGCTGGCTACCTTTGGTCCATTTTAAAGCTCGAATACGCGACTCCACTTGTTGTACTTCCTCAGGCAAGGCCGGACGTAAAGGACCAATTTCTGCATATAAGCGTACTCCTGGATAACGCTTAAATTTACCTTTAAGCAACGCATGAAACCAAAACAGTTTGCTACTGTTCACAGCCTATATGCAGGCCATCGGCTGATGCTGTAAATTTTCAGAAAAAGTAGTGGAATAAGTATCAAAAAAGAAACCCGTACTGGTCTTTTTGTTGAGGAATACGGTTCCGATCGGAGTAATGCTAGGAAAACCTTTAGAGTTGACCGTTGCAATAGAGCAGTGCATGGCAGCCCGTTGTGCATCAGCGACCACCTGGCGAATCTGTTGCCATTCATTATCAGAAATCATGTCTTGATTCTCTTTTTATTTTTTATAAATTTTATAACAACTTATTTAGCTTGACATTGCCTGAAAAAATTGAAGATAGGGCAGTTTAATCAATCTAAATCATTATTTAGATTATAAAAAAGAGCCACATGGGCTCTTTAAAAAAATGCAAAACTCGGCGATTAGCCATCGTATTCGACATAATCCCACAAATTTAAACGTGCTTTAATTTCCTGACGGATCTCAGGCAACATCGGCAAAAGAGTGCCATCAATCCATAAACTCAACGCTTGGGCAGAGAGTACTTGCTGCTGCTCATCGACCAGTTGTGCACCTTTCAACATAATGCCGGTCTCATCAGTGGCTTTAGTTTCTACACCTTTAAATAAAACCTGTAATTCATAACCGCTATCCTGAATCAGCCATTCCAGTTCGAGCTGAATATTTTCACTGGATTTCAAAACCACCTGTCCCTCGACCGTATCGGAGTCGGACAGACAGTCATGTTCCACCCGAATTTTGGCCAAATACCATTCTTGCTGGGATAAATCATGGAGGGTTTTTACAGGCGTCAGAATATCACTGAACTTAAACTGACGGCTTAGATCAAAAAATTGCATGGGAGTGGAGGGCGAACAATCGCAAAATACGAGAAAAATGTAATTCTAAAGTAAGCGCAATAGACTGTAAAACCCTTTAAACGATGATTGGACTAAGTTAATTTAAGCGGTCATTCTCAAAATACAGGCTTTTCATGTCGTCGTAATTGTGAGGTCATTCTAATGTCATTACATTAACCATTCACCGGGAAATTTCGTCACCAGATTCATCATAAAACGCTGGAATTTTGTAGTTTCCGGATCATGTAAATGCTGAATACTACGGCCATCTTTTTGATGTTCCAGCCAAATCATTTCATTTTTTTCATTCAGTTTAAGCTGATAAGCCACGCGTGGTAAGTACTGATCCATCGCACTGGTGATTTCCTTCTGAAAATCTTCCGATTCAATGACCAGACCGACTTCGGTATTCAGATAGGCTGAACGCGGATCAAAATTAAATGAACCCACAAACACCATACCATCCAGATCAAAGAATTTGGCATGCAAACTGGAGCTGTTTTTGTTTTTAGCCGGGATGATGTCACCGGTCATAATTTCATACCAGGTGCGTTCCGGCCGGACAATGTAGGGTTTAAATTCCCAGAGTTCGATGCCACTTTTCAATAATTGCTGACGATATTGCTGATAATAGGCATGCACTGCGGCCACATCATTGGCCTGAAAAGAGTTGGTCAGGATTCTGATTTTCACCCCCTGTTGCGCACGACGGGTTAAATAGTCGGCCCCTTTTTGCGTGGGAATAAAATATGAGGACACCAGTTCCAGATGTTTTTTCGGCTCACCCATCAATTCGAGCATATGGGTATAAATATAATCGCCATTTTTGGCATGAGGACGGGCTTTTGCGGGACTATCCGCGACAAAATAAGCCGGCGCCCAGTGAATGGGTTGTTTTTTTAAGTGTTGTTCGACTTGTTTCTCGGCAATGCCCACCCGGCGTTTGAGTTCAGTTTCATCGACATCTTCACGTGCAAATTCAGTTCTGAGCCTTTTAAGCATTTCAGGATGGCCGGCATCATTCAGCACCTGTCGAACGTCATAACTCAGATCATCATTCCAGAAGTTAATAAAAGTTTGATTGGCATCTGTTACGCTTTGACCCGCGAAGAATATATCCACATCGGTGAATTGAAAATCTTCACTGGCATCAAAGTATTCACTGCTGATATTGCGGCCGCCGGTCACGGCTGCAGTTCCGTCTGCAATGATCAGTTTATTGTGCATACGATGATTGACCTTTTTCATCCGGAAGCCATAATCCAGCGCACGTAAATGACGAAATTTATAGGGATTAAAAATCCGAACTTCAAAATTTGGATGTTGGCTTAGAGCAAGAAGCTTATCATCGAGCTGGGTGCCATTTTGATCGTCAATCTGGACACGCACTTTGACACCGCGATCGGCAGCTTTTAAGAGCTGGGACAAGATCATATTGCCAATATAATCATCCTTCCAGATGTAATACTGTAGATCCAGATGATATTTGGCCTTGTTAATCAGGTGCAGACGCGCTGCCATACTCATAAAGCCATCATAGAGCGGCAAGAAAGCCGTTTTACCGCTATTGATCTGCTGTTTTGAAAGTTGATTGTCGATCCAGTGCGCCGGTCGAAGCGGCGTGATTTTCGCTTCTTCAGCAGTGTTGGGAGCCGGTTCACAGCCAGAAAGCATGATGCTAAAAGTAAAAATGCTCAAACATACAAAAGGCGAAGGTTTAGTCATTGATGTTCCATTAATTATAGGATCTTTTATTCCTTATCTTGTGATGTTAATAGTTGAATCTGCGAATAGAAAGAGGTTACTGTTAGTCATCTGTAAATCAGCAAAAAAAGGACAGTTTTACATGAAATCACGTGCAGCAGTTGCATTTGGTCCAGGCCAGCCATTAGAAATTGTAGAAGTGGATGTTGCTCCACCAAAAGCAGGTGAAGTACTGGTAAAAATTAGCCATACAGGCGTGTGTCATACCGATGCATTTACCTTGTCTGGTGAAGATCCTGAAGGTGTATTTCCTGCAATCTTGGGTCATGAAGGTGCGGGTGTGGTCGTTGAAGTCGGTGAAGGTGTCACCAGCCTGAAACCGGGCGATCACGTGATTCCGCTTTATACTGCTGAGTGTGGCGAATGCTTGTTCTGTAAATCAGGCAAGACCAACCTGTGTGTTGCTGTACGGGCGACGCAAGGTAAAGGTGTCATGCCAGATGGTACGACCCGTTTCTCTTATAATGGCGAGCCGATCTATCACTATATGGGTTGTTCAACTTTTTCAGAATATACCGTGGTTGCTGAAGTTTCTCTGGCAAAAATTAATCCTGAAGCCAACCATGAGCATGTTTGCCTGCTGGGCTGTGGTGTGACTACCGGTATTGGTGCAGTACATAACACCGCTAAAGTTCAGGAAGGTGACAGTGTTGCAGTATTTGGTTTAGGTGGTATCGGTCTTGCTGTAGTACAAGGCGCACGTCAGGCCAAAGCCGGCCGTATCATTGTGATTGATACCAATCCGGATAAATTTGAACTGGCGAAACAGTTTGGTGCGACAGATTTCCTGAATCCAAAAGACTATGATCAGCCGATTCAGCAAGTGATTGTCGAAATGACTGGTTGGGGGGTAGACCATTCATTCGAATGTATCGGTAATGTAGATGTAATGCGTTCAGCACTAGAATGTGCGCATCGTGGCTGGGGTCAGTCAGTGATTATTGGTGTTGCGGGCGCTGGTAAAGAAATTTCAACCCGTCCATTCCAGTTAGTTACAGGTCGTAAATGGATGGGTACTGCTTTTGGTGGGGTGAAAGGTCGTTCACAATTACCGGGAATGGTAGAGCAATCCATGAAAGGTGAAATTCAGCTGGAACCTTTTGTGACTCATACCATGCCATTAGGTCAGATCAATGAAGCTTTTGACCTAATGCATGAAGGCAAGTCGATCCGTACAGTCATTCATTTTGACTAAGCTGTTTTAATCTAAAAAAGACCGGTATTAAACCGGTCTTTTTTATGCGGCTTTCACTTGATTCAGGATACATTAGTGCATGAAAGCCTCACAGAGAGTCACTGAAACAACACACGCCTGCTAATGTCATTACATACCAGATGCTTATATTAAATAGGACGTATGAAAATACGTGCTAAAACCATTTTAAAGAATAAGGATAAGCTCTATGTCGAATGATAATTTTGATCGTGATGTAATTAAGAATGCGCCTAAAGATGTCCGCGATGATTTAAATGCTGATCCAATTACTGGTGAACCTGGCGCACATCCTGTAGGTACAGGTGTCGGTGCTGCAGGTGGCGCAGCAGCAGGTGCAGCTATTGGTGCTGCAGGCGGTCCGGTGGGTGTCGCTGTCGGTGGTGTTGTTGGTGCGGTCGTTGGCGGTCTGGCAGGTAAAGGTGTAGGCGAAGCTATAAATCCAACTGAAGAACAGGCTTACTGGCGTGATAATTCGATTAATACGCCATACTATTCAGATGCCCGTACTACCTATAGCGATCTGGATTATGACCGTGATTATGATACGGCCTATCGAGTCGGTTATGAAAACCGTGGCAGCTATGATGCCCATACCCGTTTTGAAGACGTAGAACCTGATTTGAGACTGAAATGGGAACAAATAAAAGGCGAATCACGTTTAAACTGGGAACAGGCTAAATTTGCAGTGCGTGATGCCTGGAATCGTGTTTCACGTTAATTTTTAATCTTTGGATTAAACTGAAGTTTCTTTGGTAAAACCCGCAATAGGTTTGTGGGTTTTACTAATTTTAGTGATACATATCACGGTTTGATTGATCGATAAATAAAAGTAGAAAAGTTAATAAATATTTTTTTATATTTAATGCTTGTCAAATGATCACAGAGCGCGTATTTTAATTTCAGAATCACATTTTATGAAAGACATAACATGTTAAAGCAACCTATCATTTCAAACGCATATTTTTATTTCTGGCAGTTTAGCTAATTGCCTGAATGCGTTTGGGCAATGAAAAGGTTGCCCACCAGTTTATACCTGATCGGCAACCCTGATCAGGTTTTTTTATGCCTTTCATTTTTTAAAATATTTTGGAGACAGCCATGACAAACTTTAACTATTCATACTTTAACAACTTTTATTGGTCTTATTTTAGTCAGCTAATGACACTTACAACACTTTCGATTAGACCCATAACGCTCAAATAAAAGTTTGGACTGATTGCCAGTCCCAGGATTAAAGTCATGAATACCCCAAATACATCACAACAACATCATGCTGAAAGCATTTTAATTTTACCTCAGCAGCTTAAGCAGCAATTGCCACTGTCTCCGCAATTGGCCAGCCAAGTCGCTGAACATCGTCAAATCATTCAAAATATATTAGAAGGCAAGGATCATCGTTTGATGGTGGTCACCGGCCCATGTTCCATTCATGATGAAGCTTCGGCGCTAGACTATGCAGAAAAATTAAAACAGCTTCAGTCACAGCTATCTGATCAGATTTTCCTGGTGATGCGTGCTTATATCGAAAAACCGCGGACTACCGTAGGCTGGAAAGGTTTCCTTTACGATCCAAATCTGGATGGTTCATCCAATATGCAATTGGGCTTGGAAAAATCTCGTGACTTATACCTAAAAATCATTGAAATGGGTCTGCCCATTGCCTCTGAAATTCTTAGCCCGATGGCAACTGCTTATTTCGATGACTTATTAGCTTGGGGTGCGATTGGCGCACGTACCAGCGAATCGCAAATTCATCGCGAAATTTCCAGCCATATGCCGTACAGCATCGGTTTCAAAAATGGTACTGACGGTTCGATCCAGATTGCATTAGATGCCATTCAGTCTGCCTCTCATCCTCATCAATTCCTGGGGATGAGCCAGTCTGGTTTACCATGCATTTTACACTCGCAAGGTAATCCTAAAGCACATTTGATTTTACGTGGCTCGAATAGCGGACCAAATTACCAATTGTCAGAAATTGAGAAAATCCGGGCCAAACATCAGATCGACTTACCGGCATTGGTGATTGACTGTAATCATGGCAATAGCTCAAAAAATCCGATGCTGCAGCCTGAAGTATTGGAGCAGATCGTGGCAGAACGCTTACAGACCAATGTTCGTGGCGTAATGCTAGAAAGTCATCTTGTTGACGGCAACCAGAAAATTTCTGAGCAAATGACTTATGGTCAGTCTGTAACTGATGGATGTCTGGGCTGGACAAAAACCGAACAACTATTGTTAAATATGACTGACTCACTACGGCTCGAAGGTTTGAAGCGTAGTGCTTAAAACTGAATGATGTCTTTCCTCAATTGATTGGGGAAAGACAGAATCGGATGAAGCCGATCAGCGCATCTCCCAGATGCTTAAACTAGCTCATCACGGCGTTTGAAAATAAAAATAATGATTAGAACGATTTTATAAATTGAATAAAAAATAATTAAATTAAAAAATAAACAATAACAATAATTTATTAGAGGTCTTGCTTCAGCTGATTCTACACGGCTGACCAGTCATGATCTCAGGAATCTCGATATGTATACAACCGAATTGCTCGATGAAGCACGTAAATTTATGCACCATATGCTGACCAAGATGGTTGAATATAATGGTTCAGACCTTTTTATTACTGCAGATTTCCCACCCAGTATTAAACGACAGGGCCTGATGAAGCCCTTTGGTCAGCAGAAACTCACGCCGGATAAGACCCGCTTATTTGCGTATGCCTTAATGAACGAGCGACAAATTCAGGAATTTGAATCGGTCATGGAATGTAATTTTGGCATTAGCGTGCCGGGTGTTTCGCGTTTTCGGGTGAATGTATTCCAGCAACAGCACAATGTCGGTATGGTCATTCGGGCCATTACCACAGACATTCCGAGCTTTCAGCAGTTAGGCTTGCCGAGTTCATTGCAGCAGGTCATTATGGAAAAACGTGGACTGATCTTGGTGGTGGGGGCAACGGGTGTTGGAAAATCTACGACACTGGTTGCCATGATTGATTATCGTAATACCCATACCGAAGGACATATTATTACTATTGAAGATCCGGTGGAATATGTCTATCAGCATAAAAAATCGATGATTACCCAGCGAGAGATCGGGGTGGATTGTATTTCCTGGCATAACGCGCTTATCAATACTAGGCGGCAGGCACCCGATGTGATTGTGATCGGTGAAATTCATGATACAGACAGTTAAGAGATTTTATGTTAAATAAAAAAAGTATCCATGTTTCTTAGAGAAAGAAATATGGATACTTTATCTAATAAGTATATTACTCAAATATTCCCTTAAATATAGGCTTTAAAAGTTTATTACCATACTCACTTAAATGATCCCCATCACGATAAATTGGTCGTCCTCTATATTCTGAAATACATACGTTTTTATTGCATAATACTTTTGAAACATCTAGGAATGTAGCCCTACATTGTTCTGCAGTGGATGCTAATATATTGTTAATTCTGTCAGATCGTTCTTTATATTTTGTATAGGAAATTCCATTTTCTTCGAATTTTCCATATTTCATAATTTGTTTAGCCATTAAAGGAGGAATATTAATCCCCATTTCTGGAATTGTAGAAACTATATAGACTGGTGAATTTGGAGAGATATCACAAATTGATTTTTCAAAATTATCTTGAAATTCAAGGTATTTTTCCTTCTTTGTGCTTTTTTTATCACTAAAATAAATGATTTGTGAATTCGCTCTATCAATATTATTTTCGCCTTCCATTCTTTCTAAGTATCTATTTACAATGAAAATAGGAGTATTTTTATGTTGCTTCAAATATTGATGACGATCTTCATTTATTTTAGTACAAAATGAAATATCTTCATTGAAGCTTGCATTTAAGATATAAGGGCAGCCAGATCTAGCAGCATATATGACTCCATCTTTACTTAAATTCAAAATACTAGTTATAGATGATGCAATAGCATCTGCATGACTATCCCCAAGAATAATAGCTTTAATATTGTCTTTATTTCCAATTATGCATGTTTCAAATTTTTCAGAAGCGAATACGGACTCGCATCTTTGAGGAAAATCGTTGTTAGCCTCATTTAAAATGGTGGTAATTTTTTCTGAAACACGAAATTCCATTCCATCAGTTTTTTTATAGTATAACCACAGACTAAAATGACTAAAAATATATAAAACGGTTTAACTTTATATATCTCTTTCCATGACGAATATCTTGGGAAATTGATCTTTTCAATAAATTGATAACTTAAGAATCCAAGTAAGAGAGAAAGTGGAATGCCATACATCCACCAGTTTTTAAATGTAAAGTAGAATCCTAAAACTACTAAAGGCCAGTGCCATACATAAATGGAGTAAGACCATTTACCGATATAGCTAAAAATAGGATTATTGATAACAAAATTATTTTGATAATTACTTATAATAATTAAATATGCACCAAACACAGGTATTAGTGCCATATAACCTGGCCACAATGTATCTTTTGACATAAAGAAATAAGACGTAACAATAAGAACAATACCTAAGGATTGAACTGTAATTTTTGTGATCTTATTTTTAAGTGACCAGGGATATAGGAAAGCTAATCCACCGAGTAACATTTCCCAAGCTCGGCTTGTCAGTAAGAAATAAGCAGTTTTGCTGTCTTTGTAAGTTGTATAAATACAGTAAATAAAACTCGCTAGAAATAATCCTATAACAACACGTTTTAGGTTTTTGAAACTTAAATATTGTTTTAGAATAACAATGAAAATAGGAAAGAAGATATAGAATTGCCATTCAACAGATAAAGACCATGTGTGTAATAGCCATTTTGTATGTTCTGCTGTATCGAAATAACCACCACCTTTTGCAAATAAAAGATTTGAGATAAATAAGGAGCTTTTCTCAACTTGACGTCCTAGATCACGATAATCAATTGGGGTTAAATAGAACCAACCAAATACAAGTAAAACAGCTGACATAGCAGCTAATACAGGGATAATTCGATTTGCTCGAGCATTGTAAAATTTGAATAACTTAAAAATATTCTTTTCTACACCACCAAAAATAATCGATGTCATTAAGAAACCAGAAATGACAAAGAAAACATCAACCCCAGCAAATCCACCTGGTAACCATTGTGGATTAAAGTGAAAAATGACAACAGCAAGAACAGCGATTGCTCGTAGTCCGTTTATATCGTATCTAAATTGCATGAAAAAAGTAGTTAAGTTATAAATTGGCACATTCTATAACTAAATGAAATATAAGTCAGAATTAATGATTAATTTAAAGAATTCCTAAAATTAACATAATACACCTTATACGAAATTCTCTATTTTATTTTATATAAATCATATTCTTATAGTAAAATAAAAAGCCTAACTTAGCTGAATTAGGGCGTGTCCTCATTTGGCTTTACACCAAATAAACATGCAAGCAATGTAAATCATAGACTGGTAATTTCGTGCAAGCTTATCAAATCGGGTTGCAATCGCTCGGAAATGCTTCAATCTCGCAAACACATTTTCAACTAAATGTCTTAATTTATATAGATATTTATCAAACTCCTTATTCGATCTTTTACTATTTGATCTCATTGGAATGATGGGAATCATATCCTTGTTCTGGGCATATATTCTAATGTGCTCAGCATCATACCCCTTATCAGCAATGAGATAAGTTGCCTCGCCTACAGTATCAATCAGTTGTTTTGCAACTTGACTGTCGTGGACGCCACCCCCAGTGATTTTAAAATCAATCGGTAATCCATTCGCGTCGGTTGCAAGATGTATTTTTGTTGTTCGTCCACCACGTGATTGTCCAATTGCTCTTTCGAAACCATTCCGAGCTCCACTTGCATGTTGATGCACGCGTATGTAGCTTCCGTCAATGAATACCCATTCTTGATCCAAGACGCCTCGTAATCTAAAAAAAATTTATTCCACAATCCCTTGCTTGCCCAACGATTAAAACGATTATAAGCAGTTTGCCAAGGACAAAATTCTTGAGGAATATCACGCCATGTGGCGCCTGTACGCAGTTTCCATAAGATCGCTTCCATGATATTTCTACTATTCTTTGAACGGTAGCAACCATGTAATCGCATAGTATCTTGAATTTGCTGCCAGATATCATCGGTAAGAAGAGTACGTGCCATTGAAAATATAGAAATAAAAATAACTCAAAGGAGGATTTTAAGTATTTAAAACCAATTCTTCAAATGAGGACACCCCCTAGGCTTTTTTTAATAATTTATGAAGTTACACGCCTATTATTTGAGCAAAATTCCACGGTTTTGTTCAACTTTTATAAATATTGTCCTATTTTTCATAAGTCATTATTACATGTGGTAGAACCGAAATTGGTACATAAAAAATAGGGAAGTTGGTAATCATAAGGAAAAAAATAACACTCTATATGTCGTAAAAGACAAATTATGAGTCGTCTGATAGAGTTTTACCATTTAAATGACAATCTTCTTTTTGAGCAGAGTTGCTTTAAAAAAGCGTACATATTGCAGGTTAATTTCATTTTTATTGAAGTAAATCACATAAAAAATTTAAAATATTTTCTTTATAAATCAAATATGTTTGAGGCTTTAAAAAAAACGCTGCACAATGAAATCAAAATATTTTGGCATAAATCTAAGATTGAGATTTGTGCCGTTGTGCATTTCCGGGGGAAAAGATGTTCACGGCAGAATTGTTGGACGAAGCAAAAAAATTCATGCATCACATGCTGACTAAGGTGGTGGAATATGGCGGTTCAGATTTATTTATTACGGCTGATTTTCCACCTAGTATTAAACATCAGGGCTTAATGAAACCTTTTGGACAGCAGGAACTCACGGCTGAAAAAACCAAGCTGTTTGCCTACAGCTTGATGAATGATAAACAGCGTAAAGAATTTGAAACTGAACTCGAGTGCAATTTTGCCATCACCGTGCCAGGTGTTTCCCGTTTCCGGGTCAATGTGTTCCAGCAACAACTCAATGTCGGCATGGTAATTCGTACCATTACTGCAGAAATTCCAAACTTCCAGAAACTGAAATTACCGGAATCGCTGAAACATGTGATTATGGAAAAACGCGGACTGGTGCTGGTGGTCGGTGGAACGGGTTCAGGTAAATCAACTTCACTCGCGGCGATGATTGACTACCGTAATGAAAATTCGGCCGGGCATATCATTACCGTAGAAGACCCGGTTGAATATGTGCATAAACATAAAAAATCCATGATTACTCATCGTGAAGTCGGAGTGGACTGCCATTCTTGGCATAATGCACTGAAAAATACCTTGCGTCAGGCTCCGGATGTAATTCTGATCGGGGAAATTCGCGATACTGAAACTATGGAACATGCGATTGCTTTTGCGGAAACTGGCCATTTGTGTTTGGGAACTCTGCATTCCAATAATGCCAACCAGACTTTGGATCGGATTATCAACTTCTTCCCTGAAGAACGCCGGAATCAGTTATTGATGGATTTGTCTTCAAATATGAAGGCAATTATTTCACAGCGTCTGATTCGGACTCAAGATGGTAAAGGCCGTCGGGCAGCGATTGAAATCATGCTGAATACGCCTTTGATTTCCGACCTGATCCTGAAAGGCGAGTTTCATGAGCTGAAAGCCATTATGGCTAAATCCCGTGAACTGGGCATGCAGACCTTTGACCAGGCCTTATTTGACCTGTATAACCAGGGTGAAATTTCTTATGAAGAAGCCTTGCGCAATGCCGATTCGACCAATGAACTGCGCTTACAAATCAAGCTGAAAAGTAACCGACAGGACACTACCGTAGCCACAGAGGCAACCCAATTCACCATGATGCAAGAGCCAAAAGCGGAAGAGAAACAAGCAGAGAATACTTCGGTGTCAGAATAAATATTTGCTCAAAAAATCACAGGCAGAATTTTCTGCCTGTTTTTTATTGATCTTATTTATTATTCGATTCAATCCATAAAACTAGACGGTTTTACGTTGCACCACCAGCTTAAAATAAATAATACTGCTTAAGGTTAAAATACCGCATAGCATAAAAGCAAACTGATAACTGTAAGCTGCAATGATGGCACCAATCAGCAGTGAACCAATGGCAATCCCCAGATCATAAAAAGTATAAAAAGTTGAAGTTGCATAGCCAATTCGATGCTTGGGTGCACCCTGAATCGCCAAGGTTTGAATACATGGTTGTACACTACCAAAACCCACGCCAACCATGACCGCAGCCAGCATGAATCCCCATAAGGTCTGAATCTGGCTAAGTAAAAACAGGCCCAGACTAAAGGCCAGCAACGCCGGATAAATCACATATTGTGGACCTTTACGATCATAAATTTTCCCGGTGATCGGACGGAGGCTCATCATGGAAATGGCGAAAATCACAAAAAATAAGCCGGCATAGGCCATTAAATCCTTGCTGGCTGCATATGGTGCAATAAAAGACATGATGCTGGCATAAGAAAAAGAAATCAGCATGGCCAGTACCGCGACAGGCAGCACTTTCTTTTCCACAAAATCTGTCAGCTCAAGCGAGGTTTTCTTGTTAGTATTTTTGATGATTTTTTCAGGCTCTTTTACCGGAATTAAAAAGCAGAAGGCAAATCCGATAAAAACTAAGGCGATCAATAGCGTACTGACCTGAAAATAAGACCAGTATTCCATCAGGCTCAGACCAATTAAAGGACCCAAGACAATCCCCAGATTTACCGACATGACAAAATAGCCCATGCCTTCGCCTTTACGCTGCTCCGGAATAAATTGGTTCACCACAGGCACGCAAACTGTAGTCAATATACTGAACCAGATGCCATGGAAGAAACGGATGATAAACAGAATCGTGAGCTGATCTGCCAGCAGATAAGTAAGTGAAAACAGGCTAAAAAACACTTCTGAAATAATCAGGGTTCTACGTACCCCAAATTTTTCGATAATTAAACCGCTAAAAGGTCGCATTGCAATGGCAGAGACCATAAACAAAGTCATGGCCAGCCCCGCCTGGGTCAGGTTGCCGCCTAATTCTTTTAAGATATAAATCGGCAAAATTGTGGTTTGCGCAAAATAGAAAATAAATAAAAACAGGTTGTTGGCCAGACAAAGCACAAATGACTTGGTCCATAATGGCGCTGCATTGGCGTTCATGATTTTCCTAAAATGATATGCTGTAAGACGCTGGGCTCAGCATGGGAAATTATTGTTATAAATAAGCGCGACCTATTCAGGAGCGAAATGGATATGAGCAAGACTTTAGGAAAAATAAGTGAAAAATACAATGATATTTCATGATAAATGCATGAAATTTAATTTGAACTGGGAAATACAACGATTAATCTTTAATAAAAAAATCAGCCCGGAGGCTGATTATCTGAATCTTAGACCAGTTTAGAGGCCAGCTTCATATTCTGTATTGGAAAGCAGCTTTTCGACATCTGCCATATTGTCTGGCTTGATTTTATAAATCCAGCCTTTGCCATATGGGTCGTCATTAATGAAATCAGGATCATCTTCAAGATCAGGATTGATTTCAACTACCACACCAGACACCGGCGCATGAATATCAGAAGCTGTTTTTACTGATTCAACCACGCCAGCTTGTTCGCCCGCAGTGATATGTGAATCAAGATCTGGTGCTTCGACATAGACCAAATCGCCTAACGCATCCTGTGCATGATCGGAAATACCGGTCACAACAAGATCACCCTCAATGCGGACCCATTCATGTGTACTTGCGTACTTTAATTCTGCAGGATGATTCATTGATAACTCCTTAAAAATCTTAAGATCATTTTTGACATGTTTTATACATTCTTTTTAAGAAAAACAAAAGGCTTATGCTCCTTTATAAATAAGGATCTTTGCGCCAGTTGCTCGGGCTGCGGCCACTCCAGCGTTTAAACGCCCGGCTAAAATTGGCGACATCACTATAACCCAGTTCATCGGCAATCTGTTCCAGAGTGAAATCTGTCCGGGACAATAATGAGGTGGCATGCCGGTAACGAACTTCATCGACTAGGGTAGAAAAGGAGGTGCCTTCGGCGGCGAGTTGACGTTTTAAGGTGCGGTCAGACATGTGTAAGCGATCTGCCACACTTTCAATACTCAGATAATGCTGCTCGGCATGGGTCAAGATATCTCGGACGCGCATCGCAATCCGATGCCGTTCGCCCAAGGCAGAAAGTTCCGTTTCACACTGGTTAATCGCAATCTGGCTGGCAATCGGATCGGCGTGCACCAGCTTATTCATCAGGTAACTTTTATCAAAGCTCAGAATTAAATGCGGTTGTTCAAAACGGAACTGATGCGTTGGAAACTTCGCCATAAAGCGTTCAAAACCTTCCGGCTTCTTAAAATCGAAGTCGATTTCTCCCGTGGCATCGGTAACGCCTGTAATGGCTTTGGCCATACTGATCAGACCAATCATCAAGGCAATGGAAATTTCGGTGCGCAGCGGTTCAAGCTGAATATCGGTTTGCAGCTGTACCGTGGCTTTAGCACCAAAAGTCGAGAAAAACAGTTGCAGGAAGGGTAAACGAAGTTGAATAAATCGGTTCGCCAGTACCAGCGCATCGGTAATATTATTCGCCGTCATAATCGCATAGCCAATAAAGCCATGAATCGAGATCCGCATCTGTGTGCCGAGATGATAACCCAAGGTCGGCTCTCCGGTCAGTTTCAGGGCATATTTGACCAGTTCGTTGGCAACAGGGGTTGGAATACGAAAATCAGGATCTGCCAACTGTTCACTGGTCAGGCTAAAAGGTTGGAAAAGCGATTCATTGTTATAACCCCAGCGGGAAATGACATCGAGAAGCAGGAGACCGTAAACACCTGGAATTCCTTGGTCTTGGCGTGGAGCAATTGTTTTCATGCGCGATCCGTTGCACTCATTCAAATTTTTTTATTTATAAATAGATATTGGCATGAAGCCGCCAAATTTTTCATTAAAATTGTTGGACAAAATTTTGGCGATTGTGACTCTGCCACTGGCAGATTAGCCTGAATTCAGCATTAAAATCAATTTAAACCACATAATTTTATTGATGAAATTAAAATTATTTTATTGAACCGGACACATCTCTGCATTGGCTGACTAAGGACAAGGAAATTGCTTAAGCATTGAATAGGACTTCTTCAGAGAGCTTTCAGAACTAGAGAGTTATGTCATTTCATTAAAATACCAGATAGATGGCAACTTGCTGTTCATCTGTAGAGAAAATTTTAAAAAGAGAGGTCTGGCAAAGTTTTCCTTTTTCCAGACCTGTTCAATATTAAGGACGAGCAAATGATCAGAAGTTTTGAAATCTTCTACAGATCATATTATTCATGATCTTTTGATGCTTTGACCTGTTGCTGAATCAGCATGCCACCAGTTTGACGCTGCCAAAGCTGGGCATAGATGCCATTTAATGCCACCAGTTCATCATGCGTGCCTTGCTCGGCAATTCGACCTTGATCCAGCACAATCAGACGATCCATCTGGGCAATGGTAGACAGGCGATGCGCAATGGCAATCACGGTTTTACCTTGCATCAAGTCGTCCAGACTGTTTTGAATAGCGGCTTCGACTTCAGAATCCAGCGCACTGGTGGCTTCATCCAGAATCAGAATCGGCGCATCTTTCAGGAATACACGTGCAATTGCAATTCGCTGACGCTGTCCGCCGGAAAGTTTCACGCCACGTTCACCGACATAGGCTTCATAGCCTTTTTTGCCACGCAAATCCGTCAGATTGGGAATAAACTCTTCCGCTTTGGCTTTACGCACAGCTTCAAACATCTCTTCATCAGTCGCATCCGGACGACCATATTTAATGTTTTCCGCGACCGTGCGATGTAGCAGCGAGGTATCTTGAGTCACTAATGCAATGTTCTTGCGCAAACTGTCCTGAGTGACCTCATCAATATCCTGACCATCGATTAAGATACGACCCTGATTGATATGATAAAAATGCAGCAACAGTTGAATCAAGGTAGATTTCCCGGCACCTGAACGGCCGACAATACCAATCTTTTCGCCTGGGCGAATGGTCAGATTAAACTGATCAATCACGTTTTTATCATTATAGGCAAAGCTGACATTTTCGAATTTGATTTCACCATGATTGAGCTGTAGCTCTTTGGCACCCGGTTTATCTTCAATGGCAATTTTTCGGCCTAAAGTTTTCATACCATCCTGAATGGTACCGACATTTTCAAACAGGGCAGAGGTCTGCCACATCATAAATTCGGCAATACTGTTCAGTTTCAGCACCATTGCCGTAGTTGCGGCAATAATGCCCAGCTCGGCCTGTCCTTCCATCCACAACCAGATCGCGGTACCCAGTACGCCGCCATATAACACTACACTCAGCAGTAAAATACTGATTTCGTATTGCGCACCCAGACGCATCTGTTTATATACCGTTACCATAAATTCCTGCATCGAAGTTTTGGCATACTGGCTTTCACGACCAGCATGGGCAAACAGCTTCACGGTCTGGATATTGGTATAGGCATCTGTGATACGCCCGGTCATGACCGCACGGGCATCTGCCTGAGCATTGGAAATTTTGCTCAAACGAGGAATAAAGTAACAAGCTGCACAGATGAACAAGGCTAGCCAGACCATCAATGGAATGATCAGCAAGGGTGAAATTGCACCCAAAACAATATTGATGGTGATGAAATAAATCAGCACATAAGCCAGCATGTCACCCAGAATCACCCAGAATTCGCGTACTGCCAGAGCGGTTTGCATGACTTTGGCCGATAATCGTCCGGCAAAATCATTGTGGAAAAAATCCAGGCTTTGTTTCATCAGCAGATTATGAAAGCGCCAGCGTAAACGCATGGGAAAGTTGCTATACAGAATCTGATGCTTGATCAGGGATTGGGCGCTGGCGAAAAAAATATTGGCCAGAAGAACAATACTCAGTAAGGTTAAATTACTGGCATGCTGTTCCAGAAAAGTATCGGGCTGGCTTTTACTGAGCCAGTTCACCAGCTCACCAATTTTTGAATACAGAAAAGCTTCGAAGCTGGCAGCACCGGCGGTACACAGCACCAGAATCAGTAAATAACGGCGGACGCCATAGGCTGCCTGCCAGACAAATGGAAAAAACTTGGTCGGTAAAGGTTGATTTAGGTTTTTGGTGGGATAGGGGTCAACCAGTCTTTCAAGCCATCGAAACATTATCGTACTCTTATCATGCATTTTGCTTTTCGGGAATTATAAAGGATTCTGTTTTTTTAAGCCCGTAATTGGGTGAAATTGCCACAAAATGATTCACTCAATTAAAACTTAGATTATAAAAATTAAACTAAAGCCAGATTTATGCCAGTCAGGATTTAAACAGATGATGAAATAAAAAAGCCTGAAATGCAGCAGCATTTCAGGCTTGAGATTGGATGACTTGTGTTTAAGTAATAATGGAAGACGGTTGAGTAAATGCTTCCTTTAAATCAAGACCTGAAGGCGCTTGATACACCTTTAAACCAAATTCCGGAATAATCGCCAGCAGATGATCCATGATATCCGACTGGATATTTTCATACTCCACCCAGGCGGTGGTATTGGTAAAGGCATAAATCTCTAGCGGTAAACCCTCACTGGTTGGCTGCAATTGGCGCACCATCAGGGAATGATTTTTACTAATGCCCGAATGCTGTTGCAGATAAAACTCTACATAAGCACGAAAGGTTCCTAAATTGGTAAGACGGCGCTGGTTATATTGCGAATGATGGCTCAGTTGCAGGTTAAATTGTTCCAGTTCCTCTGATTTGGTATTCAGGTATTGATCCAGCAAAATAAAATTTTTCAGCTTATTCTGTTCTTCAGCCGACATAAAATGTACGCTGCTTTGATCAATATGAATCGAGCGCTTGATCCGGCGCGCACCGGCTTCCTGCATACCACGCCAGTTTTTAAAGGTATCCGTCACCAGTTTATTGGTCGGAATCGTGGTCACTGTTTTATCAAAGTTCTGTACCGTAATGGTATGTAATGACATATCAATGACATCGCCATCCGCGTTCAGCGAGGGCATTTCGATCCAGTCGCCAATACGCACCATGTCATAGGATGAAATCTGAACCGACGCCACCAGCGACAAAATGGTATTTTGAAAGACCAGCATCAACACCGCGGCCATGGCACCGAAGCCAGCCAGCAAGGTAAAGACATCCTTTTTCAGGAAAGTGCCGAGAATCATCAGGCCACAGACAATAAAGATAATCAGCTTGACCAGCTGCAAATAACCTTTAATCGGTTTGTTACGTGACTTGGGATTACGCTGATAGACCAGGTTAAAAATATTCAGTAATTCACCAAGAGCTAAGGCAATCGTCAGGAAAATAAAAGCCTGTGCCCCCATTTGCACAAAGGACTCAACCTTGTCAGATAAATGCGGTACTGTGGTAATCCCGTTCATGATCACTACTGCCGGAACAATATTGGCAATCCGGCGAATCACGCTATGCTCAGCAAAAATCTGATTATTGGCAAAAGGCATTCTGGAAATCAGTTGACGTATTCCGCGTACCACAATCTGTTTGGCAAATAGATTGGCAAGAATCGCCAGTAAAATCACAATACTCAGTGAAGATAGCATTTCCAGCCATGGGTACTGATTTGCCCATTCTTGAATATTCCGAATAAAATTAAACTGTTCCAAACGATCTTTCTCTTCAATCAAAAATTTAGATCAAGTTTATAGGTTTGGATCAGATTTTTTAATATTGGATAACTTTTTAAAACATATCTATTGGTGCAAATCGTTCAATAAAAGTGCCTACAACTAAAAAACCGGCGAATTCGCCGGTTTCTGATCTTCAAGATTTCAGTAATGATATCGCGATGCTTACCACATCAAATCATCAGGAATAACATAAGCAGCATATGGATCTTCTTCATCGGTGGTTTCTTCATTTTTCTCTGAATTATTCACAATAATAAAGCCCTGCATTTTCGCATTGATACGATCTGCCAGAGCTTTAGGCAAGAAAGCATAGCTGTCATTTTCACGGGCAATCACCAGACTGCCTGCCACCAGCGCATTATAGATTTGCTGATTTAAATAGACTTTCTTGATTTTACTGTCATCAATAAACTGATACACCGCATCGCCATCAGTATCACGGATTTTGTGCTGATTGATCATTTGCATAATTGCAGCTTTCAGCTCTTTTTCCTGCAACTGGGCTTTTTTCTCTTGCTCAATGGCCTGGTCTTTGGCCATTTTTTGCTGTTTGTCTTGTTCAATCTTGGCCTTGATTTGAGCCTCAGTGCTGTCACCGGTGCGTTTTTCATGCACAGCCTGTTTAGACAGTTTTTTGGCTTTTTTATTATCGACCAATCCTGCCTTTAACAATTGTGCCTGCAATGCATTTTTAACCATGAGAATGTCCAGATATTAGTCGTGTTAATGTCGATAACGTAAATAAATCACCCAATAGATGAGACTGAGAACCAGACTCAGTACTGCCGGGATCAGGAATGCATTTAATTTTAAATAAGGATATAGCCAGCTGGCAAGAATGCCACCGCTTAAAAAACCGAGCAAAATAAGCAGATGCAGAACCACGCGCCGTGATTCTACCTCTAAACCGCGCAAACGGTAACCCATTGCCAAGCCGAGGTCGGTCAGTACGCCAGATAAATGCGTGGTGCGAATGATGGCACCTTTATAGTGGCTAACCATGGCATTTTGCACACCCATGGCAACACAGGCCCATAACAAGGCGTAGCGCGGGAAATAGGGCAATAATAACCAGCAGATCAAAATAAAAATAGCCACCAGGCTTAAAGGGTAACCATAAAGCTGCCCCAGGCGAAAGTGACTATTTCCAAGAATGAGCCCGCTATAGGATGAACCAATGACATAGCAGAGTGTGACCAAAAAGAGATACAACATCTGTTCTGGTTGCCAGTTCAGCAGGGCCATAGCCAGCATGCTGACATTGCCGGTCATATGTGAAACAGACTGGTGCAGTACCGTCACCAGACCCAAGACGTTAATCATGCCGGCATTGACCGCAAGAAAAAACGCCCCTAATTGTACCCAGGTAGGTAAACGCTGTAATGGCATAACAACATCATTGGCTAAACATATTGATTAATCAATATAAAATCAATTTGATGCGCGGTCTACTGCTGCAGTAAATAAAACATCAGTCGATGAGTTTAGCGCGGTTTCAGTAGAATCCTGCAATACGCTGATGACCATACCAATGGCGACCACTTGCATGGCGATATCCGAAGAAATACCAAACAGGCCACATGCAACTGGAATCAATAGTAATGAACCGCCTGCAACACCTGAAGCGCCACATGCCGAAACGGTTGCCACCACAGAAAGAATGAGCATAGTGCTGAAATCGACGCTAATCCCCAAAGTATTTACAGCCGCCAATGACAATACAGTAATGGTCACAGAAGCACCTGCCATGTTGATCGTAGCACCCAAAGGAATTGCGATACTTGAAGTTGATTCCTTGACGCCCAGACGTTTTGCCAAGTCCAGATTGACTGGAATATTGGCTGCCGAACTACGGGTAAAGAAAGCGGTAATGCCACTTTCGCGCAAGCAAGTGAATACCAGTGGATACGGGTTGTTGCGTGTCATTAAGGCAACCAGAAGCGGATTAATTACCAGTGCAACGAAAACCATCGTTCCGAGCAACACAGCAAGTAAATGTACGTAACTGGTCAGCGTGTCCAGACCAGATTCAGCAAAAGTCACCGCAACCAGACCAAAAATACCCACAGGTGCAAAGCTGATCACTAAACGAATCACATAGTTCACTGCAAAGGCCGCATCATTTAAAAGCGTTTTGGTACTATCAGATGCATGACGGAAGGCAATACCCAAGGCCACTGCCCAAGCCAGAATACCAATAAAGTTTGCTTCAGCAATCGCAACGACCGGATTGGTAACAAAACTGAGCAGTAAATTCTTCAGGATTTCTACCAGACTGCCAGGTGGCTGTAAGTCAGCTTGTGCAGCGATATCCAGAAACAGCGTACTTGGAAATAAGATACTCGCAACCACGGCGCTCAGTGCAGCAAGGAACATACCCACTGCATACATGATCATAATCGGTTTGATGGGGGTGTTGGATTGACCCACCTTAAAATTCGCGATAGAAGCTAACACTAAAATGAAAACCAGAATCGGTGCAACAGACTTCAAGGCTTTAATAAACAGGTCGCCCAATAGGCTTAATGAGGGAGTAGCTTCGGGAAATACCACAGCCACACCCACACCTAAAATAATGGCGATGATGATTCGAGAGACTAAGCTCATGCGCATAAGGGCAGAAAACATAAGGTTGCCTTGTGAAAATTACGAGGGCTAAATTTGGGAAAAAGTTGCGCTATTTTATACTTAATTTAAACAAGGCTTAAAATATATTTTTATATAAAAACCAAGATATTGATATTATTGATTTATTCTAAAATTAATTGCTTTAAAACATTGCTTATATTGAAGAAAAACTTCTTAAAATGATGAATAAATCACCACTTTTAAAATTGTATTCATGAAATAAATATCAAAGTTAAATAGATAAATTCAAATTATATTTGAAAATTTAAGAAGTTAGAACTTATGACAGGTTGGAATTTCCGGCCATAAGTTCAAGTATCTGCTGTCTTAAATTGTATAATCTTTATGCTGCTCAAAGATCTCTGGCGCCAGGTCCTGAATCGCCTGAAAATGGGTCAGATAAATGCGCCCGCTCAAATGCGTCATCAATTTAGAAGCTTGCAGCTTGTCTATGACCGGACCTTTGACTTCGGCAAAATGCAGACGAATATCCAGTTTGGCCAGTTCCGCATTTAAATCTTCCAGCATTTCCAGGGCACTCAGATCAATCGCACTGATGCTGGAACAGTTGATAATCACATGTTGTAGCTGGTCATTCAGGCTGATCTCATTGATCAGATAACCTTTGAAGCTATTGGCATTCAGAAACGTCAGATTCTCATCAATCCGTAGTGACAGCACCCGGTCGGAGGTACTGACCTGATGCCGCTGAATATTACGAAAATGCTGGGTTCCTTCGACCAGACCGACAACTGCAATATGCGGACGGCTGATTCGCCATAACATCAGCACAAAGGTCGAGACGATTCCAATAATCAAACCGGTGGAAATATCAATCAGGACCACGCCCAGAAAAGTAATCCACATGGCAAGGCCATCTGCCTTGGAATAGCGCCAGGCATCAAAAAATGGCTGGAGATTAACCAGCTTCCAGATGGAAACAATAATCGTCGCGGCCAGAATGGTCAGCGGCAGATCTTCAAAAAATCCGGTAAAGAACAGACTCACGAAAATAATCAGAATCGAGGATAAAACACCGGCCATAGGTGATTTGGCACCGGCATCGGCGTTTACTACAGTCCGTGACAGGCTGCCCGTGACAGGAAAAGCTGAACTCACGCCTGCACTGATATTGGCCAGACCGAGTGCGATCAGCTCCTGATTACTGTTTAAATGACTGCGTTGCTGTAAGGCTGTCGCTTGAGCAATCGACAAGGATTCCACAAAGCTGATCATGGCGATCATGCTGGCACCCGGTAACAAGGTCATGACCAGTTCCCAGTTCCAGTGAGGAAAGGACAAGGGCGGGAAACCGGATGGGATTGCACCGACCGTTTTAATGCCCTGAAGCTTTAAATCCAGAAATACAATTGCTGCAATGCCGAGACACACCAGAATCAGGGGCACCGCACGGACTAAAAAATCTGTAGAGCCGATCCGGCTTTGTACAGCCTGAGATTTTAATAACTGGGGCAGATAGATCAGTAGACCGATAGAGAGCAGGCCGAAAATCAGGCTCGGCACGTGCAGTAGCGGGAAATATTGCAGCAGACTGCTGGCGAACTCCGGAATGTTATTGGCTTTTAAGGGAAGATCGACCAAAAACTTTAACTGTCCAAAAGCAATCAATAAGGCAGAGGCAATAATAAAGCTTTGGATCACCGGATGACTAATCAACTGGATCATAAAACCAAAACGAAATAATCCCAAAAGCAGGGAAATAATGCCGACCATCAGTGCCAATAGGGTCGCAGCTTCGATATAGACCGGTGAGCCGACTTCAAAAAGTGGATTGAGCGTAGCAAAAGTCATCATGGAAATGATGGCCACGGGGCCAATCGATAAAGTCGAACTCCCACCGAGCAGGGCATAAATGATCATCGGCAGGATGCTGGCATATAAGCCCATGATCGGCGGCAATCCTGCCAGCATGGCATAGGCCATCCCTTGAGGCACCAGCATCGCCACCACAATCAGGGCAGCCAGCACATCAGACTTAAATTTGACCGGCGTGTAGTGGCTTAACCATGCCCAGGCAGGCAGTCTATGCAGAAGTTTAGACTTGGAATTTTGCATAAAAAGGTCTAAATCACAAATATAGATATATTATGCACAAATTCTGCTAAGAAGTCTTAGCTGATCTAGATTCTTGATGAATCATGTTTAAAATGAAACATCTGGGTCAGTCGCAGATCATTTAAAAAACTCTATGATCGTGATCTTAGTGGTGTAGAACGACCTCAATAAGAGTTTAAAGAAACTTATCTTGATCACTGAAAAAAGAAAGATTCTTTATTTAGCTGGATTGCCACAATACAATTGATAAAGGGTATTTAAGACCACAATCAAATTTTGATCTTTAATTGAATAATAAATCTGTTTGCCGTCGCGCCGGGTATCTACCACATCGCTTTTGCGCAACATCATGAGCTGTTGGGAAAGTGTCGGCTGTTTAATCTCAGTTATTTCCTCAATTTCTGAAACATTCAGTTCCGCTTGAGACAGATGACATAAAATAAGAAGACGGTCGGTATTGGCCAGAGATTTTAAAATGCCGACGACCTGTTCTGCTGAATCGCGCATAGTCGTGATTTCAAAATCGGTTTTCATTCAATATGTCCATTATAAAGTTACAGCCCGCTAATTATACGGGTCTTAGCCCGTAATACCTTGCTAAAAACAGTTAAGTTTTATGGTTTTTAATGAATTGAATTATCAATTAAAATTATATTTTAAATATTGATAGATAAGATAAATTTATTGCATAGTGTAGAAAGTATTTTAGTTCACATTCGTGCAATGAAGTGCAAGTTTCATCAAACATCTACAAAGCAAAAAAATGCTTGTATGATGTTTAAGCGACTTGAACCAATAACATTAGGGATATCATCATGAGTACAGATTCAGCTTTTCCAACACCGAATAATTTAGGTATAGCGGTTTATAGTAATAATGCAGACGCGATTGGAAATACACCGCTTGTTCGTATTAATCGTGTGATTTCCGGTCCAGCCACTGTACTTGCGAAAATTGAAAGCCGTAATCCGGCCTTTTCAGTCAAATGTCGTATTGGTGCAGCATTAATTAACGATGCAGAAAAATCTGGCAAGCTCAAACCCGGCATGCATATTGTCGAGCCAACCAGCGGCAATACCGGTATTGCATTGGCTTTTGTTGCGGCAGCCAAAGGTTATGACATTACTTTGACCATGCCTTCAAGTATGAGTATCGAACGCCGTAAGGTGGTGAAAGCATTGGGTGCCAATCTGGTTTTGACTGATCCGGCCAAAGGCATGAAGGGCGCGATTGAAGAAGCACAACGTCTAGTCAATGAAAATCCTGAACTATACTACCTGCCACAACAGTTTGAAAATCCGGCCAATCCTAAAATTCATGAAGAAACTACAGGCCCAGAAATCTGGGAAGCGACTGCGGGCAATGTCGATATTCTGGTCGCAGGTGTCGGAACGGGTGGAACTATTACCGGTATTTCACGTTACTTTGAAAAAGTAAAAAATAAGCCTTTATATTCAGTGGCGGTGGAACCCGCTGAGTCTGCGATTATTGGTCAGGCCAAACGCGGTGAAGACATTACACCTGGACCACACAAAATTCAGGGGATTGGTGCCAACTTCATTCCGGGCAATCTGGACCTAGACCTCGTTGATGAAGTGATTGCCATTAATAGCACAGATGCAGTCGAGTGGGCACGTAAAACGGCAGCTCAGGAAGGTATCCTGGTCGGCATTTCAAGTGGCGCGGCTATGGCAGCAGCGGCACAATTGGCGGCTCGCCCTGAAAATGCCGGTAAAAATATTGTGGTGATTTTGCCAGACGGTGGTGAACGTTACCTGTCTTCGATCTTATTTGAAGATATTTCTGCCGAATAACATTGATGCATTTTATATTTTAAATACTGCCATACAAGCCCGAAGTCATCTTCGGGCTTTTTATTGGGTGGTTTTAAATCGCAGCAGGACGCTGCATTATTTTTAAAATAGTCAGATGAAAGACTTGACCTTACCATGATGGGAATGTTTAAGCTATAAGCTCAACAGTGAGTTGAAGCATGGAGATGGGCATGGCAGAACAAGATAGCAACCGCTTATATGAACAGCAGGTGCAGATTGGCGGTATGACCTGCGCCTCCTGTGTAGCTCGGGTAGAAAAAGCCTTGAAAAAAATTGAAGGCGTGGTCGAGGCATCTGTCAATCTATCGACTGAAAAAGCTTTTATTAAAAGCCAGCAGCCAATTGCTGCCGCTGCGCTGGTTCAAGCAATTGAAAAATCCGGTTTTGATGTACCGACGCAACAGTTTGATTTAAATATTGAAGGCATGACCTGTGCATCCTGTGTGGCTCGCGTAGAAAAAGCCCTAAAAAAAGTGGAAGGCGTGCTGGATGCACAAGTGAATCTGGCCACTGAAAAGGCGCATGTGAGTGCGATCAACTCTGTACCATTGTCCAAACTAACTCAGGCAGTGCAAAAAGCCGGTTTTGATATTCAGAGCAATCGGATTGAGTTGGCAATTGAAGGTATGACTTGCGCTTCATGTGTGGCACGGGTTGAAAAAGCTTTATTGAAAGTAGAAGGTGTCAGCGAAGCACAGGTCAATCTAGCCACCGAAACTGCCTGGTTGAAAGCTTCGCATGCCCAGCTTCCGGCCTTGATTGCTGCTGTGGAGAAAGCCGGTTATAAAGCCACCCTAAAATCCGGTACCGATCTCTCAGCAGAGAATCATGTTGCTTTTCAGGAAAAGAAAGCCAATGAAACGGCACAGCTGAAACGCGATTTATGGCTTGCAGTCATTCTGACAGCGCCTGTATTTATTCTGGAAATGGGCTCGCACCTGATTCCGGCGTTTCATCATTTTATTTCCCATACGCTGGGAACCCAGAACAGCTGGTATCTGCAGTTTGTGCTGACCACTTTGGTGCTGATTATTCCGGGGCGGCGTTTTTATCAGCATGGTATTCCAGCTTTATTGCGTCTGGCACCAGATATGAACTCGCTGGTGGCCGTTGGGACCATTGCCGCCTATGGCTTTTCCTGTATTGCGACCTTTTTTCCGCAGTTGTTACCCCAGTCCACCGTACATGTGTACTTTGAAGCGGCCGCCGTTATTGTCGCGCTGATTTTACTGGGGCGTTATCTGGAAGCCAAAGCCAAAGGTAAAACCTCGGAAGCGATTCAGTATCTGGTCGGCTTGCAACCGAAAACAGCTCGAGTACAACAGAATGATCACTGGATTGATCTGGCAATTGCCGATGTACAACAAGGCATGCTGATTGAAATCCGTCCGGGTGAAAAAGTCGCCGTCGATGGTGAAGTGGTTGCCGGGCAAAGTTATATTGATGAAGCGATGATTAGCGGTGAGCCTTTACCTGTGGCCAAACAGGCTGGCGATCAGGTGGTCGGCGGTACGGTAAACCAGAACGGAACCTTGCAAATCAAGGCTACTGCGGTCGGTCAGGATTCGGTACTGGCGCAGATTATTCAGATGGTGGAACAGGCACAAGGCTCAAAACTGCCAATTCAGGCCGTGGTCGATAAAGTGACTTTATGGTTTGTGCCGGCTGTTATGGCATTGGCGGCCTTGACCTTTATGGTCTGGTTCCTGTTTGGGCCTGAGCCGAATCTGACCTACGCCTTGGTAAATGCAGTCGCCGTACTGATTATTGCCTGTCCATGTGCAATGGGACTGGCGACCCCTACCTCGATTATGGTCGGAACTGGCCGTGCAGCAGAACTGGGCGTGCTATTTCGTAAGGGTGAAGCTTTACAGTTACTGCAACAAACTAAAGTTGTCGCTTTGGATAAAACTGGAACCTTAACTGAAGGAAAACCGCTGCTGACCGACTTTGAAGTTACGGCAGATTTTAATCAGCAGACTGTATTGCAGCTAGTGGCTTCGGTGGAGGCTAAATCTGAACATCCGATTGCCCACGCCATTGTTCAGGCTGCCCGTGAGCAAGAACTGGAACTGAGTGAAGTGACGGATTTTGATTCAATTACGGGTGCAGGGGTCAAAGCAAAGGTTGCTGGGCAGCAATTGCATATCGGTGCAGAACGTCTGATGCAAGACTTGGGTCTAAATGTCAATCTGTTTAGAGCCACTGCACAAAAGCTCGGTGATCAAGGCCGCAGTCCTTTATATGTGGCGATTAATCAAAAGCTGGCTGCGATTATTGCTGTCGCTGACCCGATTAAACCGACTACTTATAGCGCGATTCAGGCCTTACATGACCAAGGCCTCAAAGTGGCAATGATTACCGGGGATCACCAGCATACCGCGCAGGCCATTGCCAGACAGCTGAAAATTGATCAGGTGATTGCGCAAGTTTTGCCACATGAAAAAGTCGATGCAGTACGTCAACTCCAGCAGCAATACGGTGTGCTCACTTTTGTCGGGGACGGAATCAATGATGCTCCGGCATTGGCACAGGCCGATGTTGGCATGGCGATTGGTACCGGCACTGATGTCGCGATTGAAGCAGCCGATGTCGTATTGATGTCAGGCAATTTACAGCATGTGGCTACAGGCATCGGCTTGAGTCAGGCCACTATGCGCAATATCCGGCAGAACCTGTTCTGGGCCTTTGTCTATAATATTGCCTTAATTCCGATTGCCGCAGGTGTACTGTATCCGTTTTGGGGCATTCTGTTATCACCAATGTTTGCCGCAGGCGCGATGGCACTATCCTCTGTGTTTGTGGTTAGTAATGCCTTGAGATTAAAAGCTTATCAACCGGTGCAGTTTAAGGAGTTAGTATGATGAATATTGGTCAGGCCGCAAAACGGTCCGGCATCTCTGCAAAAATGATCCGATATTATGAAGAAATCGGCTTGTTGCCGGCTCCGAAACGCAGTGATACAGGTTATCGGATTTATAGTGATGCGGACATTAAAACATTAAGTTTTATTCAGCATGCACGTGAACTTGGATTTTCTTCAGAGCAGATGAAAGAGTTACTCGGCCTGTGGCTGAACAGCTCACGCCAGAGTAGTGAGGTCAAACAGCTGGCACAAAAACATATCCAGTTTTTACAACAGAAAATTGCCGATATGCAGCATATGCTATTAATTTTACAGCAATCGGTTGAGCAGTGTGCCGGCAATGAACAGTCTGATTGCCAGATTTTAAAACAGATTGAACAGGGTGTCGGAACTGAACAGCACTGACATGCGCTGTATTCACATCAATTTTTAAACCGATCCTATGGAGCTAAACATGAAATTCCGTATTGAAAATATGACTTGTGGTGGCTGCGCGCGCAGTGTCACGGCTACGATTAAAGATCTGGATGAAAATGCCACTGTGAATATTGATGTGGCGACTAAGCTAGTTGAAGTTGAATCGACAGTCAATGAGTCTGAGATTGTGGCAGCTTTAACCGAAGATGGTTTCCCGCCTGTGGCAGCCTGATCATTGTCGAGTTAGATTGCGAAAGTGATCTTATGCACTCATACAGCCAAATAAAAAATGCCTGATTGAATCAGGCATTTTTTATTCTAGTGATCATACCGATGAGATTTTATCTGGCGTCATCAGCGCCTGATTAATATACAGCTTAATCAAACGTTCGCGTGATCCAATCGCTTTTTGGTAATTGGTCGAATTTAATAACAGCGAAGCGCCATAGGTGACTGTCCAGATATAAGACAAATAATCGCGAATCGACATGGCACTTTCTAAAGCCACCAGATAATCATGGGTGATGTCTTTAATCCGGATAATCCGTTCTTCACGAATCCGATAAAGCTCCTGAAATAACTCTTTCAGATTTTTTTCGTTATTGGTTAAACGCTCTTCAATGACATGAAACAGGATGGTTCGGTTTGAATTGAGCATGTGATAGAGCATATAAGTTGTCATTAAAAAGTAAACATGTATTCTTTTCCGAATTGGTTTGATACTTTCTCCACCCATTGCTCTATTTTGTCAGCTGTCATGACTTGAAAATCTCGCCAATAATATTTCATCTGCTTCCATACCATCTCGATTCGATTTAACTCAGGGCTATAAGCTGGAATAAAATACAGATTCGTCGAAAAGTTAGTTTTAAGTAGCTCTCTGTAATCAGCCATCTTTTTACTTCTATGAATCGAGGCATTATCAACAATAAGAACCAATGGAAGGTTATACATCTGTTTTACTTGTTGAGCTATTCCAGTTAAATAGGCATAAAACCAAGTGCTTTTCACTGACTCTTGTAAACAGCTTGTCACCAGTTTCCCCGTTGAAAGCAAACACCCCATGACATTAACTCGTTTTAATCTTATTGCATCAACCGCATGAACATCACCTATCTTTGTCCACGCATAGCGGTTATCAGGTGTAGATGAAAATCCTGTTTCATCAACATAACCTAATATAATTTCACCACGTGCCGCTTGCTCTCGTAATTCTTCAATCTGCTGTGTTGCTTGTTCAAATGCAATCGGATCTCTTTTTTTTCAAGCTATGACGGGTACGCTTGAAGACCATACCTGAATCACGTAAAAACTTACGAATGGTTTCAACAGACACGGACACTTCGTATTCTTCATGTAGTTTGACTCGGATTTGTTCTGCATTGAGTGGACTTGTATTGACCCAATCTAGGATTTTCGCCTGATAGTCTGAGATCAATGTATTGGGTCGACCTGAGCGATGACCTTCTTTAATCGATTCAAACTCATACAATTCCCAACGTCGGCGTTGTAGCCTTATGGTTTCTGGGATACGTTCTTGTAGAGTGGCAACTTCCGCAACACTTTTACCTTCGGAAAGCCAGAGAATAGTTTGGGCACGTTGCCTTTCACGCCAATGTTTTGCATGCTTGACCAGAAAAATGAGTCGTTCTCGCTGTTCTAAACTAAGTGGTACAGAAACAATTCTAGGCATGTGTGAACATCTGTTAACTAAAAAAACCTTTTCGCATCATTAGTTATTTTTGTCAACTTATTGTGAAACATAACTTTTAATATCGTTATTATGCTTTTTTGATATTTCTAGAATTCTTTTTTCATTCAGAATAATCAGTTCTAAATATAACTGGTTCTTGCTTTTAAAATGTTTGTAGATGGTTCCTTTTGCGATGTCCAGTTCACTGGCCAGCTCACTCAGGGTAATGTCCTGATTATTATCCAGTAGCAGGCTTTCCGCCATGCTGAGGATCTTCTCTTTACGAAGAAGGAAGTTCTGCTGTCTTACAGTCGTCATCTTCTTGGTCCATACTTTTCGAAAAAGAACCTTTCAAGAATATGCAATTTTGCACGCGATGGCTATAAAACTAAGGTCGTGATATTTATCTCATTTTGTATATTTATGCAGCAACTGCTGACAAATAAAAATAGCGATGCTGAGCAGCCAGAAATATTGTCAAGAAAACTGAACCCTAGAGATCAACTTTGCTAAATAAAATTCCATTTTCAGTATAATTATTTTATTGTTTCAGCGCACGAAGCTAAATCCTTCGACTGTTTTAAGCTCATATTTATCAGGGTTTAGTACGGAAAGTAGATCAATATTAAGCTGGCATATTCAGTCACTCATACTGAACATGAAGACGTGATTTTTAAGGCAACTTTATGAATCTAGATATAGATTTAATACTGCAAGAATTGGATATCACAATTTTAAAATGGCTTGTTTGTATTCTAATGAAAATTAGAAAATATTTAGCAACAGGATTGAGTATCACCCTTTAAGGAATTTAAAAATGCCGATTTATAATGCGCCGCTAAAAGACATGGAATTTATTTTAAATGATGTATTCCAAGCGGAACAATTTTGGCAAGGTAATGAAAATCTTGCACATTTAGATATGGCGACGGCAAATGCAATTCTGGAAGAGATGGCCAAATTTTCCAAGAATGTTATTCTTGACCTGAATCGTCCTGCTGATGAAGAAGGTGGTGCTCAGTTTAAAAACGGTGAGGTGACTACGCCGGCTGGTTTCAAGGAAGCCTTTAAACAGTTTGCCGAAGGTGGCTGGGTAGGCTTGGGTGCTCCTGAAGAATGGGGCGGACAAAACATGCCGAAGATGCTCACGGTTCTGGCGGATGAAATGATCTGGAGCACCAATCCATCTTTTATGCTTTATCCACTACTCACTGTGGGTGCAGGTATGGCCATCAATGACCGCGCCTCACAGGAACAGAAAGAAACTTATTTACCAAAATTCTATACGGGTGAATGGTCGGGCACCATGTGTCTGACTGAACCACATTCCGGCACAGATCTTGGCATTATCAAGACCAAAGCTGAACCGAATGAAGATGGTTCGTACAATATTACCGGTACCAAAATTTTTATTACCAGCGGTGAGCATGATCTGAGTGAAAATATCATTCATCTGGTGCTGGCAAAAACTCCGAATGCACCAGCAGGTTCACGTGGTATTTCATTATTTATTGTGCCGAAATTCCTGATCAATGCCGATGGTTCACTGGGTGAGCGTAATACAGTAGCTGCCGGTTCGATCGAACATAAAATGGGAATTAAAGGCTCGGCGACCTGTGTCATGAACTTTGACGGCGCCAAGGGCTATATGGTTGGTAATGAAAATGAAGGTCTGGCCGGCATGTTCGTGATGATGAACTACGAACGTTTATCTATGGGGATTCAGGGCATCGGTGCAACAGAATTTTCCTACCAGAATGCAGCACAATATGCGACGGATCGTTTACAGGGCCGTGCATCAACTGGTGCAAAATCTCCAGAAAAATCAGCCGATTCGATTCTGGTGCATGGCGATGTACGCCGTATGCTGCTCAATGTACGAGCCAACAATGAAGCTTCGCGTGCGTTTGCAGTGTATGTGGGTCAACAACTGGATATTACCAAATACTCAACCAACCCTGAAGCCGTGCGTAAAGCGACTGACCGTGTGGCCTTGTTGACGCCAATCGCCAAAGCTTACTTAACCGACAAGGCACTGGATTCTGCACTGGAAGCACAAATGTGCTTCGGTGGTCATGGCTATATCCGTGAATGGGGCATGGAACAGTGTATTCGTGACCTGCGTATTTCACAGATTTATGAAGGCACCAATGGCGTGCAGGCGATTGACCTGATTGGGCGTAAAACCACCAAATGTAATGGTTCTTATATCGCGGAATATATTGCTGAAATCCGTGAATTTGCACAAAGTCTAGATGATTCATTGACGATTAAAACGGTGACATTAGAGACCTGTCAGCAACTCGAAGACATCACCAGATTCATCGTCGAGCAGTCTAAGCTGAACCCTGATTTTGCTAATTCGATTGCTGTCGATTATTTACATGCGGTTGGGCTGTTCAGCTTTGTCTATATGTATGCGCGGATTAGCAAAGCCGCCGCAGCCAAAGACGATAGTTACTTCCAGAACAAACTGGTACTGGCCAACTACTATGTTGCCAAAGTACTTCCGGATTTGAGTGCACGAATCCAGCGTATTCAGGCCGGTGCGGAACTGGTCATGCAGTTGCCTGAAGACTATTTTACCGCACAGGCTTAACCCGCAATGATTGCGAAGGACCAGCCCTACAGCGCTTTGGCTATGTAGAGTTGATAACAATGATGAAAAAGGATGAAATTAAAATGATCGTAATTGTAGATGCAGTACGTACCGCGATGGGCGGTTTTCAAGGTTCATTGTCAAGCTGTACCGCGCCAGATTTGGGTGCTGTGGCAATTAAAGAAGTGGTGGCACGTGCAGGATTGGCGGCCAATGATATTGATGAAGTGATCATGGGCTGCGTACTGCCAGCCGGTTTAAAACAGGGTCCGGCACGTCAGGCCATGCGTCAGGCAGGTCTACCGGATTCAACTGGTGCGACCACCATCAATAAAATTTGTGGTTCAGGCATGAAAGCCGTGATGCAGGCAGCAGATGCGATCAAGGCCGGTTCAGCAGAGATTGTGGTTGCAGGCGGGATGGAGTCGATGTCAAACGCACCCTATTTAATGGACAAGGCACGTGCCGGTTTCCGCATGGGACATGGCAAAGTCATTGATCACATGTTCCAGGAAGGTCTGGAAGATGCTGAAACAGGTCTGTCGATGGGAATTTTGGCTCAGGAAATGGCGGATAAAAAAGGCTATACGCGTGAGCAGCAGGATGACTATGCGATTGGCTCATTAAATAAAGCCGTGACCGCCGTCCAGCAAGGCTTCTTTAAAGATGAAATCGTGCCGGTCACTGTCAGCAGCCGTAAAGGTGATGTGATAGTAGAGCAGGATGAACAGCCTTTAAATGCCAAAGCAGACAAAATTCCAACTCTGCGTCCAGCGTTCAAAAAAGACGGAACCATTACTGCGGCAAATGCCAGTTCAATTTCGGATGGTGCTTCAGCACTGGTGATCACCTCGAGCGAAATTGCTGCACAGCGTAATTTAAAACCGCTAGCTAATATTCTGGCCTATGCCAGCCATTCACAGCATCCTTCAGAATTTACCATTGCACCAGTTGGTGCGATTGAAAAAGTCCTGAAAAAAACGGGTTGGGATGCTCAGGATGTCGATCTTTGGGAAATCAACGAAGCGTTCGCCATGGTGACTATGTTAGCCATTGATGGTTTTAAACTTGATCCAGCAAAAGTAAACATTAATGGCGGTGCTTGTGCACTTGGTCATCCATTGGGTTCTTCTGGTTCCCGTATTATTGTGACCTTGATTCATGCCTTAAAACGTACTGGCGGTAAGAAAGGTATTGCATCCTTATGTATCGGTGGTGGGGAAGCGACTGCGATTGCTGTGGAACTGGTTTAAGCCCATCCTAAATCGTATATTCAGTTAGCGAACTAAATACTGATTCATTCAAAAGTTGCTGCTCTTGGTTCGCCAGGAGCAGGGATTCTTTAAATCATATTAATTTTTAAAATACACAATAAAATCCATATTTTCAGACTTTGCTGATCCCATTCCATCACTGGTTTTACTATAAAAATTACTTTTTAAATTATTTAAAAACTTTTTCCAGCACATGCCGGTGAATAAATCGTAACTTGTCTTTAACCGCTTCGCTCAGCTTGAACGGGTAGGCATCTTCCAGGCCCATACAACGGTTTAAGGCATTCAGATTAAAGGTCAAGGTAACCCAGTTTTCCAGAATATGTTCAAAATCCTGTCCACCAATCGGGCATTCTTTAAAATCCATGCTGGCCAGATAGCTGCCATTTCCTTCAACACGCATACCACCATAGTAGGCAGTTTCCAGTGTTTCCATCATATGCAGATAGTGCGCCCAGGTTTCTGCCCAGTCTTCCCAGGGATGGGCGGTAGCATAAGCACTGATGTACTTTTCCTGCCAGTTGATTGGCGCGCCTTCATTATAATGGCGTTCAAGTGCCTTGCCATAATCCTGCCGCTCATCGCCAAAATACTGACGGAATTCATCTAGCAATTCCGGATGCATATGTTGCATGAGCGCAAAATAATAATGGCCACTTTCATGACGAAAATGACCCAATAAAGTCCGGTAGTTTTCACCCATATTTACACGTGTAGTTTCACGATAAACAACATCAGCTTCAATTGCATTTAGGGTAATGACACCATTAGCATGACCAATTAAAACAGGCTTATCTTCTTGGGGCAGGAGAAAATCAAATCGCAGACCAAATGGATCATCTTCAGACTTTTTAGGGCGTGGCATCATGTTCATGCGCTGGGCCAAATACAGGAAACGGCGTTTGGCTTCTTCCAGTCGAAACCAGTAAATCAGGTTCTCGGGATTTTCCAGATCAGGAATGACATGGGTAAGCTGACAGGATTCACAAAATTCCTCGTCTTCATCGCTGGGGATCATCCAGTTGCATACCTGATAATTTACATAATTTTGACAGGGTTTATAACTGGCATGTTGGTAGTTTTTGGCGATTGGCACCCATCGCTCAGCACTCTGTTTTTCGAATGCGCATAGCTCTTTTTCCGAAGCGATATAACCGATCGGTGACAGACAGTGATCACAAACTGATTTGTAAAAAAACAGCTGTTGCTTGCAGACGGCACATTCAAAATGTTTCATTAAACTCCCTGTAGGGAAGCGAACGACCTAAAATGTTTATCGATGATGAACACGAAAAAAGGTTCAGAATGCCTACCTAAATTTCTTCCTGATAAAGAAACATCATAAAAATTTCATTGAAAATTCTATATGGATGAATTGTAAAAAAGGTGTGAATGAATATCCCATCAAAGATAGTTTAATGATTATTGATATTGCTTTAGTTTTTGATTTATAAGAAAATTACCATTATTTAATTATAAAAATTGGTTTAGTATGGCTTTTTCATTTCTTAGTAATTCATTTAGCAATGTTATCATTCAATTAAAAAAAATATATTTCTGAAATTAAAGAAAGGACAGATATTGATGAGTGGGAAAAGGAGTTACTAAAAAATTTAGATCCTATAGATCTTTATGATAATGAAAGGCTAAATGAGTTTGAAGAACACTGTATAGAGATCAAAAAAAGAAATGATTTAAGTTTAAAGTTGGTATTTGATAATGAGTATGGGGAATTAGGGCATCATTTTGAATATTCGGATCGAATAAAGCTAGAGTATATAAATTTATTAATCTATGCATATTATAAAGAAGTAATGTTTAGGAAAGATTATAGATACTCTTTTCAAAAATCCTTTTTTGATTTTATTGAAAATAATGCAAATAAATTCAGTCCTGAAGTAAATTATATTTTTTTTATAGATAAATTGCCATTTAAACTGTTAAGTAAAGTTTATTCTAATCCAAATTTTCAAAAAATAATTGAAACTTTAACACCTGATCATTTTTCAAAATATATTGAATATTTAGAGTCTAATCACAGAAATATAGAAAAAATTGATGCTTGGACTAGTACATTTGAATCTAAAAAAAGTGAAGTATCAGAATTAGAAAAGCGTCTTGAAAAAAATAAACAAACTTATGATTTCGTTTTGCTCAATAAAGGTTTTAAAGAGTTTTATGATCAGAAAAAAATAGAGTTAGATAATGCAAAAGGTACTTATAGCTTTGTTGCAGCAACAATGTTTTCTATACCTTTTGTGGAATTAGGTGCATTAATTGGAGCATTTTTCTATTTTGATGGAAAGCTACCTACTGGTATGTGGTTTATTTCTATTCCCTTCATTACTTTAATTTTAATTACGTTATATCTTTTAAAAATTTCTTTACAAGACAAAAGAGCAGTCCAATCTCAAATGATGCAGCTAGAACTTCGCATGGCACTGTGTCAGTTCATCCATAACTATGCTGAAGATTCAGAAAAACTGCATAAGAAAAATGCAGCAGGCTTTGAGAAATTTGAAAATATTATCTTTTCACCGCTAGTTTCATCTGATGACAAGATTCCAACCACCTTTGATGGAATGGAGCAACTTGCCAAATTAGTGAGTGAATTTAGAAAGTAAGCCAAACTTTCTGCTATCGGCGAGTATCCTATTTTTAATTAGTCAGCGCTTTTACTAAGGCATAGAATTAATTTACTTTTGAGGTAATAGCGATCAGTAGATGGCATTCAGCTGGATTTTCTTCACTTTAATGGCTGCATTTATGCAGGCTTGGCGTAACGCCTTTCAAAAACAGCTTAGTACCACGGTGGATGTGTGGGGAGTCACCCTGGCACGCTTTATTTTTGGCTTGCCATTTGCTGTGCTGTACCTGAGCAGCCTGTATTATTTCAAGCCGGTTGAAAGTGTGGCTCACTTCACCCCAAAGTTTTGGATCTATGTAGTAATTGCGGGTTGCAGTCAGATTTTAGCTACGGCACTGATGGTGCAACTGTTCAAGCAAAAAAATTATGCCGTTGGAGTGGGGTTGGCGAAAAGCGAAGCCATTTTAGCCGCCATTATCGGCGTGACCTTTTTAGCGGATCATTTGTCATTTTTGGCCTGGATTGGTGTGGCACTAGGCGGATATGCGGTATTTTTATTGAGTAAAGACCAACAGGTCAGTGGGTTTTCAGCCAGAACACTGGCTATTGGCATCGGAAGCGGTTTAAGTTTTGCCATTACCTCACTACTGGTACGCGAAGCCAGTGAACCGTACCGGGTTTGTCGGAGACATTTTTATTTAAGTTAGGCCACCTGACCTAACGGGTTAATCTTATCATAGTACATTGCTTCAAATTCAAAAGGTGATACATAACCGAGTGCACTGTGTACACGCTTTTTATTGAACCAATCCACCCAATTTAATGTGGCAAGTTGTACATCAGCTAAGCCTTGCCAATCTGCTTTTAAATATTCAATCACCTCAGTTTTGTATAAACCATTCACCGTTTCAGCCAAAGCATTATCGTATGAATCACCCGTCGTACCGACTGATGCTCGTAAATTTGCTGCCTGTAAACGATTGGTATAGCGAATGGAAAGATATTGAACCCCTCTGTCAGAATGATGAATCACATTCTTAGGCATACCTCGATCAAGCAATGCTTGCTCCAATGCATCGAGCACCATATCTGTATTCATGCGTGTCGATACCTTCCATCCAACAATTGCTCGTGAGAACACATCAATAATAAAGGCGGTATAGACCCAGCCTGAATTTGTTTGAATATACGTAAAGTCACTCACCCACAGTTGGTCAGGATGATCAGCAGTAAAATTACGTTTCACTAAATCATCTGCTCTTTTTTGATCATCTCGGCTACGGGTGGTTTGTTTGTTCTTACCTCGCCAAACACCTTGTATACCTAGCTTCTGCATCAATCGAGCAACTGTACAACGTGCGATAACATAACCTTCACGTTTCAATTGTTGCCAGACCTTACGCACACCATATCGACCTGAACTTTCTTTCCAAATTCGTTGAATTTGTTCAGCATGATGCTCATCATGTAGATCTCGTTTCGCTCGATGTTCTGGATTGTCAGCGAGATCTAAAGTTCGGTAATAGGTTGAAGCTGCGATCGGTAAAATCCTACAAATCGCATCAACACCATATAAGTCTTTATTGTTATGGATGAAATCCACCATTATTTGTGTGGGCGGTCGAGCTCCGCCTGGGCGAAAAAAGCGGCTGCTTTACGTAGAATTTCATTGGCACGCTTTAATTCTTTAATTTCACGTTCCATTTGCTTCATTTTTTCTTGATCAGATATCTGTTGTACTTTAATAGGATTTAGCTGATCTAAATGCTTTTGATGCCAGGCACGAAGTGTTTCAGGAGTACAACCAATCTTAGGCGCAATTGCTGTGATTGCAGCCCAAGTAGAAGGATAATCTTTTTCAGATTCAATCAATAATTGAACCGCTCTTTCTCTGATTTCAGGGGTATATTTTAATTTTGTCATCGGGATAGTCTCTCAGAATATTGACTCTCCGACAAACCCGGTACGGTTCACAGTTTAGAATTAACCACTTTACCAACCTTGCATCATGCGGCCTGGGTGTTGTTAATGGTGATCAGTTTTCAGTGCCTGAGTATGCTGCTTTATCTAAGCCTATTCAGCCGCCAGACTTTAGTGGCCATGTGGCAGCGTCTGGGCTTAACTTTTAAAGTGAGTGTGTGCAGTTTTATGGCATCACTAGGCTGGTTTACTGCCATGAGCATGATGAGTGTGCCGGTCGTGAAAACCTTAGGACAAATTGAGATTCTGTTTAGTATGCTGATTTCGGCATATTTCTTTAAAGAAAAACTGGCACGTACCGAGCATTGGGGTCTGGGCTTAGTAGTGATTGCAGCGATTTTAGTGATCTGGGCCTGATGTAGAACCAGTTTTTTAAATCTAAGCATAAAAAAGCCACTGATCAACAGTGGCTTTTTCTTTGCCTCTAGTATTTAAGCTGCAATAAATTTCTGAACTGCCTGATTAAAGGCTTCTGGTTGCTCCACATTGGAAATGTGCGAGGCATTGATTTCAAACAGCTGGCTTTGTGAAATTTCAGCTTGCATGGCTTGACCATCTGCAACTGTCGTCACCGGGTCTTGCTGACCGGCCACAATCAGTACCGGCACTGATATCGTTTTGATCTGTTCACGTAAATCCGCCTTAGCCAAAGCTTCGCAACAACTTGCATAACCTTCCGGGCTGCCAGCTCCAAGGTCGTTTGAAAGTTCTGCAACTATCGCTGCGTTGCTCTGGATAAAGGGATCGGTAAACCAACGTGCTGCTGCCGTCGATGCAATCGGCGCCAGACCTTGTTCACGTACCAGTGCGGCACGTTCCAGCCAGGCCTGTTCCTGACCGATCTTGGCAGCAGTATTGCAGATAATCACGTGGCTAAAACGTTCGGGCTTGTTGATTGCTAACCATTGACCGGTTAAACCACCCATTGAAATACCACAGAATGCAGCTTTTTCAATTTTTAAATGATCAAGTAAGTTTACAACATCCTGACCTAACTGTTCCAAGCTATACGGACCTTGCGGTGCAGAGGAAGCCCCATGACCACGGGTGTCATAACAGATCACAAAATAGTCCTGTTGGAAAAATTCAATTTGTGGTTGCCACATGCTGAATTTGGTGCCCAGTGAATTAGAAAAAACCAGGGCAGGTTTGCTGGCATCACCAAAGGTCTGGTAATTGATCTGGGCATCGTTGGATGTAAATGTTGGCATTTTTTTAGAATCCTTAATCTTATAAATCCCCCTAAATCCCCCTGAGCAAGGCTTAAGCATTGCTTTAAGCTGAAGCGCAAGAAGGGGGACTTTGAATGAGGATTAAACGCGTTCAATAATCAAAGCGATGCCTTGACCGACACCAATACACATTGAACATAGAGCGTATTGACCACCAGTCTGTTCCAGTTGGTTCAGTGCTGTAGTTACAAGACGCGCGCCAGATGCACCCAGTGGATGACCTAAGGCAATCGCACCGCCATTTGGATTGACTTTCTCTGAACCGTCTTCGATACCCAAGTCACGCGTACAAGCCAAAGCTTGTGCTGCAAAGGCTTCATTCAGCTCAATGACATCCATCTGGTCCAGTGTCAAACCGGTCTGGGCCAGCAGTTTTTTAATGGCAGGCGCCGGACCAAAGCCCATAATGCGTGGCTCTACACCGACAACCGTTGAACCAATAATTTTGGCACGTGGTTTTAAGCCGTGTTGAGCAACCGCTTCATCAGATGCGATTAAAAGAGCAGCCGCACCATCGTTAATACCAGATGCATTACCCGCCGTTACTGTACCGTCTGCTTTAACCACTGGTTTCAGTTTCGCCAATGCTTCTGCGGTAGTCGAAGCACGTGGATGTTCATCGGTATCGACAACCACCGCATCGCCTTTACGCTGCGGAATCACCACAGGCACGATTTCATTCTTAAAGAAACCATTGGCCTGCGCTGCTGCGGTACGTTGCTGGCTGGTCAGGGCAAACTTGTCCTGATCTTCACGGTTAATATTGAACTGTTCCGCCAGATTTTCAGCCGTTTGCGGCATGGTTTCTACGCCATACATTTCTTTTAGTTTCGGATTGATAAAACGCCAGCCCATGGTGGTGTCTTCAATCTTCTGGCTACGGCCATACGCCGTTTCTGACTTGCCCATCACGAATGGGGCACGCGACATGCTTTCTACACCACCGGCAATAATCAGATTAGCTTCACCGGCTTTAATCGCCCGTGCTGCCATTGCGATTGCATCCATCGATGAACCACACAGGCGGTTCACGGTCGTTGCCGGCACCTGATAAGGCACACCTGCAAGCAGGGATGACATGCGACCGACGTTACGGTTATCTTCACCCGCCTGGTTGGCACAGCCATAGATCACGTCATCGACCTGTTCCCAGTTTACCGATGGATTGCGTTCCATCAAGGCTTTGATTGGTACAGCACCTAAATCATCTGCACGGACAGGCGCGAGGCCACCGGCATAACGGCCGAATGGAGTACGGATGGCATCGATAATATATGCGTTTTTCATTGTGTATTTGCTCACATATTTAAAAGAAGAAAACTCCTCCCTTTTTAAAGGGAGGTTGGGAGGGATTTAATGAAGTAATTTTATTCTTCAAAAAATCCTCCCTAAATCCCTCCTTTAATAAAGGAGGGACTTCCCCTTAAGTTGATTGAGTCGCATCAATCAGTTTGGCACCGGTCATAGACTGCAATTCTTCAAATGAAAGACCTTCAACCTTCTCAATAACTTTCATGCCTTCAGACGTGACATCAATCACACAAAGGTCGGTATAGATACGATCGACACATTTCAGGCCTGTAGCTGGATAGGAAAGCTCAGCCACAATTTTTGGCTCGCCTTTTTTGGTCACGTGATCTGTGGTGATAAAGACTTTTTTCGCACCCACAGCCAGATCCATTGCACCGCCGACTGCAGGAATTGCATCAGGAGCACCAGTATGCCAATTCGCCAGATCACCATTTTCAGCGACCTGGAAAGCACCCAGTACGGCGATGTCTAAGTGACCGCCACGCATCATTGCGAAAGAATCGCCGTGATGGAAGAAAGAACCGCCTTCAAGTAAAGTTACGAATTCTTTGCCGGCATTGATCAGCTCAGGGTCTTCTTCGCCTTTGGCAGGTGGCGGACCGAAAGCCAGCAGGCCATTTTCAGAATGCAGAAAGACATCTTTATCGCTTGGCAGGTAGCTGGAAATTTTGGTTGGCAGGCCGATACCCAGGTTCACATAAGCACCATCAGGAATATCTTGTGCCACACGTTCAGCGATCTGGTCACGGGTCAGTTTGCTATAGCTCATTATTTATCTCCGATGCCAATTATTGTGCAGGTTTAACTTGAACAACGTGTTGAACAAAAATTCCCGGAGTGATGATGTGCTCTGGATCCAGTGCACCCAGTTCAACCACTTCAGAAACTTGAGCAATGGTCACATCTGCTGCCATTGCCATGATTGGGCCGAAGTTACGTGCAGATTTACGGTACACTAGATTGCCCCAACGGTCGCCCTGATGGGCCTTAATTAAAGCAAAGTCAGCTTTAATTGGATTTTCTAAAACGTAGTCTTTACCTTCATAGTTCATGGTCGGTTTGCCTTCAGCCAGCAAAGTACCAAAACCGGTAGGGGTATAGATTGGACCTAAGCCCATACCAGCCGCCTGAATACGGCAAGCCAGATTACCTTGCGGCACCAGTTCCAGTTCGATCTTGCCTGCACGATAGAGTTCGTCAAATACCCAGGAATCAGATTGGCGTGGGAAAGAACAAATAATCTTGCGAACAGCACCAGCTTTAAGCAGTTTCGCCAGACCATAATCGCCATTACCAGCATTGTTGTTGACAATAATCAGGTCTTTAATACCCAATTCGATCAGACCATCAATCAGTTCAGCAGGCTGACCCGCTGTACCGAAACCACCGATCATAATGGTAGAACCGTCCTTGATCTGGGAGAGTGCTTCTTTCAATGATAATGAACTTTTATCTATCATAATCTGGTCCTTACATATCCTAAACTGATGGATGTCTTTAAACTCGTTTTGAATCTGATGCTGTGACCGGAACTGCGTTACGGTTTTTCTGTGACAGCAGAAAATGCGCTACCAAGCCAATGCAAATTCCCCAAAAGACTGAACTCAGTCCCAAGAAATGCATGCCGGAAGCAGTCGCTAAAAAGGTGATGAGCGCTGCATCACGTTGCGACTCTTTGCCCATGGCCACGGAAATGTTGGTGGCAATCGCACCCAGCAATGCCAGTCCTGCCAAAGCCGCAATTAATTCCTTAGGCATCAGGCTAAACAGCATGACGATGCTGCCAGCAAATAAGCCGCCTAAAATGTAAAAAAGCCCATTCGCCACACCGGCGATATAACGCTTTTCTTTCAGCTCGTGCGCGTCTTTACCCAAACATAAAGCAGCCGTGATAGATGCCAGTACGATGGTAATACCACCGACACAGGCCACTGCAAGCGAGACAATACTGGTGGCACTGATAATCGGCTTGGCGGGCATGTCATAACCACTGAGTTTGATAATCGCCATTCCCGGTAAAAACTGGCCAGACAGGCTGACCAGGATGAGCGGGAGGGCCAGATTCAGGGTTGAACTCCAGGTCCATTCCGGTGCAATAAATTGCGGAATCGCCAGACTGAAATCTGCCGTGACCGGGTTAATTTTGCCCAGCAGCATGCTTAAAATCACACCTGCAACCAGCACCCAAACCATGGCATAGCGTGGACTGAAACGCTTGGCCAGCAAAAATACCGCCAGCATGCCAAAGACGATATAGGGCATGGTATCGGTCGCGGTAAACAACCCTAAACCAAACTGCAGTAAAATCCCCGCCATCATCCCGGCAGCGACTTCCTGGGGAATCCAGGACAGCAATTTGTCGAAATAACCGGTGATCCCAATGAAAAAAATCACCACAGCAGAGGTGATATAGGCAGCAACCGTTTCATTGAGCGAAATATCAGGAAACAGCGTGACTAATAAAGCTGTTCCGGGCGCAGACCAGGCGGTGACCACAGGTATTTTGTATTTAATGGATAAAAAGATACCTGCGAGCGCAGCACCAATAGAAATTCCCCAAATCCATGAAATCATCATGTCCGGGGAAACTTGAGCTTGCTGAGCCGCCTGGAAAAAAATGATCAGTGGCCCCGAATAGGAGATCAGCACTGCTAAAAATCCTGCAACAGTGGCTGAAATTGACCAATCATTTTTTAATGTCTGAAACAGAGTGTTCATTGGTGATGTGCCTCCTTGCGTCGAACCATGAGCCTGTTAAAAATCGTGATGATCAGGATTAGCCCTGATCACCACCACCGACCGGTACCACTGTACCTGTCATATAAGATGATTCATCGGAAGCCAGGAATACAATCGCATTCACTTGCTCCTGAATCGTACCGTAGCGACCCATAAACGTACGGTCAATGGTCTGATCAACCACTTGCTGCATCCATTCCTTTTCAGATTCAGTCAGTGGATTGGCATTGCGCGGTACTTTACGTGGCGGTGCTTCTGTACCACCAGTAGCAATGGCATTAACACGAATTCCATCTTTGGCATGTTCAAAGGCAAGGGAAGCGGTCAGGCCGTTCACACCACCTTTAGATGCTGAATATGGCACACGGTTAATGCCGCGTGTTGCAATAGAAGATACGTTTACAATGGTACCTTTCTGATTTTTAATCATTTCCGGAAGTACTGCACGGCAGCACCACAGCGTCGGGAACAACGAACGGTTCACTTCCTTGATAATTTCCTCTTCAGAAAATTCTTCGAAAGGTTTCATCCAGATCGCGCCACCGACGTTGTTGATGAGCGCATCAACACGACCATAGGTTTCTAGCGCTTTTTCAACGACTGATTGAGCACCAGCAAACGTTTCCAGATTGGCTTTGACGGTAATCGCATCACCGCCAGTGGCTTCAATTTCAGCCAGAACTTCTTCCACATAAGGGGAAAGGTCAGCCATGACGACTTGAGCACCTTCGCTCGCCACTTGCAGCGCGACACCACGACCGATGCCTTGCGCGGCACCGGTCACGATTACGACTTTATTTTCAAATCTTTGACGATTAGACATTGAACAAATTCCCTCTATTAGTTGGCAGAGAATTTTTCAAACAGGAAGCTTGCAGGTTTTACGCCTTCAGCATCCAGCCAGCCGCGAACCGCTTCAACCATTGGTACAGGGCCACACAGGTAGATGTCTACGTCGCCGCCATTTAGCCATTCGTTTTCGATATGACCGGTGACATAGCCTTTACGCTCATGTGCAGATTCTGGGTTAGCAACTACTGTACGGTATTCGAACCACGGGAATTTGTCTTGCAGTTCGTTCAGTTTTTCAATCGCTACCAAGTCGAAGTCATTGGTCACACCAAATACTAAACGCACTGGATGTTCTGAACCTTTTTCTTCCAGTACTTGCAGCATTGACATGAATGGTGCAATACCTGTACCACCAGCCAGCATCAATACTGGACGGGTCACAGGGCGTAGGTAGAAGCTACCAAATGGACCGGTGAAAGTCATTTTGTCACCAGCTTTGGCATTTTTACTTAAGAATTCACTCATTTTGCCGTTCGGTACATTACGTACTACGAAACCAGTTAAACGGTCGCTCGGTTTTGAGCTGAATGAATATGAACGGGTTTCAGCCGTGCCCGGAATTCCTACATTGACATATTGACCAGCAAGGAAGTGAATGTCTGGTTGACCTTCATCTAACTGGATGTCAAAAGTAATGGTCGAGTCAGACAGGTTTTCTACACGCGCCAGCGTACCCTGGAATTCATGAATTTCAGTTTTGCAGACTTCTGAAGAGGCCTGGATCTGGAACACTGCATCTGAAGTCGGTTTACATTGGCAAGCCAGAATAAAGCCTTCAGCGGCTTCTTCAGGTGTTAAAGCATCTTCAATATAAGTTTCTTCAGGCATGTCATAAGAACCTGATTCACAAAACGCACGACACGTTCCACAAGCACCATCACGGCAGTCCAAAGGAATATTGATCTTTTGACGGTAGGCTGCATCTGACAGTGTTTCACCATCTGAAACAGAAATAAAACGTGTAACGCCATCTTCAAATTGAAGTGCAACATTGTGGTTTGACATGGCTGAATATCCTATATAAATCTTTGTAACTGAGCCTTTCAGCCAATTTTCCATCTGACCGAAAGGCATAACCTAGCTGTATAAACAGTCTTAGAGGTGATAAATGTCGATAACCTGGTTGATGTAATCGTTTTTCAGTACCACGTATTTGCTTAAAATTTGCGGTTTATCGCCTGAGAAATCGATTTCATAACGAGACATACCGAAGTAGCTGTAACTTGTTTTGTAACGGAAGCTCAGAGTATTCCAGTTAAAACGTACAGTCACTTTGTCGCCATCACGTTCAACAATTTCAATATTGCTGATGTTATGGCAAGTACGTGTGTCCGGCATAGTTGCAGATGAACGTTCAGTCTTGATACGGAACACGCGGTCTTCTAAACCTTGACGGTCTGGATAATAAATCAACGAGATTTCAGACTGTGGATCTGTGGTCAGTTTGTCATCATCATCCCAAGCTGGCATCCAGAAAGATGCAGTAGGGGCATAACAAGTTAACCAGTCATCCCATTGTTCATCATCTAAAAAGCGAGCTTCTTGATACAGGAACTGAGCAATATTTTCTAAAGTGATGTCGCTCATGCGTTTTCTCCTTCAGTTGATGCTGCAATTTCTTTCTCAGTCGCAATACCTTTTTTGATCAATTCTAACCAGTACTGGTGCTGAGACAGGTATAGGCCTTCGTCTTCAGTTTTAATACCAGACAGTTTTGGTTTTAAACCGATTTCATTGGCAGCATCATCCGGACCTTGAATCCAGTGTTTAGAACCACGGCACATGTCGTTCCATTCCAGCGCGATACCGGCATAACCTGCCTGACAAGCACGGAACTCTTCAAGATCGTCTGGTGTCGCCATACCTGAAGCGTTAAAGAAATCTTCATACTGACGGATACGACGGGTACGCGCTTCAGGCTCTTCACCCACAGGCGCGATACAGTAAATCGTCACTTCAGTCTTATCGACAGAAATCGGGCGCAGGACACGGATTTGTGAACCGAACTGATCCATGAAGTAAACGTTTGGATAGATACACAGGTTACGTGAACGTTCGATCATCCACTTCGCCATAGCTTCGCCATATTGCGCAGTGTATTCATCTTTCTTGGCAAAGTTAGGACGGTCTTCCGGGTTAGCCCATTGAGTCCAAAGCAGCATATGACCGTGTTCAAAGCCGTAAGAACCACCGCCTTGTTTGCCCCATGCGCCTGCGCTCATGGCACGGATGTTGTCACCCGCCTGTTTTTCTTTACGTTGCTGAGTGGTTGCAGCATAGTTCCAATGTACAGCAGACACGTGATAACCATCAGCACCGTTTTCAGCAGTCAACTTCCAGTTACCTTCATAGGTATAAGTCGAAGAACCACGTAAAACTTCCAGACCTTGTTCAGACTGATCCACGATCATGTCAATGATTTTGGTCGCTTCACCCAGGTATTCTTCCAGAGCAGGGACATCCGGATTCAAGCTGCCGAACAGGAAACCTTTATAGCTTTCAAAACGCGCAACCTTTTTCAGGTCATGTGAACCGTCTTTGTTAAAGCAGTCTGAATAACCCGCTTCAGCCGGATCTTTAACTTTTAATAACTTGCCGGAGTTATTGAACGTCCAGCCATGGAATGGGCAAGTATAAGTTGCTTTATTGCCTTTCTTGTTACGGCATAATTGTGCACCGCGATGCGAACAGGCATTGATCATTGCATTCAGTTCACCTTGACGGTTACGCGCAATGATGATCGGCTGACGACCCATATAGGTAGTATAGAAGTCGTTATTGTTTGGAATCTGGCTTTCATGTGCTAGATAAACCCAGTTGCCTTCAAAGATGTATTTCATCTCAAGGTCAAACAGGGCCTGGTCTGTAAATACTGAACGGTGTAGTTTAAATTCACCAGATTCATAATCATCAACCAGTAATTCGTCAATGCGGTCTAAATGGCTGGTGTTAATTACGGGAATACGAGGCATGTCCTTTCTCCGACTTTCCAAGGGGGAAGTCAGCGGGATATATCTCAAGGCATATCCCGCTTCTTAATGTATTAAGCGCTAGCGCGGCGACGATCAACTTCAGTAGAAGGTGCGTCTTGTTTCTCTTTCACGAGTTCAATATCAAATTGAATGTGTTTGAAAGGACCGTTTAGACTACGTTTTGCAATTTCAGCTTCATCAGTCACGTCAACCGCAGTTGCAACCAAGCCTTCACGAGTAGCGAATGCAAAGTCATCCCACAGGTATTGGTCGCCTTCAATATTGAATTGAGTAGTCAGCTTGCGGTAGCCCGGTGCAGATACAAAGTAATGCACGTGTGATGGACGGTTACCGTGACGGCCTAATTTGTCCAGTACAAACTGAGTTGTACCTTCTGGAGGGCAGCCATAACCCACTGGCATTGTAGTCAATGCAGTATATTGACCATCGGCAGCGGTAATGATGCTGCGACGCAAGTTAAAGTCAGACTGTGACTTGTCAAAGAATGAGTAGTTGCCCAGGCTGTTTGCATGCCAGATTTCAACTTTGGCACCTTCAACACGGTTGCCGTCAGTATCCGTCACTGTACCTTCAATGATTAAAGTCGGGATTTTGCCTTCTTCAGAACCATCATCCATACGCGCAAAGCTTACAGTTTCAGGTGCGCCAGCGACATAAAGTGGGCCTTCAATCGTACGTGGCGTACCGCCAGTAATACCTGCTTTAGCATCCGCTTCATCAGCACGTAAGTCTAGGTAGTGTTCCAGACCCAAACCTGCAGCCAATAAACCTAATTCGTTCGCTTGACCGGCATCAGTAAAGTATTCCAGACCTTTCCACAGTTCTGACTGAGAAATATCAAGATCTTCGATCGCTTGGAAAAGGTCACCCAATAAACGCACAACAACTTGTTGTACACGTTCATCTACAGGACCTGTCGCTGTATCAACGTTCATTTGCTTAACTAATGCATCAATTTCTTGGCGATTCATACTATTGCTCCTAAAGTATGTCTTTCATCTTTTAGTGGCGCACTTTTTTAGCTTTCATTGGCTGGCTAAATCTGGCTGGCCACAATCCTTGTTGAGGTACCCTCTGTTTTCGATTCGGAAGGGGAATCCGGTGACTCCCAATCCGCTCATTTAATCAACTGTCGTCATCTCGAACTGAAGATGGGTGACGGTTTAATGCCATTACTTCAATATTCATATAAGGATAGAGAGGCAAGCCTTGTAGCAGGTTGTGCAACTCTTCATTGCTTTCAACATCAAAAATACTGATGTTTGAGTACTGGCCTGTGATGCGCCAGATATGACGCCATTTGCCTTGACGCTGCAATTCCTGCGAATAGGCTTTTTCAACAGCCTTAATTTCGTTTGCCTGTTCAACTGGCAGATCACGTGGAATGTTTACATCCATACGTACGTGGAAAAGCATGGGTTTCTCCTAATTACTGACGACGCAAGTTGTCAATCTTGTTTTCATCCAACTCAATCCCCAGACCTGGTCCTTTCGGAATCTCAAGTTCAAAGTTTTGATAGTTGAGTGGGGTTTTCAAAATATCTTCAGTCAGCAGTAGAGGACCAAACAGCTCGGTACCGAACGCCAGACTTTCAAAAGTAGAGAACACATGTGCCGAAGCAATCGTGCCCACCGGGCCTTCCAGCATGGTGCCGCCATACAGATCAATACCTGCAAGTTTGGCAATCTTGCCTACTTCGCAACCTTCAATCAGGCCACCCGACTGGGCAACTTTGACTGCAAATACAGAAGAACCGTTTTGTTTGGCAATCTCATACGCTGAGTGCGGGCCCATTAACGATTCGTCTGCCATGATGGCAACATCAAAACGTCGGGTCAGACGGCGCATAGCGTCCAGGTTATCAATTGCACATGGCTGTTCGATCAGATCAACACCGCCATCTTGCAATAACTGGATGCCTTTAATCGCTTCCAGTTCTGACCAGGCACGGTTCACATCGACACGGATCGAAACGTCTTTGCCTAAGGCTTTCTTAATTGCCAGCACATGTTCAACATCTTCTTCTACCGGACGAGAACCGATTTTCAGTTTGAAAATGTTGTGGCGTTTTGCCGCAACCATTTTCTCTGCTTCAGCAATATCTTTTTCGGTATTGCCAGAAGCCAATACCCAAAGAACTGGAATACTGTCACGTAAGCGGCCACCGAGGACTTCACTTAATGGCAAACCTAAACGTTGTGCCTGAATGTCTAAAAGTGCAGTCTGAATCGCACATTTGGCAAAACGGTTACCATTAATATTCTTTTTAATTGCTTGTAATGTCTGTGCAACATTTAAACCGGATAATGTTTTTAAAAGAGGCGCAAAATAAGTTTCAATATTTACTTTTACGCTTTCCGGGCTTTCATCACCATAACCTAAGCCACCGATAGTTGTTGCTTCACCCCAACCGATGTAACCATCTTCAGTGGTGATTTTGACCAATACCAGGGTCTGGGTTTGCATCGTCGCCACTGCCATCTTGTGAGGGCGAATGGTTGGGATTTCTACCAGCAAGGTTTCAACTGACTTATACATAATACGGGTTCACATTCTTGCTTTAATGCTTTGACTTGATATACCTTAAAAGAATAATGTTGATTGGTCTAAGATCGATTTAGCATTTTTTTATACTTTAAAGGTATTCAAAGCCATGGAACTCAGACATTTGCGTTATTTCGTTGCCGTCGTCGAAGAACAAAGTTTTACCAAAGCGGCAGAAAAACTGTTTATTGCTCAACCACCTTTGAGCCGACAGATCCAAAATCTAGAGCAAGAGCTCGATATTCAGCTATTTGAGCGTGGTAGCCGCCCGCTAAAAACCACCGAAGCCGGTCAATTTTTCTATCAGCACGCTGTTAAACTTTTGTCTAATGCTGAAGAAATAAAATCGATGACCAAACGGATTGGCATTGCTGATCGCACCATAACCATCGGTTTTGTTGGCTCTTTATTGTTTGGTTTGCTATCGCGTATTGTGTTTTTATTTAAGCAGCAACATCCCCAGCTCAAAATTGAGATGGTTGAAATGAATACTTCAGAGCAGATTCAGGCACTTAAGGAAGGGCGGATTGATGTCGGTTTTGGACGCTTGAGAATTTCAGATCCAGCAGTGAAACGGGTGTTGCTGCGTGAAGAAAGACTCATGGTCGCTGCGCATTCCAGCCATTTTCTCTCGCAACGAGATGGCGTGAACCTAGCTGAACTGGTGGATCAGCCACTCTTTTTATACCCGAATAATGGTAAGGCAAATTTTTCGACCCAGGTGCGCGGTATATTTTCCGAGTATGGTCTTGAACCGAAAAATATCCGGATTGTCCGTGAGTTACAGCTGGCACTGGGCTTTGTCGCTGCCGGAGAAGGCGTCTGCATCGTACCGGAAAGCGCACAAAACATTAAATTAGCCCATCTTAACTTTGTACCTCTAGCAGATGCTTTTGCGGTGAGTCCTGTCTTTATGGCCATGCGCAATATGGATGAAAGCGAATACATCCGTTACCTGTTTGATGCTGTGTATCAAGTCTATGATCTTGAAGCGCTAAAATACGATCGATCGGTATTTTAATCGCTAAAAATCGTGTGAATGATATAGCACCAAAAACCGATGAGGACGTGATAAAAACAACCTGTTTTAGAAAACATAATGATTGAGTAATATATTTATTAATTAATTGAATAGTTTAATTTGACCCAGACCTTATAGGTATAAAGCCATGCCTATTCAGTTTTAGACATTTTTTCCTATTTTCTGCATTGTGAGCAGCATAAGTTGAACTTCACAATTAGGAGGTGGAGATGTCTACAAATAAAGTGAATATAAATACGCTGATTGATGAAGCGAAATTCACACCCTTTCATTGGGGCGTTTTGATCTGGTGTTTGCTGATTATTATCTTTGACGGTTATGACCTGGTCATCTATGGGGTGGCATTGCCGCTGCTGATGCAAGAATGGTCGCTAAGTGCGGTACAAGCGGGAATGCTGGCCAGTACAGCCTTATTCGGGATGATGTTTGGTGCCATGAGTTTCGGTACTTTATCCGATAAACTTGGCCGTAAAAAAACCATCATGATCTGTGTGGCGATTTTTAGTGGATTTACCTTTATCGGTGCCTTTGCTACATCACCAGTCGAATTCGGAATTTTACGTTTCCTGGCTGGCCTTGGAATTGGCGGTGTCATGCCTAACGTCGTGGCATTGATGACCGAATATGCGCCTAAACGCATCCGCAGTACGCTGGTTGCCCTGATGTTTAGTGGTTATGCCATTGGCGGGATGACTTCTGCACTATTGGGTGCATGGTTGGTGCCACAATTTGGCTGGAAAATCATGTTCCTGCTTGCAGGCGTTCCATTACTCATCTTGCCGATTCTATGGAAATATCTGCCAGAATCCCTGATGTACCTGACCAACAAACAACAGACGGCTCAAGCACACGATATTATTCAAAAGATCTCTCCAACACAGGTCATCACCAGTGACACCCAGTTTGTACTGAATGAAGTACAAAAAGGGGATGAGGCGCCATTAAAAGCACTCTTTCAACAAGGCCGTAGCTTCAGTACCTTTATGTTCTGGCTGGCATTCTTTATGTGCCTGTTGATGGTCTACGCATTGGGTAGCTGGTTGCCAAAACTGATGATTCAGGCAGGTTACTCGCTGGGTGCAAGTATGATCTTCCTGTTCGCCCTGAATATTGGTGGAATGGTAGGTGCCATTGGTGGTGGATATCTCGCAGATAAATTCCATATCAAAAAAGTCCTGACCATTATGTTCTTATGCGGTGCCATTGCATTGATTCTACTTGGTTTTAACAGTCCACAATTCGTGTTGTATACCTTGATTGCTGTGGCAGGCGCTGCAACGATTGGCTCACAAATTCTGCTCTATACCTTCGTGGCACAGTATTATCCATCGACGGTACGTTCTACCGGTATGGGCTGGGCATCAGGTATTGGACGTATTGGTGCAATTGTTGGGCCGGTCCTCACTGGTGCTTTATTAACCATGAATTTACCGCATCAAATGAACTTCTTTGCAATTGCGATTCCTGGCGTAATCGCTGCGCTGGCAATTTTCCTGGTGAACTTAAAAACTTCCGTAGATGGCCAAGCCCTTGCAACACCTGATGTGAAGCCGAATCCATTGGCAAAAGAAGCGACACATTAAGTTAGATTTCAATCAATAAAGATAATATTTCCAATGATATAGATCGCCATCGTAACGGGTGGTGATCTGTTGCTAGAATCGAAACGCATAATAAAAAGCGAGTTTAGGATGAACACGACACAATTATTTAATCAACCAACAATCACATTCAAACGCACAGTTCTGATGAGCATGATGGCAATGAGTTTAGGGGGCATCAGCTTGTCGACTCAAGCACAAACCTCAGCTCAGTCGAATCAGCAGGAAATTGAACAACTGCGCCAGGAAGTTCAGGCTCTACGCGCACTGGTTGAGCAACAGCAAAGACAAACGGCTGTGGTCACTGCACATGTTGCAGCAACACCTGCTCCAGCAAGCAAACCCGTCATGAAAATTGCCAGTGGTGCCGAATTTAATCTTTATGGAAATATTCGTGCCGATGCCTCTTATCAGGCTGAAGGTGGTTCAGCAGCACGTATGTATAACCAGATTAATGCTGTACCTTTAGAAGGTGTCGGTGAGCGTAGTGATGAATTTAAATCTACTCTGGCTGCAACCCGTTTAGGCATGGATTTTAAAGCACCAGTCGGTGCTGGAGATAAAGCTTTAAGCGGTAAAGTTGAAGTGGATTTTCTGGGCGGCGCAAGCTTTGATAATTTGCGTATCCGTCATGCTTATATCAGCTATGCCAACTGGTTGATCGGTCAAACCTGGTCTAACTTTGCGGTGCCAGATTATATTCCGGAAACTGTAGATGCATTAGTTTACGCCGGTGGTTCAATTAAACGGACACCTCAGATTCGTCATACCAGTACTTTGAGTCCAGCGACCAATCTGGTGTTTGCAGTAGAAGATCCGAAAGATGGGACCATTACGGGAATCAAACAGCGTTTACCGGCTTTAACTGCACGCTTAAACCACAAATTTGCGGATAATCTTTCTGTTAGCGCGCGTGCGATGGGGAATGAAAAACGCGTGAATGAAGATGAAAAAACTGCATGGGGTGTAGGTTTAGGCGCGAAATATGAGTTTGTTTTAGGCACTAGCCTTAAGGCAGATTATTATCATGTCAAAGGTGATAGCAGTTTTGTCTCTTATGCAAATACGGGTGTGATTACCGCTGCAAATGGCGATTTATTACAAAGCGAATTTGATTCAATTTCAGTTGGCCTGACTCAGCAGTTTAATGACAAATTGCGCGGTACCTTGGGTTATGGCTATATGAATTTTGATGAAGATCAGGCTTATATCAATGCAGTCACTGACAAGACCAAAGCCAATAAAGACTTATGGCAAGCTTGGGCTAACGTGTTCTATAGTCCAACCAAGCCTTTAAGTTTCGGTCTCGAATATGTCTATGGTGAACGTGAAGCTTTGGCTGCTGCTACACCAAATGGCAGCACTACAGGTGAAGATAACCGTATTAATGCGGTTGCTATTTACAACTTCTAAGACTCCTTTCATAAGAAAGTCTGATCTGTAACAGAAGCGTGGATGAATTAATCCGCGCTTTTGCTATTTTGAAGAATGGTTTCTGTCAGCAGATTGACTGCATTTTCAATATTGGCTGTCCATTCAAACGAACAATTCAGCCGAATATAATGTTGGCTGGTAGGCTCAGGCTTAAACAGCAGTGCAGGGGCAACTGAAATATGTTGTTGAAGCAATTGTTCATAGAGCTGCTGGGCATCAACTTCTTTAGGTAATTCAATCCAGAGAAAATAACCACTGGAATAATAATAAATTTCACAGATGCTTCCCAAACGTGCTTTGAGTTCCTGATAAAATTTCTTTTTATATTTTTCCAGATGCTGCCTTAAATGCCGCAAATGTTTTTCATAATGATGATGTGAAATAAATTCGACCAGCGCATTTTGAAGTAAGGGACTGACTGTTAAAGTGCTCATGAGCTGTAAGTGCTGAATGGCATCGGAAAATGGGCCGGCATACACCCAACCGACGCGTGCACCCATCCCCAGCGTTTTCGAAAATGAGGCGCAGTGCAAAACCATCTGATGCCGATCAAAATATTTAACCGGTAGCGGTTTGGATGAACCATAATTTAATTCCTGATAAACATCATCTTCGATTAAATACACCTGATATTCATACAAGAGTTCCGCAATTCTTTGTTTGATTTCAGAACTGACGGTAAAGCCAATCGGATTATGGGCATTCAGCATCAGCCAGCACACCTTGATCGGATACTGTTTTAAAGCCTGTTCAAATGATTCCAGATCAAAGCCAAACTGTGGATGTTCCGGAATCGTAATCACCTGTAATCCCAGACGCTCGGCTGCCTGCCAGGCACCATAAAATATGGTTTGCTGTAGCAGAATAAAATCACCGGGTTGGGTTAAGGCCTGTAAAGACAGATTCAATGCTTCTAGTGCACCGGATGTAATGACAATGTCATCTTGATTGCAGGTAACTCCTTGTAATTGATAACGGTTGGCAATCAGTTGCCGCAAGTTCTGATTGCCGGGCGGCATATGATTCTGGTTGTTATAACTGCTTTTTCTTTTGGCCTGCTGCGCCAGAATCTGCATAAATTTGGCGTTATATAACAGCTCTGCATTGGGAAAGGCAGAACCAAAAGGCACAATCTCTGCTGACTGAGTCGATTTTAAATAATTAAATACCACCGAATTGATTTGAATTTTAGGATTTAAACCAATCTGGGCGGACTGTTTGCTATTGAGCAGAGCTTGAGTGTGTTCTGCAACGTAATAGCCCGATTTGTCTTTGGCATAGACCAGACCTTGTGCTTCAAGTTCCTGGTAAGCATTGAGTACCGTCATCAGGCTATAACCAGATAATTGGGTCTGTTCGCGAAGTGAAGGCAATTTTTCATGTGCCTTCCATACACCGTTTTCAATCATCTGACGGATATTCTGTGCCAGTTTTTCAGACTTATACATACACTTTCTTGAACTAAAACTGTTCTAGTTATTTTGATTTATAGCACATTTTAAGGTACTTAATATAACAAAAGGGAGGAAGAGGAGTGTTGTCATTCTATTTTTTAAGCTTGAGTCTTGATGCACGACAATTAAAGTGAAAATCAGATCTCAGATTTTCTGTGTAAATATTATCTCTACGTAAATCGTATTCCCATTTTTATACGCCTCAGTCACTTGGCTTAATTTGTCACAATTCGATACTTACAAAGTTAGATTTCCTTGCTAAATTCGATCCACATGATGATAAAAAGTAAGTTACGGTTTCAGATCGAGCCATCATGCAATATAACAACGATACGCAAATACGGACCAATAACAAGCACAAAGGAGTGGAGAATGCTCGGAAATATGATGTTTCAGCCTTTACTGATCAGCAGCATGATTGAACATGCAGGACGCTATCATGCCGATACCGAGGTAATTTCCAAAAATACCGATACCACTATTACAGTGACCAATTGGGGAGAAATTCATCAAAACTCGAAACGTTTTGCCAATGCATTACAACAACTCGGCTTGGCGCAGGGAGATCGGGTCGCGACCATTGCCTGGAATAATCATCGCCATTTAGAGTCCTGGTATGCCATTTCTGGCAGCGGCTTAGTCTGTCATACCATTAACCCGCGCTTATTTCCGGAACAGCTGATTTTTATTATGAATGATGCTGCGGATCGCGTGGTGCTGTTCGATAAAACATTTGTCCCTTTAATTAAAGCCGTGAAAGCGCTGTTGAGCTCAGTCGAGCATTTTATCTGTCTGGATGGGGCTGATCCGGCAGTTAGAGAAGCGATTCCGGAAGTTCAGTTTTATGATGATCTGATTGCCGGCCAAAATGCAGATTTTGAGTGGCCAACACTTGATGAAAACTCGGCAAGCTCTCTGTGTTATACCTCAGGAACTACGGGCAATCCCAAAGGTGTACTGTTTAGCCATCGTTCTACGGTATTACATAGCTATGCCATCATTTTACCTGACTCCTTAAATGTCTCGGCTGCCGACATTATGTTGCCTGTGGTGCCGATGTTCCATGTAAATGCGTGGGGCACTCCGTATGCCGCTGCAATGGTCGGATGCACTTTGGTTCTTCCTGGACCGGGTCTGGATGGCACCAGTCTGGTCAACCTGATTGATACTTATCAGGTTTCGGTAGCACTTGGCGTACCGACCATCTGGCAAGGTTTGATTGCGGCCGCAAATCAGTCAGGTTCTAAATTGGAAAGCTTAAAACGCAATGTGGTTGGCGGATCTGCATGCCCACCGGCCATGCTAAGGGCTTTCAAAGAACAGTTTAATTGTGAAACGATCCATGCCTGGGGCATGACAGAAATCAGTCCATTAGGTACAGCGAATCAGCTCAAGACCAAACATTTGCATCTGTCTGATGAAGAAAAATTACAGATTCGTCTATCCCAAGGTCGTCCACCATTCGGGGTTGACCTACGTTTGACTGATGCAGAAAAAGGGATGCATGAAATTGAACGTGATGGACAGACCACAGGAAATTTACAAGTGAAAGGGCATTGGGTCATCAGCCATTATTTCGGCAAAGAAGAGTCTGCACTGACTGCTGACGGCTGGTTTGATACCGGCGATATTGCTACGCTGGATCAGGATGGCTTTATGAAACTCAGTGACCGTTCTAAAGATCTAATCAAGTCTGGCGGAGAATGGATTTCATCGGTGGAGCTGGAAAATATTGCCATGGGACATCCGGAAATTGCGATGGCTGCCGTGATTGCCGCCCAGCATCCTAAATGGGATGAGCGCCCGGTATTGATTGCCATTAAAAAGCCGGACAGCCAGCTAAGTGAAACTGATCTGCTGGATTATTATGCGGACAAGGTAGCCAAATGGCAGATTCCAGACCGAGTCGTATTTGTTGATGCGATTCCACTCAGTGGTACTGGTAAAATGCTGAAAAAAGATCTGCGTGAATTATATGGGACTATTCTTTTGGAGCAGGCAGCAGGTTAAAGCGTCATTTAATCTGAAAATCCCTACATGAAGTCAAAAAACTGATCTCGAATAGAGGTCAGTTTTTTTATGTACAGGCTAAGCAGCGTTGTCTGTTTAAAAATGCTTTTTCTCAATCCATATAGTCTTGATCGATACTTTTAGATGATATTGTCCGACAAAAAGTCATATTATATGGCTTAGGCACATAATTTGACCTGTATTGACATGGTCTGAATGTGAGAATTCTTTATCCTGAGCAATATAATAATTAGACAGTTGTACATTAATGAAACTGTCTGCGGATAAGGGGATAAAAATGACAAGCATGCCAACCTATCAGCCGCATTGGATCCGGGAAGATTTCATTGATTTTATTGGTGAAAAAATCCATCCAACTTGGGCAATCAAAAAAGTTAAGGCTGCCGTTATGGGCATTCAAGCCATCAGCCCTGACTTTTTCAAAATTCACTTACGTCCAAATCATAATTTTAAAGCCAAGTCATTTCAGGCCGGCCAGAATATTGCAGTGACTGTTAGACTCGATGGCATACGACATCAGCGACATTATTCTGTGGTGACGGTATTGAAAAATGGTGATCTGATCATTGCGGTTAAACAGCAGGGTAAAGTGTCACGTGCCTTAAGTCTGATGCAAATTGGTGCGGTGGTTGAAATATCTCAGCCCCAAGGTGAGTTCACATTGCAAAAATCCACCCAGCCGATTTTATTCCTGGCTTCAGGTAGTGGTATTACCGCCATTTACTCCTTGCTGCAAAAAGCAGTCATTCAGTCTCTGGAACAGATCGACCTGATTTATTTCACTCGAGATGATGCCTTTCATGCTGAACTGAAAACATTGGCTCTTATGCATCCAAACTTGAAATATCACCATTTCAATACCGTGGAACACCAGCAGCATCTGACGCAGAGCTTATTGCAAGAGCTGGTGCCAGACTTTGCAGAACGAAAAATTTATGCTTGTGGCTCCGCCGGGATGATGAAGGCCGCACTTCGCATCGTTGATAAACTGGAATTGAAATCCAATTTTCATTCGGAATATTTCCAGATTGTGGTCGATGAAAAAATTAAAGCACAGCCGGTACGGTTTTTAAGATCGCAGCAGGAATTTCAAGCCCAGTCCAACTTACTGGAAAGTGCCGAAAAATCCGGCTTGAGACCAGCGCATGGCTGCCGAATGGGTATCTGCAATACCTGTTCCTGTACCAAGGTCAGTGGTTCGGTACGAAATGTCCTGACCGGTGAAATTGATCATGGTAATAATACCCAGATCAAACTGTGCATTTCTCAGGCAGTGAGTCCTGTGGTGATTAATTTATAAACTATTGATAAGCCATTAATTAAACTATAAGAAGGTGCTCCCATGAATATGCAAATTGATTTTAAACGACATAGCAAAAGCCAATTTCTTAGTCCTGAACAGATTGAGGAATTCGGTGCCAAAGTCGATGCGATCCGCCGCGAGGTCATGGATGATCTGGGGGAAAAAGACGCCGAATATATTTATAAAATCCGCAACTTTGTCCGCTATAGCGAAATTGCCTCACGCGGCATGCTGATGTTTGCCGGTTGGTTGCCACCGGTATGGCTGGCGGGGACAGGTCTGCTCGGTCTTTCCAAAATCGTGGAAAATATGGAACTCGGTCACAATGTCATGCATGGCCAGTTCGACTGGATGAACGATCCGAGTCTGAACGGTGCGACCTATGATTGGGATACGATTTCAACCGGCGATGACTGGAAATATACGCACAACTATATTCATCATACCTATACCAATATCGTCGGAATGGATCATGATGTCGGTTATGGTCTGATTCGGGTCAGTGAATCGCAAAAGTGGGAACCACGCTTTCTGTTTAATATTCCACTGGGCATTCAGTTAATGGTATTTTTCGAATGGTATGTTGGCTTGCAACGCCTGCATCTGGAAGATGTGATTGCTTATAAAACAAAGACCTGGAAAGAAGTCTGGGAAGAGGCAGCACCTTTGCGCCAAAAAATGCGCCGTCAGGTGTTAAAAGATTATGTATTTTTTCCGATCATTGCCGGGCCAAATGCCATTCCGGTATTTACCGGAAATGCGGTGGCCAATGTGATTCGCAGTCTATGGGCTTCTGCCGTCATTTTTAACGGTCATTTCACTGAAGATGCTGAAACCTTTGAAATGGACAATACCGACAATGAAACCCGTGCCGAGTGGTATTTACGCCAGATTCGCGGTTCGAGCAATTTTAGTGGAACAACTTGGCTACATATCTTGAGTGGTAATTTGAGTCATCAGATTGAGCATCATCTATTCCCGGACATGCCCGCCAATCGCTATGCGCAGGTTGCGCCAAAAATCAAAGCGCTCTGTGCAGAATATGGTATTCACTATAACGAAGCCAGCTTCATGAAACAGTTTTCTACAGTGTGGGTAGGTCTGGCTAAATGTTCTCTACCGAATCACTGGACTGAGCAGGTGGTTGAAAAAACCCATGCTGCCAAATCTGTATTCAACTACTTTAAAGCGAAACTATTGTCATAATTTTTAAGCTTTACTTATTCACCATTTTGGTACTCCTCAATAGATTTGGATGGTCTATTGAGGAATTTTTTTTAAGTTTTATCAGATTTAATATCATTAGAATAATCCTGTTATGAATAAAATATGGATACAGATTTCAAAAAATGACGAAAGCAAAACAGATCCAGTACTGCTGAAACGCTTTGCCTACAACAACCTGCTTCAGCTCTAAAGGCTTCTCTCTATAATGGCCGCGTCGTTACACTCAAGGTCTCAGTTTTGAAACATCTTAAATATTTTTCAGCAATTCCATTATTAGTACTTTTAACTGCTTGTAACACCACTGAAGCACCCGCACCAGATTATCAGGGCAACTGGAAAAACACCGTGGAAAATCCAAAACTTGAAAATATTCTGGTTATTTCAAAAAATGGTGAAAATTATCTGATTACCAATACGATCAAAGATAAGGAAACCGGTAAAACCGAGAAAAAGAATCCAATGCCCGCTGCAGTGAACGAAAATGGCATGCTTCAGTTGAACGCAGGTGCAGGTATGGTCGATTTTGCAATCGATGAGAAAACCGGAAATCTGGTTGGTTCAGGCTCAATCTATAAAAAAGCCAAATAGTCAGCAAGATTTTTAAGCCACAAATAGTATTCAAGATGTCATGAACAAGGATGCTTCATGGCATCTTTTTTAGTGGATGTTGTTATTGAATGAACTTAATAATTCAGCAAAATTTTCGACATAATAATTTGCTTTGGCTTTGATCAAATCTATTTCATGAGCGGAGTGCTGGTCATAAATTCCCACTACCTCGATGCCCGCATGATTTGCTGCTTCTACACCGACTAGAGAGTCTTCAATAATTAGACATTCCTCAGGTCGAAGGTTAAAGGCTTGCAAAACATTCAGATAAACTTCGGGATGAGGCTTAATGTTCTGGACATTTTCACGTGTGAGAATCAAGGCAAAATCATCCTCAAAGCTGATTTTAGAATTAATATTTCGATTGTTATCCTGATAGCGCTGTACATTGAATAAACTGGTGGTGGTGGTCAAAGCCAGAGATATCTGTTGCTGTTTTAAAGCCTGAATCAGGAGGTCTGCCTGAGGTTTTAACTCGACGATATGATCCAGAAAATGTCGGGAAATTGTATAACGACGATTTTTTACTTCTTCTTTAACTGGTTCAAAATCGTATTGTTCTTTTAAAAATCCACAATATTCCAGATAAGGATCTGGTCTATGTCTCAAGGCGGTAAGTTGAAGATCGCGCTGTTGCTGAATCTCATGTAAATCGACTTTTCTGTTGGAGAGCTCATCAATCAGGGCTGCATCGACCTGATTCCAGATGCCTACAGAATCAATCAACGTACCATCCAGATCAAAACAGACCAGCTTTTTATCCTGAAACATATAAGATTTCTCTGTATTTTTACCATTTATTGGGTGTGGCTGAGTATATCGCATACGATTTAAATGTTTAACTGACCTGAGCAAACCGGGCTGGAAATTTTGCGTTGAGGTACTTGTTGAGGTACTTTTTAATGGATTTATTCATCTGGCAAAAGTATTTTTTTCGGAAAATTACAGCGAGTTTAATCCTGAACATAGTTGCGAAGTGTTATATTTTAATCTGACCCTCAATAGACTTATGCGGATGAAAGACCTGTCCGAATGAGGAGAAAGTTAAAGGAAATGTATTTCTGTGTTTGAACTTGACTGTAAATTGCTCAGTATTTTTTATTATGTCTATAAATTTAAAAACGTATCCCAGGCAGCCGATCATTTAGATATGAGCCAGCCTGCGGTGAGCAATCTGCTGAATAAAATTCGCCAGCATTATGGTGATCCTTTATTTTTACGTATTGGCAATGAAATGCTGCCGACAGACCTGTCCAAACAGCTCTTTCCCTTGGTCAGCGAAGCACTGAGCAAAGTTGAAGCAATCAATAATTTTACGATCAATTTTGATCAGGTCACTTCACAGCAGCGCTTTACATTGGCGATGACCGATGTATCGCATCTGGTGTTATTGCCGAAAATTTCCCAGTATTTGAAACAGCATGCATCCCATATCCGTCTGAATGTGCGTCCGATTACCTCGGAAACCAGTTATCAAATGGCCAATGGTGAGATTGATCTGGCTTTGGGCTTCTTGCCAAATCTGGAGAATGGCTTTTATCAGCAGAAACTGTTTGAGCAATATTATGTGGTGATCGCGGCGAAAGACCATCCGCGCCTGACCGGTGACAGCATCACGACAGAAGAGTATTTACGTGAAACCCATATTGATATTGATGCCGGGATGGGGCATTACCATATTGAAAATGAATTGCTGAATCTGGAACTCAAGCGTGACATTCTAATGCGTCTGCCAAGTTATCTCGGGGTAGGACTGGTGGTACAGGAAACCGATGCGATTGCGACCGTGCCTTATTATTTGAGTGAAGTCCTGTTATCACGTGGCAATCTCAAGATTTTTGAGGCACCGATTGCTTTCCCGACCTATTCCGTAAAGCAGTATTGGCATATGTCTTGTCATCATAAAACCAGTCATCAATGGTTACGTAATATGCTGCATGAGATTTTAAGTAAATAACTCTACCGCTTAAATAGTTTGATTGAGTTCTCATCTCTAGATTTTACAATTCCCGGTACAAGCCGGGATTTTTTTATTTTGGTACATCTTGATGCCTTTTTCAGAGCCTTGCACCTGAAGTAATCAGTTCCATCTCAAAAAAAAGTATTACGAATATAAAAAATAGTATTACCAGTTTGGCACGTCCTTTGCATCTATCTACATCATCATAAAGTGATCTAGGGTTCCGATACATGAACATTCATGTAGGTCTGCGACCGAGAGTTCACGGCTAGGTTTGTTCAAACCCAAGCTACACGGAGGGATAAAAGCCCGGGAGGTAAACCGTAAAAAGATTGGGATGGATGCAAATGAGCACAATAACTTATCACGAAGATCAAGTCCTCTGGACTGAACGTTTACCGGGTGGACACCACTGGTCAGCACGCATTCAGCGTGGCGCAGTTTTACAACTCAAATCTTTAGGCGCGAATGCCAATGTTTCACTGTTTTGTGTAAATAGCGAAGACAAGCTTGAAGCCTATAACATGCCAGACAGCTTAAAAGCACAACACACGGCATTTTTAAGTACAGGGCATATTTTAGCGTCTGATTTAGGACGTGCGATGATCTCGATTGTCAAAGATGACCACGGTTGGAATGATGCCTTTTGTGCGCCAAGTACCGCACCGCAAATTGGAGCACAGTTTGGTACGAAGACCTTCCAGGATGCCCGCAACGACATGTACCGCAATGCTAAAGACAGCCTACTTTTAGAGATGACCAAATTTGGTTTATCTGCGACGGATCTGAGTAATACCTTAAACCTATTTTCAAAAGTTGCACCGGATGACAACGGCAACTTGTCTTATGTCGTATCTGATAATACCGATCAAGTGATTGAACTACGCTTTGAAATGGATTGTTTGGTGTTTTTATCCAGCGCACCACATGCACTCGACAATTCTAATGAATATGCACCAGCCGATATTCAGCTCTCACTCTTTAAAGCACTGCCTTTAGGCGACACCGATGTCTGCCGTGACTCATGCCCGCAAAATCAGCGTGCGTTTCAAAATAATAACCGCTACTACGCTTTAACTGCTTAAGGGGAATGATCATGACTGCACTCGTAAATCTAGAAAAATCAGTACTTAGCGAAGTTTGTCCTGCCGGTGAAGCATGGATGTGTGAAGTCAAAAAAGGCCAGTATTTCCGTATTGTTGATCTTGAAGGTAATCAAGCGGTGGATACTTTGTTTATTTCCGCACATAACCCTGAAGAGCGTTATAGCGCAACCGATACTTTGGCGATGAACCGTCAAATTTATCTAGAAAAAGGTACGACTTTATATACCAACTTTGGCAATAAAATTGTGAGTATTCATGATGACAACTGCGGTCGCCACGATACTTTAGGCGGTGCATGTTCATGTGAAAGTAACACAGTCCGTTATGCGCATGATAAATATCCAATGCACAGTTGCCGTAACAATTTCATGATTGCATTGTCACAACATCCGATTGCGAAAAAGCATGGTCTGAATGTGCGCCATATCGGTCCAAATATTAATTTTTTTATGAATGTACCTGTAACTTCAGATGGTCACCTGAAATTTGATGATGGGATTTCTGCACCGGGCAAATATGTGGAAATTAAAGCTGAGATGGATTTGATTGTGTTGATCTCAAACTGCCCACAACTGAATAACCCATGTAATGCCTATAACCCAACAAAAATTCAACTGATTGTCCGTGAAGGCGAGGTATAAGACTATGACTTTAAAATATGGGTTTAATAAAGTTCTCATCGCCAACCGTGGTGCAATTGCTTGTCGTGTCATCCGTACCCTTAAAAAATTAGGCATCCAATCGGTTGCGGTGTATTCGGAAGCAGATCGTGATTCCTTGCATGTGACTTTAGCTGATGAAGCGGTCTTTATTGGTGATGCACCTGCAAGCCAAAGCTATCTGAATGTCGATAAAATCTTAGAAGTGGCCAAACATACCGGTGCGCAAGCGATTCATCCGGGCTATGGATTCCTGTCTGAAAATGCCGAATTCTGTAATCTCTGTGAAGCACAAGGCATTGTGTTCTTGGGCCCAAATGCCGAGCAAATGAAAGCATTTGGTCTGAAACACACTGCACGTGAATTGGCGATTCAAGCCAATGTACCGTTATTGCCAGGTAGCCAATTATTGGCTGATGAAGCTGAAGCCCTGCTTGAAGCTGAACGTATTGGCTATCCTGTGATGCTGAAAAGTACCGCAGGTGGTGGTGGTATTGGCATGCGTTTGGTGTGGAATGCGGAGGAGCTGAAAGAAGCTTATGCAACCGTGTCTTATTTAGCGCAAGCCAACTTTAAAGATGCAGGTTTATATCTCGAGAAATTTGTACAAAATGCCCGTCATATCGAAGTACAAATCTTTGGTGATGGCAATGGATTAATCTTAGCACTCGGTGAGCGTGATTGTTCGGTACAACGTCGTAACCAAAAAGTGATTGAGGAAACGCCTGCACCACATCTGAATGATGAACAACGTGCTTATATCCAAAATGTCGCGATTCAATTGATGCAGTCGGTGAACTACCGCTCGGCAGGTACGGTTGAATTTGTGATGGATACTGACACACAAGAATTCTACTTTTTGGAAGTGAATACCCGTCTACAAGTGGAACATGGCGTTACTGAACAAGTCTTTGGTGTCGATCTTGTGGAATGGATGGTGACCTTAGGCAGTGGCGATTGGGTTGCACCAACATCAAAACTTGAGTCGCAAGGTCATTCGATTCAAGTGCGTCTTTATGCCGAAGATCCAATCAAAAACTTCCAACCAAGTGCAGGACTTTTGACGCATGTTGAGTTCGATGCCAACGCGCGTAATGAAACTTGGGTAGAAACAGGTTCAAACGTCTCATCTTTCTATGACCCGATGATTGCCAAAATTATTGTGACTGCGGATGATCGTGATTCTGCAATTCAAGCCATGACAGTTACGCTCGCTAAAACCCAAGTGGCGGGCATTGAAACCAACCTTGAATATCTACAAAACATTATCGACTGCAATGTCTTTAAAGCCGGTACGCAAACCACACGTTTTTTAAATACCTTTGAGTGGAAAACTCAAAAAATTGAAGTGCTACAAGCGGGCATTCAAACCGCCGTGCAAGATGTGACAGGACGTTTAGGTTACTGGGATGTTGGTGTTCCGCCATCAGGTGCGATTGATCCGCTGTCTTTAAATGTTGCGAACCAACTGTTAGGCAATGCACCAAATACCGCAGGGCTCGAATGTACCTTGCAAGGCCCAAGCTTAAAATTCCATTGTGATAGTCAAATTGTATTGGCAGGTGGTGATATGCCATCGACGTTGGATGGTGTGTCTGTCCCGATGTGGCAGACTGTGAATGTGCGCAAAGGTCAGGTACTCAAATGTGGCAAGATCGCCACAGGTTGCCGTACTTATATCGGCATTAAAGGTGGTCTGAATGTGCCTGAATATTTAGGCTCACAAGCGACTTTTACCTTGGGTCAGTTTGGCGGTCATGCGGGGCGTAATTTACTGATTGGCGATATGCTTCCAATCACGGCATTTACATCTGATGACGTGAAAGCCTTAATAGAAGATCAAATCCCAACATTTTCCAATTCTTGGGAAATTGCGGTGATGTACGGTCCACATGGTGCGCCTGATTTCTTTACCAAAAACGACATTGATACCTTCTTTGCCAACGAGTTTGAAATTCACTTCAACTCCAGCCGTACCGGAATTCGTTTGATTGGTCCAAAACCAGAATGGGCTCGTCAGGACGGTGGCGAAGCGGGTCTGCATCCATCCAATATTCATGACAATGCCTATGCCATTGGGGCGATCGATTTCACTGGTGATATGCCAATTATTCTTGGGCCTGATGGTCCAAGCCTAGGTGGTTTCGTGTGCCCTGCGGTGGTGATCAATTCTGAATTATGGAAATTGGGTCAGCTCAAAGCCGGTGATAAAGTTAAATTTGTGCCTGTGAGCTATCATCAAGCGAAATTGCTGAACGAAAAATATCATGCGCAATTAACTGCTCAAGATACACAAGCAGTCACCTTTGATGAATCGTTCTATTCTGAAATCAGCACACTGAAATCTGCCATTTTAGATACCCTAAAAGGTCAAAATGGCACGCCTGATGTGGTGTATCGTCCTGCCGGTAACAACTATATGTTGGTGGAATATGGCGAGTTAGTTTTAGATTTAAACCTGCGTTTCCGTATTCATGCGCTGATGCAATGGGTGAAAGATCAAAATATTCAAGGCATTATTGACCTGACACCGGGCATTCGTTCACTGCAAATTCATTTTGATTCGACCCAACTCGATCAGATGGATTTATTGCGTATGCTTCAAGTGGCAGAAGAGCAACTGCCTGATGTGACCGAGATGCAAGTGCCATCACGTACCGTGTATTTACCATTGGCGTGGGAAGATTCACAAACCCAACTCGCAACCGAACGTTATATGCAAACCGTGCGCCCTGATGCGCCGTGGTGTCCGGACAATATCGAATTTATCCGTCGTATTAATGGCTTAAAAGACAAACAAGCTGTGAAAGATGTGGTCTATAACGCCAGTTATTTGGTCATGGGCTTGGGTGATGTGTACTTGGGTGCACCTGTAGCAACGCCACTTGATCCGCGTCAGCGTTTGGTCACCACAAAATATAACCCTGCACGTACGTGGACACCTGAAAATGCTGTCGGTATCGGCGGTGCATATATGTGCGTTTATGGCATGGAAGGTCCGGGTGGCTATCAGTTTGTCGGTCGCACTTCGCAAATGTGGTCACGCTACCGTAAAAACCCCGACTTTGAACAAGGTATGCCGTGGTTATTGCGCTTCTTTGACCAAATTAAGTTTTATGAAGTGTCTGAGTCCGAGTTGATGCACATGCGTGAAGACTTTAAAGCAGGTCGTTTAAAACTGCGGATTGAAGAAGGTGTATTGAATCTGAAAGAATACAATGACTTCTTAACTGAAAACCAAGAATCTATTTGTGCCTTTAAAGCGGTGCAACAAGCTAACTTTGATGCAGAGCGCCGTCGTTGGCATGAAGCAGGACTTGCAGAATATGTCTCTGAAAGCCTAGATACGGTGGATGATGGTGAAGGCGTTGAAGTGCCTGAAGGTGGTTGTGCAGTGGAATCGCACATGCCGGGTTCAATTTGGAAAATTGAATGTCAGTCGGGCGATATTGTGGAAGAAGGTGCAACGCTCGCGGTCATTGAAGCAATGAAGATTGAGATTCCGATTATTGCACCTGAACGCATGAAGGTTGAAGCAATTACCATTGAAAAAGGGCAGACGGTAAAAACGGGGCAGGTGTTGTTTACGTTGGCGCCAGTGGCTTGATGAGATAGGAATAAAAAGACCGCTTAAGCGGTCTTTTTATTTGGTAAAGGGTTTTCAGAAATAATGTGTTCGAAAATTTTTTTACATAGTTCTTTGGCAGATTCGGTTAATTCCCATTCAACATGATCCATAACCGTTAGAACTAAGCGACAAAATTTAAGTTTTTCTTTAATAGTGCCTGATTGATCAGAAAAACATTTTTTAGGCTTGTCATCAGTGGTTCTAGGATTACCCACTCTAATTTGGTCATCAAGAATTTTACCAATACCATTTTTTGCATGAAAATAATCATGTTCTTCTATTAGAGTGACAATATCAAAACCTTCTTTGGTATCTGCTTGCATACCATCCATGGATAGATGATTGGAAAGAGCATTTCTTTTTGTCTCATCATCCTGAAAAGCACCATTTAAGCCTAAAAATTTAATACGGCAAGCATGATAAATAATGTTTGATGGCAGGGTATTTTCAGTTTCTTTACACTCTAAAAGGAAAAACTTTTCTCCTAGTTTTTCTTCTAAACTTGTAGCTCTCATGCCTTTATTTTTAGTTTTAATATCACCATCAGCTATAAGAAACACACTACTAGAAGTTAAGAGAGCGTTCATACCGCAATCATCTAAATGATCAGTAAATTCGTCACTAAAATCCCAATGCGTTAAGTTGCTACCAGCATATTCTACAAATGTGTAATGGTAATTCGGCATTAATCTTTGAATATCTGATGACCTAAATTTATATAAATCTAAATTATTAGGTTTTCCTTCAACCACTAAAGTTTCTTCTTGTTTTAATACATCTAAATATTTCTGCATATATTTAGTGATATACAGTCGATCTGTAATGCCTTCCACCCAAATCGTACAGTTAGCCAAATAAATAGAAGAAGGACGTACACCTAATGAAGCAAGTAAGTCACGATCTCTGTCACAACGATGAATTTTAAAATCAAATTTACTTGGATTATCTACTTTGGGTTGCTTTACAAATTTCTGAATCATGACTTGATCAGATTCATCAGCCATATCGAGTAAGTGGTTTGAGTGCGTTGTAAAGAAATAATAATGAGGTGTTTCGTTTAAGTAGAAATTCATCAATTGACGAACCATACCAGCATGCATGTGAAGTTCAGGTTCTTCTATAAAAAATGCGTGCGGTTCTGGGTAACCCTCGTTATCTTTGCTTTTTATGTAGGCTTCATATGTCAAAATAATTGCTTGTTGCAGGCCGTCACCTAATTGAGAGATAGGAAATTGTTTATCTTTTCCAATTTTAATATTCACAACATCTTGATCGTGTTTAGGTATGAGTGAAACAAGTTCATTATCAAAAAAATATTGGCTTAGTTTTTCTTCATAACTTTTGATTAAATCTCGTTGTTCAGGCTCGCCTAACAAATGGATTTTAAGTTCATGGTATAGACATTCACCTGTAATAATATTTTCAGAATTAAATTGAGTTGTATCCGAAAAATAATCTTTTTGGGCACGCTCAATGTAAGGTTGTTTATTTTCAAGGTTGGTAACAGGGCGCATCCCTCTCAATATAGGAATATATAATTTCCCATGTTTAAAATTTTCTTGTAGTTCAATTCTTGCAATTTTATTATCTATTTTCGAAAATAAATCTTCTAATTTTTCTTTAGAATTACTAGATTCTTCTTTGTAATTAGAAATTTTCGATTTAGTTTGAGCAACTAAATCTTTTACAGAATCAAAATTGAATTTACAGCTATTAATAAATTGAATTTCTGAGGTTATTTGAAATATTTCATTGGCATTTACAGGTGATGTACCATTAGAACTCCATGAGTTGTCTTGACCATGTCGAGTTGGCCTTCTAAATTTTGTTGCATTTAAATATTTACAGAGATTATTAATTTCTATTGTTAAATCATATTTTTGAAATTTTGCAAAATCCATTGTTGTTTGAAATAATTTACGTAAAAATCTACTTTTCCCTGCATTATTTTTTCCAATGAAAAAATTTAGTCTTTTAATCTCAATAATTTCATCATATTCAACATCATTGTCAGAGCTATAGTCATCTAAATTTTCAGCCCAATAATATAATTTTTCTGTCATAAAAAGCCCCCCAAATATGGGAGCTAATTTAGCAGCAATTCATTACTTTTCAAATGAGTTATGAAATAGTAATTGATTCAAGTTTAGTAATCTTAGTTTCAAATATAGAAAGCAGAGGCATACAGTTGCCTGAACAACTCAGCCACACTTTGATGCACACTCGAACCCCAATGGTGCAAAATGGCCTATTTTTCAGGCATAATAAAAAAATAAATCATTCTTGTTCTAGCTTTCAATATGTATGTAATTGATTTGCCACGCATTCTGCTTAAATCTATTCTATTTTTATATTGTGGCACGCTTAATGCTTTTATTTACATACAACATAAATAGAGGAGAGCAATACACTTGATCACTCATAATCACAAACATCGGTTAACCATTCATGTATAAAAAGAATAGCAAGGACATGAGCAATCAAAATGGAATAAACCGGTGAAATACAAAACTTACTTTTGCTTTAGAACAAGCCCCATTTCAATGTTATGGGGCTTTTTTTCGCCCTTTTAAGCAAGTTTATTTACCTCATCCAAATAACTAAAAATTGGCACGCTTTCTGCATTTTCCTAAGTAATACGAAATTCTGGTTTTGTAATATCCCTAGGAGATGCACATGAACAATCCGACATCAAATAAAAAAATGCATCCATGGCTTCACTTTCTGGTTGAGCTGCTCAGCGTACGTGCAGGCTTTCACATTAAACAGTCTTCCCAATATCAACCCAAGGATCAACATCGTGCCTAAACAAAAATTGGCACGGATCAGTATTACCGTGCCAGAAACAACGCTACATGCGATGGATCAAAAAATTGTCGAGCAGCACTATGAAAGCCGCTCGCAGGCCATTGTCGATATGATTAATCGTCACCTGATTGATGATCTGGTGATTCGCGATGAAGTCATGGTTGGCACGCTTACCTTGCTCTATGACGTCAGCTTGAAACCGCTGCGCAGTCAGCTGGTCGATCTGCAGCAGCAGTATCTGGCACAAGTGATCAATTCGCTTCATATCCAGCTGGATGATGAAAAAATTCTGCAAGTCATGCTGATGCAGGGCGCGAGCAGTGATCTGAAAGAAATTAGCGAACAATTTATTGCACTGAAAGGCGTGATTAAAGGGCATCTCGAACTGATGGATGCCGTCATGCCACCCATTCCACAAAATACCGAACACACTTAAGGAGAACAGCTGTGCACAACTTATGGACTGTACAGGACTGGCAACACGCCTACCAGAATAACAATATCCAGCTTAGTGACCTGATTGAGTATGTTGCCGGGTTGAATAATGACGATCATGCCTGGATTTCAATTGCGACAGCAGCACAATTACAGGCACAAATTGATGCATTGACTGGTGCAGATAGCGCAAGCTTGCCACTTTATGGGGTGCCATTTGCGGTCAAGGACAATATTGATGTTGCGGGGTTCTATACCACAGCGGCTTGTAAAGAAGCAGCTTATCTGGCGACTGCCGATGCAACAGCAGTAGCCAAATTAAAAGCTGCCGGCGCGATTGTCGTGGGTAAAACCAATCTGGACCAGTTTGCAACGGGTCTGGTCGGTGTGCGTTCTCCATACGGTGCGGTTAAGAACAGCTTTAATCCTGAATACATCAGTGGCGGTTCAAGTTCCGGTTCAAGTGTTGCTGTAGCCAATGGACAAGTGCCATTCAGTCTGGGTACAGATACTGCAGGTTCAGGACGTGTACCAGCAGGGCACAATAATATTGTCGGACTCAAACCGACCAAAGGCTGGTTCTCGACTACTGGCCTGATTCCGGCTTGTCGCACCATCGATGTGATTTCGATTTTTGCATTAACGGTGGATAATGCCTGGCAGGTGGCGCAAGTCATGCAGGGCTATGATGCCAGCGATGAGTATTCCAGAATGCATCCTCAGAATGTACCGAGCCAATTTTCAAAAGGGAAAATTGCCATTCCGGATACACTGGAATTTTATGGCGATGCTGAAACTGAAAAAGCATTCCAGCTGGCGATCGCACGTGTACAAAGCTTGGGTTATACGGTTGAGCCGATTGATTTTGCTCCATTTCAACAACTGGCAGCGGCCTTGTATAACCGCTCTTGGGTAGCTGAACGTACCAGTGCCGTGAAAAAAATGGTGCAACGCGAGCAGACCCATCCGGTCATTGGCCAGATTATTGCACAGGCAGACCGGTTCAGTGCGGTCGATGTCATGCAGGATGAATATGAACGCGCCCGCCTGAGCCGTGTTATTCAAACTACACTGGCAGATTATGATGCCTTGATGGTGCCTACTGCACCCACCATTTATCGCATTGCAGATGTAGAAGCGGATCCTCTGGTCAAAAACAGCCACATGGGCGCTTATACCAATTTTGTCAATTTTGCCGATCTAGCGGCTTTGGCGCTACCCAATAGCATTCGTGCTGATGGTTTGCCAACGGGCGTGACCTTTATTGCGTCAGCCTGGATGGATGAAGCACTGGCCAAATTCGGGCAAAAATGGCAGCAGGCGAGCCAGTTAAAGTTAGGCACATCTGAACGCCTATATGAAAAAACAACTGGAATCTCATCAGGTCACAGCGTCAAACTGGCTGTCGTCGGAGCACATCTAACCGGAATGCCACTGAATTTCCAGCTGACCACACGTGGTGGCACCCTGATCAAACAGACCCGGACTGCTTCGCATTACAAACTCTATGCTTTAAAAGATACCACACCGCCAAAACCTGGCCTGCAATACAACGCGAAAGGTTGTTCAATTGAAGTCGAAGTCTGGGACATTCCGCGTGCACTGTTCGGGGACATTGTTGCAGAAGTGCCGGCACCTTTGGGGATCGGCAATGTCCAGCTGATAGGTGGTACTTGGGTCAAAGGCTTTATCTGTGAAGGCTATGCACTTGAAGATGCAACAGATATCAGTCATTTCGGTGGCTGGCGCGAATTTATGAAATCTAAACAACTTTCAAATACCAAATTTAAATGTGAATGCATAGGGGAAGTCGCAAAATGATCAAAAAAGCACTGATGTCCGTTTCCGTACTGTCTGCAATCCTTTTAAGTGGTTGTGATAATACTGCTAAAGTACCTGAGCCAAATGCCAAGGCAGTAGGGAGTGTGAATACCCAGCCCATCCGTATTGGTTATAGTGACTGGCCCGGATTTGTGGCCTGGCAGGTGGCGATTGAAAAAGGCTGGCTGGAAGATGCCGGAGTTAATGCCGATTTTAAATGGTTTGACTATTCTGCTTCACTCTCTGCATTCGCAGCGAATCAGCTGGACGCCGTACTGGTCACTAATGGTGATAATCTGGTCACTGGCTCTGGCGGGACCAAGGGCGTGATGATCATGGCGACCGATTATTCAGCTGGAAATGACGTAATTATTGCCAAGAATGGCATTAATTCGATTCAGGATCTGCGCGGTAAAACAGTTGCGACTGAAAAAGGCCTGGTCGATCACTTATTGCTGTCCACTGCACTGGATGATGCCAAGGTTAAACTGAATGAAGTTAAACTGGTTAATACCATGACCAATGAATTGCCACAGGTTTTTGCCACTCCCGATATTGATGCGATTGCGGTATGGCAGCCAGTGGCAAATCAGGCTTTATCCGCGGTGGCCGGTTCCAAGATTATTTTCACCTCTAAAGACAAGCCGGGATTAATCTACGATACCTTGACCGTTAATCCAGCCCATCTGGAAGCCAATAAAGAGCAATGGAAAAAGGTGATTCAGGTCTGGGATAAAACCGTCAAATACATCAATGACCCGGCTACACGTGAAGATGCTGCACAGATCATGTCGAAACGTGTCGGTGTCGATGCGAAAACCTACATGCAGTTTATTGATGGCACGCATTTGCTGGATCTGGCCGCAAACAAAAAAGTCTTTACCAAAAGTGAAGGTTTCGACTCGATCTATGGCTCCAGCTATCATGTGAACAAGTTCAATGTGGCAAACGGCATTTATACGACTGAAATGAACGTGGATGGTGTGATTGTTCCGACTCTGGTGCAAGAGCTGCAATAAAGCCTGATTTCGTGCATAAAAAATCCCCGGTCTGGGGATTTTTTACTATCAGATGAATATTTAAAAATTAAAGCTGCGTACTTTTGGAAAAGACATTGATAAAAATAATGCCAATGATCATAAACGCCAGACCGATCAGCGCGGGAAGATCCAGTTGCTGTTTAAATACCAGCAGGCCAACCGTTGAAATCAGGATAATACCGGCCCCTGACCAGATTGCATAGGCAATGCCCATCGGGATGGTTTTCATGGTTAATGACAGGAAAAATAGGGCAACGGCATAACCGGCAATGGTGGCAAGCGAAGGCCAGAGCACGCTAAAACCATTGGAGGCTTTAAGTGCAGAAGTCGCGATGACTTCTGCAATGATGGCAATCGAAAGATATAAAAAAGACATATTTCTCCCTATAACATCCGTTCTGCATGCTGCATCAGGTGATCCTGTTCTAACTTCAGCCAGCTTTCAGCTTCAGTAGGCGTTGGTGTTTTGTACTGAAATGCATAATCTGGTTGGTACATATCCAGCTCAAATATCAGGTCTATGTCCCGACCATCTAAAATTACATGCTGAACCAGACTGCTTTCATTGAGAACTTCAAAATTTTCCAGATTAAAGGTTTTGCCTGTCTCACTGCTGCGGGTGCTGTAAGTTTTAGCTTGACCATCAGTCCCGATAGAAACCTCAAAACTTTCCACCAAGGCAAACACGGTCGGATCGACAGCTTTCAAATCCATTTGAGCTACTGCACTTTGCACTTTCGGCAAACGCGTTAGGGCATAAGCAATATGATCAGCACAAATAATCAGACCACCATCCATTTCCAGTGTCTGACCAGATTGAACATCAATCGCAGATTGCAGTCGCAGCCCTAAAAATAAACCGTGTTGTACCTGCTGGCGCCAGTCTTCGACATAGACATTGCTTGGAGAAAATTCCAGAATGCAGTTGCCAATTGCATGCAACCTAGCAGGTTCCGGCCACTGCACATGATTCTGGTAATTGGCGTAGTCTTTCACTTCCCAGGACAAGAGTTGGCAGGCGCTATCCCAAAGTGTATTGCCAATCCAGCCTTGGCGTTCCTGAACAGCAGTTCCCGTCTGGCTTTTTAGACGAAGATCAATGGTAAAACTGCGCGACTGAAACCAGTACACAATGGTGTTTTCATCAGTCAGGCCATTATAAAAACTGATACTTTTACGCCGGAAAGCACCGTATAAAAAGTCTGGAATAATCTCTGGCTGAGAAATTACAGGTTTTAAGCTTTTAATCACTTCAAACAGATTCATGATGCTGTCTCCGCCTGTTCCTCAAGTCCAAAAGAGGAAAGTGGTACAGCATTTTTAAGTATCAGTTCTCCGCTAGCAACGCGCTGTTTTAAATATTGAAAGGTCTGTGCGGTCTGGTTAAACAGGTGCTCTCCGCCTATCAGGGCAGAATATTTGCGATCTTCAGTTTGAATGACTGGTTCGATCACGGTGTCATAATTACAAGCACAAAATAATGGAAATGAATAACGTTCTTCCGAGACCTTTTTCACCCGATGCCTGGTCGCAAGATATTTACTATTGGATAGAATTTCCATCATGTCGCCAATATTCATCACCAGAGTATTTTCGATCAGGGGAATGTCGATCCATTCGCCGGCTTTATTCAAAACCTGTAAGCCAGGCGCGGTTGGTAACAGCAGGGTAAAGCATTCGTAATCGGTATGTGCGCCAATACCTTCGGCATCTTTCACCTCCGGATTATAGGGATAATGAATCAAGCGTAGCTGACTTGGTGCATCATTAATTTTGCTTTCAAAAAAATCCTCACGAACGCCCAATACCAGTGCAAAGGCAGCAAAAATCTGCTGGCTGATCCCGCGCAAGTGGCCATAATACTGGCTGACGACTGCCTGAAAGTTTGGATCTTCTGGCCATAACGTTGGGCCTAGCAAAGGACAATCAGTTTCAGGTCCCTGATAGTCATAATTGACATCATAGGCTTCTTTTAAGTCATAACTGTTGCCTGCAAACTGTTCTTCGCCAATCGGCACATAGCCACTATGGTTTTTTGATTTGCCAATATAGTGCTGCATTTTGGTGTCCAGATCCTGAGAAAAATAGGACTGGGCCATTTCAATCAGGGCTTTGGCGTAATCAAAATTAAACTGGTCGCCTTGCAGATAAAGAAATCCGACTTCTTTACAGGCATGATCCAGAGCATGAGCAACTTCAATACGATCGGCTAAATCCGGACTTTGCAATTTTGAAATATCAACCAGTGGGAGTACATATTGCGCTTGCATGACAATCACCTCTAATGTTGGTCGTCCAACACAGCGATTAAAACCTTCGGGTCGTCCCAAAGGCATTTTGAATAAGATTATTTATTGCTGCTGACCTTGGTCATGCGCGGAATGACCGGAAGTTCTGCCAGTGCTGGATCAAGCTCATCTTCTTCAGCATGCACCAACTGATTCACATGCTGGCGTAGCTGTTTAAATTCCGGGGTTAACATGACGTCAGGAAGGCGTGGACGAGGGAGGTCTACTTCAATAATTTCCTTGATTTCCCCCGGATTGGCTTTCAGTGCAACAATCCGGTCGGCCAGTAAAATGGCTTCATCCATATCGTGGGTGACAAAAATAATGGTGATATCGATGTTTTGCCAAAGATCCATCAGGTGACGCTGCATTTTTTGCCGTGTATGCGGATCGAGTGCCCCAAAAGGTTCATCCATCAACAGGATTTTCGGTTCATTGACCAATGCGCGGGCAATCGCGACCCGCTGCTTCATCCCGCCTGACAGTTCATGCGGATACTGGTTTTCATATTTTTCCAGACCAATAATATTGATCCATTCACGGGCTTGGGCTTCAGCCGCTGCACTGCTTTGACCTTTCATACGTGGACCAAACATGACATTTTCTTTAACAGTTTTCCATGGAAACAGGGTATAGCCCTGAAACACCATGCCACGCTCCGGACTAGGGCCGGTGATGGGTTGGCTGTCGACCAGAATCTCACCACTGCTATAAGGATCCAGACCGGCGACTACACGGCTAAACGTAGACTTGCCGCAACCGGAAGGCCCGATCACACAGATAAATTCACGCTTATGAATTTTCAAATTGAGTGCATTTAAAACCGTACGTTCAGTTTTGCCATGACTGAATTTTTGTGTCAGTTGCTTCGCTTCCAGAATCACCGGACGGCTATAAATCTTGTCAAAGTATTCGCGGGTATTAAATTCAGTGTTTTGCATCAGTTGGCTCCCGGTTTCCATTTAAATAAGCGTTGTCCCAGTTTCATTAAAATCACATCACACAGCAGACCAATCACCCCAATGATCAGGATCGCGGCAAAGACATTGTCGAAGTTCTGATAGCGGGCTTGCTGGGTAATGAACCAGGTAATCCCGGAGGTACTGCCGATCAATTCTGCTACGATTAAATAAGTCCATGCCCAACCTAGCAGTACGCGCAGATTACGATAAATTTCTGGCATGGCTGCTGGAATCACCACATGAAACAGACTTTTCAGTTTCGTTGTACCCAAAGTAAAACCGGCTTCAATCAGGCTGCGATCAACCAGACGAGTAGTATTGGCAATGATCAGGATTTGCTGGAACAGGGTTCCTATCACAATAATGGCAATTTTGGGTGCATCATTAATTCCGAGAATTGCCACTGCCAGTGCACCAAAGGCCGGAGCAGGCAAGTAACGGAAGAACTCAACAAAGGGTTCGGTCAGCTGGGCAAATTTATTTGAAAACCCACATAAAATACCGAGTGGAATACCAACCAAGGAAGAAATAAAGAACGCGGTAAAGACCAGCTTGATACTGTGCCACAGGCTTTCATGAAACCAGGGCGCATTGGCCTGAGCCGGCTCCGTGGTAAAAGCTGTGATCAGTGCAATCGCAACTTCATGCGGTGCAGGCAGATAAATCGGGTTGACCAGAATACCTTGCGGTGGGGTAAGACCCTGATCTACCGCAGACTGCGCAGCAGAAAAAAACTGGTCTTTATCAATACGACTCTCTACCTGTAAATAGGCAACACTACCTGAATCAGTAATCTGGACTTGTGGATGCCAGATAAATGGCAAGTAGCTGACTGCACACCAAATTAGAATTGGTATTAAAAAAGACCCCAAGCCAAACAGTAGTTTATTTCTTTGACTGAGTTCACGTGCAACGTAACTCATAGTGTTGCCCCTCAATATTACAAATTTTATAAAACGTAATACTGACTAAGCAAAATGGATGCCATGATGAGGGGAAACAGCCAAAATGTTAAAATAATCTTATATTTAAAAAGAAAATTTAAAATGAAAGGTAAGGATGGCAACTTACTTAAGTTAACATTCTGATTACATGTAGAAACATAAAACATGGAATTTTAGTCTTTATTGGTTATTTTTTGATCCAAACTATTTCATATCTTTACATCGGTTTAATTCGACCCAGCTTTTCTTTAAGGTATTGCTCACTTCTTAACTCATTGAATTATAAAAAGGGGAGCAATGTTAGAGTTTAAAAATCAAATCGTACATGGCGCAATTTTCGATATGGATGGAACCATGTTCGATACGGAACGCTTGCGCTTTCAAACCTTGCAGCAAGCTTCACGTGAGCTGATTGGTGTCGAATTTTCTGAAAGTTATTTAATGCAGTGTTTGGGCCTCAGTGCCCGTAGTGCAGAGCAGCTAGCCAAAGAGCGTTATGGACAGGATGTGCCCTATGCTGAGATTCGCCAGCGTGCCGATGTGCTGGAACTGGAACATGTACGTCATCACGGTGTTCCCATTAAAAAGGGTTTATTGCAGGTATTGGAACGCTTACGCAAGGCAGGCCTGAAAATGGGGGTGGCGACTTCAAGTCGCCGTGCAATCGCAGAAGAATATCTGATCAATGCCAATGTCTATAAGTTTTTTGATGTGCTGGTGTGTGGCGATGAGATTAAACAGGGGAAACCTCATCCGGAAATTTTTATCAGTGCAGCCGAAAAAATCAATTTAAGCCCGGCCCAGTGCCTGATGTTTGAAGATTCTGAAAACGGTTTGCGTTCTGCCTATGATGCAGGTGGTATGACGGTACTTTTCAAGGATATCAAAATACCGAACGAGTCCATGCTGGCACAAGCCCAGTATTATTATGAAACGGTCGAAGATTTTTTAATGGAACTGAACCAGTTTGTTCCGGTTCTGGACATGCCGGAACTGAATACTGCTTTTCCGCAAACACTCAATCAGCTGACTGTCGGGATTCACGGTTTTGGTGCAATTGGGGGCGGTTATCTGGCTCAGGTATTATCACACTGGGATGGATACACTCGTCCGCGCAAAATTATTGCTTCGACACGTAATCCGCTGTATCAATCTAGCGTCAATGCTTTTGGCACTTACTGTATTCGCTATGGCCAGAATTCTTTTGACCAGCGTATTGAAAATATGAGCGTGATTGATGCGCATGATCTGGAACAAATGCAGAACATGTATATTGAATCCAGTCTTGTAGCAGTCTGCGTACCTGAGGAAGCGCTGGTTTCTGAAGCAGAGGTCATTGCACAGGGCTTATACGCACGTTATCTGGCTTATGAGCAGCAGGATCAGCCACTGACAGTTTTAATTATCCTGAATAAAATCGGCGCTAAACAACGGGTAATGCAGCAGATTCTGAATAGTCTGCGAATGATTACTGATGGACAGACAGCCCAGAAAATTATGGATCAACATTATTTCTGTGACACCGTGGTCAACCGTATGGTGTCCAAGCTGTCGGACCAGAAACTGTACCGTCAGCTGCGTATCAAATACAACATGTTCAAGCAATATCAACTGGATGAGGATCTGTCCGTAGTTGATCTGGATGATGCTACGGCACTGAATGCAGAACAGGAACATCAGGCTGGGCTATATATTGAAGACCTGCGCCGTAATTTCCAGCCGAGTCATATTCTGCAGTCTATGGATCTGATTCTGTTTAATGCTGAAACAGATATGCCGATTTATGTAGAAAATAACAGTCCGTTACTGGCGAAAATGCGGCAGATGATTCTGGTGGATGATATTGCCAATATCCAGCTGATTAAAAACCGCTTATGGAATGGCGTGCATGCGATGATGGCGTGGTATGCCAGTCTGCGTGGACATCAGACTATTGGTGTTGCCATGTCTGATCATACAGTCAGAAAATTTATGCACCAAGCCTTAGCTCAGGTGAAGCATGGTCTCTGCTACCAGATTCCAAAACATGCCTCAGACCTGGAACGTCTGGCTCAAAGCTTTAGTGAATCCTGTGCCAATGCTTATCAGGATCCATGCGCGCGTGTAGGTCGTGAACCCCTAAGAAAACTTGAGTATAATGAGCGTGTTATGGGGTCATTGGCCACCTTGCTTAAATATAGCTTAGCTTATGATGTTATATTAAAAGGAGCGGTGCTCGGTTATGTCTATGCTCTCGAGCAGGGTGAATGCGGGCAGCAGGAACTTTTGATGCATTTGCAGATTCAGTTGAGACATATGGCATTGGAGCCACAGCTCTATGAGGCGCTATATGATGAAATGTCACAATTCATCAATCAGATTATTGCTGGAAAATTGTCCTTGCAGAAATTCATGCAACTGGATTTACAGCGGGCATTAAGCTAAATAAAACATTAAATAAAAAAGACCCGGAATTTCCCCGGGTCTTTTTTATGGGAATATACAAAGTATTAAACAGTGCTAGATTCTTGTTGATAAATACAGGATTGTGCAATCTGTAGCTGATCATCCACTGACAGATCAAGATTTTCCCATTTCTGCATCTGCTGCAGGAGCCAGATAAAATCATCGACTTTCGGTTGGGCGATTTCCCCAACAAAATTCCGGATAATATTCTTGATCTTGTAAAAGTCATAGACATGCCGCTGGGCGGAACATTCAAACTGAATAATCTGATAATCCACCAGCATGTTCCACACGTCTGATAAATCATTGCGCTGCTTTAAATCATTCTGCGCTTTTTGTACTGCCTTGACCACTGCCTCTACGGTAAATGGATGCTGTTCTGCCCATTCCTGGGTCATGGCCAAGACTTTATCGGCAACTTTTGGAATCACATTCTGGCTGGCGGCGACGATAAAGCTATAGCCTTCAAGTTTGGCCTGAATATTCCAGGGTTCTCCCACGCAAAAACCATCAAATACCTGTTCTGCGATTCCTTTTACCATGGAAGGCGGTGGAGACGTCATCAGCTGGATATTCTTGGCCAGTTGTGGATCAGTCAGCGCCAGCCATTCTTTTAAACAGTAATGGTGAATCGAATATTTATACACATAGGCCAGATTGATGGGATGATTCTGTTGTAAAGCCTGTACAAGTTTTTTTGAGGTACTTTCTTCATCATCCCCTGGCTGGATGCCGAGTTCATAACACAGATCTTGCCGTAGGCTAATAAAAGCCTGATTCACGCTCAGTACTAGAGGGGTTTGCAAAGCCACCTGTAACTGGTCTGTGCCCAAGGCAGCAGCGGGCAACATGGCGGACAGACAATGTGCAGCATCCAGAAAGCCATAGGCCAGACGGTCACGCAGACTTGACCAGGAGGCTTCACGGATTAAATTGATGGTTAATCCTTGCTCGGCAAAATAACCCTGTTTTTCGGCCCAGAGAATGGCAACACAATCAAGTAAAGGAATATAGCCAATATTGAGTTCAGTTTTTTCTAATGTGGACATATGCTTTTCCTTATTGGCCCAGTAACAGCTTCTGTGCATCCAGTAAGCGTCTGGCCATTTCACCAATGGTAATCCGGTGACTCATGGCATTTTTACGCAATAAAGCAAAAGCTTGTTCTTCCGTTAAGGCATGTAGCTGGATGAGCAGGGCTTTGGCTTTATCGATATCTTTACGGTCAATCAGCTTGTCCTGGGTTTCTTTTAAATCATTCAGCAGCTTTTTATGCTTGCGAAACTGTTCAATTGAAATTTCCAGAATGCTTTCTAATTTGGTGGGATCAATACCATCGACAATATAGGCCGTGATTCCGGCATCAATCGCACTTTTGATGGTGTCTTTGTTGGAGTTCTGGGTAAACAGCACGGTCGGAAGTTCATATTGGCTGACACAGCTTTCAATAATATCCCGATGCGGATGATCCATATTCAGCAGGATCACATCTGCATGAATACCCTTAACATGTACCATATTCAGGTCATTCAGGATTAAACAGGCCACCACCTGAAAATCATGTGAAAGTAAGGATTCTTGGATGAATTGGGCGCGCTCCAGATCATCATCAATAAGAGCAATTCGTAATTTGGACATGGAATATTTTCAAGTAAGGCCTAAGGAATATTCAAGCAGGAATAAAGCAAAAAACATGCCATTAAATTGGTGCATAAAATTCTATTTTTCTGTTCAATTTAGTGCACAGCTTTAGGGATTCCAGCTGATAGCTCATCAAAATGAAGCATTTAGGTACATCATCTGCCTGAAATAAGGCGTTTTCTTATTGGAAAAGTTGGCACGATTTCTGCATTTATTAAATCGTCAAAGATGACTTTCAATACTAACAACGGCCAACGATGTCCGTTCTGATCGTAATTGCACTTTCAAGGAGTGTGATTGGTATTTCGTTCAGCACAGGATAAATGACATGGTCAGTTGTTCAGCAATACAAAACGCACAAGCGTTTCAACCCTTCCTCCAGCATTACAAAGCGCTGGGTTGCGGTATTTACAACATATTCAATCAGCAGACATATCAATGCCTAGACGTGATATGCGGCTTTTTATCATCTTTAAAAAAACAATAGTTGGAGTGCAGATATGAAAATTCTCATGATTGGGCATGGCATGGTGGGGCATAAATTCATCGAATCTGTACTGGAACAGGCCGGTGATGACATTGAGCTGACCATTTTGGCAGAAGAGCCACATTTAGCTTATGACCGGGTACATTTGACCGAATATTTCAGCGGCAAGTCGGTCAAGGATCTGAGTCTGTGTCGTAGTGATTTTGCCGATGCTTATGGCATTGATTTGCGACTTAATACTAAAGCGGTTGAAATTGATCAGCTCCATAAAACCGTCACCACCAGCCAGGGTGATGTGCTGAGTTTTGACAAGTTGATTCTCGCTACCGGTTCTTATGCCTTTGTGCCACCAATCCCGGGCAATGACCGTCAGAATTGCTTTGTTTATCGTACCATTGAAGATCTGGATGCCATTCGTGCAGCCAGTCTGAATGCCAAAACTGGCGTAGTGATTGGCGGCGGCTTGCTAGGGCTGGAAGCAGCGAAAGCCCTGCGAGATCTGAATCTGGAAACTCATGTCGTAGAATTTGCTCCGCGTCTGATGGCGGTGCAGATTGATGATCTGGGCGGCCGGGTACTGCGCTCTAAAATTGAAGACCTTGGTGTCAAGGTACATACTCAAAAGGCCACGTCAAGTATTGAAGATGGTGACAGCACTCAGCATGTAATGAAGTTCGGAGACGGTTCGGTGCTTGAAACCGATATCATCCTGTTCTCGGCCGGCATTCGTCCGCGTGATGAACTGGCGCGCCAAAGTGGTTTACTGATTGGTGAGCGTGGCGGCATCATCATTAATGATTATTGCCAGACCTCACATCCGGACATTTATGCCATTGGTGAATGTGCACTTTGGGACAATAAAATTTATGGTCTGGTTGCACCAGGCTATGACATGGCGCGGATCGCGGCAAAACATGTCCTAGGCCAAGAAAGTCATGCATTCGCTGGTGCAGACATGAGCACCAAACTCAAACTGATGGGGGTGGATGTTGCCTCTATTGGTGATGCACATGCTATGTCCCCAGGGGCCTTGAGCTATTTCTATGCTGATGAAGCGGCGCAGGTTTATAAAAAAATCGTGGTGTCAGCAGACAAGACCAAGCTGCTGGGCGCGGTGCTGGTGGGCTGTGCCAAAGAATATAGTGATCTCCTGCAAATGATGCTAAATGGTCTGGCTGTACCGGAGCAACCGGAAAGCCTGATCATGCCGGGCTTTGATCAGTCAACCTCCAAATCAGGTGGCAGTGGCATCGATTTATTGCCTGACAGTGCGACCATCTGTTCCTGTAATAACGTTTCCAAAGCTGATATCTGTTCAGCCATTGATGGCGGTGCGACTTCATTGGGTGCATTGAAAAAATGCACGCAGGCTGCAACAGCGTGCGGTGGCTGTGCGCCACTGGTAACGCAGGTTCTCAAATCTGAATTACAGCGTCAGGGTGTCACGGTGAACAATCACCTGTGTGAACACTTTGCCTATTCACGTCAGGAACTGTATCACCTGGTTCGTGTGCATGAGATCAAGACATTCTCTGACCTGATTCAGCAACATGGGCACGGCATGGGCTGTGATATCTGTAAACCGACTGTAGCCAATATTCTGGCATCCTGCTGGAATGATTTTGTTCTGAAACCAAGTCATGCCGGTTTGCAGGATAGTAACGACTACTACCTCGGCAATATCCAGAAAGATGGTTCCTATTCGATTGTGCCACGTGTGGCAGGCGGCGAGATTACCCCGGATGGTCTGATTACCATCGGTCAGATCGCCAAAGATTATGGTCTATATACCAAAATCACGGGCGGACAACGAATTGACATGTTTGGTGCGCAGGTACATCAACTGCCTGAAATCTGGGAAAAACTGATCAATGCCGGTTTCGAGTCCGGACATGCTTACGGCAAATCCTTACGTACGGTGAAATCTTGTGTGGGTAGTACCTGGTGCCGTTTTGGAGTCGATGATTCTGTCGGCTTGGCGATTTTCCTGGAAAATCGTTATAAAGGCCTGCGTTCACCCCATAAAACCAAAATGGCAGTATCCGGCTGTACCCGTGAATGTGCAGAAGCACAGAGCAAGGATGTCGGTGTCATTGCCACGGAAAAAGGCTGGAATCTATATGTATGCGGAAATGGCGGCATGAAACCGCGCCATGCTGAACTGCTCGCCTCGGATCTGGATACTCCCACACTCATCAAATATATCGACCGCTTCTTTATGTTCTATATCCAGACAGCAGACCGTCTGCAGCGCACCAGTGTGTGGCGTGACAATATGGAAGGTGGGCTGGACTATCTGAAAGATGTCATTGTGCATGATTCGCTCGGCATTGCCGCTGAACTGGAAAGCCGTATGCAGCATGTGATTGGCACTTATCAGGATGAATGGCGCACTGCGATTGAAGATCCTGAAGTGCGCAAACGCTTTAAGACTTTTATTAATGCCAAAGTAGCCGAGCAGAATGACCCGCATATTCAGTTTGCGCCTGTACGTGGCCAGATTCGTCCAAAGACAGAAGCTGAACGTGATTTAAACCGTATTCCAGTGGTTGAAGCCTAAATACCACAGTCAGGGAGAATGAAAATGACAATTTTAAAAGACATGAACGAACTGAACTGGTACGAAGTCTGCAATCTGGATGAGATCACTCCGAATACCGGTGTGGCAGCCCTGATTGAAGATCAGCAGATTGCAATTTTTCGCGTGGGTCAGGAACAGCGGGTTTATGCACTCAGCAATCAGGATCCGTTTAGTCTGGCCAATGTCATGGCACGTGGCATTCTGGGTGATCTGCAAGGTGAGCGTGTAGTCGCATCCCCAATTTACAAGCAGCATTTCAGTCTGGTGACCGGTCGTTGTCTGGAAGAACAAGAGCAGAAATTACTGGTATTTCCAACCCGAATTGAAAATGGCAAAGTTCTGGTGAGTCCGACTCCACAAAAAACTTATATTTCCAGTAATGGTCAAAACACAGAGCGCTTAAAACTGGTACTGATCGGGAATGGACTGGCGGGTATGCGTTGTCTGGAAGACTTGCTGGATATGGCGCCAGATCGTTATGACATTACCGTGATTGGGGAAGAGCCATGGGGCAATTACAACCGGATCATGTTGTCACCGGTATTGTCTGGTGAGAAAAGCTTTGCCGAAATTATGCTGCATTCAGCCGACTGGTATGCTGAAAAAGGCATTCGATTCATTGCTGGGGATGCAGCCATCGCTATCGACCGTTCGCGTAAACAGGTCCACACCCAAAAAGGCGAAGTCGTTGCTTATGATCGTCTGATTCTCGCCACTGGTTCCAAACCCTTCATGCCACCTATTCCGGGTGCTGAACTTGAAGGCGTGATTAGCTTCCGGGATATTCAGGATGTTAACCGCATGCTGGATTACTGCAAAACCAGGCAAAACGCCGTCGTGATTGGAGGTGGGTTGCTGGGTCTAGAAGCAGCTTATGGACTGAAGCAGCAGGGGATGAATGTGACTGTGCTGCACCTGATGGATCGTATTATGGATCGTCAGCTGGATATGAAAGCCAGTCAAATGCTGAAAAAATCAATTGAAGATAAAGGTATCCGGATCATCACCGAAGCCAACACCGAAGAGCTGCTCGGTATGGATGGTCACGTGACTCAACTGCGGCTAAAAGACGGGACAATGCTGGATGCCGATTTGGTGGTCTTTGCTGTCGGGATTCGACCCAATAAAACCCTGGCTGAACAGGCTGGCTTACGCTGCAATCGCGGAGTACTGGTGAATGACACTATGCAGACCTATGACCCGAGTATTTATGCGGTAGGTGAATGTATTGAGCATCGTGGCCAAACCTTTGGACTGGTTGAGCCATTATGGGGACAGGCCTTTATCTGTGCGACGCATCTGGCTGAACATGGCCGACTGACCTTTAAGGCACCGACTGTTCCGACCCAACTCAAGGTTAGCGGATGTGATGTCTTTTCGGCCGGAAATTTTGAACCTCAGGATGATTTTGAAGATATCGTGCTGAATGATGAGAAGCGTCAGATTTATAAACGGATCATCATTCAACAGGACAAGGTCATTGGTGCTGTGCTATTTGGCGATACCGAAGATGGGGCTTGGTATGCAGAACTGATTGCAGACCAGACACCAATTAGTAATATCCGCAGCAAACTGCTTTTTGGTCGGGATTTTGCATTAAAAAAGGCAGGGTAATCGGATAAACCTCCTCCAAACCCTCTTTGAAAAAGAGGGGAACCTCCCTCCTTTGCTAAAGGAGGGTTGGGGAGGATTAAAACTTTTGAGATATAGAAAATATTTAAATCAAACCTGTAAAAACTAGATATCAGAGATTTGGTGAAACACGTGAATTTGGATGATTAAGGAGCACAGCAGCAATGAATAGTATTCCGGTTATGGAACTACATAGCTCTACTGAATCCCAAATAAAAACCACTCAGACGACCTGTCCTTATTGTGGAGTAGGCTGTGGTGTCATCGCGCATGTAAGCCAAACCCCTATGGGTGAAAAGGTTCAGGTTGAAGGCGATGTTCAGCATCCTGCGAACTTGGGCAAGTTGTGTATTAAAGGCAGTCATCTTGCCGATACACTTGGCTTAAAAACCCGGCTTCTGCATCCGATGACAGGGCGAAAAGAGCAGCGGCAAATAAGCACTTGGGATCATGCTATTTCAAGTATTGCCAATAAATTTCAGCAATATATTGATCAGTATGGACGTGACAGCATCGCCTTTTACGTCTCCGGCCAGCTTTTGACTGAAGACTATTATGTGGTGAACAAGTTTGTAAAGGGCTATCTCGGTACTGCCAATATTGATACCAATTCAAGACTGTGCATGTCATCTGCTGTGGCAGCGCATAAACGGGCTTTTGGCGAAGATCTGGTACCGGCCAGCTATACAGATTTTGAGCAGACAGAAATGGTGGTTCTGGTCGGATCCAATACCGCCTGGTGCCATCCGGTGCTTTATCAGCGCATTATGAAAGCCAAAGAAGAGCGGGATTTATTCGTGGTAGTGATTGATCCACGCTTTACCGCAACCTGTGAAGCGGCAGACTTACACTTGCCGATTTTACCAGGTCAGGATGTCGCGCTGTTTAATGGCTTGTTGCAATATCTTCAGCAAAATGGTCATGCCGATCTGGATTTTGTTACACACCATACTCAAGGTCTGGAGCAGGCGCTTGCCAGTAGCTCGACAGAGTCATCACTTGAAAGCGTGGCAAAACGTACCGGTATTGCTATTGAAAAATTAACCTTATTTTTTCAGAAATTTGCCCAGAACGAAAAAATCATGAGCCTGTTTTCCATGGGCGTAAACCAATCCTCTCAAGGAGTAGACAAAGCCAATAGCATTATCAACTGTCATTTATTGACAGGAAAAATAGGCAAACCCGGTTCGGCACCTTTTTCCATGACCGGACAGCCGAATGCGATGGGCGGACGGGAGGTCGGTGGGCTGGCCAATATGCTGGCCAGTCATCTGGATTTGGATAATCCGCAACATCAGCAACTGGTGCAGGATTTCTGGCAAAGCCCGGTCATCGCGCGGCAGCCCGGATTAAAAGCAGTCGATTTATTTCAAGCGGTGGAAAGCGGGAAAATCAAAGCCATCTGGATTATGGCCACCAATCCGATCGTGAGTTTGCCCGATGCAGATCAGGTTAAACGCGCTCTGGAGAAGTGTGAATTTGTGGTGGTCTCCGATATTTGTCTCAACACCGATACCACGCAATATGCCGATGTACTGTTACCGGCACTGGGTTGGGGCGAAAAAGATGGCACAGTCACCAATTCGGAGCGCTGTATTTCCCGGCAAAAGGCTTTTTTGCCGGCTCCGGGTGAAGCTAAAGCAGACTGGTGGGCCATTTCCCGGGTGGCTCAGGTCTTAGGTTTTCGCGGTTTTGACTTTAACAACAGTCATGACATTTTTCTGGAACATGCCCGTTTATCTGCCTATCAGAATAGTTCGCTTTCGCAACGTGAAGATACACCGAATTTTCGCTATTTCAACCTGCAAGGTTTAACTCATCTCGGTTTTGCGGAATATCAGAATCTAACACCGATTCGGTGGCCAGTCTGGGATAAGCAAGAAGTTTATCAGGTTGATCAACTATTTAGTCAAGGCCAGTTTAGCCATGCAGATGGCAAAGCCAGATTGGTGCCAACAGTTGCAGCCGATCCGGTACATGCTATTTCTGCTGAATATCCTCTGATCCTGAATACTGGACGCATTCGCGATCAATGGCACACCATGAGCCGTACCGGATTATCTGCCAGTTTGTCCCAGCATCGTGCCGAGCCTTATTGCGAGCTGCATCCGCAAGATGCACTGAAGTATGGCCTGAAAGATGCCGAGCTGGTCGAGGTGAAATCCGCTTGGGGAAGTTGTGTACTCCGTGTGCAATTTTCACAAAATATACGACGTGGCCAGATTTTTGCACCGATTCACTGGAACGACCAGTTTGCATCCGATGCGCGGATTGGCAAAGTGGTGAATCCGGTGGTTGACCCGATTTCCGGCGAGCCAGAATTTAAGCATACTCCGGTGATGATCCAGCCATTTTATACCCAGTGGCAGGGCGTGCTGTATGTACGGGAAGGCTTTGAGCAGAAAATCCAGACCATGATTAAAAATACGGTGTGGTGGAGCAAAACTCAAACCACTCAGGCCATCCGGTATGAACTGGCAGACCGGCGCCGTTTTTCTGATATCACCGGGCAGATCAAGAGCCTGTTAGCCTTTGATGATGAAAGCTTTGAATGGCTGAATCTCGAAGATCAAACGGCGCATATCAGTCATAGTGTGGTGCTTCAGGATGGCCAGTTAATTGCCAGTTTTTATATCGCACCGGCGGCACTATTGCCAGATCGTGACTGGGTGGCAGGCCTGTTTAGACGTGAACGTCTGAGTGCATTACATCGTAAAGCATTGCTGGCAGGTCAGGCCATGTCGATGGGAAATAGTGAAGGGCCATTAGTCTGTAGCTGTTTTAAGGTCGGTAAGAACCGAATTATTCAAACCATTAAAGATAAAAATATCACGCATGAAAAACAGGTAACTGCATGTCTAAAAGCCGGAGGAAATTGTGGTTCATGTTTGCCAGAAATTAGAGGCCTGATTAAAGCCTGCCAGACGGAGTACATAGAATGAAAAGAAGAGTGATGAAGACGGTGTCTTATCCGGAAACTGATGTGGTGATCCTGGCCGGAGGTTTAGCGCGGCGCATGAATGGCATCAATAAATTGCTGCACAAATTTGATGATGAAATCCAGCTCATTAAAATCCATCAGCAGTTGAAGTCCCGGGCAAGCAAAGTTTGGGTCAATAGTCATCGGGATCACTCCATTTATAAACGGATGATTCCTTCGATCGACTTTTATCAGGACGATGAACCCGGTTTTCAGGGACCATTGATGGGCATGAAGAGTGCTTGGTCACATGTACAATCTGATTATGTGCTGTTCGTACCCTGTGATGTGACCTATATTCCCAAAAAAGTCATTTCACGTTTACATCAGGCCCTGCAACGACATCCTTTATCTGAAGTGGCGGTAGTTGAAATCAATGAAAAGGCATTGTTTCCATTCTGTCTGATGAAACGCAGCAGCTTACCCACTCTTATACAACATCTTGAAAATGATCAGCACAGTTTAAAACTCTGTTTTGCTGACATGCACATGCAGCGGGCAAGCTTTAAAAATCGTGCCCTGTTTTTTCACAGTATTAATTCATTTGACGAGCTACAGCAGCATCAACAGCTTAACTTTCTCTAGCGTTTAAAATGCTAAAAGTCGAATTATCATATTCTGGTTCACCAAAATATTGCTTTTTTTATTTTTCGAGCGAACTTTTGGACTAAAAAAGAACAAATATTACCCATTAATATTCATTAAACATAAATTTGTGCAAAGTTGGAACACTTATTGCTCATTCATTGTGAAGAAATAGGGTAGTAAATCAAGACTGTTAAATAACCGTGCAGATCTCATCATGGACCGCAGCAATGAACAGCATGACAGCTTTAGCACCTCGCAGTATCTTTCAGGATCAGTTTGGACGCCAGAAACGTAAGTTGCGGATCTCGGTGACTGACCGTTGTAATTTCAAATGCAGCTATTGCATGCCTGAACATCCGCAATGGATAAATAAAAAAGATTTGCTCAGTTTTGAAGCCCTGTATGCTTTTTGCGAGTTTATGGTGCGACACGGGATTGAGCAGATCCGGGTGACGGGTGGCGAACCGTTGATGCGTCAAGGTATTGTTCATTTTATTGCTCGCTTGCAGACATTGAAAGCCTTTGGCCTGAAACGTATTTCCATGACCAGTAATGGCCATTATTTAAAAGATTATGCTCAAGCGCTTAAACAGGCAGGACTGGACGATCTGAATATCAGTCTAGACAGTCTTGATCCAAAGCAGTTTCAGCAACTGACCCAAAAACAGTTACAGCCTGTACTTCAAGGTATTTCTGCCGCACAGCAGGCAGGTTTGACCGTCAAGATCAATAGTGTGCTCATCAAAGGCATCAATGACAATCAGATTATTCCTTTGGTGAAATGGGCACAGCATCAGGCTATAGAACTGCGTTTTATTGAGTTTATGCCCCTCGATGGCGATCAGAAATGGAATCCGTCTGATGTCATCAGTGAGCAGGATATCCTGGATCAACTGAAAACTGAATTTGATGTCCAGGTATCTCAAGGACAAGGCGCCAATCCAGCCCGTGGCTATTTGGTCAATGGGCAGCCTTTGGGGATTATTTCCACCATTACCCATTCATTTTGCAGTGATTGTGACCGTCTGCGCCTCAATGCCCAAGGTGAATTTTATAACTGTTTATTTGCCAGACAAGGCCTGAACCTTAAGGCAGATATCGAACAACTGGCGCTGGATCATTTCGCCACACAGACATTTCAGCACAAGCTCCACGCTTATATCTGGCATAAAGAGGCCGGCTTCCATGCGATCCAGCAATCACCAATACAAAAGCCGATCCGAAAAATCAGCATGCACAGCATTGGAGGGTAAATATGTCACTCACTCAGCAAAAATTAATTCATATCAAAATAGAAGCCTTCGGTGCGATTGAACGACAAATTCCCACAGATTTAAATTTGCAATGCGAGTCTGAAATTCAGGTTTCTGAAGTCCTGAACCAGTTGCTATCCCTCTATCCCGATATACAGCCCATGCTGGAACGTTGTGCCTGTGCAATCGGTGAAGACATTATTTCCAGACAGAATGTTTTAAATCGTGACAGTACGCTGGTGCTGTTATCGCCGGTAGCAGGAGGCTGAGATGCAACTCAAGTCACTAAAACAATTTGCCCGAATCCAGCAGACTGCTTTTAGTCTGGAGGATTTTGATGGTATCCAGCATTTTCCGGAATGTGGTGGAATCGGCATCTTTGTCGGAACAGTACGTAACCATCATCAGGGAAAAGCTGTGCGTGCCCTGAAATATACTGCCTATGCGCCTGTGGCTGAAAAAATGATTCGTGAAATTGAACAGCAGATCCAGACCAAATATCAGGTGTCTTATGTGCGGGTGGTACATCGGATAGGTGAGCTGGGGGTTGGAGAAATAGCCATTATTGCTATGGCTTATGCCGCCCATCGTCGTGAGGCTTTTGCGGCCTGTGAGGAAGCTGTGGAACGGGTGAAGCATGAAGTTCCGGTCTGGAAAGAAGAATTTTATACGGATGGTAGCAGTCAATATGTCGAAGGCTGTTGTATCCGAAAAGATCATGGACCTGAAACGGATCACTCTCATCATGCAGAAGAAGCGCATTGTCACCATCACCATGTAGCAGAACACGCTTGCCAATCACCATCTAATTAAATGCGTCCAATGAGGATGCATAAGATGAATCACTTTAAAACAGATTTTAAAAATTAGCCTGGGATGAATCATGAAAAATGTAGGGATGAAAGCAGAAAGTTACCGTACAGCAATTGCCACTGGAATCCTGCATGCACCGCCACATTGCATTGAGCTGCTACGTAATGGCAATACTGAAAAAGGTGATGCCCTGAAAACAGCACGCATTGCCGGCATTCTAGGTGCCAAACGGACCGATGAGCTGATTCCATTGTGCCATCCATTACCGATTTATCGTGCCGATGTGGAATATGAACTGTGTGATGCACATGTCGAAATTATTGCTACTGTTGAAACCATTGGACCAACTGGTGTGGAAATGGAAGCTTTGACAGCGGTCAGTCTGGCAGGTCTGACCTTGTATGACATGCTGAAGCCGCATTGTGAACCGGAAGATTTGTCGCTGGATCAATGCAGGTTGCAGCAGAAAAAAGGCGGAAAATCACATTTTACCCGCATACTTAAAGAGAGTCTGTCCGCTTCGGTTATTGTGCTGTCCGATACGGTTGCAGCAGGCAAAAAGCCGGACACTGCCGGACAAAACGTAATGGAAATTTTAAAAGAAGCCAATTTTGATTCTATTAGTTATCAGGTTATTCCCGATAGCCCAGAACAGCTCTTGACCCTGATTGAACAGCAGAAAAATCAGTATCCGCTGATTCTAACTGTGGGCGGTACTGGCTTAGGTCCTAAAGACCTGACAGTTGAGACTCTGCAACCTTTGCTGCAACGGGAAATTCCAGGCTTGATGGAAGCTTCACGTAGTTTTGGGCAAAAACGTACCCCTTATGCAGCATTAAGTCGTGGCGTGGCTGGCTATATTGAGAACAGTCTGGTGATGACCCTACCGGGAAGTCGTCAGGGTGCGAAAGAATCTCTGATCGCGGTACTTCCGGCTTTGGTGCACTTGTTTGATGTGCAAAAAAATATCCCACATGCGGGGGGCTATCAATGAATCAGGCACTATCACATTCAGCCTGCGGTGCTGAACCGGGACTGATTTCTGTTGATCAGGCACTGCAGATGTTACTTGAGCAGACGCATATCTTGGTAGCTGAAAGCCTGCCGCTTGCTCGGGCTCTGAATCGCTATCTGGCAGAGGCGATTGATTCGGCCATACCATTGCCGCTGTTTTCACAAAGTGCTGTAGATGGCTATGCGCTTTGTAGTCCAGAAAATGTTAGTGCTCACAGCACTTTTGAACTCATTGGAGAGATTCGGGCAGGGCAAAGTACTGAAATTGAACTGCGGCCAGGTCAGGCGGTCCGGATTTTTACCGGTGCCAGGATTCCAGCAGGAACTACAACGGTCGCCCGTCAGGAAATTGTCAAATGCCATGCCAATCAAATCATTATTACAACAGACCTAAAGCCTCATACGGATATACGTGATGCAGGCGAGGAAATCGCACAAGGGCAGCGTCTGGCAGATGCAGGTCAAAAACTGCATGTAGGTGCAATTGCAGCTTTGAGCATGGCAGGCGTAAAGCAGGTTTCAGTCTATCGTTATCCTAAAATTGCTGTTGTGATTACTGGAGATGAAGTCGCTTCCAGCATTGAAGACCTGAATTCCGGAAAAATCTTTGACGCCAATGCTCCACTGATTCAGGCCTGGTTTCAGTCACAGGGTCAAAACGTAGATATTCTGCATGTGCCCGATTGTGAGTCCGAACTGCAATTATTACTGAACCGACTCAAACACCAATACGATGTCATCTTGACCACAGGCGGGGTTTCGGTGGGTGATTATGATTTCATTCGCCCTGTTGCCCTGGAGCAGGGTTTTGAGCAGATTTTCTGGAAAGTGAAGCAGAAGCCCGGAAAACCGATGTTATTTGCCAAGTATCGTCGAGATGATCAAGGTTACTGTTATCTCTTGGGTCTACCGGGAAATCCGGCTGCCGTGTATGTCGGGATGCAAATCTATACGGCAACTTTACTGAATGCCTTACAAGGGCAAAAGCAGTCACCTGCATGGCTTAGTGCGGTAATGACGCATGACTTGAAAGCGGATGCACGTGAACGCTTTTTAAGAATGGCTGCCGAATTTGATCAGGGCACTTTAAAGCTCAAGAGCCTGGCAAAACAACAGTCGCATATGTTGAGTAATCTGATGCAGGCCAACTGTCTGGTCCGTATTCCGGCAGGAACAGAAATCCAGGCTGGGCAAGTGGTACAGGGTTTGCTGATTTGAAATGCCTGTCGCAATTTTCAATATTCGAATCACATAGAATGAGAAAGATGGATTTATTCAAAGTTCTACTCACTGGCGTGCTGTTGACTAGCCCCATGCTGTATGCCGAAACAGTTAAAATATATGCCGCAGCCAGCCTGACCAATGCGATTACTGATATTTCCAGACTATATGAGCAACAGCATCGGGACATCCAGATCGTTCCGGTTTTTGCTGCGTCTTCGGTATTGGCGAAACAAATTGCGGCGGGAGCCAGCAGTGATCTATTTTTCTCTGCAGACCTAGACTGGATGAATGATCTGATCAAGAAACAAAAAATTCAGATCGGTCAGATTCGACCTTTGCTTTTGAATGAACTCGTATTGATTAGTCCTATTCAGCAAAAAAATCATTTTAAAATGTCAGCCGACTTTAATCTTGCTAAAGCCTTTCAAGGCTATCTATGTACCGGACAAATGGAATCGGTGCCTGCCGGAAAATATGCCAAGCAAAGCTTAACCCGGCTAGGCTGGTTGAATCCGCTTCGGGGCAGAATAGTCGGTACGGATAGCGTTCGTTCAACCTTGGCTTTTGTAGAACGTGGCGAATGTCAGATCGGCATTGTGTATAGAACCGATGCCTTGATGAGTAAAAAAGTTAAAATTTCGGGAGTATTTCCAGCCAGTACACATCGTCCGATTGTGTATCCGATTGCTTTAACCCAGCAGGGCCAGAAAAATCAGGCAGCAGTCCAATTTTCTGAATTTATCCAGACGAGTCCAAGGGCCAGGCAGATTTTCCAGAAATATGGTTTTAAGCTTAAGGTAGGCTAACTGCTCATGCTTACACCAGAAGAACTGAGTGCCTTAGCGCTTTCAGCCAAAGTAGCGGGCTTTGCCACAGCGGTGTGTCTGCCATTTGCTATCGCCGTAGCATGGTTACTGGCGCGTTATGAATTCAGGGCCAAATTTCTCGTAGAGGCAATATTGCAGATGCCTATGGTGCTACCGCCGGTAGTACTGGGCTATCTTCTGCTCCTGCTATTTGGTCATCAGGGTATGCTGGGGCAATATCTACATAAATGGGGAATTCAGCTGATATTTAACTGGAAAGGTGCGGTACTGGCAGCAATGATTGTGGCATTTCCTTTAATGGTTCAACCAATTCGCTTGTCTTTTCAAATGATCAACCGGCAGTTAGAACAGGTGGCAGGATCTTTGGGCGCCACACCATGGCGGGTATTCTGTAGCATTAGCCTGCCTCTGGCTTTGCCTGGAATTTTAATCGGCAGCATTTTATGTTTCAGCCGCAGTCTGGGAGAATTTGGTGCCACGATTACCTTTGTTGGCAATATTCCAGAAGAAACCCGTACCATTCCCATCGCCATTTATAGCCTGTTACAACAGCCTGATGGAGAAAGTATGGCTATGCGTTTGGTCATTTTATCTCTGATTCTGGCTTTTTCAGCCTTGATTGCAAATTACTGGATCATGCAGAAGTATCAACGTAAATTGGAGGGTTAAGATGCTGAAGTGTGATTTTCAGTTTAATTACGCAAACTTCCAGCTACAGGCCAGTCTGGATATGCAGACACAATTGATTGGTATTGTGGGAGCCTCAGGAAGTGGGAAAAGCACCTTTTTAAAAAATATTGCAGGGCTATTAAAACCATCACAAGGCTTTATTCATTTTCAGCAAAAAATATTATTTGATCATCAGCAGAAACTGAATATTCCTGTTCATCAAAGAAAAATTGCCCTGATTTTTCAGCAAGCCCTACTGTTTCCGCATCTGAATGTCATGCAGAATTTGAAATATGCAGAACAGCTAAATATAAAAAATAAAGGTCAGCAGAAATTTACGTTTGAAGACATTGTGGAGTTACTCGAATTAAAGCCACTACTTCGGTATCGGGCGCATCAGCTTTCTGGTGGACAGGCACAGCGCGTTTCTATCGGTCGTGCACTTTTATCTTCTCCCGACCTATTACTTTTGGATGAGCCTTTAAATGGACTGGATCAAAAGCTGAAAAACCAGATTTTACCTTTTCTGAAAATTGTGATTCATCAAACAGATTTACCTATGATTTATGTGACTCATCATGTAGATGAAGTGGCGTATTTACAGGCACAACTGCTGCATTTTGAAAAGGGAAAAATTATTTGATCCAGCCCTGCACCGATTTAAACCAGCAATGACTCCGGGCAGGTCATCCTATCGCTGTTTTGCTCATAATTTCTCAGAAGATATCTATTTTTCTCTCTATTTTTAAGAAAGAAAAGTCTAAATTTGAAAGTGAAATAAAAATTATTTTATATAAAAGAATAGTTTATTTTATGTTAAAAATAATCTGGCATGACCTGTGCATATACCTGATTAAAGTCAAAGAAGACTCTACATTTGTATGACGGCCAATGACGTCCGTTCTGATCGTTACTGACATGCCTGGTGCATCACAGTGACTTAAATACGTTCAGTTCTGGTAAGGAAATGGCTATGTCTTCAAATACAAGTCTCAATAAAGCAACAAAAATAAGTCTATTTAACTTCAGTAGTTCAGCGATGCGGGCCTTCCATATGAGTTGGCTCGCTTTTTTTGTCTGTTTTTTTGCATGGTTTGCCTGTGCACCCTTAATGCCTGTGATTGCCGGTGAATTCAGCCTGACCAAAGAGCAGATCGCCAATATCAATATTGCCGCAGTCGCGATTACCATTCTGGTGCGTCTGATCGTGGGGCCGTTATGTGACAAGTACGGTCCGCGTAAAACCTATACCGCCTTACTGATTATTGGCAGTATTCCGGTGTTTGGTGTGGCATCGGCCAACAGTTATGAATCTTTCTTGTTTTTCCGTTTATTGATTGGCGCCATCGGTGCCAGCTTCGTGATTACCCAATATCATACCAGTATCATGTTTGCGCCAAATGTGGTGGGAACGGCAAATGCAACTACAGCAGGTTGGGGGAATGCCGGTGGCGGTGCGACTCAAGCCCTGATGCCTTTAATGCTGGCTGCTTTGGTCATGTTCGGTGTAGAACAGGCAATGGGATGGAGAATTGCGCTTCTGGTGCCGGGTATTCTGATGATCATTGTCGGTGTGCTGTACTGGAAATTCACCCAAGACTGTCCACAAGGTAATTTTAAAGAACTCCGTGCGCAAGGTATTTCTGTCGGTAGCGATAAAAAAGGTAGTCTTGCCATTCTGATACATGCCGCACGTAATTACCGTGTGTGGATTCTGTTTGGGGCTTACGCAGCCTGTTTTGGTATTGAAATTTTCATCCATAATATTATTGCCTTGTACTTTGTCGACAACTTCCAGTTTGGCCTAAAAGAAGCAGGCATGACTGCCGGAATTTTTGGTTTACTGGCATTGTTTGCCCGCGCCTTGGGTGGCATTGTTTCGGATAAAGTCGCGATTCAAAAAGGTCTGGATGGTCGAACCAAAGTTCTGTTTGCCTTGATCATGCTGGAAGGTCTGTTTCTTATTCTATTCTCGCAAATGAATAGCGCGACCTTGGCTATTATGGCGATGACCATCTTTGCCTTGTTTACTCATATGGCATGTGGCGCTACCTATGCACTGGTGCCTTTTATCGACCGTGATGCCTTGGGTGGTGTGGCCGGTATTATTGGTGCAGGTGGCAATGTCGGCGCAGTGGCTGCGGGTTTCCTGTTAAAAGGCATGCTGGATATTCAAACTACTCTGATGGTACTGGGTGGCTTGGTAGTGATTGCTGCAAGTTGTGTGTTGATGATCCGCTTCTCTGTCGAGCATAAAGAAAAAGAACAGCGTTTATATGAACAGGCCGTGACTGAACGTCATCTGGCAGAAGCACAGCAATAACACTACATTCCTGATTTAAAATGAATCAATAAAAAGGATAGCAATATCCTTTTTGTTGCTTTTGCTAACTCAATAATAAAATGATGAACCCAATATTCAGGATAGGAAGGTATTATTAAAAAAGGACAGGATGATTGAATTCATCGAATAAAAATAAAACCATTTATAGTTTATATGTTTAATTTTAGATAAAAAATTATATATATTTTAGTGACGATTTTAAAAAATAAATGAATTTAATAAGTGCAGATAAAATAAAAGCCATTTTAATAATGGCTTTTATTCTTATAGCAGAGGATTAATAAGTTTTATAAGGTAAAAACTTTCCGGATAATACGACATTCACCCGATCTCCGTTTGGGTTATTCTCACGTTGAATATCCATACTGAAATCAATTGCACTCATAATACCATCTCCGAATTCTTCATGGATCAGCTCTTTAATGGTCATGCCATAGACGCTGACCACCTCATACCAGCGATAAATCAGCGGATCTGTCGGCACACTGGTTGGCAGAGAGCCTTTATAGGGTACGATTTGCAGCCAGGCGATGGCTTCATCAGTCAGTCCAAATATTTCACCAATTTTTTCTGCCTGTTCTTTATTAAAAGCCATCTGACCTAAACATGCAGCAGTCACCCATTCTTTAGAAAGGCCTATTGCTTCAGCGACATCTGCCCCTTTGATAGACTTTAAAACTTTCGCTGAAATAATCATGTCTGCCACTTGTTGACGATGGCTAATCATAATCTTCTCCAATAGCTATATTTTAAAAATGACCGCTATAGATAATGCAGAGATTGTGCCAATATAATTATAAGGATTAAATTTTAAAATAATTAATTAAATTCTAAAAAATAATTTTAAATAAATGGCATGCTATTTGCTTTTATCTATATTAAATATGGCAACGGCGCCATGACACAATTGATCTGTTTGAATAATGCAAGGCAAAGACGCCTAGGGTTGAAATAGACCTTAGGCGTCTTTTTATTTGCAAACAGGCAAGTAATTTATATAAAGGGGATAAAAATATGGCTTATCTTGCTCCTGCAGAGTTTGCAAAAAAAGTGGTCGATGCCGGTGAGGCAAAACTTCATATGGCCACGCGTGATGTTTTAATTCGTGCGTTTATGGCAGGCGCAATTCTGGCACTGGCAGCAGTATTTGCCGTGACGATTGCGGTACAAACAGGGGTGCCACTGATCGGTGCGCTGCTATTTCCAGTCGGTTTCTGCATGTTGTATCTCTTGGGCTATGACCTGCTCACTGGGGTATTTGTATTGACTCCATTAGCCTGGCTAGATAAACGTCCTGGGGTAACGTGGTCACGTATTTTAAAAAACTGGGGACTGGTTTTTTTAGGTAACTTTGCCGGATGTTTAACCGTGGCAGTGTTGATGGCCGCAGTCTATACCATGGGTTTCGCAGCTGAACCGAACGCGGTCGGGGTGAAAATTGCCCATATTGGGGAAGACCGGACTTTGGGCTATGCCGAATATGGCTTTGCTGGCTGGATGACAATTTTTATCCGCGGCATGCTGTGTAACTGGATGGTATCACTCGGGGTAATTGGTGCCATGATGTCGACCACGGTCAGTGGCAAATTCATCGCGATGTGGATGCCAATCATGCTGTTTTTCGCCATGGGCTTTGAACATTCAGTGGTGAATATGTTCCTGTTCCCATTTGCCATGATGATGGGCGGTGATTTCTCGATTACAGACTATTTCTTGTGGAATGAATTACCGGTGGCACTGGGGAATCTGGTGGGTGGTCTGGCACTGACAGGTCTGGCGCTCTATACCACGCATGTACGTACTGGCGATAAAAAAGAATTCTAATCTGAGCATGATGATTTATGCCTTGAGATTAAAGGGATCAATTCGATCCCTTTTTGAGTATTTAAAATGAATAAAAAATTAAAGATCAGCATTGGGCAATATTCTTCCGCTGGAATCAAAGCACAGAATCAGGACTTTCATGGGGTCTATATTCCGGAAGGCCATGCGCTTAGCAGTAAGGGCATTGCCTGTGCAATTGCAGACGGAATCAGCAGCAGCAATGTCAGTCATATTGCAGCAGAAACTGCTGTCAGCAGTTTTCTATCGGATTATTATTCGACTTCAGATGCATGGAGTACCCAAACTTCAGCGGCACGGGTCATTCGTGCGACCAACTCCTGGCTCTATGCACAAACCCAGCAAAGCCGCGGGCGTTTTGATAAAGACCAGGGTTATGTCTGCACCTTTAGTGCACTGATTTTGAAACAAAATAGGGCACATATCTTTCATGCTGGCGACAGTCGGATTTATCGAATTCAGGCACAAGCCATTGAACAGTTGACGGATGATCACCGTGTTTGCCTGTCATCAACAGAACATTATTTAAGTCGTGCACTGGGTGCCGACCATCGTATCGATGTCGATTATCAGCAGCTTGAATTATGTGAAGATGATTTCTTTATCTTGATGACAGATGGTGTCTATGAGTTTATTGATATGCAGCTCATATCAGATCTGCTGCAACAGCAACAACATCTGGATATCATTGCCAAGTCTATAGTCGAACTGGCCTTAAAGCGGGGTAGTGATGACAATCTCACCATTCAAATCATTAAAGTGGAACAGTTGCCTGATGAGGAATCCTTTCATATCAAGAGCCATGTTTTATTTCCGCAACAGCTAAGTCATGGTGATCTGTTTGAAGGTTATCGAATTGATAAAATCCTGCACCAAAATCATCGTAGCAGCCTCTATTTGGCGCGTGATGAAGCGACAAAAAATCAGCTGGTCATTAAAACCTTGTCTGTCGATGTGCAGGATGACCTGAAAGCGATAGAACAATTCCAGCTAGAAGACTGGGTATCGAAACGCTTAAAACATGAAAATCTGCTGCAATGCTATCCACATAAGGGCAGCAAGAAGTTTTTATTTCAAAGTTATGAATACTTGCAAGGGGAAAACCTAAGTCGCTGGCTGCATCGTCAAAAAACTGCTTTAACTTTACAACAGTTGCTCCCGATCATTGAGCAGGTGGCCAAAGCATTGAATGCCATGCACCGTCTTGAAATGCTGCACCAGGATGTACGGCCAGAAAATGTCATGCTGCTCGAATCAGCCGATACCTTGAAAGTGAAACTGATTGATTATGGGTCGGCGGCGGTCAGAGGTCTGGTTGAACTGAATCCTAAACATGCAGATGTTCCTTTGGGAACCTTGGCCTTTATGGCACCTGAATATTTTATTGGACGCTCGCCCTCAGTAAAATCAGACCAGTTCTCGCTGGCGGTGATGAGTTATTATTTATTAACCCGGCAATTACCTTATGGGACAGACCTCGCGCGCTGCAAGACCGAAAAGGCCTTAAAGCAGGTTCGATATCATCCACTTTATGAGTATCGACCGGATCTGCCACATGGCCTGGATGCAATCTTTAAAAAAGCGCTTTCTATTCGCCCGGAGCAGCGTTATGAGGCACTTTCAGCATTTATATATGATCTGAAACACCCAGATCTCAAATTTAAAAAATCAGTTTCACGTCCTATGCTTGAAAAGCATCCAGTCACTTTCTGGAAATCCTGCACAGCGATTCTTTTTTTGTTATTGCTCGGGGTATTTGCACTGTATTTTAGTCAATGAAAATAATTCAAATAAGCTGTTGAACTATTTTTTTGATTTAAATAAAAAATCAATAGTGATTTAAGCTGAGATGTAGTAAAAATATCTATTTATTCTTATTGCAGATTTTTATATTTTTACGATGATTGACTTTGTGTTTTCGAGGATTATCCCTATAAAATAGAAAGTGCAGTTAAAATCTAAATAAGCATAAAAACATTGGAATAATAATTGCTTATTTTTAATACCATTAGAATAAAAAGGCAGAAGAGACATGAAAATTCAATTTTTTAAGCTGATTTTAATCTTGGGAAGCAGTATGGCGATGAGCCAAACTAGTTTCGCCGGAGATGGCGGCTTGCGTTTTGCTGAGAAAAATCAGGAAATAGCGGCACAAATTCAGGCCAAGAAAAAAACGGCAGAAACACAAGCGCAGCCCCTACAAGCAAAAGCCTCTACAGAAGCGAAATAGTAAAACAGCACTCATCCAAGAAGGTGAGCTGTTCAGGTTAGATCAGATGTATAAGATGTTGTGATACGAAAAACTAGTCCCTAACTTTTTAATACTGAAAAAAACTCCCCATCTATTTTTAAGAACGGGGAGTTTTTTGTATTTTTGAATCCTTGAAAATTTATTGATTCTGTTCTTCGTCCTGTCTTTCCTGACGCAACTGATCGCGTTGTCGCTGTGGATCATGAAGGCCTAATTGACCTCGCTGGATCTCCCGATCCTGTTTTTCTTGAGGATCAAGTTGCTCTTCAGTGAGTTCTTCATCATTTCGATCGATTGGATTCGACATAGTCTTTCATCCTCTAAAATACTTTCTAATTTTTATTGTATGAATACAGCAAAATTATTCTGTGACTTTTATACCGGAGTTAGTTTTCTATCTTGTTGCTGCTGTAAGTTTAAATGATATTTTATGGGTTATTTTAATGATGTTTAAATTAACTAAGAAAATTAAGTTAATAAAAATTAAGGGATTAGCAATTAAAGCTTACAAACCCAATAGGTGAATATATCTCACTATTTTTATTTAAAAATGAGAAAAACTAAATAAAACAAGAGAAATGGGTTATGCTTAAGACAGATTAAGTGTCATCCGTCTTTTGAAATTTCCGGTATTTGCCATGATAGAACTTCGCCATTTAAGAACTTTAACTGCTCTGCGGGAGCATGGTTCTCTGGTTGCAGCAGCAAGTGATTTATGTTTAACCCCATCGGCCTTGTCACATCAGCTACGTGAACTCGACCAATGGTTTGGCGTCGAAGTGGTCAATCGGCGTAGTCGCCCTGTGAGCTTTTCTAATGTTGGAGAGCGGTTGTTAAAACTGGCAGATGAAATATTACCGCAAGTTCAAATTGCACAGAGTGATATCAGCCGTATTGTGCATGGCCAGACCGGGCGAATAGTTTTCTCCTCTGAATGTCATAGCTGTTTTGACTGGTTGATGCCACTACTCAATCAATACCGGATGCAATATCCGGATGTAGATCTGGACTTTGCTTCAGGTTTTGAATCGAATCCGCATGAATTATTACAAACCGGAGAGTTTGATCTTTTAATTACGGCTGATCCGATTGCGCTTAAAGGCATTGAATATTTTCCGATATTTGAATACGAATCACGCTTGGTTTTATCCAATACCCATCCACTGGTACGTGCGAAAGAGATTACTGTTCAGGAACTTGCTGAAGAAACGCTGGTGACTTATCCGGTGGATAAACACCGTTTAGACATTATGTCGCGCTTGTTTATTCCCGCTAATATTCTACCAAAAGCCATTCGCACCACCGACTTGACTCAAATGCTGATTCAGTTAGTGGCAAGTGGTCGCGGGATTGGTGCATTACCTGATTGGGTGGTAAATGAATATGAGCAGAAAGGCTGGGTGACATCACGCCGTTTAGACTGTGTAGCGCCTGAAGGCTTACGTCGAACTTTATACGCCGGCTATCGCACAGAAGAAAAGCAGAAAGATTATTTTGAAGGCTTCTTGAAACAGCTGGATCGGTTTTCCAAAAAAAGACAGGTCTACTACAACTGATCAATGAATAGTTGAATGTCTATAAGCCCGTGATTCTTAAAAATCCTGCATCGTCAGGATTTTTTTAAAATGGACTTTTTTCTCTCAAGAATTTCAATTTTTCTATAAGATGATGAGGTTAATCTTGTCTACTTCAAGTCAGAAAATATACAACTTCGATCAACTTTCGAAATTAAAGAATTGGTTTAGTGGATTATAATTTTTGATAAGTATTACATTTTGCCAAGTGGAAATACATCTGTGCAGAATTAAATATCATATTATTAAATATCAAATACTTAAAAATTAAGTTCTTGGAACTTGTGAGGATGTGGTTCTGATCTTGCAAGTTGATTTTTAATAAAAAGATTAAATAAAATGAAAAAACATACGCTGATCAGTCAATTTTTTGGCAGAAAATAACTCCTGAAAATAACAATGTTGATCTATGCTACAGCATAATTTTTAAACTGATTTCCTCTCATAAAACGGAATCACTTATACAGGACTGTATAAACTCGCCATGCACATGACAAAAATTCCTCTCAAGAAAAGCCCGCTGAGCCTCATGATCTTGTCGATTGTCTCAGGTCATCTTTATGCTGAAACTGCCGTAGAACCGGGCAACGTTCAACAGCTGAATACTATTGTGATCAGCGCTGAGCAAAATGCCAATCCGCAGCAGCAATATCAGAAAGAGCTGGCTCAGGTTTCAGGAGGAACGAATTTTATTGGCGAGCAGCAGCTAGAACAGCAGCGACTTGCAACCACGGCCGATGTGTTCCGTTTACAGCCAGGAATTTATGCCCAGTCTGCAGGGAATGAAGGTGCAAAAATATCGATCCGTGGCTCAGGCATCAACCGGACTTCGGGTGCACATGCATCCGGTACGCACGTCCTGATTGATGATATTCCATTTACCGGACCGGGTGGTACAGCGTATGAACTGCTAGAACCCTGGTGGATTGATCATGTCGGCGTCTATCGCGGAGCCAATGGCTTTAAACAGGGTGGACTGGCCTTAGGTGGAACAATCAACTATAAATCCAAGACTGGCGCTGATCAGGATGGCTCTGAACTCAAATATGAAATGGGCAGTCATGGTTATCAGAAATATCAGTTTAGTACCGGCCGAAAGCTGGATCAGATGGATTATTATTTGGCGCTGACGGGTACCCAGTTCGATGGGATTCAGGATCATGCTGAAGGCGATGGCAAAGGTCTGGCTTTTAATTTGGGCTATCAAATTAGTCCGGATATCGAAACCCGTTTTTATGCCCGTTACCGTGAGAGCAAGCATTTAACTCCAGGTCGTATTACGCAAGAACAGCTCAAAAATGATCCTGAAGCAGCGAATAGCTTTAATTTAGCGGTAGATGCCAAACGGATTCAGCCAGGCAGTACCTGGTTGGCCAATACTACGACCTGGAATTTACAGGATGATGCTAAACTGACCGGCAGTCTGGCTTATCATCATTATCCGCTGGATTTACGTGAAAGCAGTTATCGTACTAATGTCGATTATGAAGATATTACAGCGCGCTTCCAGTATGAAAAACCTTACCAGTTTCTAGGTCTGGAGCATCAGGGGCGTATTGCCTTGCGCAGCACGACTCATCGTCCGGACAGTGGTGTAACGGAAACCATCCGACGTGATACGACTATTGATGGAACTTTGTATCCGGCAGATACCGTTACCCGCCGTTATACCTATCGCGGTTCAGACAACGTCCTGCAATTTGATCAGGAAACCACATTAAATGATCAGTTCAAATTAGATCTGGGATTGGCAGCGGTGTATACCCATCGGGAAAGTGAAGTAACTTATCCTGTGGCGAGTCCTGAAGTCAGTCGTTATGAATGGAATTTTGCACCACGACTTGGGTTGACCTATCAGCCGAATGACTCTGTGCAATGGTTTGCCAATTTAAGCCGCAGTATTGAGCCGGCACATCCCTGGGCGATGGCTTGGTCTTCACCTTATTATTATCCTAAAGACAATGGAGCTGCATCAAATCGAGTGCGTGCGCCAATCTATTTGGACACGCAAACCGCTAATAGCTTTGAACTGGGCGGACGTGGACAATCGGGCTTTGGAGACTGGGCACTGAGCTACTATTATTCTAAAGTAAAAAATGAACTGTTAACCTCTGAAATGATTAAGGATTATGGAGATACTGTTGATCCCAATACACCAAAGGAAAGAATCGGTGTAGAAGAAAATGCGACGCCAACGATTCATCAAGGGGTGGAGCTAAGTCTAGATACGCCATTGCATGAATCCCAATATGGCGAACTGCGTCTGCAACAGGCTTATACCCTTAGCGATTTCCAGTACAAAAATGATCCATTGTTTGGCAAGAACCAGTTGCCAGGAATCCCTAAACATCTGTATCAGGCTCAACTAAGTTATGCCTTGAATAATGGCCTCTATATTGGTTTGAATACCGAATATGCATCGAAGATGGCACATGATTATGCCAATAGCCGATTCAGTGATGACTATCAGATCTGGGGCATTGACGTGGGTTATGCACCAGAACATCAATCGTGGAAAACCTGGATCAACTTTAAAAATATCACGGATGAGAAATATGCTGCGGTCGTGATTCCTGGTCTGAATGATAAAGGTGCTGATGTAGCGCGATCTTCACCAGGTGAAGGTTTTTCTACTTATGCCGGTGTGTCATTTAAATTTTAATTTTTAAAATCAAAAAAAAGAGCGGTGAAAACCGCTCTTTTTATTTATTGATAGAAAAGGTTTATCAGGTTTCTAAAATTCCGGTAACGCCTGTCACAATCATATCGATGGCAATCGTACCAATCAGAAGCGCAGCAACACGACCGACAATATCGACATACAGGTCAATGTAGTTGGAATATTTATGTTGTAAATGATCATGCAGATATTTCATCAGGATCAGCAGGCTACAAGTCAGAAACAGCGTAGAAAAAATCACCAGAATGGTTTGCATTAAACTGAGCTGTATGCCGGTGATCACAGATGCCGAAATGGTACCCGGACCGATCATAAACGGCATGGCAATCGTGCCCGCCAGATGACTGGGCGCTCCACGCATCACACCAATCGTATCAGCACCTTCAAAGACATAACGATAGCCAATCACCAGAAAAATAATACCGCCAAAAATCTGGAAGGACTCAAACCGTACATGCAAGACTTCATTAAAGAAGGCTTCACCGGTTTTTGCAAAAATGATGAACACAATAAAGCTGATCAGACTGCCCTGAATCAATGCCATGTTGAATACTTTTGCGTCGGAATTACGGATAATTCCGAGCATATAAATACTCATCAGAAAAGGGTTGAGCAGGGAGAAAAACAGGGCAAATGCATTCAAACTTTCTGACATCATTCAGTCCTTCCGTAATTGAGATATCCTAGATTTCACGGTCCGGGAACAGCGGACGTTTACCTGGGCTGATCCGGTTAATATGCAGATACATCATATGGCGTTCATATTTATCCAGGATGTCATTGATCACCTGTTCCTTACTATAACCGACCAGATCGTTGCCCTGAGAGCCTTCAAACAGATAACTTTCCAGACGATAGTAATAACGTTTGGTTCGTTTACCACGTGAACTGAAATTTGGCGTGTCATAGCGTACCGGCCATATTTCATAGACAAAGTTTTCTTCTTCATCGAGCTGAATGGTCAGATCCAGGTGATACAGTTCAGGTTCTTCCTCAAGCGATTTTTCCTGAATATTTACTTGAATGCCTTTGTCAATTAACTCGGTTGCAACGGCCTCAATGGCTGGTTTGCAAACATTATCCAGCATGGTCAGGGTCTGGGACAGGCTTGGATGCAGCATGACCCGGCTCAGACGCTTCTTCCAGTTCAGGATATCCACATTACCGACCACAGGCGCAGCATTCAGACTGGTACTGGCCTGCCGAAAATCCTCCAGACGCAAGGACTTATACAGTCCGGCCATCACAAAGAAAATCACGAAACTAAAAGGCAGGCCCATAATAATCGTGGTGTTCTGTAATGCTGTTACGCCATTCGCCATGAGCATTGCCAAAGTCAGCAAACCGATGGCAATGGCCCAGAACACACTCAGCCAGCGCGGTGAATCATGTTCAATATTAGTGAATTTGGTCGTGAAATTTCCCAATACCAATGCCCCCGAGTCCGCTGAGGTCACATAGAACAGTAAGCCGGTAATGGTGGCGACACCTGCAGTAAACATAAAGCCTGGATACTGCGCCAGCAGATCATAAAAACCATGTGCCGGATTTTCTAAAACTGTCGTAGCAAGTTGAGTATTACCATCAAAAATCACGCTGTATAAAGCACTGTTACCGAAAATAGACAACCAGGTCAGGGTAAATAACAGAGGAATAACCAAAGTCCCGGTGACAAATTCGCGAATGGTACGACCACGGGAAATACGGGCCAGGAACAGACCAACAAAAGGTGACCAGGCGATCCACCATGCCCAGAAGAACAGGGTCCAGCTATTCATCCACTCTTTCGGTTGTTCAAAAGGAAAACTGGTTAAAGAAAGTTTCGGGAACTGGCTGATATAGTCACCAAAATTTTGAATCAAGGCGGCTAATAAAAACTCGGTATTGCCTACAAACAGAATGAATAGCAGCAGCCCAATTGACACATAGATATTAATTTCAGACAGGATCCGGATGCCTTTATTGACACCGGCAGTGACTGAAATAATAGTAATAATCACAGCAACAGCGATGAGTGCAGTTTGAATCCAGATATTTTCCGGTAAATCAAACAGCACATGCAGGCCATAATTTAATTGCACAACGCCAATTCCGCATGTCGTGGCAATACCGAAAATTGTGCCGAGTACTGCAGCCGTATCCACAGTATGGCCAATTGGACCATTAATTTTTTTACCAAAGATCGGATAAAGTGCCGATCGTATGGTGAGCGGTAAATTGTAGCGATAGCTGAAATAACCTAGCGCGACCCCAATCAGCGCATACATACTCCAGCCGGTTAAACCGTAGTGAAATAGGGTCCACACCATGGACTGGCGCGCAGCTTCGAAGGTTTCGCCTTCACCTACAGGCGGATTCATATAGTGGGAAAGTGGTTCCGCTACCGAGAAAAACATCAGGTCAATCCCGATTCCGGCAGAAAATAGCATCGCCGACCAACTCAGCAGGCTAAATTCTGGCTTGGAATGTTTGGGGCCTAATTTAATCTCGCCATAACGTGAGCAGGCGATAAAGACGATAAAAACCAGATACAGCGTGGCCGCCAGCAGGTAATACCAGCTAAAGGTACGACTAACCCAGTTTAAAATATTAATAATGACTTGATTGGCTTGTTCATTAAATAAAATGGTAATGATAGAAAACAGCAGAATAAGTGTCGCCGAAAAATAAAAAACTACTTTATTCAGACCATCTTGCATCTGTTCATTTTTCTTTTGCATAAATCCATGACCATCGTTTTGTTGCCGGATGATCTACAGTGCAGTGTGATTTAAAAGCAAAAGCCTGCGGTAAAACTTCCTTGTTTTCGTGAATTACAAACTTTTGCAAATCCAAAACAAACTGCGCTGTACATCAAGGGTGAGCTGGCACTATAATTTTTATTAATTGAACGTTCAATTAAAAAAGCGTTTATGAATTGTTACCTCATTCCGCTATTTTTTAGCAGAGTGACTTTCTGTTGTTATATCCGTTATTCAGGTTAGTCCTATGCCCAAAGTTGGTATGCAACCGATCCGTCGTCAGCAACTGATCGATGCCACCTTAGCTGCAGTGAATGAGCTAGGTTTTGCAGAAGCTTCAATTAGTCAAATTGCTCAGAGGGCAGGTGTCTCAACCGGCATCATAAGTCATTATTTTCGAGGTAAAAATGGCTTGATTGAAGCCACAATGCGTTACTTATTACAGCAATTGGGTAAATCTGTTGCACAGATAAAGATACAGGTTGATGACTTACCGGAGCAGCGCTTGTTAGCGATCGTACGTGGTAATTTTGCTGCTCCACAAACGGACAAGGCAGCCATGAAAGTCTGGTTGGCATTCTGGGCTAGCAGTTTGCACCAACCTGAATTACACCGTTTACAGCAGATCAATCATTACCGCTTACATTCCAACCTTAAATATGAATTCATGAAAAAGTTGAATAAAGACCAGGCAGAGAAAGCCGCTCAAGGTCTGGCAGCATTGATTGACGGATTCTGGTTAAGAGGTGCTTTGGTAAATGGCGAAATTGACCCAGAACTGCCGATTGAACTGTGTAGTGAATATATCCGGCAACAACTCAAATAACCCACCTGCGAGGAAATTCCATTGACAACATTCAAACTGCAACGTCCTTATATTCATGGACAATATGTCGATGCAACGTCCAATAGCACGTTTCAAACGATTAATCCTGCAACAGGCGAAATTCTGGCAGACGTGCAGGTATGTACGCGAAAAGATATCGATCGCGCTGTTGAATCGGCACAACAAGGACAAAAAGTCTGGGCAGAAATGACGGCGATTCAACGTTCCCGTATTTTGAACAAGGCTGTTGCCATCCTCCGTGAACGTAATGACGAGCTGGCGCGTTTAGAAAGTCTCGACAGTGGTAAAGCTTTCAGTGAAACATCCACCGTCGATATTGCGACAGGTGCAGATGTACTTGAATACTATGCAGGTATTTTGCCAGCATTAGAAGGTCAGCAAATCCCACTCAGAAGCAGTTCATTTGTCTATACCCGACGTGAACCTTTGGGTGTGGTCGCCGGGATTGGTGCATGGAATTACCCGATTCAGATCGCATTATGGAAATCTGCACCTGCACTGGCAGCAGGCAATGCCATGATCTTTAAAGCCAGTGAAATCACGCCATTAACTGCATTAAAACTGGCAGAAATTTATACAGAAGCCGGTGTGCCACATGGTGTATTTAATGTGGTGACCGGTAGTGGTGACATTGGTGGCTATCTGACTTCACATCCGGACATAGCCAAAGTTTCATTTACCGGTGGTGTCGCAACCGGCAAAAAAGTCATGGCCCAAGCTGCAAATTCCAGCCTGAAAGAAGTCACCATGGAGCTGGGCGGAAAATCCCCGCTGATTATCTGTGAAGATGCCGATCTGGATCTGGCGGCAGATATAGCCATGATGGCTAACTTCTACAGTTCTGGTCAGGTCTGTACCAATGGAACCCGGGTATTTATCCCTTTGGCCTTGAAAGCAAAATTTGAAGACAAGATTTTGCAGCGTATTCCTTATATCCGTATGGGGGATCCACTTGATCCTGAGACCAATTTTGGTCCAGTGTCCAGCTTCTCTCATATGGAAAAAGTGCTGGGCTATATTGAACAGGGCAAGATCGAAGGTGCACGCTTATTGTGTGGTGGCGGCCGTGCTGAAGATGAGCAGTTTGCCCAAGGCGCTTATGTGCTACCAACGGTATTTACCGATTGCCGTGACGACATGACGATTGTCCGTGAAGAAATTTTTGGTCCAGTCATGAGTATTCTGAGTTATGACTCAGAAGAAGAGGCGATTCGTCGTGCCAATGATACCGAATATGGTTTGGCAGCTGGTGTCGTGACACCGAATCTGGCACGTGCGCATCGTATTATTCATCAAATCGAAGCCGGCATTTGCTGGATCAATACCTGGGGCGAATCACCGGCAGAAATGCCTGTCGGTGGCTATAAACATTCAGGTGTCGGTCGCGAAAACGGTATTGTCACGCTACAGCAATATACCCAGACCAAGTCGGTGCAAGTTGAACTTAGTCCTTTCCAGTCTGTATTTAGCGCATAAGGGAGGATTGGATGAATTACGACTATATTATTATCGGTGCAGGTTCGGCAGGGAATGTACTCGCAGCGCGTTTAACTGAAGATCCGGATGTGAAAGTCCTATTGCTGGAAGCAGGTGGGCCGGATTACCGTCTAGACTTCAGAACACAAATGCCTGCTGCATTGGCTTATCCATTACAGGGACGACGCTATAACTGGGCCTATCTGACCGATCCCGAACCTCATATGAATAATCGTCGTATGGAGTGCGGGCGCGGAAAAGGTCTGGGCGGTTCTTCATTAATTAACGGCATGTGTTACATTCGCGGTAATGCTATGGATCTTGAACAGTGGGCCAGCCTGAAGGGGCTAGAACACTGGAGCTATGCTGAATGTCTGCCGTATTATAAAAAAGCTGAAACGCGCGATATTGGCGGCAATGATTATCATGGTGATTCTGGACCGGTTTCGGTGGCAACACCTAAAAATGGCAATAATGAACTGTTCCATGCCATGGTCGAGGCAGGTGTACAGGCCGGTTATCCACGTACTGATGACCTGAATGGCTATCAGCAGGAAGGTTTTGGGCCGATGGACCGTACTGTAACGCCGCAAGGCCGTCGTTCCAGTACAGCACGTGGTTATCTCGATATAGCCAAAGGCCGGGATAATCTCACGATTATTACCCACGCCATGACCAACCGTATTCTGTTTAATCGTAATCAGGCGATTGGTGTGGAATATTTTGAAGGACAAAATACCTTACAGCCGATTCAGGTCTTTGCAGACCGTGAAGTATTGCTATGTGCAGGTGCAATTGCCTCGCCGCAAATCCTGCAACGCTCCGGTGTAGGTCCGGCCGAACTGTTAAAAAGTCTGGATATTCCGGTGGTTCAGGACCTGCCGGGTGTGGGTGAAAACCTGCAAGACCATCTGGAAATGTACTTACAATATAAGTGCAAAAAACCGGTCAGCTTATACCCAGCATTAAAATGGTATAACCAGCCCATGATTGGCGCAGAATGGTTATTCCTGGGTAAAGGCATTGGTGCCAGCAACCAGTTTGAAGCGGGTGGCTTTATCCGTTCTTCGGATGAGTTTGAATGGCCAAACATCCAGTATCACTTCCTGCCAGTGGCGATTAACTATAATGGGACCAATGCTATTCATGAACACGGCTTCCAGGCTCATGTCGGTTCCATGCGTTCACCATCTCGTGGTCGGGTTCGCCTGAAATCCAAAGATCCGTTTGAACATCCAAGTATTCTGTTCAACTATATGAGTACTGAACAGGACTGGCGCGAATTCCGTGATGCCATCCGTATTACCCGTGAAATTATGAATCAGCCCGCCCTGGATCCCTATCGTGGTGAAGAAATCAGTCCGGGCAAAAATCTGCAAACTGATGCAGAAATTGATGAATTTGTTCGTAATCATGCAGAAACAGCGTATCATCCGTCCTGTAGCTGTAAAATGGGTGAGGATGACATGGCGGTTGTCGATGGTTATGGACACGTACATGGAATGCAGGGGTTGCGTGTGATTGACGCCTCGATTATGCCTTTGATCATTACCGGTAACCTCAATGCAACTACGATTATGATCGCTGAAAAACTGGCAGACCATATTCGTGGCAAACCTGCTCTTGCGCCTTCATCGGCACCTTTTTACAAGGCGCCTCGCGCTTAAATCATGGTTTTATTCCTGTCATCTGGCAAAGCAGGAGTAAAACGAATTTCAATTTTTTCCCCAAAACGGAGATAAAACCTCGACTGCTGTCGTTTTATCTCCGGCTTTGCTTAATACAATTTATATTTTATGAAAATATTCAATCAAACAGTGCTGTTTGGCTGTGCTGCTGTTTCAAGTTTTTACTGTTATGCCGATGATGCGGAAGTAAAACAAATAGAAGCAAGCGGAAACTTGAGTGTGGTCTCCAAATACGTCTCCCGCGGTTTGACCAATGCACCTGAAAATGATGACGTTGCTGTACAGGCTGCATTGAATCTGGCTTATGGCAATTTTTATGTCGGATATTGGGGATCTACGCTTGGATACTCTTATGCAGAAGTGCAGGGGCGTCAGGGACATCGTTCAGATAAATTCGAGCATGATTTTCTGGTGGGTTATACCTATAGCAGCGAAAATTATGATTGGGATTTATGGAATGCGACCTATTATTATCCGGGCGGTGAGAACACCACTGGAAATGAGCTAGGTTTAAATGTAAGCCGTGCATTGAATGATCAGACCAGTATCGGCGCCAGCGTATCGACTTATCTGTATGATGTGGCTTATGCCAATCAGGGCGATACTTTTTACACGCTTAACCTGAGCCACCAGTTAAATGATCGCCTCAATGCCAGCGTTACGGCAGCGGGGAGCTATTTTAACGATGAAGGCAAATACGAAGGCGGTGAACTGGGCGATACTGAAAAGCAGTTTGCCTTTCGTTATGCTTCTGCCGGACTCAGTTATGCGCTTTTACCGCAGTTGAGTGTGTCAGGTGAATATATCTTTGGCGGTTATGACCGCTATGATGACAAGCAGCGTAATCTTGCAGTATTTGCACTGAGTTATGATTTCTAAAGTTATCTCAGACTAGGCAGGTGAAAATCTGCCTTATCTGCAACTTTGATTAATAGTATAAGCCATGACTTGAAGTTGATTCATGCTCCGGCAGCTCAGGAAAGACTGAGGATCTGGTTTAATCTGCCAGAATTTCAGACAAATATTATCAATTTCATAAAATAATTCTATAATAGCGCCCATTCTCGGCAGCGTTATCCAGACACTTCGTCAAATGGTATAACCTGACCATTTTCTATTTTTCATTCAAGTTCTCCTCCGTGAACCGGCTTGTATATTCAGATTCAGCATCTTATCTGTCCGTGACGGCACATAAGAATATTTAGGTACCCACATGGAAATTAAGGTCAATTATCTCGATAATCTTCGCCAGGAAGCCAAGTTCGATGACTTCACGGTGATTGCCGATCAGCCGATCCGCTATAAAGGCGATGGTTCGGCACCCGGCCCATTCGATTATTTTCTGGCGTCATCAGCACTTTGTGCGGCTTATTTTGTCAAAGTCTATTGCGCAGCACGTGACATTCCGACTGATAATATCCGCCTTTCGCAAAACAATATTGTTGATCCTGAAAACCGCTATAAACAGATTTTTAAAATTCAGGTGGAACTGCCGGCTGATATTTCTGAAAAAGACCGCCAAGGGATTTTACGTTCGATTGATCGTTGTACTGTCAAGAAAGTAATTCAAACCGGTCCTGAATTTGTCATTGAAGAAGTGGAAAGCATTGATGCGGATGCTCAAGCTTTATTGATGCCAAGTCTGGCTTCTGATCATACGACTTTCATTCCAGGTAAAGACCTGCCGCTGGAAGAAACCATTGCCAATATGTCTGCCATTCTGGCAGGCCTCGGCATGAAGATTGAAATTGCGTCTTGGCGTAATATCGTGCCGAATGTCTGGTCATTGCATATTCGTGATGCGCAGTCGCCAATGTGCTTTACCAACGGTAAAGGTTCGACCAAAGAAAGTGCGCTGGCATCTGCCTTGGGCGAATTTATTGAGCGTCTGAACTGTAACTTCTTCTATAACGACCAGTTCTGGGGTGAGGATATTGCCAATGCCGAATTTGTGCATTATCCAGATGAAAAATGGTTCCAGCCAGGTCCAAATGGCGAACTACCTGCAGAAGTTTTAGATGAACATACCCGTGAAATTTATGATCCTGAAGATGAATTATTGGGTATCCATCTTTACGACACCAACTCTGGTAATAAAGCACGTGGCATCTGTTCATTGCCATTTGTACGTCAGTCTGATGGTGAAACCGTTTATTTCCCGTCGAATCTGATCGAAAACCTTTACTTAAGTAACGGGATGAGTGCCGGCAATACCTTGGCTGAAGCGCAAGTACAATGTCTGTCTGAAATTTTCGAGCGTGCTGTTAAACGCGAAATTCTGGAAGGTGAACTGGCACTACCGGATGTGCCTGAACATGTTCTGGCAAAATATCCAAAAATTGTTGAAGGCATTAAAGGCCTAGAAGAACAGGGCTTCCCGGTTCTGGTCAAAGATGCATCTTTAGGCGGTCAGTTCCCGGTCATGTGTGTCACCCTGATGAACCCGCGTACTGGCGGTGTATTTGCCTCATTCGGTGCCCATCCTAACTTTGAAGTGGCATTAGAACGCAGTCTGACTGAGTTATTGCAAGGCCGTAGTTTTGAAGGTCTGAATGATCTGCCAAAACCAACCTTTAGCAGTAATGCCGTGACTGAACCAAATAACTTCGTCGAGCATTTCATCGACTCGAGCGGTGTAGTGTCTTGGCGTTTCTTCAGCGCGAAATCAGATTATGATTTTGTCGAGTGGGATTTCACTAATAACGGTCAAAATTCGAATGCGGACGAAGCTCAGGAATTATTCACGATTCTGGAAGACATGGGCCATGAAGTTTATATGGCGGTGTATCAGCATCTAGGTGCAACAGCTTGCCGTATTCTGGTACCGGGCTATTCGGAAATTTATCTGGTAGAAGATCTGGTTTGGGACAATACCAACAAGGCTTTGTTATATCGTGAAGATATCCTGAATCTGCACCGTCTGGATGATGAACAATTGGAAGCATTGGTTGAGCGTCTGGAAGAAGCAGATGAGGATGACTATACCGAAATCAAAACCTTGATCGGTATCGAGTTCGATGAAAATACTGAATGGGGCCAACTCACTATTCTTGAACTGAAACTACTGATTTATGTGGCTTTGCAGCAATTTGAAGAAGCCAAAGATCTGGTTGAGCAGTTCCTGCAGTTCAATACCAATACCGTTGAACGTGGCCTGTTCTACCAGTGCATGAATGTCGTTCTGGAAGTCATTCTGGATGATGAAATGGAACTGGAAGATTATGAACACAACTTCCGTCGTATGTTTGGTGATGCCCGTATGGATGCCGTTTTAGGTTCAATTGAAGGAACAGTCCGTTTCTATGGTTTGACCGAAACCAACATGCAGCTAGAAGGGCTGGATCGTCATTTGCGCCTGATTGACAGTTACAAGAAACTGCATGCGGCGCGTGCAAAGTTTGTGGCTCAGCAATAATCCATAGATGAATGACTAAAAGTTTTCGTCATTTGTTTTAAATATTAAAGATGGCTTACTCGGTTTCGAGTAGGCCATTTTTATCTCTGACCCTATATGCAATCTTTTCTATTTTTCTATTTGAAAATTTATTAATCCCAGCTCCCTCGGGAACTGGGATTACCTAAAAAATTAAAGTGAAGTGTTAATATTAACTGCTTCAAGATTGGGTATGTGAATGTGAGAAATAGATGTATTTTTCTCATTCACAGGAATTACCTTACATATTCGGGTAATTCGGACCACCACCACCTTCCGGTGTTACCCAGGTGATGTTCTGGGACGGTTCCTTGATGTCACAGGTCTTGCAGTGCACACAGTTGGCTGCATTGATCTGGAAACGTTTCGAACCGTCATTATTTTCCATGATTTCATAGACACCCGCCGGGCAGTAACGCTGCGCAGGTTCATCCCATGTCGGCAGGTTGACTTCCACCGGAATCGAAGCATCGGTCAGTTTCAAGTGCGCTGGCTGGTTCTCTTCATGGACCGTATTCGAGACAAACACTGAAGACAGACGGTCAAAGGTCAGCTTGCCATCCGGTTTTGGATAGGTCGGCTTGAAGCTTTCAGCTGCCTGGGTTTTTAGCGCAGCATGGTCCTGAACCAGATCATGTAAAGTGAATGGAACTTTAAACACGTTCTGGTCGATAAAGTTAAAGGCACCACCGATCCATTGACCGAACTTGTGCATCGCAGGACCGAAGTTACGCGAGTTATAGAGCTCTTCTTTCAGCCAGCTGTTGTTAAACTTATCGGTATACGCGGTGAGTTCTTTGACAAAGAAATCTTCACCCTCTACAACACGTGCAATCGCCAGATCACCGCCTTGTTGTACACCGGCCGCAATTGCTTCAAACACCGCTTCACCGCAGAGCATGCCGGACTTCATTGCAGTATGTGAGCCTTTGATCTTGGCAAAGTTCAGGAAGCCGGCATCATCACCAATCAATGAGCCGCCCGGGAAGGTGAATTTTGGTAGCGAGTTAAAACCACCTTTGGTCACGGCACGGGCACCATAGGAAATACGCTTGCCACCTTCGAGATATTGCTTAATTAATGGATGGGTTTTCCAGCGCTGCATTTCCATGAACGGATACATGTGGGGGTTGGTATAGGACAGATCCACGATCATGCCCAGGGTCACCTGGTTGTTTTCCGCGTGGTAGAGCCACCAGCCGCCTGAAGAACCGGTTTCAGAAAGTGGCCAACCGGCACCATGCATCACCAGACCCGGTTTGTGCTTGGCAGGATCGATTTCCCACAACTCTTTAATGCCGATACCGTAGTGTTGCGGATCAGCATCCTTGTCCAGGTTGAACTTCTGGATTAAACGCTTACCTAAGTGACCGCGGCAACCTTCAGCAAATAACGTGTATTTGGCATGCAGTTCATAACCCGGGGTAAAGTTATGCGTCGGTTCGCCATCTTTACCAATGCCCATGTCACCGGTTTGGATGCCTTTGACTGTGCCATCGGCATGATACAGAATTTCTGATGCCGCAAAGCCCGGGAAGATCGATACTTCGAGTTCTTCGGCTTTCTGGCCTAACCAGCGCACCACGTTGCCGAGCGAGATGACATAGTTGCCATCGTTATGCATGGTTTTAGGCACCATCCAGTGCGGTGCTTCCTGTGATTTTTCATCTGACAGCAGGAAGAAGGTTTTATCTTCAGTCACCGGGACATTCAGCGGGGCACTTTGTTCTTTCCAGTCCGGGAACAACTCGTTCATGGCACGCGGTTCAAGTACCGCACCAGACAGAATATGTGCACCGACTTCGGAGCCTTTTTCTACGACACAAACGGACAAATCGTTTAAGTTGTTTTCAATTGCAAGCTGACGGATTTTGATCGCAGCAGAAAGACCCGCAGGGCCTGCGCCTACGATGACGACGTCAAACTCCATCGATTCTCTTGTTATATCTTCCATAATATAAAATCCAATTTCGCTATACGATATTTATAGCATTATCTAAATCGGTTATGAAGCTTATTTTTGATCTTTTTATTTGAAATAGGACTTTATCTATTTTTTAAATCTTATCTATTTCACCGTATTAAAAAGGTTTGCTGTAAATTATAGATAAAGGAAGAAGATGTGTAGATTGGGTATTCAATAAGAAGAGCGACTGAATGTCGCTCTGATGATTAATTTTTTTATATATTATTGAGATTCATAGCAATATTGTTCACCATGTGAATCAGACGCGGCCCAATTTCATTTTCCAGTTTTTCCTGATTTAACAGATAACTTGGAGCACCACAGTTAAACGTTAATATCCCGTGTTTAGGGTGAACCAATGGAACTGCCACGGAATTCACATCCTTAGCCCAGTCACCTAGAGACAGACAATAGCCATAATCCTGATAATCACGGATTGCACGTTCCAGATTACGCTTGATGGTTGGCCACTGATCTTCGTTTCTTTTCTTGATCGCGTCAAATAAATATTCGCGTTCTTTTACATCCATTGCTGCCAGACAGGCACGTCCCATGGCACTGCTATGAATCGGTAAAGTCGAACCGACAGGGCGGCGCATGGTTAGCGTCGATTCTGTATGTACCACTTCCAGATAAATCATGCTCAAACGGTCACGGGTAGCCATTGCCACAGGGGCTTGGGAATAACGGGACATTTCTTCCATAAACGGATAAGCCTGAGTCCGCGCAGAAATATTACTCAAAGCTGCATAACCCAAAGCCAATACGCCAACATCCAACAGATATTTCGTGGTATTCGGTAGTTGTTTTAAATAACCTAAAGAAACCAGGGTGCTGGTAATACGGGCCACAGTTGGCTTGGGTAAGTTGGTTAATTGTGCAATTTCCTGATTGCCAAGCAATTGATTGGTCGCTGAAAAGCAACGTAAGATTTCCAATCCACGCGCAATAGACGCAATAAATTGAGGATTATTTTCTCTATGAATATGTGAAATCGGATCTAAACGGATTTCATCAAAGTTGGGAATTTCACCAGTTTTATTTTTTGTCATGGTCAGGGCAATTAAAGTTAAATTAATGAATATGATAGCAACATAATTTCACGATACAAAATAAAACACTTCTACAAAAGATAAAATATAGGAAAAAGTGCCGAAATTATTTGTGGTCGAAAAGAATCCTGTTACCCAACTTTGAAGACAATATAAAATCATCTAGTTTTTTAGGTTTAACACGTAGCCAATACATTTAAAAAGTTTCGATTTCTCCGAAAGAGTCAGTGATCGATAAATATTACAGCAAGAAAAAAGGTTTAATTATCTATTCAAAAAAACTGATAAATAGAATAATCACTCATCAAAATATTTCGTATCGTGAAATTAAATATTAAACACAAATCAACTGGAATACCAGAAAAATTTCATTTTTTAGTTAAAATATAAAATTTTTAATAATTTCACTTGCTCAAAATGATTTTATATGATTATTTATTTCGTAATACGAAACAAAAATAAGGGTAAAGGAATTTACCTAAATTATATCCATGGAGATTCATATGATTCGTGATCCGGAAATGCTAGACCAACTTCTGTCAACGATTCGCGATTTTGTAAAAAATGAACTGGTGCCTCTTGAGCATGAAGTAGAAGAGAACAATGCCATTCCTGAACATATTGTGGAACAGATGAAAGAGCTGGGCTTGTTTGGCCTGACGATTCCTGAAGAATATGGTGGTTTAGGCATTACCATGGAAGAAGAAATTCTGGTCGCGATGGAATTGGGCCATACATCGGCTGCCTTTCGCTCTTTAATTGGTACTAACAACGGCATTGGCTCAAGCGGCATCATTATCGACGGTACAGAAGAGCAAAAACAGAAATATTTACCGCGTTATGCAACGGGCGAAATTATTGGTTCATTCTGTTTGACCGAACCGGATTCCGGCTCAGACGCTGCTGCTTTAAAAACCAGTGCAGTCAAATACGGCGATTATTATATTTTAAACGGAACTAAACGCTTCATCACCAATGCACCACGTGCCACGACATTTACCGTGATGGCACGTACCAATCAAGAGATTAAAGGTGCGAGCGGTATTTCAGCATTTCTAGTTGAAGCAGGTACACCTGGTTTAAGCCTAGGTAAAATTGACAAGAAAATGGGCCAACATGGTTCCTATACCTGTGATGTAATTTTTGATAACTGTAAAGTGCATAAAGATCAGCTGATTGGCGGTGTAGAAGGGATCGGCTTTAAAACAGCAATGCGCGTTCTGGATAAGGGCCGTCTGCACATTGCTGGTTATAGCGTCGGCATGGCTGAGCGTATGTTGGAAGACGCACTCAACTATGCAGTGGAGCGCAAACAGTTTGGCCAGCCCATTGCGAATTTCCAGCTAATCCAAGGTATGTTGGCAGACTCCAAAGCCGAGATTTATGCAGCCAAATGTATGGTGCTGGATGCTGCGCGTCTACGTGATGCTGGCCAAAATGTTACGACTGAAGCCTCTTGTGCCAAAATGTTTGCAACTGAAATGTGTGGTCGAGTTGCTGATCGCTGTTTGCAGATTCATGGTGGAGCGGGTTATATCAGTGAATATTCAATTGAACGTTTCTACCGTGATGTGCGTCTGTTCCGTTTATATGAAGGAACCACACAAATCCAGCAAATTATTATTGCGCGTGAAATGATTAAACAAGCAACCGCCTAATCTCATAATTTTAAAATAAGGAAATATTAAAATGACGACAAAAATTAGATTTGATTGGCAAGACCCGTTTTTAATAGAACAGCAACTGACATCAGAAGAGCGCATGATTCGCGATGCAGCGGCAGCGTACTGTCAAGACAAACTGATGCCGCGTGTACTGGAACAGTTCCGTCATGAAAAAACCGATCCGGCTATTTTCCGTGAAATGGGAGAACTGGGTTTACTCGGTCCAACCATTCCGGAACAGTACGGCGGTGCAGGTTTAAATTATGTCAGTTATGGTCTGATTGCTCGTGAAGTTGAACGTGTCGATTCAGGTTACCGTTCAATGGCCAGCGTACAAAGCTCTCTGGTGATGGTACCCATTAATGAATTTGGTTCTGAAGAGCAAAAGCAGAAGTATTTACCAAAATTAGCAACCGGTGAGTATATTGGTTGCTTCGGCCTGACCGAGCCGGATCATGGTTCGGATCCGGGCAGCATGATTACCCGTGCCAAAAAAGTCGAGGGTGGTTACCGTTTAACTGGCGCAAAAATGTGGATTACCAACAGCCCGATTGCTGATGTATTTGTAGTTTGGGCCAAAGAAGTATCTGCCGAAGGTAATGTCGGTGACATTCGTGGCTTTATTCTAGAAAAAGGCTGGGAAGGGCTTTCTGCTCCAGCGATTCACGGTAAAGTGGGTCTACGTGCCTCGATCACCGGTGAAATTGTAATGGATAACGTCTTTGTTCCAGAAGAAAATGCATTTCCGGAAGTTCGTGGTTTAAAAGGGCCTTTTACTTGCTTGAATAGTGCGCGTTACGGGATTGCATGGGGTGCCATGGGAGCTGCAGAATTCTGCTGGCATACCGCACATCAATACACCATGGATCGTAAACAGTTTGGCCGACCACTTGCTGCGAATCAGTTAATTCAGAAAAAACTGGCAGATATGCAAACTGAAATTGCCCTTGGCTTACAGGTGGCTTTACGTTTTGGCCGCATGAAAGATGAGGGCATTGCGTCAGTTGAAGGTACGTCTTTAATTAAGCGTAATAACTGCGGCAAGGCGCTGGATATTGCCCGTTTGGCCCGTGACATGATGGGCGGTAACGGGATTAGCGATGAATTCGGTGTGGCCCGTCATCTGGTTAATCTGGAAGTGGTAAATACCTATGAAGGTACCCATGATGTACATGCCTTGATTTTAGGTCGTGCACAAACCGGAATTGCAGCCTTTTGCAACTAAACCTGAGATCTACCTCTAGCCAGCATTGCTGGCTAGATTGTTTTCGGGGTTAAGAATCGCGGCTTAATCACATCTTTCAATGTATTGCTATGTGATTTCTATAGAGCAACTTTATCAAAAACTTTGAAAATCATTTTTATACCACCTGGTTCAAGCGTGGTAATGATCAGTAAATATTCTATATTTCACCTAAATAATTAAGTGAAATATACGTTTTAAAAAGGCACAGGAGTGCCGAAAAGTAGAAAGAGCATTATGGATACGATCAGTTCACAACAACACCCAGTGGAAGGTGGAAACGAACCCAAGCAAAGAGTCTGGATTCTGGCCTTTATCTTCTCATTTTTGGCATTACTGGTTGATGGTGCTGATATTGCATTATTAGCCTACAGTCTGACCAGTCTGAAACAAGAGTTTTCATTAAGTAATATGCAGGCCGGTGCCTTAGGAAGCTGGACACTTGCAGGCATGGCTATCGGCGGTTTTTTTGGTGGCTGGGCTTGTGACCGTTTTGGCCGGGTTCGTGTGATCGTCATCGCCATCGCATTATTTTCTTCATTAACCTTCTGGCTGGGATTCGTGGAAAGTTATGATCAGTTCAAATGGCTGCGCTTTACGTCTGCGATTGGACTAGGTGCTCTATATATTGCCTGTAATACACTCATGGCAGAGTATGTACCCACCAAATATCGCTCTACAGTATTGGCAACGCTCATGACTGGCTGGACTTTAGGCTCGGTGGTCGCAACTGTTCTGGCTGGATGGCTATTGCCTGAATTTGGCTGGCGATACCTCTATTATATTGCCATTATTCCAATTGTACTGGCCTTCGCGATGTACTTCTTGGTGCCTGAACCGAAAGCTTGGTTAGAAGCACGTCAGGCCCGCCTGGATGCAAAAGCCAGTGGTATTGTTCAGGAAAAACCAAAAAATACTTTTAAAATGATTTTTGAAGATGCACTCAGCCGTCGCATGTTTATCCTCTGGTCCTTCAGTACCGCATTTTTACAGTTTGGCTATTATGGAGTCAGTAACTGGCTACCGGCGTATTTAGAGACTGATCTGGGAATCAAGTTTAAAGAAATGACCATGTATATGATCGGGACTTTCCTGATCATGATGTGTACCAAAGTTATTGCTGGTTTTATCGCTGACCGGATTGGCCGTCGTGCGGTATTTGCTTTCGGCACTATGGGTACTGCAATTTTTATCCCTGTGATTGTCTTTGGTAATACGCCGGATAATATCCTCTGGCTGATGTTATTTTTCGGTTTTCTCTATGGTATTCCATACGGTATTAATGCGACTTACATGACAGAAAGCTTCTCCACCAAAGTGCGTGGAACAGCAGTGGGTGGGGCATATAACGTAGGCCGACTGGGTGCGGTGTTTGCACCTCTTACCATTGGCTATTTTGCTCAAGGAGGCTCAATTGGTACCGGCTTACTGATTATGGGCATTGCCTATTTTCTTTGCGGCCTGATACCCGCTTTCTTTATTAAAGACCGCTTATTTGATCCACAAAAGGCAGATTAATCTGCACTCGTAATATAGATAGAACATGCTAGGAAGCAATATGATGAATAAAATCACGCAGGATATCGAGACGGTACTTAAGCAAATTCCTGATGGTGCACACATTATGACCAGTGGTTTTGGCCTGGCAGGTCAGCCGGTAGAATTAATCGAAGCATTAATTGACTTTGGTCCTAGAGACTTAACCATTATTAACAACAATGCAGCTTCTGGAGATCGTGGTCTAACCAATCTGCTGTTGTCTGGACTGGTTAAAAAAATGATCTGTTCATTTCCACGAGCCAATAACTCAACCGTCTTTGAAGATCTGTATAAAGCCGGAAAAGTTGAGCTGGAACTGGTGCCACAAGGCAATCTGGCCTGCCGTATTCAGGCAGCCGGTGCAGGCTTAGGAGCTGTTTTTACTCCAACCGGTTTTGGTACCAAAATAGCTGAGGGTAAAGAAACCCGTAATATCAATGGAAAAGATTATGTGCTGGAATATCCGATACATGCTGATTATGCCTTGGTTTATGCCAATCAGGCAGATCAGTGGGGCAACTTGACCTACCGTAAGGCAGCACGGAATTTTGGTCCGATCATGGCCAAAGCAGCAAAAACCACCATTGCACAAGTCCATCAAGTTGTGGAACTGGGAGAACTTGATCCAGAGATCATTGTAACGCCAGGAGTTTTTGTACAGCATGTGGTCAAGGTTGGAGATATTAAATAATGAATATTCAAAAACGTAGTCGTGAACAGATTGTAGCTAAAGTTGCACAAGACATTCCAACCGGCTCTTTTGTAAATTTGGGTATTGGTTTACCGACACGCGTGGCAGGTTATTTAAAACCTGAACAAGGAGTAATTCTACACTCGGAAAATGGCGTTTTAGGTTTTGCTGCATTGAGTGATCCTGAACAGGCAGATGATGATCTGATTAACGCCGGCAAAGAACTCGTAAGCATGTTGCAAGGTGGCAGTTTTATGAATTCTGCCGACTCTTTCGATATCATGCGAGGCGGGCATCTGGATATCTGTATCATGGGGGCTTTTCAGGTCGCTATTAATGGTGATCTGGCGAACTGGCATACCGGTAATGCTGATGCTGTACCTGCTGTAGGCGGTGCGATGGATCTGGCAGTGGGTGCTCGCTGTGTCTATGTTTGCATGGAACATGTGACCAAAAACGGTGAGGCAAAAATTGTTGAAGAACTGACTTATCCTCTAACAGGTAAACATTGTGTCAACCGTATTTATACTGATTTGTGTGTGATTGAATTAAAAGACCGACAAGCTCAGGTTATTGAAATAGTGGATGGCTTAAGCTTTGAAGAATTACAACAGCAGACAGGCTGTAAATTAGTGGACAGTCGTCAACAAGCAGCCTAAAAATAAGTCCGCAATATTCTGATTAAGTAAAAGTATAGTTTTAGATCACAGCTTCGGCTGTGATTTTTAAATTTTAGAATTATTATCAAATACACGTAATATTGACCATATTTCCGTATTTTAAAGATATAAATACAAACTTTTGCTAATGATTATTTTAATAATAAGTCTAAAATGTTAACAAGCTAAGGAAGGTGATAGTCTGAATGAATAATGATTGTGATGATCAAGAAATTTTTCATATTTTTAATCTGATTGGTCGCCATACTGAACTTAAGCCTATCCTCGATGTCATTAGCCAGTGGCTTGAATCGCGCATTCCAGATGCGCTTGTCACCATTATGCTCTATCAGGATGACACCCAAACTTTAAATGTTATAAGTGGCAAACAGCACTTTTCAAAAGAGTACTGTAATGCTATTCAAGATTTGAAAATTGGGCCAAATCAAGGATCGTGTGGCGTAGCTGCTTTCTTACGTCAGTTGGTCATTAGTCCGAATTTAATGAAAGACCCAAACTGGCAGTCTTACCGTGCTTTGGTAAATGCAGAAAAATTGTCTAGCTGCTGGTCTATGCCGATTATTAATGCTTCAGATATTTTGTACGGAACGTTTGCCACTTATTATCGAACACCGAAAATACCGACTGAACATCATATTCAGCTTTTACAGCAAGCGGCAAAATTAGTTGCTCTCGCAATTGAGCTTGATCAGGAACGTCAAAAAAGACATGAGCTTAATGAAAAATACAGCTCATTTTATACCTATCATCCAGATATTATTTTTGAACTTGACCTACAGGGACATGTGCTTAATACCAATATTGCTTGCGAAGAAATTACAGGTTTTTCTAAAGCGCAAATCCATGGTCAGCACTATTGTGTCTTCATACCGCCCGAATTCCATGAACTTGCTAACGTTTCATTTTCAGAAGCGGCGCAAGGTAAATCTCAACATTATGAACTTCCAATTTATAATGTTGCAGGGGATATCTTATGGCTGGATCTGACCAATTTACCGATTATTCAAAATCAGAAAGTCACCGGTATTATTGGCATTGCCCGAGATATCACTGTATCGCGTGAAAACAAGGAGGATCTGCGCTTATTAAAACGGGGAGTAGAAGCCAGTCCGAATAGTCTTTTTATTACCGATGTTTCAGAAGAAAGGTTAATCGTGTATGTGAACCCAGCTTTTCTAAAGCTCACCGGTTATACAGCAGCAGAAGTATTAGGACAAAGCTGTTTTTTCTTACAGGGTCCAGATACTGATCCGGATCAGATTGCATTACTCAAGCAAGCGGTCAAAGAACAAAAAGAAATTCAGGTGACTATAAAAAGTTACTGTAAAGATGGCAGCTGGTTCTGGAATCGTTTAACCATAGGTCCTATTTTTGACCAGACAGAAACCTGCACCCATTTTTTGGGGATTCAGGAAGATATTACCCAGCAACGTATTCACGAAGAATATATTCAGCATCAGCATACTCATGATCATTTAACCGGTTTACCGAACCAGCATGCATTCAAACAGATTCTGGAAAATATTTTTGAAGTACAGCACGAGAGCTCACAACCTTTAGTCTTGCTGTATATAGATCTGGACGACTTTAAAAATATCAACGACAGCTTAGGTCATCTGGTGGGTGACCAGATTCTCAAAAGTGTGGGCGAGCGGCTGCAAAAATTTGTTCAAGGCAATAATGTGCTATGCCGCTTTGCTGAAGATGAATTTATTTTACTGCTCTCAGGGACAGATGAGCACACTGAAGTCGAGGCGATCGCCGGAGAAATTCTTGATCTTCTTTCCATGCTGTTTATTGTCGATCAGTACAAAATACATTTAAGTGCCAGTATTGGTATCGTGGCAGATGACAGTTCAATTCATCATTCTTCTGAATTGATTTATCAGTCTGTTTTGGCCATGCAGGAAGCCAAAAGACAAGGTCGTAATATGTGGCAGTGGTATGAAAAAACCAGAATGCAGCCTGTCGCAGAAATAGACTATACGAATCTGCGTCTGGAACTCATGGAAGCGATCAATCAGGAAAATTTTGACCTGTTCTATCAGCCGTTGATTCATCCTGAAACTGGACTGGTAACAGGTGTAGAAGCTTTAATCCGTTGGTGCCATCCACAGCAGGGTTATATTTCCCCAGCGATTTTTATTCCACTTGCAGAAAGAACCGGGCAAATTATTAGCGTAGGTCAATGGGTATTGGAAAAGGCCTGTCTAGATATTGCGGAGTGGAACAAGACGCACAATAGCCAGATCACAGTATCGGTGAATATTTCTCCTTTGCAATTCCGTAGAGCAGGCTTTTTGCAGGTACTTGAACATGCGCTTGAACTCAGTCAATTACCACCGGAATTACTTAAAATTGAAATTACGGAAGGTGTCATCATTAATGGGGCAGATCGAACCATAGAAATTTTGAAAGCAGTGCGTGCTTTAGGTGTACAGGTTGCCATTGATGACTTTGGTACAGGTTATTCGAGTCTCAGTTATCTGCGTCGCTTGCCGATCAATCAAATCAAGTTAGACCGTAGTTTTATTGAAGAGTTGACCCTCGATGGTCAGGATGCTGCGATTGTGCAATCCATTATTCATCTGGCCCATCAGCTGGATTTGGAAGTTGTCGCGGAAGGGGTCGAAACCTTAAGTCAGGCCAGCTTGCTCTATCAACAGGGTTGTGATCTGCTACAAGGCTTCTTTTATGCAAAACCTGCACCTTTAACTGAATTGAAGCCTGCTTATCTTGCAATGGAAAATAGTAAATTGGATTAACTCTAAAAGTTAAGATATCAATATTTTCAACCGCTCTTCAGATAGAAGGGAAACGATAAACAGACCTCAAGAATTTTCCTATTTTATGAGCGTATCATCTCTATAATTTATACTCAGTATAGAAAGTGGAATAAAAAATAGATTTTTAACCCCCCAAAGGTTTTTAACAGTATCTAAGGCTCAGGCTGAATATTGGCTAAATTTCTTTCTTGGTTTAAATCATAATAGTTAATCACAAAGATCAATAGGGCAAAAATAAAACCTAAAATGACGCAGGCAGACCAGCCATAGCTTTTCCATAAATGCAGCGATAAAAATGCACCCAGACCGGCACCAGAAAAATAACAGGTCATATAGATGGCATTAATCCGCGAGCGAGCCTGCATTGAAATTCGATAGACCAGATTCTGGTTCAGGACATGCAAACAGGAAATTCCGAAATAAGCCAGAATCAAGCCCAGGATATAAATCCATAAATAATTTTGGGCAAAGAATAAGGGAATCCAGGCCAGAATCAGTCCGCATGTGGCCAGGTGTGCAATCCATTTTTCCCGATGTCTGCCAATCATTTTACCGGTCCATTGAGAGGACCAGATGCCGACCACACCCACAATACCCATGAGACCAATCTGGAAATCATTAAAATGATAAGGTGCTTCAGCCAGAATAAAAGTCATGGTAGTAAAGATAATACTCAGCATGCCAAAGCCCAAACCTCCGATCATACTACGCCGGATCAGCATGGGTTCTGTTCGGGCAAAGGTAAATAATGAGCGATAAATTTGCAATATATTCATCTGCAACTGGCTCTTGGCGCTCGGCAACTGGAACCACATGGCCAGACTCAGCAGAAGAATTGCACAACCACTAAATAAGTACACCGCATGCCAAGACCATAAAGTAGAAATCAGTCCTGCCACGGTACGGGCAAACAGAATGCCGACCAGAACACCACTCATGAGCAGGCCAACGACTTCGGCACTTTTATCACGTTGCGACAGGCTGGCGGCAAAAGGAATCAGAATCTGGGTGGTGATCGAACAAAAAGAGGCGAGTAGAGTAAAGCCATACAACATATGTAGATTGGTACTGGCTGAAAGCCCAATAAGCGCCAGTCCGGTACAGAACATTAAAATACAGATATACAGCCGTTTTTCGAACAAATCCCCCAAGGGGACAAACAAAAATAACCCGGTGGCATAGCCAATTTGGGTTAGTACTACAGTCCAGCCAGACTGAGCTACACTGATCTGCAGATCCTCTGCAATAGAATAAATCAAGGGCTGGTTAAAATAGTTACAACCTGCGCAGAGTGCGCAGGTCATTGCCATCATGAACATGAAACGGCGTGAAATTTGCCCTTGGGCTGACATCCTTGTCTCCTGAGGCTTTAAAAACTATAGTTGGCAGAGAGGTTGATACGCGAAATATCTGCTTCCTTATTGTCAAAGGTTTCACGCTTGCCATGATGATATTCTGCACCCAAATTAATCTTTGGAACAGGAGAATAGATCACGTTGGCCACATAGTCAGTTAAACGTTTATTGGTTTCAGGATTCGCGCGTGCATAGTCGCTGGAATCATCAAAATCAACAATGCTGGCATTAATACTACTCCGTAGTTTCGGCGTAAATTTATGCGTGAAGCCAATATTTATACTATTGAACTCATTCAGTAAAAGTTCATTATTGGCTGTATCAACCGAATAATCTCCACCCAAGGCAGCGCCATCAGTTGTTGATCCTTGAGTTAAGAAAGCTGCAATACGCTGATCACCGACCATATGGAAATAGTTCCCCTGGATCGAGTTTTGATCATCAAAACGGTAACGTCCACCAAGACCTACACCCCAACCGACTTTTTCAATATCACCTGTATCTGTTTGCGCCTGCTTTTGATTGACAAAGCCTTGAGCTAATAAATGAAGAGGGCCTGATTGATGAACATATTTAGTGGTTAATGCAGGCAAAGCAGAAGAACGATCGCCACCGGCCATATATTCCAGACCGACATTCCAGGTATTTTCTGGATCAAGTTTGAAAGCATAGCTCACCTGAGGCGTACGTAGGACTGATCCACCCAGGAACAAGCTGTAATCGACAGCTTCAGTGCTAATCTCTGGTGTTGACATCAATGACCAGGCCTGACCAAACGTCAAGTTATAGTATTTTAAGTGTGCATGACGGATACGTAATCCACCATCGCCTTTACCATTGTTGGTCCAGAAGTCGGCTTCTAAACGAGCAGAAACATTCGGATTGCCTCCTAGATCTTTGGCCAGGAAACCAATCCGGCTGGCAGCCGCAGTAAAATCGGAACGTACAGAATCTGGTTCAGTAAAAGGTACTTTATTAATCTGGTTAATGGTACGGCCACGGGCTTCAGTAGTACTTTTGAAATCGACTGCACCATCAAAGCGGATCAAGCCATAAACATCGACATTATCTACCATTGAACTCAGCGTTTTAGAGTCTTGCGCTTTGGCTTGTTCCTGCTGGTTCTTTAATGCAAGTTGCGCGGCTTTTTGTTGTTCTAGTTCTGCCTGGATTTGCTTTAACTGTGACTCAAGAAATTGCATACGGTCTTCAGAAGCTTCTGCTGAAAATGCCTGTGCTGAAGCAATACCACATAATGTCGCTAAAACTAATTTTTTCATTTCTTAATCCCTAAAGAAATTTTTAATCCTGAATGAAAGGAGACCTTTCTATACTGACGTGTTGTAAATATTTGAAGTGAGGAAGGCAGCGATTTGACCTGCCTTCCGAAGTAGGGTTTATTCTGCTTTTTGCGGATCGTATAAACGGTCTTTAATAAACAGGGCAGGAATCAAACCGCATAGGAAATATGCTGCACCCATTACCAACAGACCTGTACCGATCGAACCATGCATCGCAAGATAACCAATCGTAATTGGCGCGAAGATTGCACCGATACGACCAATATTGAATGCACCGCCCACCGCTGTACCACGAACACCAGTCGGGAAACTTTCGGTTAGATAGGTTGCATTGATGGCATATGGAATACCGTACAGGAAGCCGAAGATTAGCATCAGTACGCCAATGTTATCGGCATTATGCATATACACCACGACAGGGATAAATAGCGCTGTTCCCATGGTGCCGAAAGCAAACACAATACGGCGACCAATTTTATCAGCAACATAACCTGCAATGATTTTGGCAAAAATCATGGTGATGAATGTACCCACCATATACAGTGCCATTTCTTTAAACTTAATGCCTAATTCAGCTTCAAGATAACTTGGCAACCAGTTACTTACACCGAAGTAACCAAATAACAGGAAACCGGAGCTGAAAGACCACAAGATAAACATCTTGCCATGGGTTTTATCTTTAAGAATGGTGATGTATGGATTACCTTTTTTGGTATCGTTATCCACAATCTGACCAGTTCTTTTCATTTCACGGACACGTTTCCATGATTCTGGCTCTGGCACCATAAAGTGCATCAGGATACCCAAAGCTAATGGAGCAATTGTGATCCAGTACAGCATACGCCAGCCGAACTCAGGAATAATCCAGCCTGAAATCATGGTAATCACCAATGAACCTAAAGTGAAACCAGTCATCAATGTTGCCAGTACAGTAGTACGGTATTTGGTCGGTACGTATTCTGACATCAGGGTATTACAGGCAATATATAAACAGCCTAAACCCAAGCAAGAAAGAGTACGTAAAATTGCAAATTCAGTATAAGACTGAGCAAAACCTGAGTAGGCTGACAAGATCGAGAAGGCGATGGTGGCCAGTACAATGACGCGGACACGTCCAAATTTGTCGCATGCCCATCCACCAATAAAGCCTCCGATCCCCATACCTAAAAGAGAATAACTTCCCAAGGCACCCGCCTGTACAGAAGTCAGGCCCCATTCAGCTTTCAGACTGGTCAGACTAAAAGCCAGAATCCCGATATCTGCACCGTCACAGAGCAAAATCAGAAAAGCAAAGATAAAAGCCGTCATCCAAAGACGTTTTGGTGCCTGTTTAATGGTATCCGTGGAGGAGACATCGGTTTTATTGTCTCCTGTTACGATGGTATCGCTTGTCATTCTTATATCCTCTATATATTAAAAGTAGCATTTCCTCTGCTACCGCTAAATCCATTTTTCTTCCTCACGGAAACATAGTTTTCCTGATTTAACAGACTTGCTCCTGAACGCTACAGCCGCTGTATTTATTATCAGGCTACATTCGATTTTTCACTTTATTACGCTAAATCAAAATCATCTCATTGCTGGAAAATTTGATTTCGTAAATTAATTTTAAGTTCTGCCCTATGGTGATTATTCATTTAAATGGATAATCAGATTGCATTTAAAATATTTAATTCCGTATTGCGAAATCAATTAATCACAAAATAACCATCTGAACAAGAGTTTTTACTCTATTTTTAGTAAAAAATAACTTTTTTGAATTCTGGAGTTAAAAATCCTTGATTTATAGCTTGAGAAACCTTAGTTTTATATAAAATAAAATTTCGCTATACAAAATAAATGGAGATTTTAATGGAACAGGTCGTTCAAGTAGAACAAGTTTCAGCACATGTAGCGATGGTTAAAATTCATCGACCAGAAGCGAAAAATGCCCTGAATACAGAAGTTCGCCAGAAACTTGCGGCGGCATTTTTGCAACTGAATGACGATGAAAATGTACGTGCCATTATTCTTACCGGTGGTGAAACAGATTTCGCAGCAGGTGCCGATCTTAAAGAACTGGCCAATGCAGAAACCATTCAAATGATGCAGCGCCGGACTGAACGTTACTGGCAGGCGATTGCACAGTGTTCAAAACCGGTGATTGCAGCTGTAAACGGTTATGCACTTGGTGGTGGCTGTGAACTGGCGATGCATGCAGATATTATTATTGCCGGGAAAAGCGCCCAGTTTGGTCAGCCTGAAGTGAAAGTGGGTGTCATGCCGGGTGCCGGTGGTACCCAGCGATTATTCCGTGCCGTGGGTAAATTCCATGCGATGCGTATCATCATGACGGGTTGTCTGATACCAGCGCCGGAAGCTTATCAGATTGGCCTAGTGTCTCAAGTAACGGAAGACAGCGAAACCCTTGCAACAGCAATCAAGATGGCTGAAGGTCTGGCAAAAATGCCGCCAATTGCGCTTGAACAAATCAAGGAAGTGGCTTTACTGGCTGAAGATGTGCCATTAAATGCCGGATTAATGCTGGAACGTAAATCTTTCCAGATGCTGTTTTCTTCAGAAGATCAAAAAGAAGGTATGCAAGCCTTTATTGAAAAACGTAAACCAAATTATCAGGGACGATAAGCATGAGTATTCGGATTCAGAAAATCGGCATTATTGGTGTAGGCACGATGGGTGCAGGTATTGCCCAGATCGCGATTCAGTCTGGTCATGATGTGGTACTGTTTGATGCCAAAGAAGGGGCAGCCGAACAGGCACAGGACAAACTGGCCAAAACATTAAATACCTTGGCAGATAAAGGAAAATTCAGCCATGAAAAAGCCGCTGAAGATATTTCTCATCTGTCGACTGCGCAGCAGCTAGAAGACTTGAAAGATTGTGACTTGATTGTTGAAGCGATTATTGAAAATCTGGAAATCAAGCAAAAACTGATGCAGCAACTGGAAGGAATGATAAAACCAGAAGCGATTCTGGCATCCAATACCTCTTCATTGTCGATCAGTGCAATCGCTGCCAACTGTGAGCAGCCAGAACGTGTTGCCGGTTATCACTTCTTTAATCCGGTCCCACTCATGAAAGTGGTCGAAGTGATTGAAGGCTTTAACACCCGTGCTGACATTATTGAAGCATTAACCCAGCTCTCGACTAAAATGGGCCATCGTCCGGTCAAAGCTAAAGATACGCCAGGGTTTATCATTAACCATGCCGGCCGTGCTTTTGGTAGCGAAGCCTATGCAATTCTGAATGAAAATGTCACACCATTTTATGATATTGACAGGATCTACCGTGACGGAATCGGTTTCAAGATGGGGCCGTTTGAATTAGGTGATCTGACCGGTATGGATGTCTCGCACCCGGTGAGTGAATCGATTTATCATCAGTATTATGAAGAAGCACGTTACCGTCCAAGCGTGATTACCCGTCAGCGTTTTATTGCCAAGCAGTTAGGTCGTAAAACCGGTAAAGGTTTTTATGATTACACTTCGGGTAGCAAAGTAGGTGATGTGGCTCCAACCTTGGTTGAAAAGCTGGATCAATATCCATCGGTTTGGTTAGGTACAGAATATAGCGAAGACCGTCAGGCGCTTGAGCAATATCTGCAGCAGTTCAATATTCAGATCGAGCAAACAGAAGCACCTTCAGCAAATGCTTTAATTCTGATTGCCACTTATGGCGAAGATGCAACTTCAGCAGCAGTCCGCTATCAGGTGTCTCCGCAGCAAGTAGTCTGTATTGATCTGCTTTACGGTCTGAATAAACACCGTACTTTAATGCCAACGTTTGTGACCAAAGCTGAACTGATAAAAGCAGCCCAATCGATTTTCAATCTGGATGGTGTGACCGCCAGTGTAATTCAGGAAAGCGTCGGCTTTGTGGCTCAACGTGCTTTGGCAATGATTGTGAATCTCGGCTGTGATATTGCCCAGCAAGGCGTTGCAACGGTGGAAGATATCAATATCGCGGTGAAATTAGGCCTTGGCTATCCATATGGCCCAATTGAGTGGGGGGATGTGCTGGGAGCTGAAAAAATCCTGAAAATTCTGGATCGCATGACTGCGATTACCCGTGACCAGCGTTACCGTCCAAGTCCTTGGTTGCGTCGCCGTGTTCAGCTTGGTCTACCACTTGTTCATACAACACATTAATTAAAAAGTTAAAGGAATAACACTCATGTTAAATGCATATATTTATGATGGTTTACGTTCACCAATCGGTCGTCATGCAGGAAGTCTGGCAAGCGTACGTCCAGATGATCTGGCAGCGACCGTAATTAAAAACCTGCTGGAAAAAACCGGTATTCCGGCAGCAGATGTAGAAGATGTAATCTTTGGGAGTACCAATCAGGCCGGTGAAGACAGCCGTAATGTGGCACGTTTTGCAGCATTGTTAGCGGGTATGCCGGTAACAGTTCCGGGGCAGACGGTAAACCGCTTATGTGCATCAGGTCTCGGTGCTGTGATTGATTCGGCACGTGCCATCACTGCAGGCGAAGGCGAGTTGTACATTGCTGGTGGCGTAGAAAGTATGACCCGCGCGCCTTTTGTGATGGGCAAAGCAGAAAGTGCTTATTCACGTGATGCCAAAATTTATGACACCACGATTGGTACCCGTTTCCCGAACCGTAAATTTACGGATCAGTTTGGCGCGCACAGTATGCCTGAAACAGGTGATAACGTGGCTGAAGAATTCGGTATTAGCCGTGAACAGGCTGACACCTTTGCCGCTGCATCACAGGCAAAATATCAGGCAGCGAAAGAGGCAGGTTTCTTTGAAGGTGAAATTACCCCGATTGAAGTTTCTCAAGGACGCAAATTGCCGCCTAAACAAATTACTGAGGATGAGCATCCACGTGCATCTTCAACATTTGAAGCTTTATCCAAGTTAAAACCGCTATTTGAAGGTGGTGTAGTAACAGCGGGTAATGCATCAGGAATCAATGACGGCGCTGCAGCACTGATTATCGGCAGTGAAAAAGTTCAGGAACAGTATGGCTTAAAACCTTTGGCTCGTATCCTGTCTTCTGCAGCCGCTGGCATTGAGCCACGCATCATGGGTGCAGGCCCAATTGAAGCGATTAAAAAGGCAGTACAACGTGCTGGTTTGACGCTAGACGATATGGATATCATCGAGATTAATGAAGCCTTTGCCAGTCAGGTATTATCTTGCCTGAAAGGTCTGGATGTCGCTTTGGATGATCCGCGTGTTAATCCAAATGGTGGTGCGATTGCCATTGGTCATCCACTGGGCTGTTCGGGTGCGCGTTTGGCTTTAACCGTTGCACGTCAGTTACAGCGTACCGGTAAAAAATATGCCGTGATTAGTCTGTGTATCGGTCTGGGTCAAGGCTTGGCGATGGTGATTGAAAACCCTGAAGCTGCATAACAGCTTAAGTAATCGCCTTAATGCCATGTATATATGATATGCATGGCATTTTTTATTGGGATTTTTTTAAAAATAAAAAAATCCCTGCACATACAGGGATTGATTACATCAGTGTAATGATTACTTACGACCAGTGACTAATAATGTTGCCGACCCAAAGGCATAAACTTTACCTTCTTTATCGATAATTCTGCCTTCTGAGGTCAGTACATTGCGTCCTATCCGGATAACTTCACCAATAGCTGTATAGGTTTCGCCACTTTTCATCGCTTTCAGCATTTTTACATTCAGGTCAATGGTCGAGAAACTAATACCTGCATCTACTGTCGTATGCACGGCAGCGCCAGTGGCACTATCTAGAACCGTCGCACAAAAGCCGCCATGAATTCCACCCTGTAAATTGTAATGGCGCTGATCAGGACGCACCTCATATTCCACATAGTTTTCGCGCACCAAGGTCAGACGCATGGGAATAATTTCACTCATGGCTGAGCTGGGTATTTCCCCATTTTTAATTGCGGTAAGATATTCAAGTCCGTTTAATTGTGATGTGGGCATATCCACTCCTTGTAACGATTTATTTCGCTTTATGAAATAACATTCTGTTTTTCTGGAATTATGATATAACAGATAATGATCGAAATGCTATATTTTTCCAGGATGGAACGATGACAATAAAAAATCTCGTCACAGATGCCGAGTGGCAGGCACGTTGTGAACTCGCAGCGCTTTATCGCATTATCGCGCATTACCGGATGACGGACCTGATTGATACTCACATCAGTTTAAGAGTCCCTGATCAGCCTGACTGTTTTCTGATTAATCAGTATGGTATCGCTTTTGAAAAAATGTGTGCCTCAACGCTGGTCAAGATTAATCATGAAGGGCAAGTGGTAGAAAGCTATGAACAGGACAAGCCGGTGAATATGGCTGGCTTCGTCATCCACTCCGCAATTCATGAAGCACATGCTCATCTGAACTGTGTCATTCATACGCATACCGCAGATGGCATAGCAGTTTCTGCACAGAAACACGGACTTCTTCCCATTTCCCAGCATGCGCTGAAATTTTATCAGCAGGTGGCCTATCACGAATATGAAGGCGTGGCACTGTCAACAGATGAGCAGGAGCGCCTGATTCAGGACCTGGGCGGCCATCGCGCCATGATTTTACGCAATCACGGACTTTTAACGGCTGGCGAAACGATTGCACGGGCTTTTCATGAAATCTATTTTCTGGAACGTGCCTGTCAGGCGCAGGTGAAGGCCTTAAGTGGCGGTGCCGAACTGTATTATCCAGCAGAAGAAGTCCGAATTAAAACTGCCAAGCAGTTCGCAAGTCCTTTAGTTGAACCGATTTTACAGCGTGCCTGGCAGGCCGCTTTGTCTTTGATTGAGCATCAATATACGGAGTATGCATCATGATTGTGATATCCAGTACTGTGCCGAATATTGAAGCAATTCTGGTGAAGTCTTTTCAGAAATATGCACCTGCTGGCAGTTTCTGTACAGTGGACAGCCCGGAAGCTGAACAGGCGACCACTGTTGCTGCCTGGTTTCCAGATCTGGAAAAAGTGCAGCAGCTACCACAGCTTGGTCTGATTCATTCGATTGCTGCAGGGGTCGAACATTTAAATTTAAACGAGATTAGATCTGACCAGTCAGTCTGCCGGGTACTGGATCCACATCATCAAAAAGGCATGTTTGATTATCTGCTCTGGGGCGTGCTGTATTTCCAGCGTTATTTTGACCGCATGATCCAGCAGCAAAAGCAGCAGCTATGGAAACAGTATCGTCAAAGTTATAGCCATCATATCCAGATTGGGATTATGGGCCTTGGCCATATGGGTGGTTATGTGGCAAAACGTTTTGCCGACATGGGCTATCAGGTGTCTGGGTGGTCCAATTCCCCAAAAGAGATTGCTCAGGTGAAAAGCTATGTAGGATCAGAACAGCTTTACGAGTTTTTGGCTCAAAGCCAGATCCTGATTAATCTGCTACCACTCACGGAAGAAAATACCGGCATTCTTTCTGCTGAATTATTTCAGCAGTTGCCTGAACAGGCGGCATTAATTCATGTCGGAAGGGGGCAGCATTTAATTGAGCAGGATCTACTCAATGCACTGGATTCCGGCCAGTTACGTGGTGCAATTATCGACGTATTTGAACAGGAGCCATTAGCTGCTGAACATCCATTCTGGCAGCATGAAAAGATCGTAGTTACGCCACATGTCGCCTCACATGCACCCATGTCTGTGGTAGTGGAACAGATTCTGGAAAATGACCGACGCTTAAATATCGGGCTGGATTTGTGCCATCAGGTAGATGTCAATAAAGGCTATTAATTGTAGGGATACAGGCAAAAAAATAAGGAAATTGATGATGTGGGAAACGATTCAAACTCAGGTTCAGCAAGGCGTCGCAACCTTAAGCTTTAACCGTCCGGATTCACTCAACAGTTTTAACCGGCAAATGCATGAGGAAGTGCAGCAGGTGCTGAAAAACTGGAATACAGATCCGGATATTCGAGTGATTGTGATTCGCGGCAAAGGCCGGGCGTTTTCAGCGGGACAGGATTTAAAAGAACGTGCTGGACAGCTCGGCAATGTGCCTTTACCACCGCAAAGCTCGCTGGCCAAATACTATAATCCCTTGATTAATCTGATCCGCCAGAGTCCCAAACCGGTAATCGCAGCAGTGAATGGTGTGGCTGCTGGTGCAGGTGCCAATATCGCGCTGGCCTGTGATCTGGTCATTGCCAAGGAAAGTGCCCGATTTATTCAGGCTTTTTCTAAAATTGGCTTGATTCCTGATGCCGGTGGCACCTGGATGTTGCCACGTTTAATCGGTTATGCACGTGCCATGGCATTCACTTTTCTGGGGGAACCTGTACATGCCAAAGAGGCTGCTGAAATGGGCATGATCTGGAAAATGCTTCCAGATACAGAATTTGATGCTTATATCGACGACATTGCACAGCAATTAGCTCAACAGCCGACTTATGCGCTGGCTTTAACCAAACAGGCCTTGCAACGCAGTGCTGAAAATAACATGGACCAGCAACTGGAGCTGGAACAAAACCTGCAATATCTGGCTCTGAGCAGTCAGGACTATAAAGAAGGTGTCCAGGCTTTTGTCGAAAAACGCCCTGCACAATTTACCGGATGCTAAGGAGAGCATTTATGAAAATTCAGACCCGTATTACCGAGCTTTTAGGCATTCGCTATCCAATTATCCAGGGTGGCATGATGTGGGTCGGTACCGCAGAAATGGCCAGTGCCGTATCTAATGCAGGTGGCTTGGGAACATTAACGGCATTGACTCAACCGACGCCTGAAGCCTTGGTCAAGGAAATTGCACGCTGCCGAGAAATGACCGATCAGCCTTTTGCGGTCAATCTGACTTTATTGCCCGCTGTGAATCCGCCGCCATATGCAGAATACCGACAGGCGATCATTGAAAGCGGTATCAAAATCGTAGAAACAGCAGGCAACAAGCCACATGAACATATTGAGGCGTTTAAGCAACACGGCATTATTGTCATTCATAAATGTACTTCCGTCCGTCATGCGCTTTCAGCACAAAGAATCGGTGCGGATATCATTTCGATTGATGGTTTTGAATGTGCGGGCCATCCGGGTGAAGACGATATTCCTGGCCTGATTTTAATTCCTGCCGCTGCGGATCAGCTTACTGTGCCGATTGTGGCCAGTGGCGGTTTTGCTGATGGCCGTGGTCTGGTCGCAGCTTTGGCTTTAGGTGCTGAAGGCATCAATATGGGTACACGCTTTTGTGCCACTAAGGAAGCGCCGATCCATTCAAACATCAAACAGTTCTATGTCGATAATGATGAAAGGGCGACACATCTGCTGTATCGACAGTTCAGGAATACTGCCCGTGTTGCCAAAAATGCGGTATCTGATCTTGTGGTGAAAATGAGTGAAGATCCAAACCTGCAATTTGAACAGATTCGTCCCTATGTCAGCGGTTTAAAAGGCAAGCTCGCTTTAGAAAATGGCGATATTGATGCTGGTGTACTGACTGCAGGTCAAGTGATGGGATTGATTCATGACATTCCGACTTGTCAGGCGCTGATCGAAAATATCATGCAGGAGGCAGAGCAGATTGTTCAGCAACGTTTAGCTCAATTTTTTCCACGTTAATCAACTTTAGTGAAGTCGCTGAATAGAAAAGCCATTCCACTATGAATGGCTTTTTTCATCCTGTATATTTTTTATTTTTAAATGAGAAATTTCATCGAATGACTAGATTTTATTCTTTAAATTATATTATAGTGGATTTAAAACATAATTTCGTATTATGAAATTAATTGTCATAAATATACAAATTAGAACTCATACAAGGGAATTACGATGAGAAATTATATTGCGCCATTAAAAGACATGAAGTTTGTCCTGAAAGACCTGTTAAACGTTGAACAGAAATATCAGGGCTATGCAAAATTCGCTGACAAGGTTTCTATGGATATTATGGAGCAATATCTGGAAGTCGCTGCGGACTTTTGCCAAAACGAACTTCTACCGATTAATGCGACAGGCGACCAGCAGGGTTGCCGTTTGCAGGATGGCGTCGTAACCACCCCGGATGGGTTTAAAGCAGCTTATGACAAATATGTAGAACTCGGCTTTACCTCATTAACTGGTGACGAAGCATATGGCGGTCAGGGCTTCCCGACCTTATACCGTATTGCCATTTCTGAAATTATTACCGCAACGAACTGGTCTTGGGGCATGTACCCAGGCCTGTCCCATGGTGCCATGCGTACTTTAGAGCACCACGGTAGCGATGAACAGAAACAGAAGTTTCTGGTACCTTTAATTGCAGGCCGCTGGACTGGAACCATGTGCTTGACTGAATCTCATGCCGGTTCTGACCTAGGTTTAATCCGTACCAAAGCAGTGCCAAATGAAGACGGCAGCTATAGCATCAGTGGCGAGAAAATCTTTATCTCAGCCGGTGAACATGATCTGGCTGAAAATATCGTGCATATCGTATTGGCACGTTTGCCAGATGCACCTGCGGGAACCAAAGGTATTTCGCTGTTTATTGTGCCGAAATACAATCTGGATGAAGCTGGTAATGTGGCTTCCCGTAATGGCGTGGTATGTAGCGCTCTTGAACACAAGATGGGCATTCACGGTAACGCGACCTGTGTGCTGAATTTTGATAATGCCAAAGGTTTCCTGATTGGGCCTGAAAATCGCGGCCTAAACTGCATGTTTACCTTTATGAACTCGGCACGTATCGGTACAGCCATTCAAGGCTTGGCAGCAGCAGAGTCTTCTTACCAGGGGGCATTGGCTTATGCCAAAGACCGTCTGGCGATGCGTTCACTTGAAGGTGCGAAAGCGCCAGACCAGCCTGCAGATCCGATTATCGTGCATCCGGCTGTACGTAACATGCTGCTGACTCAAAAGGTGTTTGCAGAAGGTTCACGTGCACTTGCATATTATCTGGCGACCTATGCCGATATCGCTGAAGCCACTGACAGCCCGGAAGAAAAGAAAGCAGCTGAAGACCGTCTGGCATTATTAACGCCAATTGCCAAAGCATTAATGACTGAAACCGGCATAGAAGCAGCTAAACATGGTATGCAGATTTTCGGTGGTCACGGTTATATTGCTGAACATGGCATGGAACAGATTGCCCGTGATGCACGTATTGCCAGCCTCTATGAAGGAACTACTGAAATTCAGTCCATTGACTTGCTGGCGCGTAAAGTGCTGGGCTCAAAATTGGGTCTGTTGACCGCATTAACCGAGGAAATTCAAGGCTTTGTAAAAGAACATCAACAACATGCCCAGTTTAGCCAGCAAGTTGCACAAGTCAGCCAGTTGACTGAACAATGGCTGGAATTAACCAGAACCATTCAGGAGCAGGCTCAGCAGTCTGCCAATGAAATTGGGGCAGCATCAGTTGACTACCTATATTTCTCTGGTTATGTCGTGTCCGCTTATCTGTGGCTGAAAATGGCAATTACTGCGCAGCAGAAAATTGAAGAAGGTAATACTGATCCGTTCTATGCAGCCAAGATCAAAACTGCACAATTCTTCTTTGCACGTATTTTGCCAAGAACTTCAACCCACTTTGCCAATATTCAGGCAGGTGGTGAAAGCCTGTTTTTACTTGAACCTGAAGAGTTCAAATTCGATTAAACCTTTTGACCCACGATACTCGTGTCGTGGGTCTTTTTTTAATAATTTTTGCATCCTAACCTCATTCAAATATTGAGAGTTATTCTTCGGTATTGAATAAACCATAAAATAACAAGATCAGGAGTCTATATGGATTTAGACATGATTACTCAACAGTGTCCTTATGCTGATCTGCAGCTTACTTTTCATGAAGTCGGACAGCGTTCTGCATTTCCCACCATTATTCTGATTCATGGCACCGGTGGAAATACCGACAAGCATTTCAGTTATATTTTTCCGATGCTGGGTATTCATCAACGGGTTTTATCCATTGATTTACATACCCCCGATAAAGCTGATCTAAAGGTGACCGATTTTAGCCAACAAGTTGAAGCACTGATTCAGCATGTGGTTGCAGAAGATGAAACCATTACAGTGGTCGGCTATTCACTCGGTGCAGTGATTGCTGCACAAGTAGCAGCCAGTTTAAAACAGCGCGTAGCGCGTTTGATCCTGTTAGCCGGTTGGGCCAAAACTAGCTCGGTGCAACAACTGCGTACCGTTATCTGGCAACAGTTATTTACTGAACAATCTGCGGCCTTGCCTCATTTTGTCAATTATTGCCTGTATAGCGATGATTATCTGTCTGCACGAAGCGAACAGCAGGTGCTGGATCTGGCACGCTTTGTTAAACCATCCCAAGATGCAGCCAAACAGCGTGAACTGAATTATCGCATTGATATTACATCAGCTTTATCTGACATCTGTGCAGAGACTCTAGTCGTTGCCTGTCGTGAAGACCGCATGGTGCCTGTAGCGCAAGCTAAACTGCTGTTTGCTTCAATTTCGAACAGTCGCTATATCGAAATTTCTTCAGGACATGCGCTCTATGTCGAAGCGCCAGCCGAAGTGGTGCAACTGGTAAACCAGTTTAGCCAGCATCCAGAACAATATCCGGTGAATCAAAAAATCCAGCCTTATATGCCTTAAAGGAGATAAATAATGCAAGCTAAAGGACAGCGCAGCAAGATTCTAATTGTAGGCAGCGGTTTTGGTGGTTTGGGAATGGCAATCCGCCTTAAACAGCAGGGCATCCACGATTTTAAAATCATTGAACGTGCAGCAGAAGTGGGCGGTACTTGGCGTGACAATACCTATCCCGGAGTCGCCTGTGATGTACCTTCCCATTTATATTCTTTCTCGTTTATTAAAAATCCCAACTGGTCGCGTGTCTTTCCACAAGGGGTAGAAATTCAGCGCTATTTAATTCAATGCTGTGATCAGGAAAATATCCGGCCCCATATTAATTTTCATACCCAACTGGAAAAGGCCAGCTGGAATGCACGAGAACGCATCTGGGAAATTCACACCTCTATAGGTCTGTATCAGGCTGAGATTTTAATTACCGCAACCGGGCATCTGGCAGATGAGCATCTCCCGAAAATTCCGGGGCTGGAAGAATTTGAAGGCCAAGTGATGCATTCCGCGCGCTGGAACCACGAGCTGAATCTGGAAAATCAACATGTCGTTGTGGTGGGTTCTGGTGCTTCTGCCATCCAGCTTGTGCCGGAAATTTCCAAAACAGCCAAAAGCCTGACCGTCTTACAACGTAGTGCGCCATATATTTTGCCCCGACCAGACCGACCTTATTCTGAATCAGAAAAACAGCTTTTCCGCAAAGATCCGGACAGTATGTCAGCACTTAGACACTCGTTGTTCTGGGGCAATGAATACAATTTTGCCCAGCGCCGTAATCTGAAAAGCCAGATTGAGCGGGTCAAGAAAAACTGCCTGCAATTCTTAAAACATCAGATTTCAGATACTGAATTACAGCTCAAACTTACGCCGAATTATGAACCTGGTTGTAAGCGCTTATTGCTTTCTAATGATTATTATCCGACTTTTCTAAAACCAAATATCACACTTGAAGACTCAGCATTGGCAGAAGTTACGAAAGACGGTGTATTAAGCCAGGCGGGAAATAAATTTTCTGCAGATATCATCGTATTTGCGACAGGATTTGAAGCGGCGCGTCCACCCTATGCCGCAAAGGTAGTCGGTAAACAGGGTTTAAGTCTGGAACAGCAATGGTCCAGAGGTATGCAGGGTTATCAGTCAACGACCGTACACAACTTTCCAAACCTGTTTATCCTGAATGGGCCAAATACAGGCAGTGGGCATAATTCAGCGCTTTATTTTCTGGAAACCCAGTTTGATCTGATTCTAGATGCCTTGCAATTCTTTGAACAACAAAAAATTCAGGTCTTTGAAGCAGATCAAGAAGCTGAAAATAGCTATATGCAGGAGCTACAGCAACTTTCCCAAGGTAGTGTCTGGTTATCGGAAAGCTGTAAAAGCTGGTATCTGGACCCGGTCAGTCGCAAGCTGACTTTGGTCTGGCCGGATTATGCTCATTCATTTAGGGATAAAAATCAGCATTTTATTCGTAGCGGTTATCACTACGAGTATGTTGAATCGAGACAGCAGAAAGTGGTTTAAAAATATTTGATTAGAATCAAAATTTTATAGTTTAAATAATACAAAATAAATGTAAATCCAGGACAGGAGTATAGTCATGAGCAGTCAGCCATGGATGGAAGAATATAAAAAGTGGAATATCAATCCGGAGTTTACCCGGCCAGATCCTGAGAAAACCCTGAGCACGACAATTGCTGAGAATTTGGTGAAATTTCAGGATAAAACCGCATTTATCTATCTGGATCGCAAATTCAGCTATCAAGATGTCGATATGTATAGTCAGAAACTGGCAAGCTATTTACAGAGTCTTGGACTGACTGCTGGCAGCCGTATTGCAGTGATGTTGCCAAATATTATTCAGTATCCAATTGCGACCTTCGCCATTATTCGTGCCGGTTATGTGCTGGTCAATGTCAATCCCATGTACACCCAGCGCGAGCTCTATCATCAGCTACAGGATTCAGGTGCTAAAGCCTTGATTATCCTGGGACAGACTTTGGAGCAATTAACAGCACTAGATGAATGTCCTCAACTCAAATATGTCATTTCGACGCATCCGCTGGATTTTATTCAAGAGCAGCCAAGTGCTGTTTATAGTCAGGCAGCACAATATCCGGATAAACAGTTTTCTGACTTTAGACAGGCAATAAATCAGGTAAAGATTATTGATTTTGAACCGCCTGTACAACATCAGGAAGATACGGTCATTCTGCAATACACGGGAGGTACCACAGGTGTTTCTAAAGGCGCAGAACTGAGCCATCGCAATATTCTATTTAATATCGCCCAGAACAGTACCGTGTTTATCAGCCATTTTGGTGACCGCTATGCCGCTGAAAATGAATATGTATTCTGTGCCTTGCCACTGTATCACATTTATGGATTTACCATCTGCCTGTTCAGTTATGGTTTAAGCCGTGGTTTTGCCAATGTCTTGATTCCAAATCCGAGAGATCTGGATGCTTTGGCGGATCAATACCAGAAATATCCACCGACCGTTTTTCCGGGTGTGAATACCATGTTTAATGCCTTGGCGCATCATTCACGTTTTCGTGAACTGGATCATTCAAGCCTGAAAACTACAACCGGCGGGGGAGCATCGATTTTAAAAAGTACAGCAGAGTTATGGCATGAGGTCACAGGCTGCCAGATTTATGAAGGTTATGGGCTTTCTGAAACCTCACCGACTGCAACTTTTAACCCGCCTTTAAGCCGGCGATTTAGTGGCACGATTGGCTTGCCATTGGCAGGGACTGAAATTCTGATTCTGAATGACGAAGGCAAACCTGTAGAGTTTAATCAAGCTGGAGAAATCGCCATACGTGGTCCACAGGTGATGAAAGGATACTGGCAGCAACCGGAAGCAACAGCACATGTATTTACCAAAGATGGATTTTTTCTGACAGGTGATATCGGTTGTATGGATGAGCAGGGCTATATCACCATTCTGGACCGCAAAAAAGACATGATTTTGGTGTCCGGTTTTAACGTCTATCCGAATGAGCTGGAAGGCGTACTGTCCAAACATCCTAAAATATTGGAATGTGCGGTGATTGGTATTGATGATGAAAAATCTGGACAGGTACCAAAGGCATTTATTGTGAAACAGGATGAAACTCTGAGCCAAGATGAAGTCATGATTTATCTGAAGCAGCAACTGACCAGTTATAAACTGCCCAAATATATTGAGTTTGTGTCTGGATTGCCCAAGTCCGCAGTTGGCAAAATTCTGCGTCGTGAACTGCCTCGTACTGTTCAGCCGAGTGCAAAAGCCTGCTAAGGAATGATCTAATCCATTATCTTTAAAATAAAAAAGGAATCTAAAGATTCCTTTTTTACTGCTTGCAGGCTTATCGCTGCTGGATGACTTTTTTGCTTTTCAGTTCTTCCATTTCAGCAGAACTTAAATATTGACTCAAAATGGCATCGGTATCTTCACCCAGACAAGGTGGGGCCTTTTTATATTCTACCGGTGTCTTGGAGAGTTTAATCGGTGAACCGATTGAGGTGTAATCTTCACGTAAGGTATGCGGCATCTGAATCACCATATCGCGTGCCAATACCTGTTCTTCTTGCAAAGTCTGTTTCAGGTCATTGATCATTCCTACTGGTACTTTAACCGCATGAATCAGATCCACCCAGGTTTTTGCCGGTCGAGTATAGAAATGAGCCTGTAGAACTGTGGTCAGTTCTTCACGATGTGTAATACGTCCAGAATTTTTCAGGAAGCGAGGATCTTCTGCCACCTTAGTCAAACCAACGGCCTGACACAAAGCTTGAAATTGCAGATCGTTGCCACAGGCAATAATAAATTCACCTTCCTGGGCTTTAAACACCTGATAGGGCACAATATTGGCATGTGCATTTCCGAAGCGACCGGGTACTTTGCCTGAGGTGAGATAATTCATGGCCAGAACAGAGAGGGAAGCAACCTGAGTATCTAACAGTGCCATATCAATATACTGACCTTCACCGGTTTTCTCACGGGACAACAAAGCCGCCTGAATGGCAATTGCGGCATACAAGCCGGTGGTCAAATCTGCAAAGGCCAGACCTGCTTTTTGCGGGCCACCACCGGGCAGATCGTCACGTTCGCCAGTGACACTCATCATGCCACCCATTCCCTGAACGATAAAATCATAACCCGGCTCTTGCGCACGCGGACCGTTCTGGCCAAAACCGGTAATGGAACAATATACCAGTCGCGGATTTAGCTGACTCAGACTTTCATAATCCAGCCCATATCGTTTCAACGAACCGGCTTTATAGTTTTCAATGACTACATCGCTTTGTTCAGCAAGTTTTTTGATAATACTTTGGCCTTCAGGTGTAGATAAATCGATTGCAACCGAGTGCTTGCCACGGTTGGCTGACAGGTAATAAGCTGATTCATGGGTATCTTGCTGCTGATTGTTTTTAAGCCAGGGTGGTCCCCAGATACGGGTATCATCCCCATGATCCGGTTTTTCAATCTTGATCACTTCTGCACCCAGATCAGCCAGAATCTGGCTACACCAGGGCCCAGCCAAAATCCGGCTTAAATCCAGTACACGAAATCCTGTTAAGGCACCCATTATTACGCTCCCTGTTCGATCTTATTCAAATGACATATCGTTCTTATCCCTCTTTTTAAAACTATATGAAAATGAAAGAACAATCAACTTTATGATAATAAATTTCGTATAACAAAATAAAACATCTAAAATAATTGAATATTCATCTTATTTTCTTTAGCCTGATGCAAATATAAGCATGAACGAGGAACAAGAGGTAATTGATAAAAAGGAAAAAGGGATCTCCCAGACAGGATTAAAAAAGGAGTCAATCAGGTGAATTAAAAACGGATTAGCCTTAAAGCATATTCACTAGCGGAATAGCTTTAAATATAAAAAGATCATGAAAACCTAAGGATAGGGAAACAGAGATTTAAATATGACGGATTTAGCTAGAGAATTAGAAAAGATTAAACCTACGACCAAACGAACCCAGCAAATTGCTTTTATTTTCGCCTTTCTGGCTTTACTGGTAGATGGCGCGGACATGTTGCTGTTGTCTTTCAGTTTAAATAGCCTGAAAGCAGAGTTTGGTCTCAGTAATCTGCAGGCTGGTACACTAGGCAGTTTTACCTTGGCAGGTATGGCGATTGGTGGCTTTATAGGGGGCTGGGCCTGTGACCGTCTGGGCCGTGTACGTACCGTAGTCATTTCGATTCTGGTATTTTCCATATTGACCGCAGCCTTAGGCTTTGCACAGAACTTTGAACAATTTGCTGTTTTACGCTTCCTTTCTGCCTTTGGCATAGGCTCTTTATATATTGCAGCCAATACGCTCATGGCTGAATATGTTCCAACTGAATATCGCACCACGGTTTTAGGTACCTTACAGGCAGGATGGACCGTCGGTTATATTGTGGCCACGGTACTGGCAGGATGGATCATTCCGGAATATGGCTGGCGAACCCTGTTTTTTATTGCCATTATTCCCTCGGTTATGGCGATTTTTATCCAGAAACTGGTTCCTGAGCCAGAATCCTGGCAGCGTGCACGTTTGCAGCGTCTATATGCCCCAGCTGAAATCACAGCACAGCAGCCTGCCAAAAAAAGCACAGTCAAAGAGATTTTCGCGGATCCTGCGAATCGCAGAATGTTTATTTTGTGGATCTTTACGGCCGGTTTTCTGCAATTTGGCTACTATGGCGTAAACAACTGGATGCCGGCATATCTGGAATCTGAATTGCACATGAATTTTAAATCCATGGCCGGCTATATGATTGGTACTTATGTGGCGATGATTTTCGGAAAAATTCTGGCGGGCTTTGCCGCAGACCGTCTGGGTAGACGCGCTGTCTTTTCTTTTGGTGCCATCGGAACGGCGATTTTTCTGCCCGTGATTGTGCTATTCAATACACCAGATAACATTGCCTATCTGCTGATTTTCTTTGGATTCCTGTATGGTATTCCATATGCGATTAATGCCACTTATATGACGGAAAGCTTTGCCACTTCGATTCGTGGTACTGCAGTAGGGGGTGCTTATAATGCAGGTCGTATTGGCGCCATGTTTGCACCTGCGATTATTGGCGCGGCAGCCAGCGGTGGTTCAATTGGTCTAGGCTTCCTGATTATGGGCGGTGCTTATTTCTTATGTGGGGCAGTGTCCGGGATTTTCATCAAAGACCGTCAATACGATCCACAAAAAGCATAATTTCAACTTCAAAAAAAGAGCCTGAATACAGGCTCTTTTTTATACTCTTCAATTAAAGCTGAATTTCTATTTGTTTATTCCTGATCTGCTTCTTTATGCAGATGAATACTTTTCAAACCATCATTTACTTTATTGAGCAGATGAATCAGGGTAACCACATCATCAAAGGCCAGTTTATTTAAGGCCTGACCATAAAAATCAAAGAAATCAGCTTGCAAGTTGTCCCATGTTTCCAAGCTGGGATGTAGCCAAAGCAGTAGATCTGATTCATCAGCATCAGGTGAATTTCACCATGGCCTCGACCCCATTCCTGAATGACCTATCCAATACCGTGGCAGAACAGCATGACAAGGTTGATTCACTGAAAATTTTCCTGTGTGCAGGTGCGCCCATTCCAGGTCCATTGGTGCAAAAAGCCCGGGATATTTTAGGAGTAAAAGTGATTTCAGCCTGGGTATGACCGAATGTGGTGCAGTGACGCTGACCCGACCTGAAGATGAGGATGAACACTCTTTCAATACGGATGGCATCGCTTTACCTGGTGTTGAAATCAAGATCGTGAATAAAAAAGGTCAGACCAAAGCCGTGAATGAATCCGGGCGTTTGATGATCCGCACCTGTTCAAATTTTGGCGGTTATTTAAAACGTCCACATTTGAATGATACGGATGCCGAAGGCGGGTTTGATACTGGCGATATTGCCTATCAGGACGAGCATGGCTATATTCGGATTTGCGGACGTAAGAAGGATGTGATTATTCGTGGTGGAGAAAATATTCCGGTCGCGGAAATTGAATCACTACTTTATAAGCATCCGAATATCGCCACAGTAGCTTTAGTGGCTTATGCAGATGAGCGAATGAGCGAGCGTGCCTGTGCAATCATCAAGCTGAAAGATCAGACAAAGCCGTTAAGTTTTAATGAGCTGGTAGATTTCCTGAAAACTCATAATCTGGCTATGCAATATCTTCCGGAACGTTTGGAGATCTGGGATGAAATTCCGATGACCCCATCAGGGAAAATCCAGAAATTTAAACTCAGAGAGTTACTGGCTCAGCATATTGCCTCCACAGCGGCTGAAGCGAACTAAATCTGGGAATAAATAGATAAATTAAACCCTGAATAATCTTGCATCATTCAGGGTTTTCTTATTTAAAAAGAAGTGATCTAAAAGATTAATACGAATTTTAGATTAACTTCTATTTTAATAATTTTAATAAAGCTTCTGCGGTTGCAGCAGAAGAGGCCGGATTTTGCCCGGTAATCAGTAAACCATCTTGCTGTACATGCACCTGCCAATCCTCAGCTTTGGAATATTTCCCGCCTTTTTCTTTCAGCATGTCTTCCACTAGAAATGGGACAACATCGGTTAGGCCTACGCCGTCTTCTTCGGTATTAGTAAAACCGGTGACTGTCTTGCCTTCTACAATCGAATGACCTTCGGCATCTTTGACTTCACGAAGTACACCCGCTGCATGACAGACCAGCGCAACAGGTTTATCTGCCTGTAAAGTCTGCTCAATTAAAGAAATAGAATTCTGGTCTTTGGCTAGATCCCATAATGGACCGTGACCACCCGGATAGAACACGGCATCAAAATCCTGATTTAAGACTTCACTCCACTTATGTGTATTGGCAAGAGCCTGCATGGCCACCTCATCTGCTTCAAAGCGTTTGGTGGTTTCGGTTTGCGCATCCGGCTCATTACTTTTTGGATCTAATGGTGGCTGACCACCTGCAGGAGAAGCCAAAACTACCTCTGCGCCTGCATCGACAAAGGTGTAATAAGGCGCAGCTAGCTCTTCCAACCAGAAGCCAGTTTTTTTGCCAGTATCGCCCAGCTGGTCATGTGAAGTCAGTATCATCAAGATTTTCATATTATTTTCCTGTAGCTCATTAAAAAACATCGCGAATGATCGACTGTTAATTTAACAAGTCATGAGCGTCAGGAATGTTGTGATACGTTCATTTGCTGTATCGATACGTTGTTGTTTCAGTTGATTTAACTAAAGTACGTAGCCTTGCAAAGTGAACAGTGTGTTCAATATTCATCTGCCCATTAACAGGTCTTGCTGAAGATCGGCTTGTTTACGCAAGAAATCCCAGACCAGTTTAATTTTTGGTTCATGTTGCAGATCGACCAGCGTCAGCATCCAGAAAGTGTGGGTAAAACTGAGCTGCTGACCCAGCACCTCTTTCAGTTCACTTTTATCATTGACCAGAAATTTCGGCAAAATGGCCAGTCCAGCACCTGCACGCACGGCAATTTCCTGCGCCAGAATACTATTACTGCGAAAACAGGCACTGACCTGCAAGGGAAGACGCTCCAGCGAATACAGTGCAGTGCTATAGACGAGATCATCAATATAATCGACAAAACGGTGCTGCTGGAGGTCTTCCAGTTTTTTAATTTCCGGATTTTGCTGTAAATAATGCTGGCTGCCATACAGTTTCAGGCAGTAGTTAGACAAACGAGTAATGATATAGGGGCCAGATTTGGGCCGGTCAATCGCGATCACAATATCGGCTTCTCGATGTGAAAGTTTGATCGCTTTCGGTACCGGAATCAGGTCAATGGTCAGCAAAGGATAATGCTGGGAAAATTCTGCCAAAAGACGGGCTAAAAATGCCGTACCAAAACCTTCTGGCGCACCAATCCGGACCCGACCTTGCAAAGGGTCGTGGCGCTTGTCAATCTGGATAAAGGACTGCTCCATCTGTTCCACACGCGGTACCAGTGCCAGACCTTCCGAGGTCAGTTCATAACCGGTGGCTTCGCGCTTAAACAGTTGAGTACCGAGGGTATTTTCCAGGGCCTGAATCCGCCGTGCCACGGTACTGTGTTCAACCCCAATCAAGCGTGCTGCATTGGTGAGCGTTTTAGCACGCGCTAAAACCAAAAAGAAACGTAAATGATCCCAATCCACTTTCATTTTTTATTTAACATCCTGTTAAATTCCTGTGCATATTTGCACAACCATCGTGCACCAATTTCTATTGGTGGTCAAAGTGTTCTTTGTTAGTCTGCTGAAACAGCGTAAAAATTATACGTTAAATAAAAGCCAGTAAAGGCAGATACAACGACAATAACAAACCAGCACGGAGCGACCATGAACGCCATTTCTCATCCACAGCAAAGTACCGGATTCACCACCGCAAAACTTCTCATTAATGGTGAATTTGTCGAATCAAAAACCAGCCATTGGCAAGATATTGTTAATCCTGCCACTCAGGAAGTTTTGGGCCAAGTGCCTTTTGCCACTGCTGAAGAAGTCAATGCAGCGATTGCGGCTGCGCAAAATGCCTTTGCCAGCTGGCGCCAAACCCCGATTCAGGCCCGTATGCGCATCATGCTGAAATTGCAGGATCTGATTCGTACTAATTTAAAAAGTATTGCCCAGGTATTAACGGCGGAACAGGGGAAAACTCTGGCCGATGCCGAAGGTGATATTCAGCGCGGTCTGGAAGTGGTGGAGCATGCCTGTTCGATCGGTTCACTACAAATGGGTGAGTATATTGAAGGTGTGGCACGCGGTGTCGATACCTATACTTTGCAGCAACCCTTGGGTGTCTGTGCAGGAATTACCCCGTTTAACTTTCCGGCGATGATTCCACTGTGGATGTTCCCGATGGCGATTGTCTGCGGCAATACTTTTGTCTTAAAGCCTTCTGAACAGGATCCACTATCGACCATGATGCTGGTTGAGTTAGCGATTCAGGCAGGTGTGCCGGCAGGCGTACTGAATGTGGTACATGGCGGCAAAGAAGTGGTCGATCTACTGTGTACCCATCGCGATATCAAGGCGATTTCTTTTGTCGGTTCGACTGCAGTCGGCACGCATGTCTATAACCTTGCAGGCCAACACGGCAAGCGTGTGCAGTCGATGATGGGCGCCAAAAACCATGTGGTGGTGATGCCAGATGCGAATAAAGAACAGACCTTAAATGCCTTGGTCGGTGCAGCTTTTGGCGCAGCAGGTCAACGTTGTATGGCACTTTCCGTGGCGGTAATGGTCGGTGAGACCAAGCACTGGGTCGATGAACTGGTCAATAAAACCAAAACCTTAAAGGTAAATGCCGGGCATGAACCGAATACCGATGTTGGACCAGTGATTTCAACCCGTGCCAAATCGCGTGTCATCGATTTAATTAACAGTGGTGTTGAACAGGGTGCCGAACTGCTACTCGATGGCCGTGATGTGCAGGTTCCAGGCTATGAACAGGGTAATTTTGTCGGACCAACGATTTTTAATCAGGTCACGACCGATATGCGCATTTATAAAGAAGAAGTATTTGGTCCGGTACTGGCGATCATGCATGTCGATACTTTAGAACAGGCGATTGCACTGATTAATGCCAATCCGTTTGGTAATGGCGTTGGACTGTTTACCCAAAATGGCAATACGGCACGTAGCTTCCAGAACCAGATTGATATCGGTCAGGTGGGCATTAACATTCCAATTCCCGTACCTGTGCCTTTCTTCAGTTTTACCGGTTCACGCGGTTCAAAACTGGGTGATCTCGGTCCTTATGGCAAACAGGCGGTGCAGTTCTATACCCAGACCAAAACCATTACCAGCCGCTGGTTTGAAGATGACCAGGAAACCACTGGTGTCAATACCACAATCAGTCTGCGTTAAGGAGCATCAGCATGAAGATTGCATTTATCGGTTTAGGCAACATGGGCGGCTCCATGGCGCAAAATCTGCTCAAGTCCGGTCATCAGGTTTTTGGTTATGACTTAAGTGCAGTGGCTATACAGCATTTTGCAGAAGCTGGCGGTGTGGTCTGCGACAGTCCACAGGCTGCCGCGAAGCAGGCGGAGATCGTGGTCAGCATGTTGCCTGCAGCCAAGCATGTGCGTGAAGTCTATTTAGGTGAACACGGTATTCTGGAGGTGCTTCAAGCGGGCAGCTTATGTATCGACAGCAGCACCATTGATCCGCAAACCATTCAGGAGGTTGCTGCAGCAGCGCAGGCCAAGCAGATTCGCGTCTGTGATGCACCGGTATCCGGCGGTACTTTAGGTGCCAAAGATGGCACTTTAACCTTTATGGTCGGTGCAGATGATGCCACCTTTGAGGCCGTTAAACCTGTTCTCGGCTGTATGGGTAAAAATCTGGTGCATTGTGGTGCGGTGGGAACAGGACAGGTGGCAAAAATCTGTAATAACCTGATTCTGGGCATTTCCATGACTGCCGTTGCAGAAGGAATGGCACTCGGAGCCAAACTGGGAATTGATCCGCAGGCGCTGGCTGGGGTAATCAACAGCTCCACTGGACGTTGCTGGAGTTCTGAAATTTATAATCCATGGCCCGATATTTGTGCCAATGCACCGTCATCGCGGGGTTATACCGACGGTTTTGCCGCACAATTGATGCTCAAAGATTTAGGTTTGGCGGTCGATGCAGCGCAACAGGTGGATCAGCCGGTTGTACTCGGCAGCATGGTACAAAAACTCTATCAACAGCTCTGTCAGGAAGGAGATGCCCATCTGGACTTCTCCAGCATCATGCATCAATACACCACGCCAAATGCTTAAAACTTAAAAGATTCAGATGGAGCAAGGATTCGCTTCAATAATTACACCTTGTCAGTAATAACGATAAATTCAGGCTGAGGTTTAACATGTTAGATTATCAAACAACGGTTCAAGACTTTGATTTAAATACGGTTGCAAGCCAGTATCTCTCCGGTTCAATGCAGGCAGTAAATGCCTGTTATGAATGCTGTGACCGTCATGCCGATTCCGATGCCATTGCCCTATACTGGCATGGTAAAGATGGCAGAAAAGAACAATATAGCTTTGCCGAGCTCAAAAAATATTCCAGCCAGTTTGCCAATTTTCTTAAGTCTCAAGGCATTGGTAAAGGTGATCGTGTTTCCGGATTATTACCGCGCACCCCGGAGCTGATAATTACCATTTTAGCGACCTGGCGGATTGGTGCGGTCTATCAACCGTTATTTACGGCCTTTGGGCCTAAAGCCATCGAGCATCGCATTCAGCTGGCGCAAAGTAAGCTGGTGGTGACTGATCTGGCGAATCGGGAGAAATTATCCGAGATCAGCAACTGTCCACTGATTGTGACGGTACATGCCGAAATTGAGGCAGAGCGCTATCCGCACGACCTCAGCTTCTGGACGGTATTAAACCGTCAGGCTGAAGCTTGTGAGCTGGAAATCCTGAGTGTTAATGATCCTTTTTTATTGATGTTTACCTCCGGTACTACTGGACCAGCGAAACCTCTTAAAGTCCCTTTAAAAGCACTGATTGCTTTTGCAAGCTATATGCAAAATGCCATTGGTCTAACTCCTGAAGATGCATTCTGGAATATTGCCGATCCCGGCTGGGCCTACGGATTGTATTACGCGATTATTGGTCCCTTAATGCTTGGACACTCGACCTTGTTTTATGAAGGTGGGTTTAATGCGGAAAGTGTCTGCGAAATTGTTAAGGAATATGGCATTACCAATCTGGCCGGTGCACCGACTGCTTACCGCATGATGATGGCAGCCGATCCTGCTCAAATGGCAAAACTGCGCGGCAAGTTACGTGTCGTCAGCAGTGCGGGAGAACCGTTAAATCCGGAAGTGATCCGCTGGTTTAAAGAGGTGCTAGATGTGCCGATTTATGACCATTATGGCCAGACCGAAGTCGGGATGGTGGTGTGTAATCATCATGCTTTGGAACATCCGGTCCGTTCAGGTTCGGCAGGCTTTGCCAGCCCGGGTTACCGAATTGCCGTTGTCGATGAACAGGGGCATGAATTAGCAGCTGACATCCCGGGCATCCTGGCAGTGGATATCAGCCAATCGCCGATGATGTGGTTCTCTGGCTATGAAGAAAGCCGTAAATCTCCCTTTGTCGGCCACTACTATTTAACCGGTGATACCGCAGAAATCCATGCTGATGGCAGTATGAGCTTTGTCGGGCGTAGTGATGATGTCATTACAACGTCAGGCTATCGGGTCGGCCCATTTGATGTGGAAAGTGCCTTGCTGGAACATGATGCCGTGATTGAAGCTGCGGTGATTGGTGTACCTGACCCCGAGCGTACCGAAGTGATTAAAGCCTTTGTGATTCTGGCGAATAATTTTGCAGCTTCGACCCATCTGGAAGAAGAGCTGGGTCAATTTGTGAAAAAGCGTTTATCTGCACATGCCTATCCGCGCCTGATTGAATTCGTGACCGAATTGCCGAAAACCCCAAGCGGTAAAATTCAACGCTTTTTACTGCGCAATCAGGAAATCAACAAGCAGCAAGCCAAGACCGCATAATAGCTAAAGCCAACAAATTGAATAAGAAGATTAAATAAAGAGATTAAAGGAAGCATCGATGCAATTAACGGAAGAGCAAAAACTAATTCAGGATATGGCCAAAAGCTTTGCCCAGGAACAGATTAAACCCTTTGCCGGCGAGTGGGATCAAAAAGGCATTTTTCCTAAGCAGGCCTTGGCCCAAATGGGAGAGCTGGGTTTTTTAGGCATGCTGATTCCGGAAGAATGGGGCGGTTCGGGCACAGGTACGCTGGCTTATGTTCTAGCCCTAGAAGAAGTCGCTGCGGCCGATGGTGCAACATCCGCGATTATGAGCGTACATAACTCGGTGGGTTGTGTGCCGATTTTCAAGTTCGGCACGGAACAGCAAAAGCAGCAATTTTTAAAGCCTTTGGCTCAAGGTGAAATGATTGGTGCCTTTGCCTTAACCGAACCGCATACCGGATCGGATGCTGCCGCGATTAAAACCCGGGCGATCAAGGACGGCGATCACTACATTCTGAATGGCGCCAAACAGTTCATTACCTCAGGCCACAATGCCGGGATGATTATTGTCTTTGCCGTGACCGACCCATCTGCGGGCAAAAAAGGCATGAGTGCATTTTTAGTGCCGCGCGACACACCTGGCTATGAAGTGATTCGGGTGGAAGAAAAACTCGGCCTGCATGCTTCGGATACCTGTCAGATTGCCCTAACTGATGTCCGCATTCATGAAAGTTTAAGACTCGGCGCCGAAGGCGAAGGTCTGAAAATTGCCCTAGCAAATCTGGAAGGCGGGCGAATCGGTATTGCCGCACAGGCGGTTGGTTTGGCGCGTGCCGCTTTAGAAGAAGCAACGGCCTATGCGCATGATCGGGTCGCCTTTGGCAAACCGATTTTTGAACAGCAGGCGATTTCTTTCAGGCTGGCCAGTATGGCGACTGAAATTGAAGCGGCACGGCAACTGGTCCATTTTGCAGCACGCAAGAAAGAAGCCGGTGAAGCCTGTTTAACCGAAGCCTCCATGGCCAAGCTATTTGCTTCAGAAATGGCAGAACGTGTCTGTTCCAAAGCGCTGCAGATTTTTGGTGGCTACGGTTATCTCAAAGATTTTCCAATTGAACGGATTTACCGCGATGCGCGGATTTGTCAGATTTATGAAGGCACCAGCGATATTCAGCGGCTGGTGATTGCGCGCAGCCTCTAATTTTAAAAGGATTTATCTCATGCAATGGCAAACAATTTTATTAGAACAACGTAATGGTGTCGGGCTGATTACTTTAAATCGTCCGCAAGCTTTAAATGCACTAAATAACCAGCTGATTGTTGAAGTCAATCAGGCACTGGATCAGCTGGAAAAAGATCCGGCAATTGGCTGTATTGTGATTGCCGGTTCGGAAAAAGCCTTTGCCGCCGGTGCCGATATTAAAGAAATGGCAGATCTGAATTTTCCGCAAATTTATCTAGATGATTTTTTCAGTCTGGCCGACCGGATTGCCCAGCGCCGCAAACCTTTAATCGCCGCAGTGAGTGGCTATGCCTTGGGTGGTGGTTGCGAGCTGGCATTGATGTGCGACTTTATTTACTGCGCTGAGAATGCAAAATTTGGTCTGCCCGAAGTTACTTTAGGCGTGTTGCCAGGCATTGGCGGTACCCAGCGTTTAACCTTGGCGATTGGTAAGGCCAAAGCCATGGAAATGTGCCTGACTGCACGGCAGATGGGGGCGCAAGAAGCGGAACAAAGTGGTCTGGTAGCTCGGGTATTTGCTAAGGAAGAATTACTGGAGCAAACCCTGCAAGCTGCCGAAAAAATTGCTGAAAAGTCACTTACTGCCGTGATGATGATTAAAGAATCAATTAATCGGGCCTTTGAAGTGAGCCTGGCAGAAGGCCTGCGCTTTGAACGTCGAGTGTTCCATTCCATTTTTGCCGGTGCTGATCAAAAGGAAGGCATGCAGGCCTTTGTGGAAAAACGCCCCGCTAAATTTACCCATCCATAAAACAAGAATAGGAAAATAAAATGAGTGATGAAAATAATTTAGCGATTTGGGTAGAAGGAGGTCTGGGCATCATCAGCCTGGACCGCACCAGCCATTTAAATGCCTTAACCCTGCCGATGATTCAAGGCATTCAGGCACAACTCGATCAGTGGTGCCATAAACCACAGGTACAAGCGGTTCTGATCAATTCCAACAGTCCCAAGGCGTTCTGTGCCGGAGGAGATATCCGCTATCTGTATGACAGCTATCAGGCCGGCAATACCCAATATCAGGATTTTTTTGCCACTGAATATAAGATGCTGAGCACCTTGCGTAATTTTCCAAAGGCCGTGATCGTGATGATGGATGGCTATGTACTGGGCGGAGGCTTTGGATTGGCTCAAGCCTGTCATATCAAAGTTACGAGTGAAAAATCACGTTTTGCCATGCCAGAAACTGCGATTGGTTTTTTCCCCGATGTCGGTGCTACCCATTTTCTGTCCCGACTGGATGAAGTCGGTGTCTATATGGCATTGACTGGTGAGCAAATCAGTAGCAGTGATGCGCTGTATCTGGATCTGGTGGATTATCATGTGCCGAGTGAGCGTTTTGCTGAATTAGAAGCAGCATTGATTGCAGCACCGGTATTAAACCCGATTGAGATTCAAAAGATCATTAGTTCCTATATTACGCATCCGGTAGAAAGCGAGCTGCAAAAACGTTCAGATCTGATTAATCAGCATTTTGGCTATCAACACCTGGAGGAGATTGAACAGAGCCTTGCTCATGCAAGTAGTGCAACTAATCAGGAATGGGCCAATAAAATGCTGACCATTTTGCAGCAGCGTCCGGTGATGGCAAAACAGACCAGCCTGAAGTTACAGCAAGCCGGACAGAATTTGTCGCTGGAAAAATGTATGCAGCTAGAACGGGACTTGCAGGATGTCTGGTTAGAGCAGGGCGATTTTATTGAAGGGGTTCGTGCGCTGATTATTGATAAGGACAAAAATCCACAATGGCGAACCGAAAATGCAAAATTTGAACAAACACTGGAAAAGCTCTGGCCAGCATGGACTCAGCAGCGTATCGAAAATATTACTTAAAGCTGATGGTAAAAGACCCTCTATAATTTAATTATAGAGGGTCTTTGTATCTGTCCCATACTTTCATCGACATGAATTCTATTTAGTGGGACGGTTTCTTTTTCTTGCCGCCACCATCTTGTTTGTTGACCGTTGACCAGGCAATACGTTCGGCTTCTTCCTCAGAACGACCACGTTCTTTTTCGCTTTCTTCAATATGTTGGGCCTGCCGTTTCTGTTTATCGGTATAGGCTGATTTTTCACCTCTAGGCATCTTAATATCCTCATCAGGTTTGGCTGAAATTACTATAACAAGAGCTTACTTTTGCGAGGGTAAGTATTTGTTGGAAACATTTTATAAAAACAATTTTTTTTAAATATGAAAATCCAAAGATTAAATAGATGAAGATAACGGTCAGCTAGAACCGCTATCTTCTGTGCCAGATTAGCCGTTAATAATACTGCCGCCATTCACATGAATCACCTGACCTGAAATATAGCTGGCTTCTTCACTGGCCAGAAATAAATACGCCGGTGCTACTTCACTTGGCTGGCCCATGCGGCCCATTGGGGTACTTTTACCAAAATCTTTAAGCTGTTCTTCATCAAAACTGCTCGGAATGAGTGGGGTCCAGATTGGGCCCGGAGCGACACCATTGACGCGAATGCCCGTTTTATTTTTTAATAAATTGGTGGAAAGGCTTCGGGTAAATGTAGTGATGGCACCTTTCGTGCTGGCATAGTCAATCAGCTGATCATGTCCGTGATAACTGGTAATACTGGTGGTATTGATAATGCTGTCACCTGCTTGCATATGCGGAATCACCGCCTGAGTCAGGTGGAACATCGACAGAATATTAACATTAAATGTTTTAAGTAATTGCTCGGGCGAGATATCGGTAATACTTTCTTTCGGGTATTGAACCCCGGCATTATTGACCAGAATATTAATCGTTTTAAATTCCTGAAGGGTCTTTTCCACCATTTTCTTGATTTCATCTTGATCTTGTAAATCACATTGAATCAGCAGACAACGGCGGCCTTCATCTTCCACCATTTTTTTGGTGTCCCGTGCATCCTGATCTTCATCCAGATAGCAAATAGCGATATCTGCACCTTCGCGGGCAAATAAGACCGATACAGAGCGGCCAATTCCGCTATCACCACCAGTAATCAAGGCAACTTTGCCTTTTAATTTTTCACTGCCTTTATAATGCGGTTTAATAATTTCCGGTGCAGGGTCCATTTGGGTTTGCACGCCAGGTTGATGGTCTTGGGTTTCAGTTGAAGCTGGGGTTTCAGGATAATGATTCATATCTTTTCCAATTCCAATGATTGTGGCCATATAAGAAAAAATATATTAGAAGCTTTTGGGCAAAATGAGGCTGGACTCAACATTTCATAACAGAATGTATTCGAGATTTATCAATTATTCATTGAAACGGATCAGGTTGACCAATCAGAACAGAAAAAGCTAATGGAACAGCTTCTGGCTACACTTAAATAGTTAAGGTGGTCTTGAAAGGTGAAATTTGATTAGGAAAGGTAAAGTATCAACGGAGATTTAAAATCTAGACATACATAGGCCTTTTTTACTGGGCTTGTATATAAAATAAATGGAGAGTTTGTTAACTCTCCATTTATTCATTCTGATGTATTTAAAAAATTTCTATAGAAATAAATTAAAGATTATCACTTAAATTAATTCTGGCTTGTGCTGCTTTTTCCTTTTTGACTGAGGTTTTACCCCAGTTAAACTTTTGTGCGCAGATGCCTAAGCCTACAATAAATAATGCAAGCACACTGGTATAAACCACTTCTTTAAAATACGTCCCCTCAATAATCATGGTAATTAAAGCGCCGACAATAAAGATAATGACCAGATAAGTGAGCCATGGGAATAACCACATCTTGAATGGAATATTTTGTCCTTCAGCTTCCAGTTTTTTACGTAACTTAAGCTGAGAAATGGCAATAGCAAGATAGACATATAAAGATACGGTACCCGTCGCTAACATCAAGACATCATAAATATTCATACTTTCGGTGGCAGTCAGATAAATCGCCACGAAAGAAAACAGGCTTGAAAAGATGACACCTACCCATGGGCTGTTATTGCGGTTGGTTAAACCGAAACTCTTTGGTGCATCTCCACGTTTGGAGAGGGAATAGACCATGCGTGAACAGGTATAAAGTGCGGAGTTAAAGCAGCTACATACCGAGGTGAGCACGACAAAATTAACAATATGGCGTGCTTCTGGAATACCGAGTGCAGTAAGCGCTACGCTATACGTACCCCAGGTCGGATCTTTCAATAAAGGATTATTGTGTGGAATCAGGCAAACCGTAATCAACATTGAACCGACATAGAATAAAATGATACGCCATACAATTGAATTAGCGGCCTTACGAATTTCCTTGGCTGGATCTTTGGTTTCAGCTGCTGCTACGGTGACAATCTCTGCTCCCATATAAGCAAACATTACACCCAATAAGGCCGTGATCACCGATGAAAACCCATTAGGCATAAAGCCTTGAGCGGTTAGATGAGTTGTACCACCGAGCATAGAGGCATCGCCCCAAGGCCACAGGTGCATCACGGCCAAACTACCAAACACCAGAAACAGTACAATGGCAATGACTTTAATCAGGGCAAACCAGAACTCGAATTCACCAAAGTTTTTTACGTCACGGAGGTTAATCCAGACCAGCGCTACAGTGACCAGAAGCATATAGCCCCAGATCGGGATAAATGGAAACCAGCTATTTAAGATTTTCCCGGCGACAAAGGCTTCCCAGCCCATGAGCAAGGTCCAGAAAGACCAGTATAACCAGCCGATGGAAAATCCGGCCCAGCGCCCGATTCCTCGGTCCGCATAGGTTGAAAATGAGCCGCTGTCGGGATTCAGTACCGCCATTTCTCCCAGCATACGCATAATGAGTAAAACTAATATTCCACCTAGAGTATAGGCAATGAGTGCAGCAGGTCCTGCAGAATAGATGACATTACCGGAGCCGACAAAGAGTGCTCCACCAATGACGCCGGCAATTGAAATCATGGTGAGATGGCGTGATTTAAGTCCGTTTTTTAAGCCGTTTGATGATTCGGAATTGGAGAAATGTTGATGTTCTGCCATATAATTTCCCTTAATATCAATAGCGTAGCGGCAATAAAATTCCTTATTTGGCTTACGCTATCTTATCCTTTGAAACTGTAACCGAATTCATCAGTGCTTGACCAATATTAAGTTAATCTTAATAAAATGAATCCTTGTAGCCCTATAGACAGGATCACACTTTGATTAAAGTACGGTTACATGCTGTTCATGTATGCGGTTAATTTCTCTTTTTTGTTGTAAAGTGACGAGAGCCATTTTTGAGCAATTCAAAGGAGCCAATTGGCTTAAGAGATAAAAAATATAAGCAGGCAATATTTACAGAAAAATAAAGCTTACCTAAAATATCAGGCTAAAAGCAGGTTTACGTTCCCTTTAAAAATAAATTAAAAGCTTTTTGATTTTAAAAATATAATTGTATTGATCCCTGAGTTTTTACTAAGTTAAAGTGCGGATCCCATGCTCGCGCAAGCACTTTAACAATATCCCGAAAGCCACCAGAATTTCCTGTTCACTCACACAGGCAAAGCCCAGTAATAATCCTTTCTGCCGGGTGGAATAATGTTTGGTATAGTATTGCGATAAGGCTCTGACCTTGATTCCCAGTTCAAGCGCTTTGGATGCAATCAAGACATCATCACTGCTGCTGGGCAATTTTAAAATCAGATGCAAACCGGCGGCGGTATTGTATTCATGCAGAAAATCTTCACCTAAATGTCGGCGAATCAGGTCAATTAAAAAAGCGTGGCGTTTGCCATACAATAAACGCATTCGTCGGATATGCGCTTCATAATGTCCTTCACGGATAAATTCAGCGAGTGTTTGCTGATCGATTAAGTGACCACCACGATAAAGTTCCGAAGCTACAATTCGCAATGAAGAAAAGAGCTGTTTTGGTACCACTAAATAGCCAATACGCAGGGCCGGATAAATCGTCTTACTGAACGTCCCCATATAAATCACCGGAGAATCCGGCTCTAAACCTTGTAAAGAAGGATAGGGCTGGCCCGAGAACCTGAACTCGCTGTCATAATCATCTTCAACAATCCAGCTATTGTGCTGGCGTGCCAGTGCAATTAACTGTTTGCGCCGTTCTAAACTTAAATGTGAGCCCAAAGGATACTGATGCGACGGCGTCACAAAAATCAGTTTAGGTGGTTTCTTGGGATGCAGATCGGGAATAATCCCTTCCTGATCCACCGGTAAGGAACGTAGATTGACGCCATTAATTCGTAAAATATTACGCGCGCCCCAATAGGCTGGATCTTCGATCCAGACCTCATCGCCTATGTCGCTTAAAGTACGCGAGACCAAATCAATCGCCTGATGGGTGCCTTCGGTAATAATGATCTGATCAGCATCGCACTGCACTGAACGGGCAATTTTCAGATATTCTGCCAGCTCCTGACGCAGTTCTAGGGAGCCACCGGCATTGCTGTAAATCAGGTTGTTAACTTGAGGTTCACGGCTCAAACGCGTTTGGATTTTGCTGAAAATATGATGCGGAAATTCGGTTACATCGGGTGCGCCCGGTACAAAGGCTCCCCATTGATAAGGCGAAGCCGCGGAATAGCCGAGCAAGTAAGAACCGCGTTGCGACAGATTATAATTTTGCTGTGCTTTTTTTTCTGCAACGGCAGGAGAATTCTGTTCTGCCTTCACCAAAAAGGATTCGGGTAATTTCTCTACTACCCAGGTACCTTGACCGGTACGGGCATCAACATAACCCTGTGCCTGTAATTGTTCATAGGCATTTAACACCGTATTACGCGATACCTGAATCTCTTTAGCCAAATCACGTGATGCAGGCAAGCGGGTTTTGGGAGCCAATACGCTATCAATAATCGCGTTACGCAAGCAGCGGAACAGGCGCATCTGTAATGTTCCTGTGACATCTTGCTGCAATCGCTGCAGTAAATAATCTCCAAGCAAGCTACGCAATTGGCTCTCTCCTACAAATTTGAAATGGCTCTCGTGAGAGCGGTATTGCTAGGTGCAAAATAGTCTGATCAGGCAGTCATTGTAAAGTGTCTTGTATGCGTTTTGATCATGTACCTGCGGCTTGAATGCGAGCATACAGGCGGGCAGGCAATATACACAGATACCGATTAAAACTAAAGCGGAAAATCTAGACACTGATTTTGTTTGGAGCGCGCTGAACTAAGACCTGAATCAAGCAATGATTGCCATAACAGCCGAATAGAGATGTGTTGCAGCCGCCAGGACATACGACTGCATATAACAAAAGGATCATAGAATGAACATGATGATGAAAGGATTGACCTATACCGAGCAAGGTACAACGGCCTGGAACAATTATCTTAAGCAACTGGATAAAGTAGCGCCTTATCTGGGTGAGCTGAGTGAACGACTGGACATGCTGCGACGCCCAAAGCGCAGTTTGATTGTCGATGTCCCGGTCATTATGGATGATGGTACGGTTCAGCATTTTGAAGGCTATCGTGTTCAGCACAATTTAACCCGCGGTCCGGGCAAAGGCGGTGTGCGTTTTCATCCAGATGTCAATTTGGATGAGGTGATGGCTCTGTCAGCCTGGATGACAATCAAATGTGCTGCTCTAAATTTACCTTTTGGTGGAGCCAAAGGCGGTGTGCGAGTCGATCCGAGCCAGCTTTCCAAACGCGAACTGGAACGCTTGACCCGACGTTATACGGCAGAAATCAATTTAATTATTGGACCGCAAAAAGATATTCCGGCACCGGATGTAGGAACCAATCCGCAAATCATGGCCTGGATGATGGACACCTTTTCCATGAATGCAGGTTCTACGATTACTGGTGTAGTGACCGGAAAGCCGGTGCATTTAGGGGGTTCTTTAGGCCGTAGTAAAGCCACAGGCCGTGGTGTGTTTATTAGCGGCCGTGAAGTTGCCCAGCAAATCGGTCTGGATTTAAAAAATGCTCGGGTCTGTGTACAGGGTTTCGGTAATGTCGGGAGTGAAGCTGCGCTGCTTTTCCAGGAAAATGGCAGCAAAGTGATCTGTGTTCAGGACCATTCCGCCACCCTGTATCAAGAAGAGGGGATTGATATTAAAAAGCTGCTTGAATACTCCAATGCCCACCATAAAATTCAGGGATTTTCTGCCAGTGATGAAATTTCTGCATCAGCTTTTTGGAGCATTCCTGCCGAAGTTTTTATTCCGGCAGCACTGGAAGGTGTGATTAATACTCAGGTCGCGCAAAATATTCAGGCCAAAATGATTCTGGAAGGTGCCAATGGTCCCACTTTGACTGAAGCGGATGAAATTCTGAGTGAGCGTCATATTACGGTGGTGCCAGACGTGATCTGCAATGCGGGTGGCGTGACGGTCAGCTATTTTGAATGGGTTCAGGATTTGGCCAGCTATTTCTGGACTGAGGAAGAGATTAACCAGCGTATGGATGCCAGTATGAAAAATGCGGTACAGGATGTATGGCAAAAAGCAGTTCAGGCCGGATGTTCTTTGCGTACAGCCGCTTATATTCTGGCTTGTGAACGTATTTTAATGGCACGCCAGGAACGCGGCATCTATCCGGGTTAAGCGAAGTTTTTTGCAAGATGAATTAATCCATAAAAACGACTAGATTTAATCCATGATGACCCATCGTAAATTTTTGCAATGGGTTTTTAAATTGGCTTCTTTATTTAAAAAGGAGCCAATTTTCATTATAAATATAAATAATTGTTTATAAATAAAATAATTTTATATTTTGACTATTTTACTCGTTTTAAATAGATCAATTGGCTCCTTTGAATTACTCAATAATGGCTCTCGTCTCATACGCGTAAAAGCGCAAAATGAACAACATCAGCCAGTCTTTGGCAAATTTCTATCCCAAGATCCGGATAGCAAAATTTACAACGTATGAATCAAGAATGAGGATACAAAATGGACAGTAAACACTCAGCACTGAATGCACGTAAACAGCAGGCAACACCACGTGGTGTTGGGGTCATGTGTCAATGGTACGCAGAGAAAGCAGAAAACTCGACCATCTGGGATGCAGAAGGCAATCAATATATCGACTTTGCGGGCGGGATCGCCGTACTGAATACCGGCCATCGTCACCCTAAAATTATTGCTGCGGTCACTGAACAATTAACCAAATTTACCCATACGGCTTATCAGGTTGTACCATACGAGAGTTACGTTGCTCTGGCAGAACGTATCAATGCACGCGCTCCAATTCAAGGTGCTGCAAAAACCTCATTCTTTTCGACTGGTGCTGAAGCTGTCGAAAATGCAGTTAAAATTGCCCGTGCCCATACTGGCCGTCATGGCATCGTGACTTTTGGCAATGGTTTCCATGGTCGCTCATTTATGACGATGGCCATGACCGGTAAAACTGCACCTTATAAACGCGACTTTGGGGTGATGCCTGGTGGTGTTTTCCATGCCCGTTATCCGGTGGAATCCAAAGGCATTAGTGTTGATGATGCAATTCAAAGCATTGAAGACATTTTCGCAGAAGATATTGCTGCGCATGACGTAGCAGCAATTGTGCTTGAACCTGTACAAGGCGAAGGCGGTTTTAATGTGGTGCCAGCAGAATTCCTGAAACGCTTGCGTGTATTATGCGATCAAAACGGCATTTTACTGATTGCTGATGAAGTACAGTCTGGTTTTGCGCGTACAGGTAAACTGTTTGCGATGGATTATTATGAGACCAAGGCAGACCTGATTACAATGGCCAAGAGTCTAGGCGGCGGTTTCCCGATCTCAGGCGTTGTAGGTCGTGCTGAAGTCATGGATGCACCAAATCCAGGTGGATTGGGCGGTACTTATGCCGGTAACCCGGTTGCTGTTGCGGCTGCCCATGCGGTACTGGATATCATTGAAGAAGAAGGTCTTTGTGAAAGAGCGAATGATCTAGGCGCAGAACTGGTTGATGTTTTACATGAACTGAAAATGTCATCTAGCATGGTCAAAGATATTCGTGCACTGGGCTCAATGGTGGCGGTTGAGCTTGAAACTGCGGAACAGGCAAAAGCTGTACAAAACCATGCCATGCAAAATGGTCTGTTAATCCTGACCTGCGGTCGTTATGGTAATGTAATCCGTTTCCTATACCCGCTCACGATTCCGGCAGAACAGTTCCGTGCGGGATTGGCTATCTTGAAACAAGGGTTTGCACTGTCTGTCGCAGCCTAATAAAAGAGTAATGATCATGCTTCAAGCGCAATATAGAGATTTATTACAGCATCCTGATATCAGCTTCGATCAGCCTGCCACGGATGAATATATTGAAGTCAAAGATGCAGCAACCCAAGCCACTTTGGCCTGGGTAAAATCCCATGACCGGACATCTGTAGAACAGCTGATAGCTCGTTCTCAGCAAGCCCAAAAAGCCTGGAAAACCAAGACAGCCCTCGAACGTGCGGATGTGCTTTGGGCCTGGTTCAATCTGATGCAGGAACATAAAGAATCTTTGGCTCAGATTCTGACTGCTGAACAGGGTAAGCCACTGGCTGAGGCGCGTGGTGAAATTGGTTATGCCGCTTCCTTTATCCGCTGGTTTGCCGAGCAGGCGCGCCGTATTGATGGTGACGTGTTGACACCAACGCTTGCCCATCAGCGTTTATTGGTCGTTAAACAGGCGATTGGGGTAACAGCTGCGATCACGCCATGGAATTTCCCGGCGGCGATGATTACCCGTAAAGCCGCGCCAGCTCTGGCTGCTGGCTGTTCCATGCTGGTTAAACCGGCTGAACAAACACCTTTAACCGCCTATGCGCTTGAAGTTTTGGCCTTGCGCGCAGGTTTGCCACAAGATGTATTGCTGCATGTTAGTGGTGATGCGGTTGCAGTGGGTCAGGTCTTATGTGAAAGCGAAACTGTGAAAAAGTTAAGCTTTACCGGTTCGACTCAAGTCGGCCGTATCCTGATGCAGCAATGTGCACCGACCATCAAAAAACTGTCTTTAGAACTTGGTGGCAATGCACCGGTTCTGGTCTTTGATGACGCCAATCTTGAACAGGCGGTACAGGGCATCATGGCCAGTAAATTCCGGAACAGTGGGCAGACCTGTGTTTGTGCGAACCGGATTTATGTACAAGATGGCATTTATGATGCACTGGTAGAAAAACTGGTGGCTGCTGTTGCCAAGCTGAAAGTCGGGGATGGCCGGGATGAAGCTTCTACCCAAGGTCCATTAATTGATGAGGCTGCGATTGAAAAAGTGCAATCACATATTGCAGATGCAGTGAGCAAAGGCGCACAGGTGAAAACCGGTGGACAGCGCTCAAATCTGGGCGGTACATTCTTCGAACCAACGCTTCTGACTGAAGTCACCCAACAGATGCGTATTGCAAAAGAAGAAACTTTTGGACCGTTGGCGCCGTTATTCCGCTTCAAGACTGAAGAAGAAGCAATTCAGATGGCGAACGATACGGAATTCGGTCTGGCCACCTATGTATTTAGCCAAAGTACAGCACGTCAGTGGCGTGTAGGCGAAGCCTTAGAATACGGTATGGTGGGAATCAATACCGGAGCTATCTCTAATGAGGTTGCGCCATTTGGTGGAGTCAAGCAATCAGGATTAGGCCGTGAAGGGTCCAAATTCGGTATGGATGAATATCTTGAAATGAAATATCTCTGTGTTGATATTTCTTCATAATGACGTTTAAAAAGTAAACGTATTCATTAAAAAACTGATAAGAAAATATCAGCCTCCAGTGAATCCCGCGTTTAATTTAAACCGGGATTCCTGTGATAGAGCAAGGATTTAACAGACAGATTGGAGCAGGGCATATTTTCAGTTGTTAAACCATTCTTCTTCTCTAAAATTCCCGCAAATATCAATTAAAGCATCAGCTTCTCATCAGGATTTAACCCTGATTTCTAACTTTAAACCAAAAGCATCCAGTAATTTCTGCATAGACTTGAGTGTTGGATTTCCTTCAGGTTGTTCCATTTTCTGTAGAGTCTGGGGAGCAATCTTGGTAATTTTAGCCATATCGTTGAGTGTGAGGTGCAACTCGGTACGAATGAAGCGAGCAACCTGATGAAAAGGCCAGTCAGGATTGTTGCTGACGGTTTCAAGTACAGATAATCTCTTTTGCATCTGTTGAATCGGGGTCAGGGGCTTAAAGCGTTTATCCATGATTC